>DYLW01000010.1 GCA_020721865.1 Leptospira biflexa | reverse complement strand
TCCTTACGAGGTTTTCTATGGTTTAAGTGTTGCACTTCAAGATTGATGATAGGATGTCCTGAAAAAAAAGGGGTTTACCCGGGAGGAAATTGTAAAGTTTATTGATCCTGACCTGACAGAGGAAACGGATGAGCCGCTGACTGGGTATGACGTTATAAACAACCCGCTGCCCATAGAAAATCAAGACCCTTTTGTTTTAGTCACACATGAACACTTGAGCAAAAGAGGTGTCCTTTTTGCCCCAGGGAAGCTGGTTTTTATTTCAGGCGATCCCGGAGGTGGAAAAAGTTTTTTTGCTGCATCTCTTGGTTTTGACTTGGTCGCATCTAACACGGACACCGCTGGGATTTATTTTTCTGCAGATGACGATGTAACGTTAACACAGAGCAGATTTAAGGCAATTGTTTCCGCAAATAGTTATCCCGCTGAACTGGGAAAGGTTTTCCGTGTCAAAGAAAAAGTGAACCTTTCTGATTTTGAAAAAATTGCCGAAAAATTGCGAGAGGAAACAGGGAGAGATAAAATCTTTTTTGTACTTGATTATGTACAAAAAATTGATCCCGCTGATGCTTTTGAATTTAAGACCTATGGAAATTTTGTAAATGCCATAAAAGACATTGGAAAAAGGAATAAAATTTTAATTTTTCTTTTGTCTCAAAATACAAGGGCAAAAGCTGATTTATCCGCTAAGGCTGCGATGGGTGGTGTCGCAAATGAGCAGGCAGCAGATATTTATTTTGATCTGATAGGCCACGAAAATAACGACGCCAGTTTTATTTTAATGACCTTGAAAAAAAATAAAATGCTCGCTGCCAAACAAGAACAGTTTTTCATTTTGAAAAAACGAAGCGGAGCCTTTGAGTATTCTGAGAGCAAAGCTACACAACAAGATTTTAAGGCGATAAATGATCCTATAATCGAGGCAGAATTTAAAAGGCTTTTAGCTGAAAAATTCAAATCAGACGAAAATGAGAGCAAGAACAAAGGCAACAAAGGCAACAAAGGCAAGAAAAAGACAGAAGAACCCGGAACAGGGAAAGCAGGGGAGAAAATTTCTTTTCTTGCTTCCCTGAATGGAGGTGATTCGTGAAAAAATTTACGCCAAATACATCGGTTCTTCCTAATGGGCTGATCTATCCTATGATAGACCAGAAAAAAATAATCCGGGATTTTTTAAGGAATCCCGGATATTTCTACAGGAATGAGGACGGGAAATATTCCGAATATGAAATTACCAGTGATGACATTTTGACTTTAAATAAAATTGAAACACTGAAATATTCAATCCATCATGATATTCTTTTCGACATTGGTGGTGCAACATATAATCAATTGGTCTCCGCAAAATTCAGCCGGGACAAAATTTCTATCGGAAAGTTTACCAATCTTGCAACGGGAGAAACTACAATTCAAGAAATAAATATTTCCCTATCCTCCGATGAATTCCATCAGTTGGTTTTTTCCCAGCTCTTGACTGAAACGGGTCACGGAAAAAAAATGACCGGGGAAACTATTGATTATCCACACCAATATTCCGGATTTCTACGTCACGGAAAAAAAATGACCGGGGAAACTATTGATTATGTGACCAAAAAATTAAATCACATGATGGATTTCGGCGATTTTCCGCAGATTCTAAAAACAGAGACAAGCGACGGGATGCTATATATTTTTCAATCCGTTCCAATCCGGATAATAAGAAAAAAAATTCTCCCCAAAAATAAAAAGGGTTTTTACCAGAACGGCTACAATTATCAATATGAAATCCGTCTCGAAAAATCATTTTTCCCGATTAATGACAGAATCGAAAGCGATGGCGGATGGTTACAAATTCCGCAAAGCTTATTTTCTTTGATCCATTTTGGCCGGTCATTGGCAGGGAAAAAATTCCCCAACCGAACTTTTATTCAGGCAAAAACCGCCCGGTGGCTGGTCGTGTATGCAATAGCCTCAAAAAACAATTTTCTTCAAATCCCAGGAAAAAATCGAGATGGCATTTTTTTTACTCAAGAGCAAGCGAGAAACTTTGCTTGGAAACGAGCATCCTCCGAGTTTTTATTGACTGTCCAGGACACGGATATTTTTTTAAACGAAATTCAGGATTATCTTGGGATGGATTTTGGCATTACTCCAATGGCCGGGAAAAGGCTGGATGGCGGTTTTCAGGTTTATCTTAGCAGCCCAAAGCCCGAAAAAGGATGATCATTTTGGCCGTTTTTTTGTCTTGCCTTGCCGGGAAAGTCCGGTATTTCTGCCGGGAAAGTCCGGTACTTTGCCGGGAAAGTCCGGTATTTTGGGGTTTGCCTTAAACAAACATATATATAACAAACAGCAGGCCGTCGGGCTGACGCCCGGCCTGCATCTTAGACTATAAGTAAAAGCACAAAATCCAAGACTAACTTAGCTAAGCTTCCGACTTGTGAAATCCAAGGCTTAGCTTATAGAAATCCAAGGCTTAGCTTATTCCGGCCTTGCAGAATCCATGACTTAGCTTATTGTAGCTTAGCTAAGCAGAATTTTTTGCCGATTTTTCATATTATATCTAATGTAAGATTATGTATAACATGACAAAGGATGGTAAACAAATGGAAAGTACCAAACAAAGTAAAAAAACTATGCAGGTGTTAAGTGCAGATTAAAAACCAGCCAGAATGCACGGAAAGGGCGTTTTCCGGGCTTCCTTTGTCCGGGGTAATATCTTTCATCATTCCGGGCAATTCATTTTCTACGGGCGTTTTATCGTACAAGGCCGGGGTTTCTTGGTCTAAAATACGTTTAATATTCTGCAAATCCTTTTTGCTTATTATGTGATAGCGGGCGGTCATTCTATCGGAAAGATGGCCAATAATAGCTTGGATGTTTGGGAGCGGGATGCCTTTGTTTATCAACCTTGAATTGGCCACATACCGCCATGAGTGGAAATGAATTCCCCGGCGTTTCCTCTCTTCTGGGGATATTCCTATTTTTTGCAATGCGTTTTCTAAACTCCGGACAAATATTTTTTTTTCCATTGGCTTGCCGGGTGTCTTTTCCGCTGGGAATAAAAAGGCGGTTTGATTCATCCCATCCGGGTGGTGGTTTTTCAGATATGAAAGCAATTCCCCGGCCAGTTTGTTAGTCAACGGAACCAGGCGGGATTTTCCGTTTTTTGGCGTTGGATTCATTTTGTTTAAATGATTATTCCAGCCCTTGTTTATATCAATAAACCCATCGGAAAATTTTATATCCCCAATCAGTAAACCTTGGATTTCTCCCAAACGTAAACCCGTTTCCGATGCAATTAAATTCCCCAGCCGTCCAGCGGTTTCCGGTCTTGCCGGGTGGGAATAGCTCGCCGGGGTCATCCATGGAATGGAAAAAAGCTGGCTTGCTTCATCCTCTGTTAGCATATCAATGGGCTTATAAGGCTTGTCTTTTTCGCTTTTTATGCGAGGGGTTTTTTCCATTATTCCCCGATCCTCTGCAAAGTTTAGAATGATTCCCAGCGTCCGCAAAATGCGGTTTAAAAGGCTGGTAGACATCCCACGGCTGGATAGGCTTATTTTAAAATCGTCGATGGTAACGCGGTTTATTTCTCCCATCCGATAATTTTTAAAAAAAGGCATAATATGGTTTATTAAAACTGATTGGCGGTTTTTTAAATAGTCTTCCCGGAGATGCCTATTCAGGGATACATAATCGGAGCCCGGCATAAAAAACCCATCCGCGAAAACCTCAAAATGCACATCGTCTCCGGGTATCTTGTTATTTTTGGCCAAAATAAAATCTGCGTATGCCATAGCATCCCGCCGGGTTTTCTTGCCGGTGTTTATTGCTTGGGAATATGTGCCGTCTGCGTTTTTGAACCGTACATAAAAAAACGTACCATGTTTTAGTCTGCGTTTATAAATATTATATTTCATTTATTTTCCCCTATTGTGATCGTTTTTTGCTACCAAATGCTACGAGAAATCCGGGAAACAGAAAAACAAGCGGAAAAACAAAAAAAAACGCCGGTTTTTGGGCGTTTTTCTTCATTTCCTGTTGGTTTTTGGGGTTTTTTTCTTGATTTTTTAGCGGGAAACGGGATTTGAACCCGCGACCCTCTCCTTGGCAAGGAGATGCTCTACCACTGAGCTATTCCCGCGACTTTGCGAGCGAAGGGACTTGAACCCCCACGCCGATGGCACTAGAACCTAAATCTAGCGTGTCTACCAATTTCACCACGCTCGCTGCTATGTCAAACCATTTTTGGCTTACGCACCCGGAGGGACTTGAACCCCCGACGCACGGATTCGAAGTCCGATGCTCTATCCTCTGAGCTACGGGTGCAACGCGGGTACAATTTCTATTGCAGATGTCCCGTCAATTTCATTCCAAAATCCCCCATCGTCGCTAAAAATACTACTGGGTTTCAATATCCCATAGAGAATGGGAAAATTAACAGAATAATTTTAATTTTAAAGAATATTTTTGCATCCGGGGATAGCCGTCCCCCGGACGCAAATACCGATCAGCGGATTTTCATGTTTGGATTGATGACAAAAAACTGACGGTAAACCACTTTTTTCTGATCCACGTCATAAAGAATCACGCCAATCCTGTTGAAAAAGGAATAGTCTTTTCTGAATTTGGAGAACATGTGGGCAATAATTGTTGTTTTCCGGGGATTCTGGAACATCTGGTAGTTATCCCCACCAATAGAGGTTTTTGCGGTTTCCTGGCTTTCCTCACTTCCCCTCAGGAGCACATCCACCCCATTTTCGATATTTTTTTCCGCAAAGCTGATATAATCAATCAAATCCACATCATAGGATTTCATCATGGTCTCTTTGTTCATGGACAGCTTTTCTTTTTCTTCTCTCTGGTTATTCAATTCAATGCGGGTATCAATGGCCCATTCCTTCACTTTTTCTTTATCCAGCTCCGGAATACTGTAAAAATTTCTAATAATAATACTTTCTCTCTCAAAATCCCTTTTACGCCAGTTAGGATATCCACCTTTGTAATCTCTCTGGGGGGTTACTTTATCCCTTTCGCAGACAGAGAAAACATACATTTTCAGATTTACTTTCTGATCTGTATGGTTGACAATATCAAAATACATTTCCAGAATTTCCCCTTTTCCGCTGGATGCATATTTTTTGTAAAAGGAAAATTTTTCCAAACCAAAGCGTTCGTCATAGAGAGATCCACCCTTTAGCGGAATGGTTTCTCCGGCTTTGGCAGAATCATCCTCATTTTTCTTATCCGGTGCCTGTGCATAAAGAATATAACCGCTCATCATTACCAATAAAGCCATCGTTATTTTTATTTTCATACTTTTCCCCTTATTCTAATACATCGGCATTTTTATAATACCAGTTTACCTATAATGACCGACTTTTCCGTTTAATTTCCACAATCCTGCGGAGGTCACGCAGATTATGGACCACTAACTTGTCCGGATACAACTCCATTTTTTGGTTTTTTATATAACCGGAGATAACTTCCTGAATTTTTGCCACCGGCTCCGCACACCAGTTAGCGATGTCTTCCACACTCACCATAAGCGTAATCTCTGATAAATCTTTGTGATTGGCTTCCTTTTCGCTGAGCATCAGAATCACATCCGCCACTTTCGCCTGGGGGTCATCCAGAAGAAGAATCATCACCCGTCGCCGGGCATCATAAATTCTACGGGAAAAAACCACCAGAAGTTTCAACGCTAATTGTGGCTGGGAGGTCATCAGAGAAACAAAGTTTTCCCTGTTGAAATGCAACAGAGAGACATTATCCATCGCAATGGCAGAAGCCGATCTGGGCTGTTCTTCCAGGATGGCCATTTCTCCGAACATATCTCCTGTTTCCAGAACATCCATGGTTTTTTCTTTATCTTTTACAATTTTTGTGATCTTCACCCTTCCGCTCTGGATTAAATAAAAATCATTACCGGGCTCAAATTCACTGAAGATGATCTCCCCCGGCTTGTATTCCTTGCCAAATTTATTGTATAATCCCGCACCTAACATATTATTTCAGTTTTACCAGTAATTCCTTTGCTTTTTTTGTATCCGCGTCCGCCGGAACCATAGTCACCGCCTTTTGCAGCACTGCTGTCGCCCGGGCTTTATCCCCTTTGGATATATAAACTTCGGCTATATGTATAAAAGCTTTTTTATAGTTTTCGCTGTTTGGATATTTTTTTATGAACTGGGTGAACTGAGATTCTGCTTCTTTTAATTTTTTAGCTTTCAGATATGCCTTCCCCAGATCAAATTGGGCTTTCTCCACAATTTTCCGGTCAGATTCCCCTTTCATGTTTTTTATGGAAAACACTTTCTGGTACAGCTCGATGGATTTTTCATAATCCTGTTTGGAAAAAGCATTGAGTGCGTCATAATAGTATGTGGATACACTTTCCCCGGATTCCTCCATCCCTTCCAGGGGAGGTGGAGCCAGCGATTCTGACTGCATCGGAGGTGTACCCAAAAGATCGGCATTTGTCTTGCCGGAAGAGCTAATGGATTTTAACTTATCCACTTCGGACTCAATGGGGGGAAGGTGGGCGGGATATGGATCCCCCTTCTTAATCATGTGTGCCATACTTTTGGCACGGTCTATGAACGAACCATTGGCATAGTGACGGATATAGGCCTCAAAGGCATGGAGGGCATGATCGTTTCTTTTTGTTTTATAATAATGCTCCGCCACTTTCAAAAGCTCCACAGAAGAGTCCTGCTGGTGGTCTTCACCCAGAAATTCCCGCACTTTCCGATGGATTTTCCTAAGCTGGCTGGAAAACACCTTGAGCATCTGGAGTACCACCCTGGGATTGCGGAGGCTCAATTCCTCAAAGTCATCCACCTGAAAGACCAGCACGACGGAATCTGTCAGTACCTGTGCCGTATCCTCCCGGGGATACCGCCCCAAGGCAGATTTGACACCAAAGAATTGTCCTCTTTGCACGTCTTCTTTCACATCTTCATTGGTGCCAATATCCACGGACGTGAGAAGAATCCTCCCATTCTGGAGGACATAAATTTCCGTTCCCATATCACCCTCAAAATAGATGACAGATCCGGATTTATAATTTCTTATTTTTGGGCTTCCCATTTATTCTCTATTCCCAGGGCTCCACGGGCAGAAACGGCAATTCCTTGCGGTATCCCACCGCATTTCTTATACGTTTCAATAAACCCAGAATATCCCCATTCACCAGTTTTTCCGATCCTGCCACCTTTACTTTCTGGAAAGGGATGTCAAGCTCTTCAAACAATTCCATAAAACCGGCATCGCCATAACGTACTTTCCCATCTATAACGACAAGCATAATATCAGAATAATTCATCCGGACAAAAGATTTGAACGGATGGTTCACATCCCCCCGTACAATAATAAAATCGGCCTTTTTCCCTTTTTCCAGAGAACCCAGATCGTCACGGAAAAGTCCTTTGGAGGCGTTCGCGGTGAGCATATTAAAAATGATTTCATCCGCCAGATCTTCCCCGTACGTTTCCCAGTAATATTTTTTCGCAATCAGCATTTCTTCAAAAATATTCACCGACCCGCTCATGGGGGAATCCGTCCCCAGCATCACGTTCACTCCGGCATCCAACAGTTTTTTTATGGGAGCGGTATCGTTAAACATATAAAGGTTGGAGACCGGGCACCACACAACATTGGATTTTCTTTTTGCCAGAAGATCAATATCGGCATCGGAAAACGCTATCCCATGGATAAGCACGGTATGTTCGGATACCGCCCCGTTTTTTTCCAGAGTGACCACCGAATTTCGGGTCTCCGTATCATACCCTTCCGAGCAGTGGGTGATAAACGGCTTTTTTTCCCGGACGGCTTCCTCATGCTCCTGCCGGATTCCATTCCCCCAGGCAAGGGCAAAGGAGGTGACAGAATGTGCCATTTTATAACCATCCACCAATCGGACAGCAGGATTATGATTAAATAAATCCCGGACAAAGTGAGGAATATGATCCTGGACAGATGTTACCCCGGTGATCAGATGCCGGTACGTTCCCAGCAAGTATAAATCGGAAGATTCAATATTCTGGCGTTCTTTATAATGGGGGGAAGATTTCAGATCATTGTCCCACTCCAGCCAGTTCCGGTACGGCCGTCTGTCCCCCACTCTGGGCATGTATGTTCCCAGAAGATGGTCGTGGCCGTCAATGATGCCGGGAAACACCAGAAGGCCGGGGATTTTTATGGTGATACCATTTTTCCCCTGGATTTCCTGTCCCACATGGGATATTTTATCATTTTCAATGGAAAGCACTCCAGGGGAAATGATTTTCTCCGGGGTTACTAAGGTGGCGTTGGTGAAATGCAGGTTCATATCAACTCCTTTTCAACCCCAGAGACAACGGATCCAGAGGCTCCCCTTTATACGATATTAAAAAAAACAATTTTTCTTCCCCCCGCCCAATATTTTCTTTCTCTCCAATGCGATTTCCGGCACGCACTTCCACTCTGGACAGATTGGAATACATGGAAATCCAGCCCTTCCCGTGATCAATCATGACATAATGGCCGTAACCTCTTAAGTAATCCACTTTGATCACTTTCCCCGATGCGGAACTTTTTACCATCGTCCGGGGAGGGATACGGTACATCAAACCCAGATTACGAGAATCTCCAAAAGGATTAAAATGCTTTATGATTTTTCCCCTTTTAACGGGAGTGTAAAACGTATGAGGAGGGGAATAAGGGGAAAAGGAGTAGGATACCGGACCGGATTTTGTATAAATGATAATTTTTTTTCCTGAAAAAATCCGGGTGCCTGTCTGAAGTAAATTCCATTTTCTGATATCACCAACCCGCACATTGTATTTTTGTGCGATTTCTGATAAGGTATCCCCATCTTTGATGCGATAGGAAATTTTTTCACTTTTTGGACAAATTTTTGCTAATGGATTTATGAAAAGGCTCGAAAATAGGATCAGGGAGAATATTTTTTTTATCATTGGATAATCCATAGCTTCTTTAATTTTCGTATTTTTTACCGCCAAACTAAAAACTATTTTACCGTGTTCCTTATATCTCTATAACGGAAAGACTATGGTTCCCGATCCATCCGTGAAAATTCTGGCCATTTTCACCGAATTCCCCCCCGGCATCGGCGGGATGCAAACCCACGCACTGCTTCTGGGACGCCTCATTCATGAAATGGGTTCACAAATCCAGGTTTTCACCTACCGCTGCCATGAGGAAAGCGAAGAATGCCGGAAAACGGATGGATCACTTCCGTTCCCGGTCCACCGCGTCCTGTCCCGGATTTCCTATATGTACAATATACGGCTATTAACTGAATACGCAAAAAAAAATTCCCCGGACTGGATTTATGCCAGCACCATTTTCTATGGAATATTGCAAAAAACAACCGGAATCCGGACAGTCTGCCGATCTGTGGGCAACGACATCCTGCGTCCCTGGATTGTGTATCCGTATTCCTGGGGAAGCCGGATTGTCGCCCTGCCCGCCATAGAAAGACCGCTCTATAATTATTTCCGGAAGATGCACAAGCCGGAATGGGTGGAAATTCTCTTGCGTAAAACCCGGCTCCGTAAAACGGTGGAATCCGCCCGGGAAGCCAGCCTGATTCTGGCCAATAGTAAATATACGCAGAAAATGCTTACCGTCCATGGAATCCATCCGCAAAACATCGAAATGCTGGTGGGCGGAGTGGATGCGGAATTTTTTTCCCGCCCGGATACCTTCCAAAAAGATATATTTCTCCGGAAATACGGGATTGCACAGGACGCAAGAATCCTGCTAACCGTTTGCCGGCTGGTGGATAAAAAAGGCGTGGATTTTCTGCTGGAAACTCTGGCCCATATTCAATCCACACAGTGTAAAAATCCCGGGTTGCGAAACCAAAATTGGCATCTGGTGGTAGTGGGTGATGGCCGCCGTTATGAGAAATATGTCCGGCTATCCCAAACCCTGGGAATCCGGCACCGGGTCACCTTTACGGGAAGAGTACCCTATGAACAAACTCCCCCTTTTTACTGGGCTGCCGATTTTTTTATCTTAGCGAGTATTGTCCATGTGGATAAAAAAACCCGCCTGCGGGATGCAGAAACCATGGGGCGAGTGCTGTGCGAAGCCAATGCTGCGGGATGCCCGGTACTGGCCAGCAAAAGCGGAGGTATCCCCTCTGTGATCCAACACCGGAAAAACGGATTGCTGTTCCGGGAAAATTCACGGGAGGACTTTTTAGAGAAACTATCCTTTCTGTGGGAAAACCCGCACCAGAGGGAAATAATGGTGGAAAACGGGAAAACAATCGCAAACAAAAAATTTGACTGGTCTCATATCCTGTCCCGCCACAAAAAAATATTCTTCAGTAAGAACCGCCCTCAGGAAAAATATTCCCGGGATATTTCATAGAGGGCAATGGATACCGCCACGGAAACGTTCAGACTCTCCGCAAGGGAGGAGTGGGGAATCCGAATGAGATGGGAACACTGAGCCCGGACTTCCCGGGACAACCCTTTTTCTTCGGATCCGGCAATGATTAATACTCCGTTTTCCAGAATCCGGGAGTGCAGGTTTTTTTCCACTTCTTTTATATTGTCCCCACGGATATCCAACCCCAGCACAGGAATTCCCTGAGCCCGGAAATACGCAGCAATTTTCCAGATACTGGCCACGCGGAATATACGGATTCGTGAGATCACCCCGGCAGAAGTTTTGAGCATGGTTGGCCCCAGGGGTGGAGCGTTTTTCTCGCCCAGAATCATTCCGGCAGACGCAAAAGCTCCCAAGGAACGTGCGACCGCACCGGCGTTGCGGGGATCCGTCACTTTATCCAAAGCCACAAAAATCCGGGGGAAATTCCCATCGTTTTCGGAGGCGGCATAGGCATACACGGCTTCTTCGTCTTCCGGTTCAATCCCCAGACTCTCCGTTCTGCGTAAAGCTACACCCTGGTGGGAATCATTTCCGGCAATCCGGGTAATCTCCGCGTATGTTGCATACCGGACTTTCACCTCCGATTTTTTTGCCTTATGCAGCATGTTCACCAGACGCGGATTGGTGGAATTTTTCTGTATAAAGATCTCATCGGCGGGGAAAAAACCGGTTTCTTCCAGAAGAGAGATGACCGGATGGATGCCGTATATAACTTCTGGATTCATATCCGGATCAACTTTGTTCCGTCCGGAAAATCCATAATTTTATAACCATGTTGAAACAGACTCTCCCGGAGCTCATCCGCACGGGCAAAATTCTTCTCTTCTCTGGCACGGGATCTTTGG
The DNA here is from genome assembly GCA_020721865.1 of Leptospira biflexa. Taxonomy (GTDB): domain Bacteria; phylum Spirochaetota; class Leptospiria; order Turneriellales; family DYLW01; genus DYLW01. The sequence goes on along the minus strand of DYLW01000010.1, from coordinate 55,026 downwards.
GATGCTATGCTCTTGATATCTTCCGGCAGAGAGGCAGAATCCGCTTCCGTTACCCGGTTGAATCCTTCCAGAATATTCAGAACAGAATCCATATAATAAAATGTTTCCAGAATGGGTTTTTTCAAATCCCCCGGTTTCTGGTTCTGTTCATCCAGGAACTGGTTGATCCGACGGATGGCATCATGAAAAACGGAAAGTGCTTTGCTAATGTTCAGATCATCCTCCAGGGCGGAAATAAAATCGGTCCTGGTTTTTTCCAGAAAGGCCACCATACTTTCTCTTTCCCCCGGATCCCAGCTTTTGGGATGGTCATCGCTTCCGTGCAGACGGTTCATAAAAACCCAGATTCGGAAAAGGGTATTCTCCGCGTTCATAAGTCCCTTGAAGGTAAAATTCAATTTCTGCCGGTAATGCACGGACAAAAGAGCATAACGGACGGCCATGGGATCAAATCCCTTGTCCAGAATATCCCGCAGGGTGTAAAAATTGCCTTCGGATTTGGACATCTTTTTCCCGTCCACCATCAGATGTTCGCAGTGCATCCAGTAGTTCACAAAGGAATGGCCATAGGCATTGCGGCTCTGGGCAATTTCATTTTCATGGTGCGGGAAAAGAAGATCCACCCCACCAGTGTGAATGTCAATGGGGCCGTTAAAGATGGACTGGATCATGGCGGAACATTCCAGATGCCATCCCGGACGCCCCCGCCCTGCAGGAATATCCCACGCAATCCCCTCTTCCGCTTTCTCCTTTTTCCAGAGAACAAAATCCCGGATGTCATCCTTTGTGTATTCATCCGTATTATACCGCAGACCTGTTTTTACATTCGCCAGATCCACCCGGCTGAGTTTCCCATAATCCGGGAATTTTTTTATGGAAAAATAAATGGAGCCGTCTTCCTCATAGGTCAGTCCCTTTGCTTTCAGTTTTTCCACAAGGTCGGACATGGCTTCCATGCTACGTGTGGCACGGGGATGGTATTCCATGGGTTCAATTCCCAGAGTTTTCATATCCTCAAAAAAAGCATCAATGAACGGAGCGGTGAATTCATTCAACCGGTCGATGGTGATTTCCCCCGCATCCGCGAACTTTTCTCTGGTTCCCCGGATGGTCTTGTCATCCACATCCGTAAGATTCATCGCATGCTGGATTTTATATCCGGAGAGTTTCAGAGACCGGCGGAGCACATCGGCAAAAATATACGACCGGAAATTGCCAATATGAGCATAATAATAAACCGTGGGTCCGCAGGAATAAATCTTTACCGTCCCATTTTCCATGGGTGTAAAAATTTCTTTTTTTTGCGAAGCTGAATTATATAATTGGAATGGCATAGCAAAACCGGATTCGGGCTGACTGGATTTGAACCAGCGACCGCACGCCCCCCAGACGTGTGCGCTACCCCTGCGCCACAGCCCGATTTGCAAATCTGTTTTTAATTTTTACACCGGGCGTCAAGGCTTTTATGGAATAAGCGTAGCAACCGGCTCCATTTTAAGGATAATTGGCCATCAACCATATTATGGAATAATAATCGTTTGGGAAACCGGGAATAGTACAGATTTGCGACACCCAGGACAATACCGCAAAGTATACCGATGAATAATGCTAATCTTCTGATTTGTTCGCAAACAACCTCTCCACATCGTATCCGGAAAGGGTTTACAGAGAAAAAAATCCGGGAGAACTCCCGGGATAACAAAATTATCCTAACGGGAGTTCTCTGCCTTTTTTACTTTATTGCTTTAACAGAAACTGCTCGGGGACCTTTGTCAGTTTTTTCTACATTAAATTCCACTTTTGTCCCTTCGCTTAGGGAGCGGAATCCATCGGCAATAATTCCAGTGTGGTGAACAAAAATATCCCCGCCACTTTCTCTTGCTATAAATCCAAATCCTTTGCTTTCGTTAAACCATTTAACAGTACCTTTTTCCATTTCTTACTCCATTTTAAAAATTTGATACAAACCCAAGCGTATACAATAATCTGTTCTGTTATTACACCGCTTTTGGACCGTTTGGAATAAGGGAAAAGCCGGAGGATAATAAAAAAACTGTGTCTTGATGCGCCAGTGCATCGGAGGCATAAATGCAAATCATGGTATGACGTCAAGTGTTTTGTGCATTCCCAATATGCAACCCGGATAATCCTTTACGCGTCTTTTCTGTCTTTATAAATGACACCATGAAAATTGGCGTTGTTGGAACCGGGTATGTGGGTCTGGTCACAGGAGTGTGTTTTTCTGATATGGGAAATTCAGTCATCTGTGCCGATATTGACGCAAATAAAATTGAAACATTGAAAAACGGTCGCAGTCCCATCTATGAACCCGGTCTCTCGGATTTACTGGTACGCAATATACGGGAAAACCGGATTCAATTCACCACAGATAACAGGCTAATGATTGAATCCTCCGATGTGATCTTTATTGCGGTGGGAACCCCCTCCGATGACGATGGGGCAGTGGATCTGAAATATGTGGATGCTGTGGCCAGGGATATTGGAAGATATATGAATAATTATAAGGTGGTTATCAATAAATCCACGGTTCCGGTGGGCACCGGCAGCCGGGTAAACGATATTATCACAGCGGAACTGAAGAGCAGAAATGCACAAATTGATTTTGAAGTGATTTCCAATCCGGAGTTTTTAAAAGAGGGTTCCGCCATTGAAGATTTTTTAAAGCCGGACAGAATTGTGATTGGATCTAATTCCCAGAAAGCCACAGATATAATGTTGGATTTATACGATCCCTTTGTCCGGAACCAGAACCCCATCCTGGTGATGGACAGGACTTCCGCCGAACTGACAAAGTACGCGGCCAATGCATTCTTGGCTACCAAGATCACCTTTATGAATGAAATAGCCAACTTCGCAGAAGCGGCCGGTGCGGATATTGACATGGTGCGGCGGGGCATTGGGTCTGACGCCCGGATTGGAAAACAATTCCTGTATCCCGGCCCCGGATATGGCGGAAGCTGTTTCCCCAAAGATGTGAAGGGCCTCATCCGTACCGCACGGGATTTCCACTCCTCCATGTCCATTCTGGAAACGGTGGATTCTGTTAATGACCGCCAAAAACTGGTGGTCGCAAAAAAATTATCCGCCGCTCTGGGAACTTTGCAAAATAAAACCATTGCGGTGTGGGGATTGGCTTTCAAAGCCCGCACGGATGATATGCGGGAGAGCCCTGCCATAGCCATCATTGAATATCTATTGGAAAAAGGGGCAAAGGTGCGGGCTTTTGATCCGGAGGCCATGGAAAACGCCCGGAAAATTTTCGCAGGCAGAATTGGGTACAGCCCCAACTATTATGACATTCTGGAAGATGCCGACGCATTGGCCATAGTAACCGAATGGCCAGAATTCCGCCGTCCGGATTTCAACATTTTAAAAAATAATATGAAGCGTCCCCTGATTGTGGATGGACGGAATCTCTTTTCTCCGGAGCTTATGAAAGAGCTGGGCTTTGAATACCACAGCATCGGACGAAAAGCCATCGGCGGGGAGAATTAATTTTATGGATATAACATCTCTTTCTGTAGCATTTCTTCAGGGGCTTCTTTCCTCCCTTTCCGCCTGCGTATATCCGTTGATCCCCATCACCACGGCCATATTCGGGGCGGGCAATGTGGATAAATGGTATAAGGGATTTTTCCTTTCCGGGATTTATGTTCTGGGAATGTCCCTGACCTATATGGCCATTGGGCTGGTGGCCGCATTCAGCGGGAGCGTCTTTGGGGCATATCTGGGCAGACCGGAAGTGATATTCGTTTTTGGCATCATATTCTTTTATCTGGGTCTGGGGTTTATGAATATCCTCCCCCTCCCCATCCCCAATCTGGGAAACAAACTCCAGGTAAAAAAATCCAATTCCATTGTTTATCCTCTGATTCTGGGAATTTTTTCCGGTTTCATAGCAGCCCCCTGCACTGCCCCGCTTTTTGGTTCTTTGCTGATCCATATAGCCCAGAGTGCCGCATCCCAGGATTCCATTTTACCGGGCATTCTGCAAGCCTTTGCTTTCTCCATCGGCATGGGGGTTCCCTTTCTGCTCATTGGCGGATTTGCATTGAAACTCCCCAAACCCGGCAACTGGCTGAACGCGGTGAAATATGCCGGAGGGGTCGTTTTGATTGCCGCTGGTTTTCATTATTGGGAGGATCTGGTTCCCGGAAATTTTCCGCCTGTGGATTACCGCATTTCCACCGCCTTGATGGTTGGGATTCCGGTTTTTCTGGGATTTTTATATCTTTCCCGCATTATACAGCTTCCGGAAAATGGAATGGATAAGCTGAAAAAAACTGGTTTTTTAACCATCGCTGCATTTGGACTTTTTTTGGCCACTACTCCGTTTGCCGGAATCAAAGGCAACACGGAATCGCCTGCGGTAACCCGGGAGATCCACTGGATATCTTCTCTGGAAAAAGGGATGGAAACGGCAAAGAAAGAAAATGCCCCGGTTCTTATGGATTTATGGGCCACCTGGTGCCATGCCTGCCATGTCATGGAACAAGAGTTGTTCCCTTCTGCAGAATTCCGCTCCTGGGTACAGAAAAACAAAGTGGTTATGATCCGTTTGGATTTCACGGAGGAAACCCCAGCCAATATGGAAATCGCGGAAAAATACAGCGTGCGGGGTCTGCCCACCGTCATCTTTATTTCCCCGGAGGGGAAAATCCGCACACTTTTAGGATACCAAAATGTACCTGCCACTATGAAAAAACTGGAGGAATTCATCTCCGCATCGGGTCAGGATTAAGCATAATTCTCCCTTCCCCGGTATCCGGAACGCTTTTGCATTCCGGGGAAAAAATGGCGATTTTAGATTATGATAAATAAATTGCCAATATCTGTTTTCTCTCCCATGTTCTGGGGAAAATTTGCGGTGATTTTATCCGCCATTTTTTTTTATATGGCCACGTATTATATTAAGATCGCGGATTCCTTGGCTATTCCCGTTTTTGTTTTTGCGTTTTTCCGTTTTTTTCTGGGATATATTTTCACCTCTTTATGGAACTTTTATGCGGGAAAAGAAGAATACCAGGATTTAACCTGGATTCGGATGCGGGCGGTCTGGAACCTGATTGCGGTGGTCTTCTTTTTTGCCGGCGTGGCCTATGGATCCATCCTCAACGCCAATGTGCTGAATATGACCTATCCCATCTTTGTGGCTTTTTTTGCAGCATTTCTGGTAAGGGAAAAAATATCCGGACGGGATTTTTTATCCCTGTTTTTTATTCTCTCCGGAACGGCACTTTTTCTGGGCCATTCCACTCTATCCATGGAATGGGGGGATATATTCAGTATCCTTTCTGCGGTGACCGCCGGCATCTCTCTGGTGGCCTTGAAGGAAGCCAGAAAAAGGAATTCCAGCCGGGCGGTTCTCCACTACCAGTTTCTCATCGGTACCCTTGTTACCGGGATTATCGCAGTCTGGCTTTACTGGAAAAATCCTTTTGCTTGGAATTATCTATCCGTGTATTTTCTTCTGGCTTCCGGCTTTTTTGGGGTGGCCGGCCAGTACCTTCTGACGGTGGGCTACCGATATGTGGGGGCAACCCAAGGGTCCATTCTTTCCAACTCCCGCATCTGGATTGCCCTTCTGGCGGGCTGGCTCATTTTTCAGGAAGATATTGGATGGGAAAAATGGGTGGGGGGAGCGGCCATCTTTCTGGCCAATCTGATTGCCGCTGTGGATGAGAATAAAAAAGCTTGACGTTACCCATTTCATGTAAACAAAGAAACATCCATGCAATACACACTTGAAGAATACCATGGCATGATTATCCAAACGCATATTTACCGTTTTTTTCAGGAATATCATGATTACTTTGAAAAAGATAAGACAAAAAAGCTGGTAAATTTCTTTTTCAACCGCATTTACACTTTGGAAGGAAAAGACCAGCGGGACCAGATGGCCCAGGAAACATTTTCCCGCTTCCGGGGAATCTTGAGCGAAAAATCCAGAAACAGAATTGATAAACTGCTGCGTCTGAATTCCCTCACAGATGAACTGGACAAAGGGATGGCCATCCACTGGAAAAATGACCCGGAACTTTCCGGAAAAATAGAATACTGGAAAGTAATCCCCTGTGATGTTTTTAAAGGCTTGATGCTCCGCTCCAATACCTTTGAAAGCAGAAAGGAGCAGGCCACCCTTTCCATAGAAAACCTGGAATCATTTTTTGAACTCAGCAAAAACCCCATAGCAGAAATGGTCATGAAGCCCATCAAAATGGCTGCGATGATGATGGGAATCCGCCAACTCTATGAAACCATGGAAGAAGGATATAACGCCACCCGTCCGGTGGACAAAGAATTATTCAAAATCTTTATGGAGGAAGTGCGGGAAAAAGAAGCGGATTATCTTAAGTCCGTTTATGGCACAGATCTGGTTTTTCCGGAATCCGGCATCAAGTGAGCAAACAGATAGACAATGAGGACGCCCACCCCGTATCCCAGAATCCATCCGCCCATAATATCCATAGGATAATGGTAACCTGCCAGCATCCGGGCAATCCCAATGACCAGACTGAACGTAATCAGCCATTTTTTCCGGAACCAAACAGACAGAAAATAAAAGATCGCCATTGTGTTCACAGCATGGGCACTGGGAAAGGAATATGTGGACAGGGAATAACGCAGCATCCACTGGATGGACGGACGCAGCCTGCCAATGCTTTCTTTTAAAATTGATGCGACCCCCTCCGAATACAACAGCACCAGAATGGTCAGAAAAAAAAGTATTCCCGCCCTTCTGGGATTTTTCCACGCATAAAACAGGAACAACACCAAAGCAGGCAGAAGATAATAACTCTCTTCAACAATAACCTCGGAAACGGAGGCTATGGAATTGTTCACAAAGTATACCTGAATATACTCAAACGCCAATTTATCTGCTTTATCCAGCCAGAGCATAATATCAGGAGAGAAAATCATCCAGAGTCAGGCCTCCGGTATCACTCTGGGAATTCTGCTCTTTTTCCTGTAATTTTTTGGGCAGCCATTTTTCGTTGAATTCTTCCGCCAGCTCAAAGATTTCATCCTCCGCAATGGCCTTCTGTATTTTTACTTCCAGATTAAAATTGGGATCAGAGAATCCCTTGTCCATAATATGAATGGGATCGGATATGGACTGGACAAAATGGCGGGTATAAACGGTCATCATCGCAAAGATTACCACCACAATCATGACAAAAAGAAAAATATGAACCCTGGCTTTTTCTTCGTACATGGGATACAAATTCAAATATAGAATGAAATCCCCCGTTTTAATCCTGTATGTGTGAATATCATTGAATTTCAACATGGCCGAATTTTCCGGTAAATAATGAAATGTCTTTCCCAGATAATCCTCTGTGTATTGAGATAATATCAGCCGTTCTTTATAATATACCTGAAGAATCTGGCTATCCTCCGGCCCCAGTTGGTAGAACAACTTTCCAATAGTGTCTTTCACGTTTTTTTCCGCCGATGGATCATCAGAAGAAAGCTGGCCGGTAATGGTATCCAGATTCTGAAAGAGCTGCGAATAAAGCTGTATCTGGTGCTTTTCCCAGGAAGTAAATCCCAGCATTCCGGTGACAGTCACCACAGCAAAAACAAGGATCACACTCATCACGGAAATTGTGGAGATGACTGCAATGTGGCGGTTGGCCATGTGGGAATTTGCATTCTGGATTTTTCCCAAGAATTTGATCATCCGGAGAAAACGCAGGATTCGGGTGATCCGTATGGCTTTTACCACTTTCATCGTGGAGAAGAATCCCAGCTCTCCGCCGTGAATATGGAACAGCTCTGGAAAAAACTGGATCATAAATTCCGGTCCGCTGTTTAATAAAAGGAGCGGTACGGATGACAAAAGATCCACCCAACCCCGCTCATAAAAAAAATAATGGCTGGCGGCGGAATGACGGGATGTCTTTGTCATCCTTGCACCAAACTCCACCGTAAATATAAAATCGAAGATAAAGGATAACAATGCCATGTATTTCCGGGAAGTCAGATCCCATCGGGCCAGGATAGCATATTCATCCAGAAAGGTGATCACCAAAACCAGAATGATGGAAACTATAATAAAATTTTCCCAGAATTTCCCCAGATTATTGATTTGTGTGAAATTTTTCTTTTCCATATTAGAGACCCAGATCAAATGCCATTCGGTTCAGGTTTTCCAGCATCTTTTTATCCAACCCAAGGTACTGGGCATTCCGTATCTGCACAGAAAACCAGGATTTATCCGGAGTTTCTGCTCCTTTTTCCACTTTTTGGTTGAGTCTCATATCCCTGCCCCGCAGATACATAATGGCCAGAAATTTCCCTGCAGGGTCCACATCGGCACCGGATGAAAGATCATAAAAAGATGCTTTTGCGGTGTCCCAGAAATCCTTGGGAATTCGTGTGATGATATTTTTTACAATGGCATCCATTTTTTCAAAATAAATCATAAGCTGGTTATTCCTTTCCCGCAGGGAGTATGCGTTGATATTATTCAGACCAAATTCCGGTAAATTCAATGCCACAAAGTAAATGGGAACCAGTGCGGCAGAAATTTTGATATATTCCTTTAGCTCTTCCGGCTTATAATGGTGGGATTCCACCCGAAAAAGTTCATTGAAAAGATATCCCTTATCTTCATAGGCTGCCATAATGTACTTATCAAAACTCCCCGCCTCCAGAAGCATATTCAGAGAATCCACTTTCATGCGGACGTCCCGGTGGAGAATAATTTTTTCCAGCAGGGATTCAAATTCTTTCGCAATTTCTTCTTTGTTTGCTGAATGGTTTCTGTCCACCGTGGAGATTATGTCATACTGGATATGGGAACGCAATAGAGTAGAAAATTTACTCTTGATACTGTCGGATATATACGCCCGCACCCTGACCAAGAGTTCTTCCCTTGCCTGTTCTGAGCTTTTACCGGGAAAAAACTGGGACGATGTGAGCATCCCTGCGAGGTTTTGTAAATTCTGACTGACAAAATTAGATATGTGGTTTTCCACCTGGCTCAATGGCTGCCCCTGAAAATTGGGATTATGAATTAACTTCTGTATAAAACTGTTTACCATCTTCATACAGTCTGATAATATCTGATATTCTGGCAATTCATTTTCCGTTTTCCTTTGCGGATTATGGGCTATTACAAATATGGGCAATGGAAAATCCAATACGACTTATCCGGAGAACCGCAAAAAGCCGGTCTTTCCATATTCTGGATATCCGTATTTTTTCCCCTCCCTGGAGCCACGCAAACTGGGAAGGGGCATTTTCCACACCGTCATCCGCAAATTTTTTTATCCTCCACGGCGAAACAATAATGGGTCTGATCACTTCCAGAATTCTGGAAAACGGCCCGCAGGATCCCTCCCATGCCGAACTGGATAAAATTGGAATCCTTCCCCCCTTCCGGAACCGGGGTCTGGGCAGGCTGGCCATGGAAAAATTCCACCAAATTCTGAAAAACCGGAATATCCAATGGGTTTATCTGGAGGTTTCCTCCCGGAATCTTCCGGCAGTGGCTTTATACCGGAAAGTGGGCTATGAGATATACCGGGAAAGAAAAAAATACTATCCGGATGGCAGCGACGCACTTTGCATGAAAAAAACTATACAAAATATAATATAGTAGTTGACAGATTATGTCACATTTTTAAAAGGCTATAGTTCTTTGCGGGAAAGGGACTATGGAAAAAATTCATGTAAAACAACCGCAAAGTGCTTTATGGATGGAAATGGCCCAGTGGATGGGCGGTTCTGTAATGGAAATGGCTCTTCAAAAAGGGAATGTCGCCTTAATCCGGCGTGCATTTCTGGCCGATGAAAGTGAACCGATCACGGAGAGCGAACGCCGCACTATTGAAGCCATGCACCGGTTCTGGGTATAGTTTTTATACCCAGAACTGCACATAATAATGTAACGATAGTAAAACCCCCAAAAAAGAAAAACCAGACAGTAAAAGTTGCGTCCTGAGTGGGAGCCACTCTGGAAGGAAAAATCAGGTTCAGGATAAAAAACAGAAAAATGAGGCCGGAAAAAAGCACACGGATTCCCATTTGTATCTGATTCATTTTTTTGTCAGAATTTTCCACCATAAGACGATATACCCCGCTGGCAAACAAGACTCCAATAAAGAAAAAGAGTATTAAAAGGTCATTCGTATACAATCCGTGATAGTCAGAAAAATCCCGCACATTAACATGGAACCCCCTCCAGGGCTGCATCAGAAGAAACCAGAGCAGGAAAGGCATCCATAGAAAAACCCTTTCCCAGATATTCTGGCGGTTATATTTCCGGAGAAATTCACCGTACAGTTTTTTTACCATCCGGGAGATCCCCATAAGATTCCATATAAAAAAATTTTCCATTAGTTGTTTTCCCCTTTCGGCAAGCCGGCAATAATGTCCCGTTTCCGCTGGTGTGAGACGTTAAGACAGGATAATTTCAGGATGACAATTAAAAAACGGTTTCAGATTCTGCCCACCTGGTTTATCAGAGAACCCAGCATGGAATCATGGGTGGTAATGGACTTCTGGTTGGCTTCATACTGCCTTTGCAACTCAATCATATCCACCATCTCCCGAACCACATTTACATTGGATGTTTCCAAAAAACCCTGTAAAATTTCCGGAGGATTTTCCTTATTCACAAAAGGCCGCATGTCCCCGGATTCCGGTGTGGTGTTATAAAAGGAATCCCCTTCTTTTTCCAGATGCCGGGGGTAATCCACTGTTCGGATCTGGAGTTTATCCAAAAGGACGGGATTTTTCCATTCATTCATATCTTTCCCGTGATAATTGGCTGGATCGTTTCCAATATCGGCATTGATCCAGACTTCCCCGTTTTCCTTGACAATATAATTATACCGGTTCACCTGTATCACGCCTTTTTCCCCCAGCAGTGGAAAACCTTGGTGGTTCACCAGATGACCATCTTTATTGAGCATAAAGGCACCGTTGCGGCTTAATCGGGCTCCCCGGTTTGTCTGGAGCACAAAAAATCCTTCCCCATTCAGGGCAAGGTCAGAATCCCGGTCTGTTTTTTTTACCGCACCCTGCGTAAACCGGGTATAGATTTCATTGACTTCCACTCCGGTACCCAGCTTTCCCACCAGAGGGGATACATCAAAACTCCCCATTGGGGTCCATCCCACTCCGTCATCGTTTGTCCGGTGCAGAAGCATCTCCGGAAAGGATTTAAAGATAACGGAATCTTTTTTAAAGGCAGTCTGGTCCACATTCGCCAGGTTGTTCGCAGTAACATCCATTTTTGCCTGCAAAGATGTCATTCCGGATGCCCCGGTATAAAGACCTCTAATCATACTTTTTTATCGTATGAAAGGAAAGTTTCCCTTAACAGTTTTCCGATAATAAAGGAAGGCATGATAAAGAAAGTGGGATATTATATTTCCTTGGGAGCAGGCAACAACCAGTACCCGTTGATCAAAGCCGCCAAACAGAAAGGTTTTTCCGTCATTGGCGTGGATACGGATGAAATGGCTCCCGGCTTTAATGAATGCGATATCCGCATACAGGAATCCATATTCAATTACAGAAAAATTTATTTTAAGATCAGCATGGCCTTGATGCAGGAATCAGTGATTGGTGGGTTTTCCGCCAGTTTTGGGAACGCTCTTTTAAGCTGGTCTTTTCTGGCAGAACGTTTCAAATTGAATGGTCTATCCCGAACCCAGACAGAATCTCTCATTGATAAGTTGAGCGTGAGGGATAAAATATCCAGAAACCCGGATAAAGAAAAAATAATATTCCGCCAACCGGCTTATCTGCCACTGGTGGAAAACATACACAAGGAAGAAATTGACAATCTGAATTATCCTCTGATTATCAAAAACCGGTGGGGTTATGGGAAGAAAAATATTTTCCGGATGGATGATTACAACCAGATAAAAAGATTTCTTACTAAAAGAAATCTGAAAGAACTTCGGATGGATCCCGTTTCCATTCTGATTGAAGAAGAAATTCTGGGCGATGAAATTACTGTCACCGGCATGGTGGAGGAATATAAATATCATCTCATTATAATCACAGATAAAAAAACCACGGATTATCCTCCTTTTATAGAAAAAGAGCATATCTTCCCCTCTAAATATCTGGGCATGAAAGAAGACCTGGAAAGAATCCACCAGAACCTGGTGGAAATTCTGGATATTCCATTTGGACCGGTGGTGAGTGAATTTAGAATCCGGGACGGAATTCCTTATCTCATAGAGATTTCCCCGCAGATTCCCGGAGAATACATTGCCCGGTTTATGATTCCGCGTGCCCTCAACTATGATTTATACGCTGCCGTGGTGGACAATACCACCGGCGGTAAAATCCCCCCATCGCCCATGATGAAACCAAAATTTATCCCGGAAAAAAATGTCCGCGTGGAGTATTTTCTGGAAGGGGTTTCCACAGAAGAATGGGAAAAACGGATGCATCATGCTGATTTTGGGAAAATACTCAATGAAAATCCCCATTTTCCGCCCCGTAATAACCTGGACCGCTTTGGGGTGATGGGCTTTGTGGAAAACCTCCCCAAAGGGAAAAATTAGAAAAATTCTTCTGCTTCTGGAATTTATTAAACCGTTTATCCGCACCATCTTTATAGTGGCCATTCTGGCACTCGCACAAAAAGGGGAAAAATAATTCCGCCCTAATGAGTTACCATTGGGATCACCAAAATGTGAAAAATCTGGTAAACCTGGCTGATATCTATCTGCAGGCCGGGAGGAAAAGCCGGGCAGAGGTTATGATGGAAGAAGCGGAAAAGTATGAACCACAGAACCGCTACTCCCGGCATCTGAAAAAATTGGTGGCTGGTTAAAACCTCCGGTCACCAATTCCAAACACAAATTCAAAATTATCCGCCCGGGAGTGGTTGCGGAACCAACCCCGGCTGGAATCCCATTCCAGACGCTTGGCCATATAAATACGGATGGGGAGAACGGGAATCTGAAGCCGGAAACCAAATCCCCAGCTATAACGGAAATAATCCATGCTTAAGGTACGCAGGCTCAACTGGGAATCATACACACTTTGTTTGAAATCACTGGTGACAGACTCATCCAATTGGTATTCATTGGGGTTTGTATACAGAGCACCGGCGTCAAAAAAGAGAACCAGCCAGAAAACGGAAGGCTCCACCGGAATCCGGAGTTCGGACCCGTAGAGAATACGGTGGCTTCCTCCCTGCCTCCACGCATCCGGATAGTAAACATCGTAAAGATTCCACCCACGGAGAGATTCATAGCCTCCGATGAGCAGACGGTCAATATCTTCCAGATACGGGTTTTCCTCGCTGTCCTGTTCCTTCCAAACCGGAGCGGTCAAATGGGTAAAACTCATGGAGACCCGGTGTTCCAGAACAACCCGCCACCGCCGCAGAATATTCTTCCGGATCATGTTAAAAAAAGTATAGTCAAAAACCCACCAGTAGAAACTGGCCATGGGATCATACCGGTTATAGTGGTCATCTCCCCCAAAGATCCCTCCCACCGTGTCAATATGGAAGTCAAAATAAAGTCCGGATGTGGGGTTGAACGCATTGTCCAGATTATCATAATAAATACCGTTGGTGAATTTGTTTTTCAACTGCCATTCCAATGCCACCCTGCGGTAAACAGAGTCGGATACCATGCTGGAAGGGTTGGTGGACCTGGAAATCATGGGACTGAAACGGTGGTAGTGTCCCCAGTTCACAAAAAGCCGGTGTCCAATGCCCACGGTAAATCCCACCGATTCGCTTTCGTAATAGGCCAGCTCGTCGCTGTCAGAAATGTCGATGGAATAAGTCTGGATTAAGCTGTTCATATAAAATAAACTCAGGGTGAGAGACCATGGCTTGTCAAATATCCAGGGTTCTCTCCAGCTTGCCTCAATGGCAGTGCGGCTGGGACCAAATTCCACTTTTCCGGAAATCCTCTGGCCAGTACCGTTCAGGTTATTCTCCGATACCTCCGTAAAGATGGAAAAACCGGTCTGGGTACTGTAACCTCCCCCCAGACTGATGGAGCCGGTGGGTTGCTCTTCCACGTCCACAATCAGATTGATTTTCCCTTCTGTGGTTCCCGCCCGTCCTTCAATATTGACGTTTTTGAAAAATCCCAGGTTAAACACTCTCTGGCGGGATCTTTCCACCCTGGCGGAGTTGAATAGCTCACCTTCATTGATCAGTAATTCCCGGCGGATTACCTTATCCATGGTCTTTTTATTGCCTTTGACAATTATATTTTCAATATATCCTTTGTCCCCTTCCGCAATGACAAATCTGGTGTGAAGAAATTTCCTTCCTTCCAGCTCCGGATTTTCCGCCAGAATTTTCCGCAGTTTTTGGATATTATAATAATCTATTCCTTCTTTTTCTTTTTCCTTCTGAATGGAAGAATTGGCTTTTTCATCCAGATCTGTTTTTGTCAGGAGGATGGTGGTTCTTTCCGGTATCACCCGCGTAAAAATATAACCTTCTTTGGAATACATGGTATTGATGGTTCCCCGATCCCGCATGTATTTTCCATAGTCAAAAACATTTCCAATCTGCCCCTGGGTATACTCAAAATAATACTCCAGCTTATCCTTTTCAAAAAGTGGAATGGGCTTATTGTCTTTGTCTTTTCGGTATGGATTCAGAAATTTATCGTCCCATGTAATATCGTACCCATCGTAAAAATACTGATCCCCTTCATTGACCTTATAGTTAATGACAATAACTCTTTCATCTTTCTTTTTTGGGTTTTTCCAGCGGATGTCCCACCGGGCTTCCTCCAGATTTGCATCCAGATATCCCTGGGTTTTATAATATTCTTCAATGGTGGCTTTATCTTTTTCATATATGTATTCTTTAAACGTACCATCGTCAATGAAGCCCTCTTCTTCCAGCTCCATAATGGACATAATATCCTCCGCATCCACGGAATGGACACCAATCAGATTGATTTTTGATATTTTAATATCTTCCCCTTCGTCAATCAAAAATACAACCCGCAGAGAGTTCAGCTTTTCATCGATGATTTCCTTACGAATTTTCACTATAGCGTTGAACAGGCCTTCCTCCTGGTATCGGGAAAGGATGATCTGCATGGATTCGTTTTCTTTTTTTTCGCTGTAAACCTCGCCCTCTTTTATGGTCACCGCTTCCAGCATTTCCTGTTCGTTGATTTCAGACAAACCCTGGAATTTTACCTCCCGAACGATGGGTCTTTCAATCACAATGAAGTACAACGCAACTCCATCCTTATATGATTTCGCTTCCACATGAATGTCAGAGAAAAAACCGTTGTTATAAATATTTTTGGTGGCGGCATTGATTGCCGGAAGAGATAATTTATCTCCCACTTTTATTCCAATAAGATCATAGAGATCCGCATCAGAAACATTCAGGTTACCTTTAAAGTCAATGAGAGTTACGGTTTTGCCAATATACTGCTCCGGCTTCCCCAGCACGGACTGGATCTGTACCACGGAAAAAACAATGGCACCTGCGGCAAAAACCGCTGTGATGGAAGTATAGATGGACTTGATCCCTATGCGGGAAAAAATAGATTTCTTCATTTTGATATTTCACATCGTAAAAGTCTGACCTATTGTCAACCATAAGCCCGGATTTAATCCGGGCGATCGTTATTTAGAAAGGTTGACAGACTGACTCCGGATGCAGATATACTAACCAGGGATAATGCACTATTATGGATTTTAAAAACATGAAAGACGTTTTTGGGCAGTTGAAAGAAGCCCAGAAAACCGCAAAAGAAATGCAGAAGAAGCTGGCCGGCATGCGTATTACCGCAGAAACCGGAGGCGGAACCGTAAAGGCCATTGTGGACGGGGAAGCCCTTCTGGTGGATTTAATCATTGATCCGGAACTTCTGGAACCGGAAGAGCTGAAAGTCCTTCCCAAATTGATCAAAAAAGCCATCACGGAAGCCCAGAAAAAAGCGAAGGATGAAGTAGCCGCCCAGATAAAAACCATGGCCTTGGGTGGAATGAATTTTTCCTGATAACATTACCGGTGAGACTTGGATAATCTGCTGAAAAGAACCACCGACTCCATCACGTCCCTGCCGGGGATTGGCCACAAATCGGCGGTACGGATAGCGTACCATCTGCTGAAACGACGGGGGGATGAATTCCAGAGTTTCATCCAATCGCTGGTGGATTTCCGGGAAAATACGGAGTTTTGCCCCATCTGCGGTTCTCTGAAAGACAAGGCCATGCCCTGTGAATTCTGCGACAATCCCGCCCGGGACAGGACCCGCATCTGCGTGGTGGAACAGCCCACCGATGTGTATGTGATTGAAAACACCCGCGACTATCACGGACTGTACCATGTCCTGATGGGGGTGCTCTCGCCGCTGGAAGGAGTGGGACCGGAGGACATCCGTATCAGGGAACTCATGGAGAGGGTGGAGAAATCCGATCATCTGGAAGAAATTATCATTGCGACCAATCCGGATATTGAGGGAAACGCCACCGCCCATTATCTTCATGAGATTATCCGGGACCGGGCTGAGGTCACACGCATCGCCAGCGGGCTGGGGATTGGCTCACAACTGGATTATGCAGACACCGGCGTGGTTTCCCAGGCATTCCGCACCCGCATTTCCATGGGCTGATTTTATAATTCTTGACTGTCCCTCTATAAAAGACAGTTACGATTATGCACTCTGTATTTTCCGTAAATAACCTGCTACGCAGCATGGATATGGCCATCGCCGGTTCCAGAAATATTCTGGAGTATTCTTTATCAGCCATGAGTGGAAATAAAGTTACCTTTGCCCGTGCCCTGCGGAAAACCTTTGAGGATCTGGGAGCCACCTATATCAAGCTGGGACAATTCATCGCGTCCAGCCCCAGCCTGTTTCCCCGGGAATTTGTGGATGAATTCCAGATGTGCCTGGACAATGTGGCCCCCCTGCCCTTTGATAAAATAAAACGAATCGTGGAAGAGGAGCTGGGAGATTCCCTGGAAAACCTGTTCTTGTCCGTGGAACCCTCCCCCATGGCCTCTGCCTCCATTGCCCAGGTGCATGAAGCCAAATTGAAAGACGGGACGGACGTGGTCATCAAAGTGCAGCGTCCCGATGTGGCAGGTAAAATGGAGGCCGATATTCAGTTCCTGCATTTTGGGTCTTCATTGATGGAGAAAATCAACCCGGAATTTTCCCGTACTTCCCTGACGGCCATTCTGGAGGATTTCCACAAGATATTAAAAGAGGAAATTGATTTTATCCAGGAAGGGAAAAATATTGAGGAGTTTGGTCGCTTTCTGGATGACATAGGAGAATCCATGGTGTGTGTCCCCACGGTTTACTGGGAGAAAACCACCCGGAAAGTGCTGACCATGGAGCGTTTTTTTGGGGTTCCCCTGACCGATCTGGATGCGATCAGAGAGGTGACAGACAACCCGGAGGAAACTCTCCTGCGGGCATTGAATGTCTGGTATGCATCCATCCACCAGTGCGGATTTTTTCACGGGGATGTCCATGCGGGAAATCTGATGGTTCTGGAAGACGGGAGAGTGGGATTTATTGACTTTGGCATTGTGGGAAGATTTTCTGAAGAGGTCTGGAATGGTCTCATCTCCATGATGCAGGCCATGACGCTCCGGGACTTTAACCTCCTCGCACGGGCACTGACCCAGGTGGGGGCCACACGGGAGGACGTGATCATTGAATCCTTCGCAAAAGATCTGGAGAATGTCTTTGAGAGACTGTCCCCGGAGAAGCTTTTTTCGCTCAGCGAAATGGAACTGAACGGAGTCATGCTGGATGTGGCGGAGGTCAGTGAAAAGCACGGCATCCGTTTTCCCCGGAGTTTTGCCCTTCTGATGAAACAGATGCTGTACTTTGACCGGTATGTGCGTCTGCTGGCTCCGGAAATGGATATCCTGCACGACCGGCGTATCGCGTCGCTTAATTTACCGGCGGGTTAGTTCTTCTCTGAATTCCGGGCAGAATTCTGACCAAAATTATCATATTTGAGGGTTTCCTCAATCATTTTGGTTTCAATGTTCAGCTCCTGGACATCGTTATCAATCAGCTTCTGGTAGTATTCCTCATAGGCATTTTTCAATAAATCCAGAGTGGAACTCACCTTTTCCAGACTTGCGGCCAGATCCGCCGGATTGTCACTGGAGCTCTCCAGAAACTGGTATTTTTCCAGCAGCTTCACGGTGGCGTCCGGATAGTATTGCAGAAATTGCCGGTAACGGTTCACATCGCCGGGATCTTTCTCAAAATTCAGAATAATTTTATCAATATTGGCCGATATGGAGGATATTTTTGTTTTTACCTCCGGATTTTTTATCGTGGCCGCCATTTTTTTCACCTGCACGCCGATGGCTTTGAGTCTCTCTATGTGTTTTTTGACAAATTCTGCCTGGTTTTTGGAATCAAACTTCCCAATGAACAAATTGGAATCATACTTTTTTTTCTGCCATTTCCGGAAATGGTAGAACGGGCTGAACGGATAGTGAAAATCTTTTTTAAAGAGGACAAAAATCACCGCCAGAATAAAATTCACCAGATGGATTCCCACCCCGGTTATCAGAAGCGGATACCATATCCAGCCAAGGGAGGAACTCTGGCGGTAGGAATAAATCCAATAATAGTAAACTACCAGAAAAATCTGGAACAGAAATGCTTCTTTTGCCTGTCCCCGGGCGAAAGGCTTGTTCCGCATGAAAAGCTGCAGAATCCAAGGCGTCACCAGATTGTAAACCCCCGCCATCTCCAGAACCGGTGAAAACGCAGCGATAATATACGTAAAAAAAGTGGACGCATGGGACAGAATGGCCCATCGCCTTTCTCCGGGATTTAATTCCAATTCATTATTTTCCGGTGCTTTGATCTCCATATTTCCCCCTTAATTTGGATAAAAAGAATACGGAACGCTAAATTCCTTTGCATGAAGCGTCAACGCTTTTATGGCCACCCTCAGATTTATTGGATTAACCCATCGGACGGGAGAAAAAAACGTAGAAAACGCAGATAAACAAAAAAATATTTGATCGCATGGGAAACATCTGCCAAACGGTACTGTAAATAAACGTCCATCCGGAGAGAAGCAATGAAAGACACAAATCCAGAAAATAGCAAAAATAAAAGTATAAAAAAACCCAATAAAATTATAGAAACCGCAAAAAAAACCATTGCGGATATCCAGAGTGATGAGGAAGTTCTCACCAATGCCTTTATGAAATATTTCCGGAAATTTATCCGCAACATGGTAGCATCCGGAAAGAAATTCATGAAGGATAATTCCATTTTACGGGCCACGTCCATCAGTTATGCTCTCATTGTGAGTTTTGTCCCCGCATTGGTGGTGCTGTTGCTGGTGGGGGCCAAGGTCATCAACACGGATGAATACTTCAGCATGGCCAAGGAATTCACCCGGAAAAACGGAATCCCCTTGGATCTGGATCCATACATCAATATTATTAAGGAATTACTCCAGAACGCTACCGCCATTGGAGGGGTGGGTTTTCTGGTTATGCTGTTTTCCGCCACCGGGGTTTTGCGTAATGTGGAAGAATCCATGAATACCATCTGGCGGGTGCACCGGCCCCGTCCCATGCTTCAGAAAATTTCCGGATTTTTAATGGCCATGATTTTTGGACCGGTTCTGCTCACCATTGGTATTTCCTATGCACAGCTTTTATTAAACCAGTTTGCTTCCCCGGATCTGTATAAAATCAAAACATTTGCAACAGAAACCATTGCCTTGGGAGACAAAGGAGTATATGCTTCTTTGGATAAAAGCGGCCGATGGATGGACACGAATCTTGTGAAAAAAATCAATTTTGATTATCAGAACCAGAATGTGGTCATCAATTCCGCCACCAATGAGATTATCCAGCCGGAAAAAAACAGTCCCATCTTTGGGAAAATGGAATTTGCCTCTCCGGCCACGCTGAAGACCGCCGCATACCATGACATGGACATTATGGGAAACCGATGGTTTGTGATTACCAGCGAGGGAACTCTGATCAAATCCTATGACTCCGGGGAGACCTGGATGGTTACCCATTTTCAACGGGAGGAATTGAATTTTCTTTTTCCCATGAAATTCCAGCGGATACGGATGTTCAACAACCAGAATGGTATCATCCTCGGCTCCGGTGGGCTGATTCTGTACACAGATAACGGTGGAGATTCCTGGATGCCCTCTTACATAAAAGGGGTGAATGCGGATTTCCTGAGTTTGTCCAAAGTGGGACCGGAAGCCGGGGTTTATGGTATCATCGGAACTGGTAACTCCGCATTCCTCACCCGGGACTATGGACGGACCTGGGCGGTGTGGGATTCCGTTAAGGCCGCCAATCCGGAAACAAAAGCGGATCTAATGGGAATATCTCTGGAAGGCAATACAGGCTGGATTGTGGGACGTTCCGGTACCCTTCTTTATACCGTAGATGGCGGAATCACCTGGGAAAGAAAAAATATGTCCAAAGACTTAGATTTCCGGGATGTGAAAACCATCAGTGAGGATTTCGCTGTAATGGTTGGGGATAACGGGGACATCCGCTATTCCAACCGCACGGTGGATGGAAAAATCCAGTGGCTGAATTTATCCTCCCCCAGCTCCGAAGACTTGTATGATATTGAATACCATAGTCCATCCGGAAAGTTTTTCATCGTAGGTTCCAGCTATAACATTATATCCAACTACAAACCCATCAGAGACCAGAAATCCTCTCTGGAATTCTCTGTGATAAAAAGCTCGCCCATCTGGAGAAGTCTCATCTCCGCCGTGGGGAATGTGATCCTGCCTTTTGCCGTGATCTGGGTTTTGTTTTTTGTGACATACAAAGTCATCCCCAATACATTCGTAAGCAATAAAGCGGCCAGCATTGGTGCGGCAGCCACTTCCTTTTCATGGGTAATCTTTCTGCTGTTTTTCAAACTGTATGCTTCTTCCTTTTCCAAGGGAACGTTTGCGGTTTATGGAACTTTGGCAGCCATCCCCCTGCTCCTTCTTCTGGTGAACACTTCCGCTATGATTATGCTTTTTGGAGCGGAAATTGCGTTTTTTGTCCAGTTCCCCATGATGATCCGTTTATCCGGGAAAAAAATGGCCAATGAAGAAGAAAAACGCCAGATCTGGTACGGGATAAAAATCCTGTATACTCTCGCAAAAGCTTTCCAATCCGGAAAAGGCCCGGTGAAAGAGGCCGATCTGTTAAAAATCACCAATTCAGACCAGGCAGAATTTTTACTGATCATCAATAAATTCAAAGCCCGGGGATACGTCACCCAATCAGAAGAGAAAAATACCTGGCTTCTGGCCAGAGATCCGGATTTAATGGAAATGGAGGATATAATTTCTGATATGGATCCCTCGGATTATGATATTTTGGGATATGACGGAAAGGATGCTTTCATGAAAGAAATCCGGAAATATTTTGATGAGGTGAAATCATCTAAAAACCAGATATTTGGGAAAATCACCTTTGGGAGTATACTGAAATCTATCAGCGAAAAATGAGATGGCCACGGACATAACCATTTTATGCGTTGAAGACGACGAAGACATCCGGTTCCTGATTGAGAGAGCCCTCAAGCGGTATTTTACCACCGTCCTCCTCGCGGAAAACGGGGAGGACGGGTACAGAGTTTACCGCGAAAAAAAGCCGGATGTCATTATATCCGATATCCAAATGCCCATTCTGGACGGCATAGAAATGTCCCGCCGGATCAAAAAGGAAGATCCCCATATACCCATTATCGTCACGTCTGCGTACAACGAAGAAATTCACCTGAACAATGCAAAAGCCATCGGCATTGAGCGGTATGTGAGAAAGCCCATCGTTATGAAAAACCTCATCGAAACCATCTATGAGGTACTGGGGATAAAACCGGATTAGGCTTCCTCTTCCGGATGGACGGAAAAATACCTTGCATCCGGATGCTGGAATACGATGGCAGAAACGGACGCTTCCGGTTCCATCATAAAACCTTCCGTCAGCTCCACTCCAATGGTTTCCTCCGGCTTCAGGTTATTCCAGATCACCTTCTGGTCTTCCAGATTGGGACAGGCGGGATAGCCAAAGGAATAGCGAAGCCCAGCGTATGAATTCCGGAAAAGGTCTTTTTTCTCTGTCCCCGGTGCATCCGGCCAGCCCCACATTGCCCGCATTTTCTGGTGTACCCACTCCGCCATTCCTTCTGCCGATTCCAGGGCCACAGACTGTAGCGTATGGGCCAGCAGGTATTCCCCTCTTTCTTTCAGTTCTTTCACTTTTGCCCGGATGCCAAACCCGGCAGAGACCACAAACATACCCAGAAAATCTTCCAGGCCGGAATCTTTGGGGGCAATATAATCGGCCAGGGAAATTTCCCAACCCCAAGTCTGCCGGGGAAATTCCAAGGTAGCTATTTTTTCTGTTTTTTTATCGTTATAGAGATAGACTCTATTCCCCTCACTGGCCGCACGGAAAAACCGGAAAACTCCCCGCCCGCCAAAAGGAGGCCCGGAGGTGAGGATCTCCATAGCTTTATCCACTACGTTTTTTAATTCCATCACTTTGGGATCACCGGTTTCCAGTGCATTTTTCAGATTTCCTTTGTAACCCAGATGGTTTTTATACAGCATTCCGTCATTGATATAACCAAAGGCTTCCTCCAGTTCCCGGGAAGTGGCCACATCGGCAGGGAAAACATGGGTCTTTAAATCCACCGGAGCTTTGGGGCCATAGTTATAATCTATTACCCATTTGGTTCTTTCCAAGGTTTCCCGTTTTGTCGTGGCCGATGGAGGAGCATCCGGCAGCGGAGCATGGATACTCCAGATTTTTTCCATATCCGCACGAAGCTGGGGATCCGAAAAGTGGTTCATCTGGGAAAGGCCGGTCATGGCATCTTTGGAATACACAATGGAGCCGGCATATTCCGGCTGGATTTTATTACGGGCAAAATTTTCAGAAAGGGCGGCTCCGCCCACAAAAAGAGGAACCTGAATGCCGGCTTTTTTCATATCCGCCGCCGTGGATACCATCTGCTGGGCAGATTTCACCAGAAGACCAGAAAGCCCAATGTAATCCGGGTTATACTGGTGGTATGCCTCAATGATTTTCTCCGGAGGAACTTTGATCCCCAGATCAATGACATCATAGCCGTTATTAGTCAGAATAATTTCCACCAAGTTTTTCCCAATATCATGGACATCCCCTTTCACGGTGGCCAGAATCACCCTGGATTTTTTACTGGTGTCCGCTTTTTCCATGAACCCTTCCAGATAACCCACGGCGGCCTTCATGGTTTCCGCACTTTCCAGAACTTCCGCGACGATGAGTTTATTTTCATTAAACAGCGTGCCCACCTGGGCCATTCCCTGCATCATGGGACCATTCACAATATCCAGAGGTTTCAACCCGGAGGCAAGGAGTTTGTCCAGGGCGGGGATCAGACCTTCCTTGCTACCGTCCAGTATATCCTGAAAAACCACTTTTTCCGGAGGCCAGTCCCGGCGTTCATCCAGAGAAGCAACATCATCTTTTTTATCTTTATAAAAATTCGCGAATGCAGTGAGAGCGTCCCGGTATTCCTCTTTTGTGTGGAAAATTAATTTTTCGGCCAGGGTTTTTTCTTCCTCCGGAATGGACGCATAGCGTTTGAGCTTTTCCGTGTTCACAATGGCACTGTCCAGACCATTCTTAACCGCATGGTAAAGGAAAACAGAATTCAGCACTTCCCTGCCCGCTGCCGGCAAACCAAAGGAAACGTTGGAGACCCCCATGGTGCTTTTTACGTTGGGAAACCTTTCTTTTATTCGTCGCAACCCTTCTATGGTGGCGGCAGAAGATCCAATGTATTTCTCATCTCCCGTGCCGATGGGGAACACCAGCGGATCAAAGTAAATATCCGTTTCCGGAAAATGAAATTCCTCCGTCAATATATGGTAAGACCTTTCCGCAATGGCCAGCTTGCGTTCCGGGGTCAGGGCCATCCCGCTTTCCGGATCCTCGTCAATGGTTCCCACCACCAGAGCGGCACCGTATTGAAGGGCAAGGGGAACAACCTCATCAAATCTTCTTCTACCATCCTCCAGGTTGATGCTGTTGATAATGGCCTTCCCCTGCACCAGTTTGAGGGATGCTTCCATAACATTTTTATCCGTGGAATCTATCATCAGCGGGGCTTTGACTTTTTTCAGCAGCACCGGCAGAAACGCCATCATGTCCGCCATCTCATCCCGATCCGGATTAGACAGACACACGTCGATGATATGGGCACCGGCTTTTACCTGTTTGCGGGCAATCTCCGCTCCTTCTTCCAGCCGGCCTTCAATGATCATATTCTTAAAATTGCGGGAACCAATCACATTGGTACGTTCCGCAATGAGGTAAGGCCGGTTCTGGGAATCCAGCTCCAGATAGTCAATTCCGGAAAGAAACGAAACCGGCTTCACGTCAATCTTCCGGGGTGGGATGGAGGAAAAGGATTCCGCTATTTTCCGGATGTGCTCCGGCGTGGTTCCGCAGCAGCCCCCCACAATATTCAGCCAGCCGTCCTGCCCAAATTCATGCAAAACAGAAGAGAGTTTCTCCGGAGTCTCATTATAGTTTCCGTCCTCATCCGGCAGACCGGCATTGGGCATACAGGAAACGCAGGTATGGGAGATCTGGGACAAGGTGCGGATGTGATCCCGCATCTGGGAGGGACCGGTGGCACAATTGATACCCACGGAAATGGGATGCAGATGCTCCACGGACGCCCAGAAGGATTCAATGCTCTGGCCACCCAGCATGGTGCCCGTGGGTTCAATGGTGGCGGAAAGCATCACGGGAAACTGGATTTTATATTCCTCCCGCAGTTGCATCACGGCGATGGCAGCCGCTTTTAAATTGAGAGTATCCTGTACTGTTTCAATATACAATAAATCCACACCGCCGTCAACAAGGCCTTTTGCCTGCGTATAATAGGCGGCCTTCATTTCATCAAAGGTGGCTCCCCCGGTAAGAGACAGGGCTTTAGTGGTGGGCCCCATGGAGCCGGCCACAAAGCGGGGTTTTTCCGGGGTGGAATATTCATCCGCCATTTCCCGTGCCAGAGCCGCCCCCAGACGGGAAAGCTCATAGGCTTCCTCTGCCAGATCATATTCCGCTAAAACGATGGATGTGGAACCGAAAGTGTTGGTTTCTATGATATCCGCCCCGGCTTCCAGGTAACCCCGGTGGATTTTCTGAACAATATCCGGACGGGTTTTATTCAGATGTTCATTGCATCCTTCATATTGTTCACCGCCAAAATCGGCAGCGGACAGATTTTCTTTCTGGATGGATGTTCCCGTGGCTCCATCCAGAATCATTACTCTCTGGGACGCCAGGTTTTTGAAACGACGTATTCTCTCTGTTTCCGGATACATGGGAAAGACTGATTCAGCAACTCCCACCGTAAAGCGTTATGCCGGAGGATTAATGGAAATGATAACCAAAGGATAATCCATTGATGAACATTTTAACATTCTCTCTTTTGTCTTGCGGACCGGTTTCCTGCGGTTGGTATCCATATCCACCATGCAAGCCAAGGAACCAGCGGTCAGAGACATCATAAACCAGCTCTAATTCTGCGATCAGAATCCAGTTTTCTTCATGGTAATCATAATATTGATCCCGTTCACTCCCCCACTGGTCCACAACAACTCTTTGTCTGACTCCATACCCAGAGAAATTCATTCCGGAAGACAATCCAACCCCTGCAGAAAAAGCCCGGTACCGGTAAAAGGGTGCCCGGAAAGTAGCTAAGAATAGAATATTGGACAGGTAATCCAAGGGATCTTTAACCGAAAATTCAGTACGCCCCATCCGGAGAGCCACCTGGTAAATATTTCTAAAATACCAGCTATAGGACAACAAACCGCCAAAACCAACACTGGCAGACGATTTAAATTTGTCCGAGGCCGGAATCAATGTCATCTGTTCCAGACTCGCGGTGTTTTTTTTGGGTTTGGAAAAGATATTGGCGGTGGATATTCCATCGTCCTCCAGTTCCCACCGGAAGGAATTGATATAATCCACGGATTCCGAACGCATCTGGTCATACTCCGGATCTTTGATTTTCTTTTCCGCGAACACACATTGATCCCAAACCAATAGAAAAAACGCCACGGTGGCCATCTTCCCAAACATTTTTCTTTTCACGATACCTCAATACCAAATTAAATCCCCATTGTCAAAGAATTTTTTTATCCCAGTGAAAAATGAGCGAACGTAATAATTTATACTGGTATGCCCTGCAATGCGGCACCGGCCATGAGATGACCGCCCGAAGATGGTTCGTCCGTTTATTTCCGGAGTACGGTACCCTGCTCCCCCGGCGTATACTCCATATACGCAAAAGCGGAAAAACCCGGCTTGTCACAAAGGCCTTGTTCTCCGGCTATTTTTTTATGCAAACAGATACCCCTCTGGAAACCTACCGCACGCAGGAAATCCTCCGGAATATAAACATCGGTCTTTACCCCATTATTTACAAAATCTTGGGCAGAAAGGAAACAGAGACAATTACCCACGTCCATCCAGATGAAATGGATCTGATTCTGGAATTAACTGCCGGAGGCGAAGAAATCGGGCTCACCGCCATTGCAAGAGAAGGAAATATTTTCCGGGTTTTGTCCGGCCCGCTCAAGGGGAAAGAAGTCCTTATCAAAAAAATACACCCAAGGAAAAAGAGGATTACGGTGGAACTCAATCTCCTTGGGCAAAAGCACTTCGTTAATCTGGGTGCCGACGTGTTAATGGAACCCATAAAATAGTCATTTTTTCGTTAGATAGCTTCTCCCCCGTTCTTTTCATCGCTGATCCGGATTACATTTTCCAGCGGAAGAACAAAGATTTTGCCATCTCCAATCTGTCCGGCTTCTTCTGAGCGAGCACCTTTGATAATGGCGTCAATGGCCGGCTTCACAAAAGCGTCATTCACAGCAATCTGGAGCTCAATTTTGTCAATCAAATTTGACTCCACCTCATGGCCACGGAAGTACTGAATCATCCCTTTTTGCCTTCCATAACCGCTGGCATTGATGACAGTCAGACGGTAAATCTCCTGCTTGTTTAATTCAATTTTCACTGCTTCCAGACGGTGTGGCTGGATCAGGGCAATTATTAATTTCATATAGTCTCCTTGTGATTAACCTTTTACCGGAACAGGATTCCGTTTTCTCCATGCTGGGTTTGATCCAGCCCCACGGTCTCCTCTTTTGGGGAAACCCTCAGACCCATAACTTTATCCACAATGAAAGCGATGATAAACGTCCCGGCCACGGCATAACCAATGCCCACTATCACCCCCGTTAGCTGCAAAATGAACTGGGTGGATGAACCATTGATGAAAAGCCCCAGATTGGAGGATCCCACTGTCCCAGTAATCCGTGGCCAGAGCACCCACCAAACCGCCCATGCCGTGGACTCCAAAAACATCCAAGGTATCATCATAACCAAATTTGGATTTTAGAATGACAGCACCAAAGCAAATGGAACCAGCCAGTGCCCCAATCAGGAGAGCCGCTGCGGGGGAAACATGACCGGCGGATTCTGTGTTTGTGCCGTAAGAAAGCCCACGCTAAAGTGTACAATCAGCATAATTAATAAAATTTTCTTCATAATCATCTCCATAAGCGTAATGACATTTTCTGTTAGTGTACAAATACCGTGCCATTAATTCACTGCCAGAGCCGCTTTATTTATATATTATCTGCTAATTAATTATACAAACTGAATGGAATTTGCGGAATCACGGCACAACTGCGTCGAAATAATTGCCACCCTCATGGTCCATGTACTTCTGGAAGTCCAAAGGGGTTCCCGTTGGCAAATCTTTCCGCCGATTGGTGGCAGGCTGGGGGAGAGAATAGAACAGGGAGTAGATCCCCACGGCGATGGATTCCGCATATATTTCCTTATGCCGCAGTACCCTCTGGACATCCCGGGTGGCGTCCAGATGGGCAATCTCCATATAAGCAGAAACGGCATTGATGTACGTGGGAACAATCCATGTGGAAATATAGGGTTTGGCAATCACCGGCAATTCCGGATATGTGTCCACGGAATTGGCCAGAAATCCCTTGCGAATATATCGCATAATTTCTTTTGCGGAATAATAATTATCCCCCCCATAGCCTTCCTGCCCACCTTCCCGCCGCCATCTTTCCGGCATGGATTTTTCCCTTTCCCAGAAACGTCCGATGGGGTTAAAATGCCGGAGATGAGGATAGTAAGCCGATCCTTTTTCCGGGGAGAGTGCGGCATCAATCCAGGATTCATCGTCAGAGTATGCCCAGGTCACCCAATTCTGCCGGTAACCACGGTATTTGGACGGACGCATATCCGGTTCCAGGCCGGAGGATTGCATGGATCTTCCCACAAGGTATATCCAGGAATCATTCAGAAAAGATTGGAAGCCATCCTTGCCTGCGGACCGCATCCAATATCGCCAGGGGGAAGACAAAAATGTATTCCGGATTTTTTTCCGTTTCCCCGCGTCCCCATGAACATAGGATATTGCCTGGGAGAATGTATCATAGCCGGGTGTAATGACTGCCGCCATTCCGCCATAGCGGGAAGGAGCCCCAGGCGTCAGATGGAGGGATACTACCAGATGAGGTTTGAGGGCATTGATGCGGGAGATTGTCCCCAAACGGTGCTCCCCGGTAGCCTTATCTTCAAAATCGAACAGACGGTAATCTGCATTGACATCCAGATGGTTGGCAGGATAGTGTTCATAATAATTTTCTTTTCTGGAAAGGAATATTTCCATGGGCTCAGACGGCATTTCTGGATGGGGGGAATATTTTTTCAGAATCTGGTGGAATTTTTTCCTTCCGGAAGCAGAGTCCAGAAGATCCAGTTTTTCTTTTACCAGTACGGCAATCCGGTAGACTTCCTCACTTTCCCAATATCCATCCTTTTCTGCCCCGCCCCGGTATCCCAGGATACATTCCTGAACGAGAGGATCACATTTATCCCCATACATATTTTCCGGAAACAGATATTTTCCCCCGTGGCCGGGGTCCAATACCACGATAAAACCCGGATAAGCATGAGAGGAGAAGAATAAAAGAAAAACTGCGAATCCGGATCTGATCCAACCGGCTATTCGCAGTTTCACTTGATTGCCTTTAGACAACGGCACTATTCAGCAGATTTTCCTGGTCCCACTTTGTTTTCCAGATCCGCAAGGTGGACTTCATAATCTTTCATAACTTTTTTCTCCTCGTCCTGATTTTTTGCCAAGGATCGGAGAATGTCCACACCATGATAAATGGCCACCCGAAAGTGGCTGATGGAATCTGGGTACTTTTCGCTTTTTTCCAGACCTTCCGCCATGGAAAGCTGTCCATAAGCCACCATGAGACGGATCCGGATTTTTGATATGGTTTTTGCATGTGCTGAGTCCTGGGGAGCACTGCCGGAAACATCGGCGAGTTCCAAATCCACAAGCTGGTCCGTACATTTATCCAGAATCTCCTGGGCCACTTTGCGGTATTTTTCCGCAAATTTGGCATAGAGAACGTTTATCTCCTCCTGATTTTTTTCCAATTGGCTGGAGGATTTCATATAATTTCTGGTATAAAGCGTTTTTATGGCAGCTTTGTAATTATCCAGTGCCGTTTTGAGGCTTTGCTTATCCCCGGCTTCCCCAAAATTTGCCACCATTATTTTTAAACGGTAGATTTCTTTTTTGTTTTCTTCCTTCAGCCGGAATGCTTTATCTTTTGCGTGGTAAACATCCAGATATGTTCCCTGGTTCTCGCTTTCCATTCCATTCTTTGGATTTTCATCCTGGGCATAAACCCCCCAAGAAAAAATGATTGCCACAGAAAACATCAATATTTGCTTTTTCATACATTTCTCCCTTCAATTCTTATCCAAGTTCATAAACAATTACTGGTTTTGCTGGCTGGTATCCTCAGGCAGCATTTCACTCTGGCCATCAAAAATCACTCCCTCTTCAATTTCCAGCTTGATGGTTTTTATATTGCCAATAACTTTGGATCCGCTGCGCAGAATAACCTTTTCATCCGCTGTAATATTTCCATTAATTTTTCCAGAGAAATCCACTTCCTTCGCATGGATATGGGCATTCATAACCGAAGATGCGGCCACATCCAAAAAGGATGCACTGTAGATTTCTCCATCAAAATTCCCGGAAATCAGAAGCGGATCTTTATGCTTCAGGACACCCTTAAAAAAGCTTCCTTCCTGAAACTCCACATAATCCAGCTTCCTTTTTTTCTCCTTAACCTGTGCCATATTACTTGGTGGTCATGGTAAAAACGCCGTCCCAGTTTTCTGGTGGAGGATTTTCCATGAAATGTTTACACCGTTCCAAATACAAACGGGACGGACCATCCTTATCATCAACCTGAAGTGCGGAATTAAATAACTCCAGTGCGGAAGAAAACTGGCGGTTTTTATATAAATCCAAACCTTTGTTATAAAACTCCACTACTTTTTTCTTGGATTCCGTTAGCATAATTATTTGGCTTTTTTTACCGGTTTAGCTGTTTTTTCCGCTGCTTTGGCATTTTTCAGCTCTTCCTTCAGCTTTTGCGATTCCGCTTTCAGATCATCAATCTGTAATTTTAATTTTGCCATTTTGTCATTTTTTTGCTTAATAGATAACTCTATTTGCTTTGCTGTTTTTTCCATATTAGCAGGTTTGGGTTTGGGATATAAAATTGCAAGAATTTTTTTCATTATTTTCGAGGGATTCTGGGTTATACGTTGACGGAGTTTTTTCAATAAAATTTCTGGCATTTCTCATGAAAATATTTTATGCCGACCGGAAAAAAGAACAATTACCTTCTTTCCCCGTTTTCTCATCTTTAGCTTTCTTTTTACTTCTTTATCCCTCATTTTATTTTCTGGCCTGGGTACAGGAAAATTCCGGTTTTTATAAAACTGTTTCCACTTCCTTTTTTGAAGGCAAAGAAATATTTCCCACATACAGGGATTTGTCTCTTTATAATCTTCTGTCCCTTGATGAAAAACCAAAGAAAGATAATACATCAAAAGATAAGAAAGACAATTCCGTTCCACCAGAAATACTTCTAAATAAAGAACACATGGCGAATTTCACAAAAAAAATGAATCTTTTAGAGAAGGGAAAAATTGACCATGTTCATATTCTCCACTGGGGAGATTCCATTATCTGGGGTGACTGGGCCAGCTACCGGTTGAAAACCCGGTTCCAAAAGGATTACGGGGACGGAGGAAGGGGAATCATCCCCATTATGCCCTCCGCTGCGGAAAAGCTGCGGGATCATGAATCCCGCTCCGGAGGATTTTTGAAATATTTCATTCCCTTTGAATCCTTTACAATGCCGGAAGATAAAAATCTGGGATTTCTGGGATATTCGTACTGGCCGTCCTCCCCCAACGCCCAATTAGAAGCCCAGTATCCCCAAGCCGATTGGCATACCCTCCGCATTCTTTTCCGAAATTATAAAGACACACCCATGGAAAGCGGATTTACGGTTTCCACAAACGGAAGCGAGACAAAAACCATTCCTCTCCTCATACCTTCCGGAAAATGCCTCTTGCATGTTGCCCATCTGAAGAATAATAAGGCAGATAATACACCTTTAAATAAAATTAAAATCGGACCGATGGGGGCAGCCGGCAATATTCCCTACTGGGATATGGTTTCTCTCTACAACCGCCGGGGAGTGGTTTATTCCACCGTAGTACAGATGGGTCTGCACCAGGCATGGAACCTGATGATCCCGGAGAAAAATCTGGAATGCGGACTGGCTGCATCCGGGGTGGATTTGATTCTATTTCATTTTGGTGTAAATGAATCGGCCAGTATGCACAGAAATTATCAAGGGTTTACAGAGGAAAAATACCGGGAACAACTGGATCAATGGTATGGCCGGGTGAACCGTTATAGAAAAAACGCAGCCTTTCTGGTGATTGGCCCTTATGAACGGCTGGAAAAATCCGGCGGGAGCATGATCCCCCATTCCTCCCATGAAAAGGTAATCCGGATACAGAAAGAGATGGCCATGAAGCATGGGTTTGCTTACCTGGACACATATTCCCTTCTGGGAGGTGCCGGCCATGCCCAGAGAATGTTGGAAAATAAACAAATTTTATCTGACCAAATCCACCTTACCCCGGATGGTTCCTTCTATCTGGCGGATTTGATCTATGACCATTTGCAAAAGGAGCTATTCCCGCAAAAAGTTTCCCCAGGGAAAAAGAATGAAAAAGATACAAAATCCAGCACCAATATGAAAACAGCCATTCAATTTAACTCTATCCGATATTTTATCTTTTTCTTTTTTGTGATTTATGTTTCTCTGTTTCTCCTCCGCTGGCCCCATGCTCGCTTGTTCTTTCTTCTGGGGGCATCCTGGTATTTTTACGCATCCTGGATGCTGTGGCCACTTTCTTTGATTATCCTATCCAGCATCATTGACTATTTTGCCAGCCTGAGAATTTCCAAAGACAGGGAGAATAATAAATCCGGTGAAATATATTTAATTTTTTCATTGATCTCTAATTTGGGTCTGTTGGCATTTTTTAAATACCTGGGTTTTTTCACTCGGATGCTCAATGAGGCCCTCGCCTTTATGGGGACAGGAAAATCCCTTCCCGTGCTGGACATCCTTCTGCCGGTGGGAATATCCTTTTACACATTCCAGACTCTCTCTTATACAATTGATGTATACCGGGGAAAAATGCAGGTGGAAAAAAGTTTCTGGAGGTTTTCGCTTTATGTTGCGTTTTTCCCCCAATTGGTGGCTGGTCCCATCGTGCGGGCAGGCCACTTTATTCCAGCCCTCAAGGATAAAATATATCATTTCATTGCATACCACCGGCATTTTAATTATGGGGTTTTCTTCATTCTGCTGGGGCTGGTAAAAAAGTCCTCCGCAGACTGGATGGCGGCCAATCTGGTGGACCGGGTTTTTGATTCCCCCGGAATGTACACCGGCTGGGAAACCCTGGCAGCTTTTTATGGTTATGGACTCCAGATATACGGAGACTTTTCCGGTTATTCCGATATTGCCATTGGCAGTGCCATGATTCTGGGATTTCATCTGACGCTGAATTTCAATCGACCCTATACCGCCCTCAGCATTTCTGATTTCTGGAGACGATGGCATATCTCCCTGGGAAGCTGGATCCGGGATTATCTGTATATCTCCCTGGGAGGAAACCGGAAGCGAGTGTATCTAAACCTGGCCATCACCATGTTTCTGGCCGGCCTATGGCATGGAGCCGGGCTACAGTTTATACTCTGGGGGATGTATCTGGGCTTTTTTCTGATAATAGAACGTGTTTTGGGGATTTCCCGGCTCCGTTCCTTTGAAATCCGGCCATGGAAAAAGATCCTCATGATTTTTGTCACCCTGCATTTGATCCTTTTCAGTTGGATCATTTTCCGCTCTTCTTCTTGGGAGCAGTTTACCGGGGTTCTGGTAAATATAAATTTGGATAATTTTTTTGGCACGGGGTTCCATGCTTCCAATATCAGTGCCGGCATGCTGGGAATGCTGATTTTTTTCTACGGATACCAGCTCACCCCTCCCCGATGGAAAACATACCTGCGGGAAATCTTTGCCCATTGGCCTTTCCATCGTCGCCTGGCAATTACAGTGGGAGTTCTGGTGTTTTTATACTCCATACAGACCAGCGGAGTGGCTCCGTTCATCTATTTCCAGTTTTGAGAAAAATGGTGGCATATTTTTGTTGTCCGCCCGTGCTCGCAATATTATTCTGGCGGATGGGAAAACGGAATCATCAAATATGATTAAAAACATGATCCAGAAAAAAGGAAAAACCGCCTATCCGGGATTATCCTCCGGAAAACTGGCTTTTTTTCAGGAACAAATCCACTATAGATCCCATCCGGCACATTCTGGAGACAATGCCATCAACACCGCACATGAAATCCAGAGGTTTAACCGGGCTCTGGCATCCACAAAAATGGTGCTGAACCGGCTGATGGCCACCCTTTCCAGTTATAATAATTTGGCATCGGATGATGCACGGATGATCATGGAAAGCCACCTGCTCACCTTAAAAGACCCCATGTTCATAAACGCCATTCAGGAGAAAATCTCGCTGGGTATGCGGGCGGAAGAAGCCGTGAATCTGGTGGCCGATGAATACATTTCTGTTTTTTCCGGTATGGAGGAAGGAGTATTCCGGGATAAACGCCGGGACATTGAAGATATTAAAATACGTCTGTCCTCACAACTGGGAGCCAGCGTCCGCCAGGATCTTCCCCCGGGGACAGATATTGTCTGGGCAGTCACCCTGCGTCCACAGCAGGTGATCTATCTTCACAGAAAAGGAATCAAGGGAATCATTTTAAACAGGGCAGCCGAAAACTCTCATGAAATTATCCTCATGAAAGCCCTCCAGATTCCTTCCATCTTCAATGTTCCGTATCGCCCCAGAATTTCCAAAGGAGAAACAATCCCTGCCGCACTGGATTCAGAAGAAGGTATTATCTATCTCAACCCGGAAGAAAAAATTCTGGAAGAAGTGGAAAGTCGTCGCATACATATTCTGGCAGAAATTGAGAAGAGAAAAGATCAGAAAAAAATTGTCCACACATCCTCCGGGGAAGAAATCAAAATTTCCATGAATCTGGATCTTATGGAGGAATTAACCGGCAGCGATCTGAACACCATTGCAGGCGTGGGACTTTTCCGGACAGAGTTCCTGCTCCTGGCAAATCCGCATCTGAACGAATACGAGCAGGTGGAGTACTACACTCGGGTTTTTTCCTCCTTCCCGGAGGACGATGTGGTGATACGGCTCTTTGATATTGGCGGGGATAAAAATTTTTTCAAAACAGACCGGCAGTCGGATGAAAATTTTCTGGGACTGAGATCCATTCGTTATCTCTTCAAGGATTCCGATCTGTTGAAAACCCAAATCCGGGCCATATTGAAAGCAAACAAAGGTAACAATGCTGTCATCCTTCTTCCCATGGTTTCTATTGTAGAAGAAGTGGAAAGAGTCCGGGCCATTCTGACAGATATTACAAAAGAATTGAATGTCCCTTTTCCCCGGATTGGCGTCCTTGTGGAAACCCCCGCAGCCATTGACCTGATGCCTTATATAAACCCATTGGTGGATTTTTATTCAGTGGGAACTAACGATCTGCTCCAGTATAACACAGCCGCAGACAGAACCATGAACCAGCTTTCCTATATTTATCACCCCCTCCATGAAGGCCTCTGGAATTCATTGGAGAGAATTCTGGCAAATGCCCGGAAAACCGACAATGG
Source organism: Leptospira biflexa (assembly GCA_020721865.1). Classification (GTDB taxonomy): domain Bacteria; phylum Spirochaetota; class Leptospiria; order Turneriellales; family DYLW01; genus DYLW01. The sequence continues at coordinate 19,773 of DYLW01000010.1, read as the reverse complement.
GAAAAAAATTCCCGTTTCCATCTGCGGAGAGCTGCCCTCAAGACCAGAATATCTTTCCATGGCTATTGGGATGGGATACCGGAATTTTTCCATCCGGCCTTCCTTCATCTATAAAACCAAAGAGTTCATACAGAAAATAGACTCCAAAATGAGTAAATATCTCCTGGAGCAGATCCGCCGCCTGCCCACCCTATCCGCTCGTTCAGATTTTCTTAAGAAAAATTTTGATAAATTCATCCCTCCGGGTTAAAAAACCGGCGGATTTTCCGTATCTTCCGGGCTTATTCTTTTCAGAAAAATAATTTTATTCTTTTCAGAGTAAACATTTTTATCATAAAAACCATCGGCAAAAAAACGGAATGCCTCCGATATCGCGGAAAAACCATAGATACGGATAACATCATAGGAATTTCCCGGAAGCAAATACCCTTCTGATCCGGAAACCAGTCCGGATTTTTCTTCTGCAGCAGCACCTTCGGAAAGAATAGAATCCTTTCTGGCTTTCCAGGAGAGCTGGTGAAACCGGTGATTCTTTTTTTCCAGAATAACCGAAACAAATTCTCTGTCAGCGGCAGGCAAAACCCCGGTTATTTCCTTGAAAAATAATTTTTGATCAATGGTAAATCCAAACATCCGAGTGGATATTTCCCGGAGGGATTTTTCCGCTTCTTCCGGACTGGCGGCTTTTATCAAAAGGTAAAAATTACTTTTCCCATCGTACTGCATGGGGACGTAATATCGCACCACTGTGGCCAATTGTAAATACCGGAGATTCCGGAAATATGCCATATTCTGTGATGGAATTTTTCCCCCAACAAACACAGCATATTCCGATGAAATTTCTGATAAATCCACCGGGTGTTCTTTTTCCACACATGCGGTTAATAATAAAATTGATGTAATTATTCCCAAAAAATATTTTTTATTCATATCACCCTCTTTTTTCACCAACATCATTTTTTTCTGCGTGTTCCATAATCTTATAAAGCTTTATCATTTTTGAATTTTCCTGGTCAATTTCCCTTATGGTATCCAACATCAATTTTGCCCGTGCATAATTCTTTTTCAAAATATACACATCGGCCAAATTAATCAAGTTTTTCAGCATTCTGGGCTCCCGTATTCTCAATCTTTCGCCAATCTTGACTGCCTTTTCTATATCCCCGGCCATTTTATGGCAATACGACGCAATGTACATATATTCTGATTCCGCTGGACGCAAAAAGTTGAAGTCTTCCGCATAACGGGCAGCTTTTTTAAAATTATTCTTCTTTATGTATGCCCGGATTAACTCCTTCAGCACCTCGGATTCCTTGCGCTCCAGATGATACGCCCGTCCCAGCTTGTGTATCGCTTTATCAATCTGGTTCTGCTTGATCAGGGTCCGGGCTGCATAAATATATTCCATTACTTTTTTATTGATCTCCTCTTCTTTGAAATCTGCGGCAGATTCCTTGTATGCAACCCGGATCATGGAATAATCATCCATCAACCTCCCTTTTTTCAGCACATTCTCAAGAATGCCTTCCAGGTCACCTTTGGCCGATTCAATGCAACGAAGAATATGGGTTTCATCCTCATTGATGGTTTCCTTCCCATTCGCATCCGTCATCACAATGTCATCCTTACCGTCCGAGCCCACCAGGATAACATCTTTGGGTTGCAACTGGAATGTCTGTATGAAAAGTGTACCCTTCATTCCGGTGGTCCCCAGCTTGCGGAATTCCAATTCCTCCTCTATAAATTTTGCCTTCCCGTTTCTGTATAAAATAGTAAAGGGATGTTCCGCATTGATAAAATACAGAAGACCGGTCTCATCATCCACCAGCCCCAGAACCAGGGATATAAGCATGGATCCTTCAAAAGTCTCAAATACTTTGTGGAGCTCCACAAAAGAATTTTTCAGCCAATGTTCCGGATAATTTTCCTTCTCTGACGGAACGGTATGCGTCCTTTCTATAATGGTCTGGAAAACGGAACCCAGAACCAGAATCCCACCGGCACCCTGCATGGATTTTCCCATGGCGTCCGCATTCATAAAAACGGTAAAAGATTTCCCCCTCAGGTATATGGTATGGGCAGTACAGAGGTCCCCTCCAATTTCTTTTTCCCACTGCCGGAAAGAAAACTGCTTCTTCTGGCGGATGAGATAATTGACGTGAACATACTTACTCCGCACATAATTGGAACTCAATGGTTCCAGAAGTAGACTGGTAAGGAAATAATCCCCATCCTGCTGTACCTTCAGTTTTTGTACGGTTTCCAGGGTATTCTGCAGCTCGTTTGTCCGCTCCTTGACTTTCTCCTCCAGAGTCTCCGCATACTCCTGGAGCTTGGTGCGGGCTTCGTTGACAGACTTCACCATGTAATTAAAATTCTTGGATAATATCCCAAACTCATCCTGGACGGTCACCGGAATATGGACGCTGTAATCATTCTGGTTCACCTGCTCCACTCCGGAAAGCAACCGGTTTAATGGCTGGATCAAAACCCCACGGAAGAAAAACTGAAATCCCACCAGAACCACGACGATGGTGGACAACAGAATAATAATAATTTTCAGCGAAGATGCGTGAAAATAAATCCGATATGCCTTATAATCAAAACCGGCCTCATAAATAGTGCCGTTATCCACAAACATATACCCAATATAATGCCGCTGCTTTTCATTCTTCTCCAGAGATTTTCTATAGTGGCGACTACCCACAGCTTTCAGAGGACTCATGTATGTGAGCAGATTCCGCTTCAACTCTGCCGGCTCCGTTGGTGCATCCGGGGAGCGGAGATACGTCCTCGCAACAATGGCAAATCCTTTCATGGATTCCGGAAATCCATCCACATATTTTAACGCCGCATCCTTAAAATTTTCTTCTGGAATTTTCTCAATTTTATTATAACGGTACAGAACCGGCCGGTACAGGCCCTCCAGATATTCCAGCAATGCCTGCTTGCCACCCTTTTGGAATTCTTCGGATCCCATGAATATCTCAATAGATTTCTTATAACCATTAAAAGACTCTGGCGAATTTTTCAGAATTTCCATAATGGAATCATTCAGATCATTTTTTTCTGCCTGGCGGATTTTTTCATAATAATAGGAATTCACCATTTCCCGTGTGACTGTTTCCTGGGAAAGATCCGGATCCGCCTTACCAATCTCTTTTTTCTGGTATTCATTTTTTTCCACGTCCAGAGCATGCAGATACCGTAAATCCTCCGGATACAGGTCCAGACGAATGACCTGGGTGAGCATTTCCCTGTGAACCTGGTCATAGGTGTTATCCGTATCTTGGGAAACCACATAATTAAAAACCTGCATCATCAAAAGAAAAGTAACCACGCTCACCCCAATAATTTTTACCATGAATGTGGATTTATCATCCGTACTATTGATGTATGTGATCACTACGATAAAAAGAGAAACCACCACCAGAATATCCCAGCTCATCTGGTACCATTCCCGGCTCATCATCCCCTCCCGGGAAAGGGTGTTAAAAATACTCGGAACGATGGTGGAAAATGAAAATCCCAGCAAAATCAACAGAACCGGCAGTCTCTTTCCAGTTTTTGTACAGACAACAACCCTCCAGATGCCGGAAGCTATGATAACGACCACATAAGCCATAATAAATATTCCCACAATGGTGCTGATTTTATCCGCATCAAAATCCCAGTAATGTCCGTCAAAATGATAGTATTTATCCGCATTCCAGGTAGCATAGATAAAATAAACCCCAACAAAAAAAGCGATGGTCATCATCAGTATAAACAGAATACGGGATACCACTTTCGCCTTCTTATGAGGATAAACATAGAAAAAATAAACGATAAAAACTTCCGCCGGAAGGATAATTCCCACCGTGAACCAACGGTGGAATGCTCCAATGGTATCATAAAATGCGGCGGTGATCAGATATCCACTGTTAAAAATAAACAAAGTCAAAAAGACGAATCCCAGAACAATGGTTGACCGGGATGGTTTTTTTATCAAAAGAAATAAATACAGACTTGTCAGAAATGTGAAGATCGTTGGGATCAAACCGCCAATGGTGAAGAAGTTAAAATAGAGAATATCAAACATATTATACCATACGAGGATAGATTTTAGCTGTCAAGAAATAAATATTTCCTTTCAATGATTTTATTGATCATTACGGGATATTATATTTCTTTTTTTATGCCCGGACCAATCAGAAACACATCGTGACCATATTTTAAAATAAAGCTGGATTTGGGGGCAAAAGTCATTTCCCCGTCCGCAAAACGGATAGCTATCACAATATAACCATTTTCGCGGAAATCCGTATCCCGGATGGATTTACCCAGATATTGGCAGTTTTCATCCACATGGGTAATTTTCATTTCAAATTCATAATTAGCCTTCCCCAGAACAATTCCCATTAAATCATCCACTTCCGGATTAATCATACTGCGTACCATCTGGACAGCTCCAGCCTCATAAGGGGAAACCACTTTATCCGCACCCGCCTGAAACATCTTATCCCGACTGTTTTTTTTAGATATGCGGGTCTCTATACGGATATCCGGATTCAATTTCCGGGCAGAAAGCACCACAAACAGATTATCCGCATCGGTTGGCAGGACGGAAGCCAACCCCCGTGCACTCTTTATGTTTGCCTCCAGCAAAGATTCTTCCTCCAGGGCGTCCATGGTGAGAATGGGCCAGTTCTGCGGAGCATGGGACATTTCCGATTCCGGATTATTTTCTATGATAACAAACGGGATATGGAGCCTCTCAAATTCCTGGGCCATAGTGAAGGCCATACGGCCACCACCACAGATTATGATGTGCTTCTTAAGACTTTTTATTCTCTGGCGTTGCCGGGCTGCTTCCATAAAATCCCTGAATCTTAACTCCAGAAATACACGTATAAAACCATTGATAGCCAGACCATAAAAAAAAACTCCCCCCAGAATCAATCCAATAGTGAAAAGCTTCCCGGAATTACTCAGAGGATGCACTTCACTGAACCCCACCGTGGTCACGGTAATGACCGTCATATAGAGAGAATCAATGATCCCCCAGCCTTCAATGGTGATAAAACCCAAGCTTCCGGAAAACATCAAAAAAACCAGAAAAAAAACCGGCTTGAAAATTTCCCAAAGATGCTGCCGGTACATAGCTGAATTCAGAAAAGCCCACCGGAATGTCAATCGCATTCCGGTGGTAAAAGAGAATTAAAGGTTGGGTCCTCTTTCCAACAGAAGAGCTCCACCCACTCCGCCTCCCGCACAAACCCCACTCAGGGAGTATTTTGCGTTTTTGGATTGTTTAAATTCCACCAACTGGTTGACAATCATACGAAGACCGGTAGCTCCCAGCGGATGTCCCATAGCCAGAGAACCACCATTACGGTTCACATCGCCTTTTTCATAGCGGGCTACCAGATCATAACCCAGTTTGTCCCGGACTTCCACAAGGCTTCCATAAGCAGTAGAAGCAAAGGCTTCATGGACTTCAAAGAAATCAATTTCATCCCATTTCAGACCGCTCTGCTGTACCGCTTTGTTCATGGCGTATGCGATTCCTAAACCCATAATGGCCGGATGCACCCCATAATTTCCCCAGGATTTTATATAAGCCAGAATGGGAAGCCCCATTTCTTTTGCCTTGGATTCTGTGGTCATAATCATGGCCGCCGCACCGTCCGATTGGGGACATGCGTTAAAAAGAGTCACCGCACCCTTGAGGCTGTCTGAATACGCTTTGGTAAGATAGGGCTTATTTTTTTCATAGAAAGCCTTCAGACCACCGGGCATCATTTCATAGATGGGCTTGTTTTTCCCAAACCAATCCGGTTTTTCCACAAAATTAGTTTTGGACATGATATATTCATCTTTGTCCAAAACCCCTTTTTTCCCTTCTATGGGGAACAGAAATTCATCATATTTTCCGGCCATCAGAGCATCATAGGCTTTTTTATAGGATCCATGAGCATATTTGTCCAAATCGGCCTGGGTTAATCCCAGATTCTGGGCAACAATCTCTCCGGTTTCAATCATCAGAGCTCCGGTGGCGGGATCGGTCAAACCTTCTTCCACCCCATCCACAATGCGGACCTGGCCTGCTTCTACCATTGCAGGAACATCCGCCCAGTTCGCACGGAGTTTGGAAACATTTGCGGTTTTGGGATTCTGCTTGACTTTATCCAGATAAACAGCCATGTTGGACATGCTTTCTGTTCCAAAAACCAGATATACCTGCCCTTCATCCAGCATCAGTCTGCGTGCGGCTGCATTGGTTGCTTCCAGAGAGGATACGCAGTTGTTGGCAAGCGTAACCGCAGTGGCTTCCATCGGAAGGCCTGCCATTACAGATACCACCCGGGCAATGTTGGGAGCTTTGGATGACTGACCGATTTCTCCGGCAACCACTCCATCAATCTTGCTTTTATCAATGCCGGATTTTTTCAGAACAGCTTCCACCACTTTGTGTGCCATTTGAAAGGATTCCACCTCTGACAGGCTTTTTCCAGCCTGGCCGATGGGCGTTCTCAGAATGGTACTGATAACAATTCTATCTCCATTTTTGTCAAATTTCATATTTTCCTCCGATTTTTATTTACCCAAAAGGGTTTTCAACTCATCTTTCATAGTTGGTACAACTTTAAACAGATCATCCACAACGCCCAGAGAAGAAACTTTGAAAATGGGTGCATCCGGGTCTTTGTTTACAGAAATAATAAATTTAGATGATCCCATTCCCGCAAGGTGCTGGATAGCTCCGGAAATTCCCAGTGCGATGTATACATTGGGGGAAACTGTCTGTCCGGTCTGCCCAATCTGCATATTGGGTTCCACCCATTCTGCATCAACCGGTGCACGGGATGCTCCCACTCCAGCTCCCAGAATATCCGCCAGTTCCTCCACCAGTACAAAGTTTTCTTTGGATTTGAGTCCACGTCCACCGGAAACCACAATATCCGCCTCCGCTGCAGGAATACGGCTGCTGATCTGGGCAACATAATTGGTCTGTTTTGCCTTGTCTCCGGATGCGTTCACAGAAATGGATTCCACGTTACCGGCTCCGGCACTTTCCGATATCCCCTGGGTATTTCCACGAATGGTAATAATCTGGGGTGTGCCGACAACTTTCATTTTTACATAGGCCTTCCCACTGTACACCGGCCGTTTGCAGACCACGGAATCCCCTTCCATAGCCAGCTCCACCACATCGCTCACCACGCCGGTATCCAGCAGGGCACCCAATCGGGCGGATATTTCCCTTCCCGTATTTCCATGGGGAATCAACACCACATCATATCCTTTGGATTTCACTATAGATGCAACGGCTTCCGCATAGGCCTGACCGCTGAAATCTTTGAGGTCACCCGCATAGATGGTGTCCGCACCAAAAGCAGCCAGTTCTTTGGCAAATCCCGTAGCGTTTTCTCCAATCAACACAGCGGAAGCGGAACCGGAAAGCTTCTTTGCCACGGAAACCACTTCTTTAGAGGATTTTCTCATTTTACCATTTATAATCTCGCCAATAGCTAATATTTTTGCCATGATACTCTCCTTCCTCACACTACCTTAATATCTTCATGCATCGCTTTCACTAAAAGCTTCGCTTTCATTTCCGGTTCTTCCGCTTCAATAATTCTTCCCGGCGGTCTGTCTGGCGGTGGCTCAAAACCAATAATCTGGACTTTTGCCTGTCCCACATTGGCATCTTTTTTATCGATGGGTTTCTTTTTGGATGCCATGATTCCTTTTAAGGATGGATACCGGGGTTCATTCAACGAAGCATTCACGGTGATGATAACCGGAAAAGCAGCTTCATAGGTGGCTTCCCCGCCTTCGGCCTCAGATTTTACCACAGCCTTGGCTGCCTCCAGAGTCACCTCTTTAGCAAAACCAATGACCGGATATCCCAGTCGGGTTCCCAGAATATAGGGCACCTGTCCGTTGTCAGAGTCATTGGATTGGCGTCCTGCGAAAATCACATCAAAAGATTCCCCTTTGATAGCATCCGCAATGGCCCCAGCAATCCCAAAGGAATCCAGCATTTCATAATTATCCAGCTTAACATGGATGGCTTTATCTGCTCCCATGGCATAGGCTGTCCTCAATGCTTCCACCACTTTATCTGGTCCCAGAGAGATAGCGGTAACTGTCCCGCCACTTTTTTCTTTCCAGCGGATTGCCTCTTCCAAGGCTATTTCATCATAGGGTGAAATAATCCACTTGATTCCAGCATCATTAATCTTCCCTCCGGATACGGTGATATTGGCTTCTGTATCCGGGGTCTGTTTGATCAACACCAAAGAATTCATTCTTCCTCCTTTCTGGTCTAATAAACATCTAATTTTTTTTACTTTTTACTGCTTCCATGGAGGCAACAATCCTGCTCAGATTGTCCACCGTCCTTTTTATATGGCGCAAATTCAGGGAGTAAAAAATTTCCTTGCCGGATTTTTTACTCTCTATCATCTTTGCCGTTTTCAACACGTTCAGATGATGGGATACAGTGGGACGGGAGACATTGAAAAAAGCCGCAAGGTCATTCACGCAAAGCGAACCATGCCTCCCCAGCAAAATGATGATTCCCTGCCGGGTTTCATCAGAAAGTGCCCGCAACACCACTGTTTTAAAAAGGTAGATATCCGTTTTATCTATGGTTTTTTTTTTCACCGCAAAATCATCGGTTTTCCGGATACTTTTACCTTTTTGTCCGCTCATACAACATTATTAACGCGTCGAAACATATCAACTTATCCCAGATCTGGAATAGAAGCTGAACTGTCAAGGCAAATTGAGAATTATGTGCAGGATATTTTATCCGAATACCGGAATGTCAAAATTTCATAGGCAGACGTTGCATTGGCATAATCCTACCGCTTGACCGATGTTTTTACATACAACAGAATGGCCTTTAAACTCCATGGTGCAATCCATAAAACATGGAAGATATCACCGCCAATTTCCTTCTGAAATTTCCTGAATGTAAAGCTTTTATACTGTTTGGACTGCACCCATGCACCATCCCGAATGGCTATGATGAGTCAAGTTTTTATCTGTTTATGTCCATAATCAACCGGAAGAAGGTGTTGCCGATTGCGGGAAGCCCGCCTTAAAAATGGCCTATCATCAATCTTGAAGTGGAATAATTGATTCCCGGAAAAGATTGACGAGATGAATAGCATAAAAAATCTGCCTTCCACGGGGGCCATAGTTCAACTGGTTAGAGCACCTGCCTGTCACGCAGGAAGTTGCGGGTTCAAGTCCCGTTGGCCCCGAATACCCCGAATATCATGTCCGGACCAAACGACCCACAAAAAGAAATCATACTGGCCAGCCCCCGTGGCTTCTGTGCTGGCGTTCACCGAGCCATAGCAGTGGTGGAAGAAGCACTGGAAAAATATCATCCTCTTTATGTCTTCCATGAAATTGTGCATAATACCCACGTCGTGCAGGGTTTAAAAGACAAAGGGGTCATTTTTACGGAGAATCTCCAGGAAATACCGGATGGATCGGTGGTCATCTTCAGTGCCCATGGGGTTCCTCCCCGGGATTGGGATCTGGCTCAAAAAAAAAACCTGCATATTATCGATGCCACCTGCCCACTGGTGACAAAAGTCCACAGAGAGGTTATCCGCTACGCCCGGGATGGATACCATATTTTTTATATTGGGCATAAGAAACATGTGGAAACCATCGGCACTGTGGGGGAAGCCCCTGACCATATCACCATCATAGAGAATGTAAGCGATATTGAAAAACTGACCATCCCGGACTCCGGGAAAACAGCCTTTTTATGCCAGACAACCCTGGCTGTATCGGAAACCGCCGGAATTATTGAGAAACTGAAGGAAAAATTTCCCTCGTTGACCGGTCCGGGCAAAAGTGATATCTGCTATGCCACCACAAACCGCCAGGCGGCTGTCCGGGAAATTGCCCCACTTTCTGATGTCATTCTGGTCATTGGCTCCAAAAATTCCTCCAATTCCAACCGATTAAAAGAAGTTGCAGAAAGCTTTCATAAACCGTCTTATTTAATTGACGATGCAAAAGATATCAAAAAAAGCTGGCTGGGTGACGATACTATAAAGGTGGGAATTACCGCCGGGGCATCCGCTCCGGAGGTACTGGTGGAAGGAGTTATAACCCAGCTACAGAATGAATATGGATATACAATTTTACGTGAAATACAAATTGACAAAGAAGAAATATCTTTTTCCCTTCCTGACGTTTAATAAAAGGTATTTTTTAATTTTTATATTCATTTTTTTGTGTCTCCCCATTTTCAATACACATTTAACCGCAAGAGATAACGAACAGATCCGGAAAGAAGCCATAGAGCTTTATTACCAGAAACGCTATGTGGATGCCCTGGAACTTTTTGATGATTATCTGAAAAATGTTCCGGATGACGAAGAAGCAAATATGTATTACGCAGAATGCTTCAGTAAAAATCTGGAAACCGAATTACTGATTGAAAAAGCAAAAAAACTCCGGGGACAGATGCGGTTTAACGACGCTCTGGAAGTTCTGTATGATGCAAAAAAGATATCTCCCTATTTGGTGGAAATTGAAATACTGATTGAGAAGACAGAAGATGAAAAACTAAAAGCAAAACCGTTTGAACATGTCTCCCCAAAGGAGATGGAAGAATATAAACAGAAATTTTCCTTAGGCTTGAAAAATCTGGACGATGGCAAAAACGAAATGGCCATGAATTTATTCGCCCGCTGTCTGGCTATTGCCCCCAAATCCCCGGAGGCGATTGAAGCATACAACAAAGCCAATAATCTTTACAAATCCCAGCTCCATCGCGAAAAACTGTATGATATTTTTCTGGAAGCGGATAAATACAAAGCGGAAAAAAAGTATGTTCTGGCCATTGCCAAATATGAGGAAATTCTGCGATATGATCCTTCCAATGCAAAAGCAAGGAATGAAATTTCAGACCTGAATGCAATCCTCCAAACCCAGAGGGAAAGGAGCGAAAAGGAAAAGGAAGCCGCGAGTCTGATGAACTCCGCAAAGAATTTTTTTAACACCAGAGAATTCGATAAAGCCATTGAGCAATTCACTCTGGGCAAAGGCGTGGACCCGGTTTATGCCGATTGGGATGGATGGATAGCAAAATCCCGCAAGGCAAAAGAGGATTATGAAAAAAGAATTTTTGAAGCCAAATTGAAGGAAATTGAAGCAAAATATGAAAGTGCCCTTTTTTATGTGGCCACGGAGAAATTTTCTCTGGCCATAGCGGAATTTGATGAAGTTTATCTTATCTCCCAGAAATACGGACAGAAAGACATGATGAAAGCCTCCCTGGATTTCATCCAGAAACTGAAGGATGCCATTAAACAGAAAGAGGAAGAGGTGGTATCGGAGGAATCCCCATACCATGATCTGGTGACCACGTTAACCGCTCTGGGGATCAAAAAATTTGAAGAAGGCCAGTACGGAGAATCCAAAAAATATTTTGAAAATATTCTGGACTTATTTCCCAAGAACAAGGAAGCCAATAAATATTTTATTCTCTGCAATATAAAAATGCAGAAGGGTTATGGGAAAAAATTTCTGGACGATGTTATTCCACAGATACGAACCTTGATGAAAACGAATCCAAATGAAGCCAGCAGGCTCCTGGACCTGGCCGTCACAGTAGATCCCGATAACGCAGAGGTGAAAAAACTGCAGCAGGAAATGGCCGGGAAAAAAACAATACGGACTGCCTCCAAAGTGCCCCGCACCACTCTAGATGGATGGTATTCCCAAGCTCTGGGATTATCCCGCTCTGATCCGGACAAGGCAAAAGCACTCTGCCGGAACATCATCACAGCAGATCCCAATTATGTAAGAGCCCAGACCCTTCTGGCCAGAATAAATGCACGCACGGCATCAACATTCTCAACCTCCGCCGGTGATGCCATTAAGCCGGCTGCCCAGAAAGAATATGCCCAGGGGATGCTGAATTACAACAATGGACGCGTACAGGAGGCAATGAACCATTTCCAGCGGGCATTGCAGATTGATCCAGGTTTTACGAAAGCCCGGAATGCCCATAATAAATGTAAAGTCTACCTTAGCTCTCAATGAATTACTATTTACTCTCCGTTGACAAGAACAGCGAAACCGAACAATCGGCACCGGATATTTATCCCCCGGATATCTTCCCCAGGGATGGAATTTTTATTTTCTATGTCCGCACAGAAAAAAAATTTTTTTATCTGTATTCCGCCAGAAGGAAACGCCCCATTCCCGGATATCCATGGAGGCGGGGAGTACCGCTGGATAAATTTCCGGATCTGCGTTTTATGGAAAAAGTCCCCCCCCTCCAATACCGTCGAATCCGGAGAAATGATTTTCTTTCCCTTCTGAGGGAAATGAAAAATATACAGCGCAGAAGCAACAACACCCTCCAAGTCCAATGGTCTGGCAATGAGATGATGATACATCTGGAGAGAGGAAAAACGGGAAAAATATTCCATCTGGAGCTGGACGCTGATGTATATAAAAAAATTTATGACTCCATTTTCTCCATATACCGGGATCACCAGAATGAAATCCGTGCAGGAAAATTTTCCTTTCCGTCAGTATTGGAAAAATCCAGAGAAATAAAACGCCTTCTTTTCAATGAGAAACCCCACCTGGTGTTACTGATGCACCGCCTGGATGATTTTTCCTCCATCCGGATCACATCATTTCAATATAAAAAAATAATCGCCCTGCGCTATATTTTATTTGAAAACCGGACAGTAATCCATATCCTCCCCAAACCGGTGGAATTTTTTGGAAAGTTTGCCGCGTATAACCGCCGGGACTTTTTTTCCCCCATCCGTAAGGTAATCGTAATCACGAATCTGAATGGTCAGTATCTGGAACATCTGCAATCTTCCCTGGAATTCTGGTCCATCGGTCCGGTGGGGTTTATCTGGAAGCATGTATATGGCAGGTTTTCCGCAGATCAGTTAAAAAAATATCTGAGTTCCCATTATGATATCATCATATACCGGGGACATGCGAAGATTATCAACCGCAAAATACACTGGCCGGTAACGCAGGGAGAAATGTCCATGGATAAATTTTTTTATTCCAGCTATGTCCGGTATTATATCCAGCTTGCCTGCAACGAAATGGACGATGAAAATGAACTGGACGCATACCCCTTTGATGTGGGTTTATTACCAGTATCCTACCTCCCCGATGCGGATTATTCCGGTTTCATCCGGTCTCTTTTTCAGGAGATTGCCCGTTCCTCATCTTTTGTGAATTCTCTTGTAAGGACAATGGAAAAATTCCCGGAGTTGAAAAATTATTTCAGTATATGGCAATGAAAAAGACGGTTTTTATCATTCTCCTCTTCGCAGCATCCTGTTCATCCGGCAATGTCCGCCTGACAGAATCCAAACCCCGCTATTATGAAAATCCGGATAGCAATCCGGTTTTCTTGAGCGGTAGGCTACCGGGAGATGCGTGGAAAGAACATGACCCGGCCAGATTCGGAGGCAACCAGAGTTTTGAAGCCGTCCATGGATGGGAAAAAGCCATTCTTTTCGTGAAATTTGATAAATCCCCTTTGAGCATAGATGAATATATTTCCTTCATAGAAAAATCCATCGACCGGAAAGACCCATCGGCAGCGGTAGAGTCCGGAGAATTGCAGACTCCGGAAGGAATCTGGAAACGAAAAACCATCACATTGACGAACGGTTACTATGATTTTTTTGTAATCCGTAAAAGAGAATGGACCATCTCCGTGCATTTCATTGCCGCGTCTGCGGATACGTACATTTTTTTCCGTCCCGATGTGGAAAAATATATAAAAAATTTCTGGTTTTTGTATGACAAATCCCGATAAAGGCTTATGAAACCGGATTCCCGTATATTTCAGGATATGGATAAGAATCAACTGGTAGAAATGTTGCAAAAATACCAGATTCTCCTGGAATTCAATGAAATTATTCTGCAGGATTTGGATCTGGATACCGTGTTGCAAAACGTATTGCGGGAAGCCCTGAAACTCACCCGGGCGGAAAAAGCATCCATTTTTCTGATCAACCGGGAAAAAAATATTCTGGAATTTGCCGCCACCACAGATAAAAACGCGGATGATCTCAAAAGCCTGACTGTCCCCATGGGAAAGGGAATTGCCGGCTATGTTGCGGAGACCGGAAAGGTGGTGAACCTGGCCACCGTCAAGGGGGATGAAAGGTTTTACGCCGGAATTGACCAAGCCACCGGGAGCCAAACCCAGTCTTACCTGTGTGTTCCCATGCGGGTTCGGGGGAATATCATTGGAACTTCCCAGCTAATGAATAAAAAAGGGGGCCAGTTTGACCCCACCGATGAAAGCACCATGGTAGAGTTTTCCCGGATCGCCGCCATCGCCATTGAAAATGCCCTCCTGCATAAGGCATCGCTGGAAAAACAGAAATTTGAAAGGGATTTAATCGTGGCAAAAGAAATACAGGAAAAACTCCTGCCCCGGTCTTTCCCCCACCTGGAGGATTATTCTCTCTATGGCTTCACACAACCGGCACAAAAAGTGGGAGGAGATTATTATCAGTATTTTCTGAGCAAAGGGGATGAGGAATACATTGATTTTGTGATCTGTGATGTTTCCGGGAAAGGGGTTTCCGCTTCTTTAATTGTGGAAAACTTTGATGCCGCATTAAAATTATACAAAACTATGTTTGAAGACATCGAGCTGATGATGTTCTATGTAAACAATTTTATCTGTGAAAATATTATTCTGGGGAAATTTATCACCGCTTTTTTTGCACGGGTACACCGGAAAACCGGTATCATCCATTATGTCAACGCCGGCCATAATGCTCCGTATCTTTTTAAAAAGAAGAATGGGAAAATCAAAACCACTGAATTAAAAAACTGCGGTCCCATTCTGGGCTTAACAAAAGATTTTGCATATTCTTCCCACTTCCTGAAAATGGATCCGGATGATGCCTTGGTGGCTTTTTCTGACGGTATTGTAGAAGCCATGGATAAACGCGAAATGCTCTTTGGGGAAAAAAAGCTGATCAAATCTTATGAAAAAGCCCTGACAATATATTCCAAAAATGCAGATACCACAAAAGCTCAATTTATCGCAGAGTTTATCCGAGAAGAAATCAACATTTTTCAGGATAGAGATAACCAGCACGATGATTTAACCATGGTTGTATTGACCAGATCCGGAGAAAAAATGTAAAAATGGGTAAAAATAGTTCGCATGGATGTTTCCGGATGAATATCTGGCAATGGAGAGCGGTTTGGAAGAAAGAAAAGGGATAAAACTACCCCGTTTAACTCTTGGTGAGATTTTAAACCCCTTGGGATCGGAAAGCTACAAAGTGATTACCCACCAGAAAAGCCTGAATTCCGTTCTGGAAAAAAGAATTCTACCTTACACTGAAGATCTGCGGGAAATTAAAGTGGTGCCCATGGAGGGAACCGTCCAACTCCGGGGTGTTATCAAAGAACCGGATGCTCTGAAAAAATTTAAAGCAGGCGATATCTACTTCATCTTAACACTATCCAAAGAAGAAATTACCGGGGATGAGGTTTTCCTGACCATCCGCCAGCTCAAAGTGTTCAACCCCAAAAAAAAACTGGATATAGTGAAAATTATCAACTCATACAGCAATGTAATCCAGAAGAAAATTCTGGATGGTCTCACGGGTGGAAAATCCCCC
Source organism: Leptospira biflexa (assembly GCA_020721865.1). Lineage (GTDB taxonomy): Bacteria > Spirochaetota > Leptospiria > Turneriellales > DYLW01 > DYLW01. The sequence continues at coordinate 4,108 of DYLW01000010.1, read as the reverse complement.
TTTGCCATGGTGGAACCTTACCACTCCATAAAATTTAATCTGAACTATATCCTGGAACAGATTCCCACAGAGGTGAGCCTTCTGGGTAAAGTAAAAATTCTGAACCTGGCGTTTGAATCCAATCGGATTATATGGTATATCCACTCCAGCCTGATGATAAAAAATGTGATCAACTATTTTGGACCTGACTATATTGAATTTGAAAAAGTGGATTTAAACCTTGACGCACTCAAACTGCTGACAGATTTACCTTTCATAAATTCATGAAAACTGCCACTATAATCATCTTTACGTTGTTTATCCATTCTATGTACGCCCAGAGTATCCGCTATCCGGTCAGCCCCGCAGAACCCCAGGTTCCGGAAACAGATGAAACCCAAGATGCAGAAGAAATTCCGGAAAACTCCCCTCCCCGGGAAATAAAAAAAGCAAAAAAAGGAAATACCATCCGGGTGAACGTCTCCCTGGGATCCGGAGACACCATCTATGGAAATATTACCATCCCGGTGACTGTCACCTTTGAGCATTACAAGAACGGATTTGTGTATAAAAAGAACCTGGCCACCCGGGATATCAAAAGTATGGAAATCCTGCATTATGCGGCCTCCCCTGCCCTTGCGGAACCAGCCCGGCCGATGGGTAAAAATCCACCCAATATCAGAATGAAAGAAAAAACAGGTGAACATAAAAAAAAACCGGAGGAAGTCTTCCATAAATTCTATCCGGACAGGGTACTTGTCCGCACCTATGATGGAAACCAGTTTGAACTGAATTATCTCTTTCCTTTTCTCCACCGGTTTCTGATTGAAAATTCCGATGGCTCCACATGGATGTACTGCATTTTTGGAGACACCTGGTCCACCCAAACCGGCTGGGAAGAGGCCCAGACCTCCGATGTCCATTATCATGACACAAACCCCCATCCCAAATCGGTAAAAATGATCCACTTTCAAGGCGGAAAGGGCGGGATTTCAGAATAAGAACAGAAGTCTTATTTTACAATTAACAGCAATAGTAAAAGCAACAATTGCGATTACTAATTGAATACGTTTTTTATACAAAATGGACGAATCTTTATTGACAAATTGAGAGCATTACGGATTATAATATGTTTTTCTGATCTAATCGGAAAAAACAAAATTAATATTAGGAGAAAACTTTATGAAAAAAGTAATCAGTTTAGTATTGGGTGTTTCAGTAATCGTGTTAATGAGCGGATGCTTAACACAACAGGCAAAAATTTCCGGCGATGCATCCGGCGAACCAAGAGTGGAGAGAACACAGCACATGTTTATTTTTGGGCTGGCAAACCAACCACAGGTAATTGACGCTGCGGAAGTATGTGGCGGGCCAGTATAGTAGCAGTAGAAACCAAAACAACATTTACTGATGGTCTGTTAGGCGGCTTGACTTACAACCTTTATACACCCCGTACAGTAAAAGTATATTGTGCAAAATAATCCAGAAATTGGATAGTAACAAAAAAGCAGCCATCGGCTGCTTTTTTATATCCATTCATCGGACTTTTATAAACCCCTAAAAAGCAGTCTCCATCAGACGGGCCACAGACGCCGCAAAGGCAGTGGGATTGGGCAACTCCAGTCCTTCCGAAAGATAGGCGTAACCCATCAGAATCCGGGCATGATCCTTTAACGACTCCCCCGCTCCGTTTGAGGCGAAATTATCCCGCATTTTCCGGATAACCGGAGATTCCGGATTGATCTCCAGAATACGCTTGGTTTTGATGCCTGTCACCGTTCTCTGGAGCACCTTCTCCAATTGCGGACTCATGTCAAATTCTTCCCCCACAATGCAGGCCGGAGCACTTACCAAGCGGCTGGTAAGACGGATTTCCTTGATCTCCTCTTTAAGCGGTTCTTTGAGAGCATCCATGAAAGCTTTGAAGTCTGTCTCCTTTTCCTTGAGATCCTTTTCAATCTTTTCTTTCTCCTCTTTGGAGCCAATATCCAGATCACCCTTTGCCACGGATTTTATTTTCTTCCCTTCATATTCCATCAAGGTCTGGAAAACATACTCATCGACCGGATCGTAAATATACAGAATTTCAATTCCCTTTTCCTTATAACGTTCCAGAAGGGGAGAATTCTCCACCACATCCCGGCTTTCCCCTATGGTGTAGTAAATGGCCTCCTGCTCTGGTTTCATCCGGGAAAAATAATCCTTCAAGGTGGTTTTTTCCGCAGAATCCGAAGATTCATAAAGGAGCAAAGAGGTGAGATTCGTCCGGTACTCAAAATCGGACGCGGCCCCTTCCTTCAATGCACTTCCAAATTCCTCATAAAATTTAACGTATTTTTCTTTATCTTTATCCAGCATCTCCTTCAGGGAATCCAAAACCTTCCGGGTGAGTCCCTTACGAATAGCAGTGATATGACGATCTTGCTGGAGCATTTCCCTGGAAATATTCAGAGGAAGGTCACTGGATTCCACGACCCCTTTCACAAACCGCAGATATTTGGGAAGCAGGTCGTCAAAAGCCTCGTCGATGAGTACTTTTTTTACATAAAGATGCAGACCGGATTCATAATTCTGGTAATAAAAATCAAACGGTGCCTTGGAGGGAATGAATAAAAGTGACAGATACTCAATGCGACCCTCCGCCCTGTAAAAGATCCTCTTTGCCGGATCATTCCAGTCATGGGAAATGTGCTTGTAGAATTCGTTGTATTCATCGTCTGTCACCTCAGACTGGGAACGCAGCCAGATGGGTTTCATGGAATTGATGGTGTTTTCTTCCACCACAATCTCCGTTTTCCCACCTTCCACAATTTTTCCGTCCTTATCCCTCTCCTGTTCCTCCTTTTCTTCCTTGAGGATTATGGGATAGGTAATAAAATCGGAATATTTTTTTATCACCCGCCGGATTTCATAATAATCGGAATAATCATGCAGCTCATTTTCCTCATCGACTGTCTTTAACTGCAAGATAACGGTGGTCCCTCTTTTATCCACATCTGCATCTTCAATGGTGTACCCGCCGGAACCGTCGGATTCCCATCGTGTACCCTGGTTTTCTCCGGCTCTGCGGGTGATGACTGTCACCTTATCTGCGACCATAAACGAGGAGTAAAAACCCACACCAAACTGGCCAATGAGCTGTGAGAATTCTCCGGCGTTCTGGCTTTCCTTCATTTTTTTGAGGGCTTCCCGCGTGCCGGACTTGGCGATTGTTCCTATGTTCTCCACCACCTCGGCACGGCTCATCCCAATACCATTATCCCGGATGATCAGTTCCCTGTCTTTTTTATTGACCTCAAGGCGGATTTCCAGGGTTTCATCTTTTTCCATATAATGATCATGGGTAATGGCCTCATAACGCAGTTTATCCAGTGCGTCCGAAGCATTAGAGATCAACTCCCGTAAAAATATCTCTTTATTGCTGTAGATAGAATGAATCATCAGATTCAATAATTCTTTGGTTTCTGTCTGGAATTGCAGATTTTCTTTCTGGTTGGACATATTTCCTCCGTTTATTCGGTTTTTATCATTGACTTTAATAATGTACCACAAATAAACGAGGACGTCAAAAAAAATAGCACTCTCCATAGATATCTGCTACCAGACTGCCCCGAGATAAGATGACTGTCACTATCTATAAGGTGACAGTCATTTTGCTATATTCCCGTCGTCTGGATGCTTCTTTCTCTTATAACCGGGGGAATATCCTTGAAATTTGCTACTTTTTGCGTAATGTTGTTTTGGTGGATCAACTATTGTGACAGTCACCTTATCATTGGTGACTGTCATCAATATCAAAATACTCCCTCCGGAGGAAAAAATTCCTTATGGTATTTGCTACATTTACTTAAATAGTATAATTATGGTATATCTCGTGACTTTATTCATAACATTAAAAATATTATAACTGTCAAATTCGCAAAAAATGGACATCTTCCTGGACGAAGTGGAAAAGCTCTTCAACCTTTGCCGATTATTAATCCGGCAATAGCAAGTTATGGTAGAGTTATCTGTGCAGAGTCATAGAATGGGCAACCCCATCGATGACCTTGGGTTGTTCACGGTGGGGTTTACTTCCGGTCTTTTTCGTAACCCTTCAGTTTGAATTTTTTCCGTAGCTCCCGGACAA
>DYLW01000051.1:14938-17514 GCA_020721865.1 Leptospira biflexa | reverse complement strand
CAAGGGAAATTTTATGAAGTACCTTCTTGACACTAATGTTTGCATTGGTATCCTTATAGGGAAATCTTTAAGGTGAGCCCATTTGTCAACACAAAAATATTTTTTTCTAAGGTGTACTCTTCCATAAAATTACGCTACCATTATGTCCTTATTTCCGCCAAATGCACTATAATAAAGATCGCCCAACACTATCCATCCTAATTTGGCTTTTTTGTTTTTCCAAAACCGAAATAAATTTCTCGGAAGTAAACTGACTTCCTTGATCCGTGTTAAATATCGCAGGAATTCCAGGCAAATTACATTGTTCCGTTATTGTGAGCATTTTTATGTCCTTTTCTATAAGTTTGGTTCTGTCCCGTATATTTGCCGATATTTTTTTTTTAGGAATTCTTTCTCTATTTGGAGTTTGCCGATTTGACTGTACAGATTATCAAGCTTTTCATCATTTTCATTTATATCTTTTTTCTTGTTCTCTTTATCAAAGGCACTGGACGCTCCTTCTACGAGTTTTTTCTTCCAGAGGTTAATCTGTTTGGATGGACCTCTGCGTCTGGGCCAGTTCCTGAATTGTTTTTTCTCTTTTTTTTCTTCTTATAAAGAAGAACCCTTATCCAACATAAATCCGGTTCTGATTTATGGGCTCACTATAGACGGTTACCTCGATTTTACGCTTGACAAGTAATTATACTTTGTATAATATATGAAGTGGAGGGTTTATGGAAATGGAAATTGAAATTAAAAAATGGGGAAATAGCCTTGGAGTCAGAATTCCAAAAATGATGGCTAAAGGCTTGAAAATCACAGAAGGAACTATTGTTAATATTGAAGATATCAATGGTAAGATTATTATTTCACCCGGAAAAAATACATTGCAAAATATTTTAAATCAGATTAATGCAGAAAATATTCATTCGGAAATGGACTTTGGCCGGCCAGAAGGAAAAGAGAATTGGTAGCTCCGTATATTCCTCATCGTGGAGATATTGTTTGGCTGAATTTTACTCCTCAATCTTGTCATGAACAAATGGGCAAACGGCCAGCAATTGTACTCTCACCCAAAGAATATAATGTCAAAGTGGGGTTAGCAATTTTCTGTCCAATTACAAATAAAGAAAAAGGATACCCTTTTGAGGTAAAAATAAAAACAAAAAAAATATCTGGTGTGATATTATCTGATCAAGTCAAAAGTTTGGATTGGAAAACAAGAAAAGCAGAGTTTATCATAAACGCTTCAGAAAATGAAATCATGGAGACTTTAGATAAATTGAAAATCCTTTTAGCATAGATTTTAGAGGCAAGACGATAACGATGTCCATCCATGGCCGCAGTTTATCCTGAGACTGCCGAGCGGTAACACCGACCGTCTCTGGAAAATGCAGCCTAAGAAATTTGAATTATTGGAAATTCCATGGAGAAGAATCATTATACGCGATAAATTTTTTTCTGTAATCGCAAACGGGATGTCATTACAAGAGGATGATGCTCTGCAAAAATACAAGTTTGGCTTGCCACTTTATCGTATCCATGCAATAATTAAAGCGTTCGATGTGGATTTTTCGCGGCAAACCATGAGAAACTTGTATTATCAATGTACATAAAAAGGTGAGGGATTCATTACATGAAAATTCAATGGAACAATCGATAATATTTATAGATTCTCGTCTGCCCATTGGATAACAACACTGTAGAAAATGGGATTCATCTTTTTGCCCCAATATGTTTTTTCGGAGGACGTGACAAATTTTATGAAATTTTATTGACAGAAGGACAAGTTAGAGGTAGTGGGTATTATCACTAACAGCGGGACAAATTTTAACAAGGAGATATCAGATGGGAAAAACACCGGGTTTCGGATCCAAAGAACTCTATGGAGTATTTTTACTGGCAATAATCAGCCTTTTTTATTCGCAGGATAAGGGATACAGTGTTATGGACGCAACGACCATTGTTATGGCCGTAGGGCTCGGAGCGATTCTGGGGGGATTCGCCGGCGGTTTCATCGGAAATGCACTTTATAATAAAAATCCAAAATACATTCCCCTTTTCTGCGGGTCAACAACCCTTATTGGAATAATACCGATGGCAGTGCTGTTGAATCTGCCTCCAGTCGGTGTTACTTATTCGGTTGTACCGCCGATATTGATTGGCCTCTTTACCGGATTTATCATGACTTTAACAAGTCCGAATGTCAAAACCATGCTTCTCAATGTAAATACACCGGAAACGAGGGGATCAATTTTTTCTCTCTTCAATCTGACGGACGATCTTGGAAAGGGTTTTGGACCTGTAATAATCAGCTTGCTGATCGTTTCTTTCGGCAGGCTTACGGCCTTCAATGTAGCTAATATGTTCTGGCTTGTTTGCGGGATTATCCTCCTGCTCATGGTCTTCATCTTTCCAAAAGATGAAGCTGCTCTGCAGGGGATACTCGCTGAACGTGCAAATGAAATGAAGGGTTGATTACGCTATTTATTAAGGGCAATATTAATTGCTTGTGTTGCTTGTATCGAGTGCTGTCGAGATAAGATTATCCTGCACTGAGTTTTTCGTCGCAGTGTCGGACTGGGGTGAGCCCA
>DYLW01000051.1:0-14838 GCA_020721865.1 Leptospira biflexa | reverse complement strand
CAAGAGACGGTGAAACCTTTCCGTATTATAGAATCCCCGCAAAAAAGGCTTAACCGCATATTTCATAAATGTAAACCGGTTAATGACGTACGCACAGGAGAAAATATTCCAGGCAGCAAAAGCCCTGGCCTGCGGAAATTCCGGACTTTATGACCGGATCAAGGAAACCCTTCCCATCATGCTGAAAATCCGGGCAGTGGATTTGCCGGTGGAAGCCAGAAAGAAGTTTTCTGATGTCCATCAGAAACTCACTGAATTAAGCTCAGGGAAACAAAGCTTTTATTCCGATGAAACACTTGCCCAGCTTTCCGGTGACATCATGGACGTACTTGCGGTGGTGTTGAGCGTCCGGGATTAGGATTCCTGCGGCGGACTTTTTTCCGGTATTCCGGCTCGGATGAATTCCGGGGTGCCAGCCCTCTCTTTATTCTTTCAATATCCTCCTCCACCGTTTGGCGTACTTCCGGAGTGAGTTTATCTATGAAAACTTCCCCTTTGAGGTGATCCATTTCATGCACCAGGGCACGGGCCATGATATTTTCCCCTTCCAGATATTTCTCATTCCCAAAGACATCCTGATACCGCACTTTCACCCGCCGGGGTCTTTCCAGATTGGCACTGAGTCCGGGGACAGAAAGACAGCCCTCCTCCTGGATAACCGTCTCTTTAGATGCCTCCACAAGCTCCGGATTCACAAATACCCCTTTCTGATGGCCCATTTTTTCCAGGTCGATGACAATGACCGCCGTTAATATGCCCACCTGGACAGCAGCAAGCCCCACCCCGCTTTCCGCATACATCGTATCAAACAAATCCCGCACCAAATCCCGCAGTTTCTTGTCAAATTCCGTCACACGAGCACTTTTTTTATATAAAACAGGATCCGGAATCGTCCTGATCTTCAACACAGCCATGTTTTTAATATACGGAAAAAACAGGAAAAAACCAGATTTTTTTAAAAATGGATCAATAATTTTCATATCTGGCCGAATAATAGTAATAATTGGAATGAAATATTTAAGTTAAATAGTTTCATTACCGATTCCGGCCAAGGAAGGCCGGGAAATAAAGTTACAAGGAAGTAACAATGGCCAGAAGACTAGCAAACAAAGGAAGGCGGAGCATTCCCAAAGTAACCGAATTGGGTTTACGGGATTACTCCACCCATAGTGAAAAAATTAACGAATATCAGAAAAGGATCCGCGATCCTCAATATGTGGCTTTTGCTATTGATAAAATTGCCGCTGAGCTGACCCATTTTCTCACCAGATAACGCTTATGCCGCAAATTTGGAGAGAAGAGCAGTTATATGGTTTATCCGGCGGTAGGAAAAAGCCTCCAGAAGGATGTCCTCATCTATGTGGTCTTTTTCCAGGAAATCCATTATGCTGAAGCTTAGCCGCAGTGTATTTGTCCAACCCCGGTGGCTTAGTTTATTCTTTAAGGAAAGCTCCCGGATCAGAGAATGGACGGAATGGGGAACTACCCCGCTTTGTGTCCATCGATTCAACCAGAAATGAATATCTTCATTGGAAAGATTTTTATTCTTTTTTCCATCATTCCGTGCCATCATTCGTAACCTTGCCTCAATAATTTTATCCATCCACCAGCCGGAATCCTTCTCCGGGTGCGATATCACATTGTTTTCCCATTCATAGTTTTCCTCCGTTTCCACTTCCATCGCAATCCTGTCCAGAAAAGGACCCTGGATTTTCTGGTAAATCCGCTGGATGGATGCCGGTCTGCAATGGCAATGATTTTTCTTAGATAAAAGGTAACCACAGGCACAGGGATTCATGGCTCCCAGAAGGATAAAATTGGCCGGAAAGGTAGCCACGGCCTTCGCACGGGAAATGGTGATTTTCTCCTCCTCCATGGGTTCCCGCAGCGTCTGGAGCGTGGAATTTTTAAATTCCGAAAGCTCATCCAGAAACAACACTCCCCGGTGAGATAAGGACACCTCTCCCGGAGAAGGCGAACTGCCACCTCCCACCAGAGCGATATCGGAGCTGGTGTGGTGGGGCGACCGTACCGGTGGATGCTGGATCAGGCGGTTCCGGCTCAAGCCAGCCAGAGAGTGGATCGCAGTCACCTCCAGGGATTCTTCCAGAGTGAGCGGTGGCAGGATGCCCGCCATGGCACGGGCCATCATGCTTTTGCCGGTTCCCGGAGAACCAATCATCAAAACATGGTGATAACCAATAGCAGAATACGCCAGGGCGTTTTTTGCCTTTTCCTGCCCTGTAATTTCGCTCATATCCGTGACCACTTCCCGTGCCGGCACATCGAACGGGATGTTGGTAACCGGCCGGATATCCTCCCGGATAATCGTTTCCAGATCAGAGAGAGAACGCACCGGATACACCTTGAGCCCGGGAATGGCTGCCACTTCTTCCAGGCTGGCCGATGGGAGGATGACAGAATGGATATTTTCCATCTGCATGGCCAGTATGGCGGATGCCATGATCCCACGGGAGGGATGGACGGAACCATCCAGAGACAGGGAACCCAGAATCATTTTATCCTCAAAAAATTCCTGGGGAAGCTGCCCGGATGCCACCAGAAGAGCTGTTGCCGCCGCCATCTCCAGAAGTGCCCCTTCCTTGGGAAGGTCATTTGGGGAGAGATTGATGATATTAAAAAACGGCGGAAACTCAAATCCCGAATTCATGATGGCGGATCGTATCCTCTCTTTTGCTTCCCTTCCGGTGTGATCCGGCAGACCGACAATTTGTATTCCAAAGTTTCCGCTCAGGTTATCGGCCTCTACCTGCACGGGAACTGCCCGGTATCCATATACTGTGGATGCTATTGTTTTTCCTACTTTCATGTATATATATGAAAAAGAATTTTTCATTTTTTCCTTTGAATCATCTTTATCATAAAAAAAATTAGTATTTGACAGAAAAAGTGGAATATTTTTTATAAAACCAATGAAAAAAAACCTACTCCCCGCATTTTTTTTCCTGGGATCCCTTCTTTTGTTTCAATGCAATTCCCCCATGGTGAAAAAAGACCAGCTTGTGTATCTGCACCAGAAATACTCCGGTCAGTATGTCACATTAAAGCCCATTGACGTGGGAAATAATGAAGTTCTCCCAACCGGTTCCCTGGTGATGCTGTATTTTAAAAGCACCAGCGAAGCCATTGTGGCGTATGCCTACCGTGCAAACCAGTCCAGGGAAATGGTGATTGGCAAGAATATTCTTTTCATGTTTGAATCTGATTTCCCAAACAGTGACTTTAAAATGGAAATTTTTGAAACCCGGCTGGCGGAAATGGTGAGCCCTGCCCCGGAAATTCCCCCGGCACAGCCCACCAAAAAACAACAAAAGATTTGACGTGTAGTCTCAATTCTATTTTGTCATCACACGGGATGTAGCGCAGTGGTAGCGCATCAGTTTTGGGAACTGAGAGTCGCTGGTTCAAATCCAGTCATCCCGAAATTGCGCCAGTAGCTCAGTCGGATAGAGCAACGGCCTTCTAAGCCGTAGGTCAGAGGTTCGAATCCTCTCTGGCGCGTGAAACGGTGGATGTAGCTCAGTTGGTAGAGTCCAGGATTGTGGCTCCTGTTGTCGTGGGTTCAAGTCCCATCATCCACCCATCGTTTTGTCGTTTCCCGGGGTTTTCCTGAATGGTATGGCCGGAATCATCCTGAGGAGAGTGGGTTACCCCTCCGTAAAAAGTGATGCGGTCTTTGCTTCCGCTTCCAAATCCTTCCAATTTTTCAGGATTTTCATTGGCGGCAGGTTATTCAGCAGCATTTCCCCGTAGTTTTTCTTAATGAGACGGTCATCCAGAATGGAGATCACCCCTTTGTCGGTTCTGCTGCGGATCAAGCGTCCCGCCGCCTGCCGCAGGAGCATGGACGCCCAGGGCAGCGACAACCCAAAAAAATCGCTTTCCCCTTTTTCCTTCATTTCCCGTGCACGGGCGGCGAAGATGGGATCATCCGGCGGATTGAAATACAGCTTGGTGATGATAATATGCCGCAGGGCAAAACCGGAAATATCAATGCCCTGCCAGTAAGAGATGGTTCCCATCAGCACGGAATTGGGATTATCCCGGAATAGGGAAATGGCCTCGCTCACGCCGTGGATCTGCTGGTGGTAGATTTCCAGATCGGAGTTTTCTTCCATATAGTCATGGGCTTTATCCAGAAGATAATTAGAGGTGAACAGCACCAGAGCCCCACCACGGGAAAGTTCGCACAAATCCAGAATCCGATCAAAGAGTTTTTTTTCATAGGCCTTCTGCTCCTCTTTGGGTGCCCCAAAAACCGGGGAGAAAATATCCATGGGGATGTAAATCCGGGCATTTTTCTGATAAGGAAAATCAGAAAGGTATATTTTTTTTGTGTGGAATAAATCGGCCCCGTAATCTCTCACCAGCGGATTAAAATACCCTTTTTGTGTCATCTCTTCCGCATTCCTGGGTTTTCCGCTGGCACTCCAGAATCCCAGGGTGGCACTGGTGAAAACCACCGGCTCTGTAAAAAAATCGGCGATGGGTTCGCCCACAGAAAGCGGCACTGTATTCAGATGGAACACACTTTTCTTCTTGGTTCCCCAATAAATATTTTTTCTGGTTTTTTTCTGCAAGTGGAGATCATAAAAAGCTTCCACCAGCTCTCTGGCATTGCGACAGAATTTCATGAAGCCCATCAGTGCATTCAGAACGGTGGAATCCTCAATATCCTCCAGTTTGTCGTTGATGCTCTCTTCCATTTCCCGCAGATTTTCAATAACAATTTCATAATCTTCTTTCAGGGCGGGGGTCAGCTTTAAGTGGTTTTTTTCAATCGATTTGGTTCCCTCATCGGAAAAAGTGAGATCCAGGGCAATCTCCCATTGCTGGAAAATTTTCTTCCATGAGTTTCTGGTGACCACTATTTTTTCTGAATATTCCGTAGCCATTTCTCCACCCATCGGCAGATGGCCGGCAGCTTGGATATTCTTTTCATAGAGCCGGGAGTTTTCTTCCATGCTGGAATCTGCCTGGGTGAGGGTGAAAATACGGTATGCCGTTTCCAGAAATCCATGCCCTTCATCCAGCACCAGAGCAGTATAGGGAGGAAGGGTAACTTTATCATTTATAAAATTATAGAGAACCAGATGATGGTTGGCCACAATGATTCTGGATTGAGCCCAGGAATTTTTCACCCGGAAATAATTGCAGGATGAATAATGAATACACCTCCGGCCTGGGCATCCCTGGGAATCCCGGGAAATGGACGACCATAAAGAATACGGAATGGGGAACGGGGCAAAAAAATAGTTTCCATCATTTTTTCCGGAGAATGCGTTTTTTGCCCAGCGGGAAAGCTCGTCCACGCCGGAAGAATCCACCACATCCAGAAATGCACCCCGGCTCATGGCTTCCTCATAGCGGAGCCGGCACAAATAATTGGAGGAGCCCAGAGCCAGCGAGTATGAAAGGGATGAATCCACATTTTTCCGGATGAATTCCAGATCTTTTTCAAAGAGCTGCATTTGCAGGCCACGGGTTTCCGTGGAGATAACCACCCTTCCCGCTTTGAGATAGGATATGGCTACACCAGCAATTAGATATGCGAAGGATTTCCCGGTTCCTGTCCCCGCCTCAATGACGGAATTGTGGCCACGGTAAAAACCACGCAGAATATCCTTTGACATGGAAATCTGGTCTTTACGCATCTCATAGCCCGGCAGGGAATTTTTTATTTTCTGGAAACCCGCTTCAATGACGGCATCCAGGGTCTCTCCAGAGAGGCCCTCCTCCGCCAAGGCTTCTCTCTCCTCTGCGGTGGGCTCATACCAGGGAGGGAAAAGAATCTCATTTTCTTCAGGCAGAGTTTTCTCTTCCTCTGACTGCATGATTTCATCCATATACACCAGAAATCATTTCTTAATCTTTGGGAAAATTCTTTTTTAGGCGAAAATCCAAAATATGAGTCCCCATCGACCTCATGGGAAAAAACCGGAACCAATATCCTGCCGTTTCAAAAAGAAGTATACATCCAGACTGTCCGAATAGGTTCGGTTATGCAGATTGACAAGGCAAATCCCCAGAAATGGACGGTGGAAATTGAAGAGGTGGACAACCAGCTTGGCTTGATTAACACCATCCGCTATCTGGAAAAGCTGGATAATGAAATAAATGATTTTGAAGGCAGGGACTTATATGTGGATCTGATCCTCCGGAAACTCCGTTCGGCCAATTCGGAAATAATTTCCCAGTTTGTCATTATCCACCAATCCCTTGTCCAAAAAGGCGGAAGACTGCGTCTGGTGGATGCCAATCCGGACTTAAAAAGCTCTTTTGATGTTGTTATGCTGGATAAGATCATCGCCGTCAACTATGAAGGAATGGATGAAAGCATGATGGATGACGAGGATGAAGAAGAGGATGACGACGATTTAGACGAAGAGGAATAGACTGGAAAAACCACTGATCATTGCTCTGGATTATTCCTCCGGCAAAGAAGCCATGGAAACAGTACGCACACTGGGGGATTATGTTGATTATTATAAAATTGGGATGCAGCTTTTTTACCGGGAAGGGCCGGCAGTTGTACAGACTCTGAAAAATGACTTCCATAAGAAAATATTTCTTGATCTAAAAATTAACGATATACCCAACACAGTGGAACACGCAGTAAAATCCCTCTCATCTCTGGGCGTGGATATGATTACTCTTTTCACATCCGGGGATGGAGTGATGGCGGCGAAGCGTGCCGCCCCACCTGGTTTGGCGGTGCTGAATGTGACGGTTCTGACATCCCAGGCCGATGAGGGAAACATGGCCGGGGACGTGGAAAAAAGGACATCTCTATCTCTGGATCATGGAGCAGATGGAATTGTATGCAGCGGCTTGGAAACAAAATCGCTGCGACAGAAATTTGGAAGGGATTTCCTCATTATAAACCCCGGCATCCGCATGGATTCTCTGGGGGATGACCAAAGGCGTACTGTGACCCCCCGCATGGCCATGGACAACGGTGCCAGTTACATTGTTGTCGGGCGGCCTGTTACGGCAGATCCCAACCCCCGCCAGGCGGCCATCCGGATTCTGGATTCCCTTTAATTTCTATTCCCGTGCAATCATGGAATTGGGCTGGCCGGTGGAGGAAAGCACAGCCCGCCACAGATAGGATGCCTTGGGATCCAGTACTTTTCTTTTAGCAACCGCCACATCGATGGGAACATGGGTGAACACATTATTCCAGATACCCACCACCATATTGGTCTTTCCGGCCATACCCGCATGGACCGCATTCTGGGCCAGAAACCCGCAGAATACGGAGTCCTCTGCGTTAGCCGGTACAGAACGGATCATATAACTGGGATCAATGTACTTGAGGTTTATGGCAATATTTTCCTTGCGAAAATATTCATTGATCTTTGCCTTCAAAAAAACTCCAATATCTCCCAATTTTTTATTTCCGGAGGCATCTGTCATGTCATTGTTTTCAAAAAATTTCTGTCCCGCCCCTTCCGCGACAATAATCAGTGCATGTTTTCTTTTCAGAATTCTCTGCTTTAAAATGGGAAGAAATGCTCCCTCTCCCTCCAGGTCAAAATCCTGCTCAGGAATCAGAACAAAATTCACCTCCTTGGATGCAAGAGCCGCATTTACGGCAATAAACCCGGAATGGCGACCCATCAGCTTTACCAGGCCAATCCCATTGGGGGCACCAGTGGCTTCCACATGAGCACATTTTATGGCCTCCAGTGCCTTGCTGAACGCGGTGGAAAACCCAAAGGTTTTCTGAATCATATTAATATCGTTATCAATGGTTTTGGGAATCCCAATGACGGCAATCTTTTTTCCCCGCTTCTTAATCTCATCATGGATGGCACGGGCTCCCTTGAGAGTTCCATCCCCGCCGATGGTGAAGAGTATTTTGATGCCATTCTCTATGAGAAAATCCACTATTTCTGCCGGATCCTGCCCACCCCGGGAACTGGATAAAATGGAACCACCGTCATTATGGATATCAGAAACTATCTCATGCGTGAGCAGCATGGGTTTGTGGCCATGTTTTCGGGTGAGCCCTTCATAGCCATATTTAAAACCCAGAACTCTTTCCACTTTATAACGATAATGCAATTCCATAAAAACCGCCCGTACCACATCATTAATCCCCGGACTCAGCCCGCCACAGGTAACTATCCCGGCTGTCACCCACTGCGGATCAAAAAAAATCTTTTCCCGTGGGCCGGCCTGTTCAAAGAAGATGGGGTTGGCCGCGTGATAGTCATTGACTTCTTCAGGATTATCAAAGATGGCTTTGTAGAGTACAACGGCAGAATCTTTTGTATAGTATTCATAGCCGGCGGGGGATGGGATAGTGGCCTCACCCAGTCTTTCAATGGTGGTGTCGATTGGTTCGTAAATCATAGGGAATTATTCATTTTAAGGTATAGTGGTCAAGACCAATTATGATTCCCGGTAAAAAAAGAGTCATTTTTTGAATCCGGAGCATTACACTTCTACCCCAGGTCCGTGCAGTTTTTTTATTTTATTCCGGGTGGACCAGGATGCGAATTTGCCAATAATCCGTTTAAAGAAAAAGCTTTTTGTCTTCAGCTCTTCTTTTTTTACCGTATCAAGTTTCCGCACCAGAGATTGGAATGCTTTCGCTGTGGGAACCAATCGGTCAAAGGCAATATGGTCCCGTTTGTCAAAATCCACCAAAAGATAAACCGGATTGGAAATATAGTTGAAAACAGGAATCCCTTCCAGATGGAAATCCCCTCCATCCGTGGGGGGAAATTTCCCCAATGGCCCTTCTGCAGGTAAAATAAAAACGGGATCCAAATTATTTTCCAGAAGTACTTCCCGTCCCAGTTGCACACATTTTTTGTTGTAAGGGGTGAAAAGTGCTGCCGGTTCCGGCTGGTCCAAAACCACCAATTTGCCGTTTTTTTCCGCTGCGGCCAGGGCAATGTGCTCAATATGGATTTCTGCTACGGTGTTTTCCAGAATCTCCGGATGGCTATGTATGAACGACCTGGAACCAATGGATCCATAAAAGTGACCACCTGTGAGCATGAATAAAAGAGTCTTTTCCGGTTGGATTTTTTCTTCCAGCATTGATTTCGCTATCTGTAAAACAACCGATACCCCGGCAGCGTCTTCCGTGGCACCTTCAAAAGGAGAATCGTGGTGGGAAGCTATGATAATTGTTTCTTTGGTCCTGCCGGGGATTACCCCCAGAATATTGGATGTATGGCTTTGCTCAATTTTACCACGCAATTCCATCCGTGCCATCCGTTTTGCCTGGGCCAGCCTTTTCAGCTCAACACCGGCTTCCCGTCCCACCCAAAATCCGGGCAATGGCTTTTTCAAAATACCATCCCCTTCTTTAAATCCATAAGGGGCATAATAGGAATCAAAGCCTCCGGGCTGGCTGGTCAGAATACCAATAAATCCGGCGGCTCCCGCAGCCACCGCCTTATGGTAAACATGCCAGGCTGGACGTATCCAGGTGGCCTCATGTAACGGGCCATCCGGCAATTTATTCTCCGGGTCAATCCGGGATAAGGCCAGCTTACCCAGCTTGCCGGAATCCAGCATGGGAAAGGGGAATTCAACAACCACAATCTTGTTTTTAAAATCAATCCCTTTAATATCATCAATTTTGCCCTCTCCGGCGTAAATGAGCTCTGCCGTAACGGGTTTTTCCGTAAACGCGGTATACGGGATATAATGGCAGGGTATGGATTCCCATTTATTGGAAACACTTTGGATTTTGAGAGACCAGGACGATTCTGTCCAGCTTTGGAGGGGGATTTTTTCCTGTCTGGTATCCTTCAACCCCATTTTCCGGAATTCTTTTTCCAGATATGCTTCCGTTTTATGTCCCGCTTTGTGTCCTGGCCGCCGGTGACCAAAAGCCAGAAGATCGTCAATCCATTTTGTCATTTGTTCCAGACTCATATTCCCCTCCCATTGGTTTTCTGCATTGGTCGCTTCATTGTCTTTGCATCCGATGGTGCCAACACATATGATAACATTAGGCCAGCGAACATGTAAATGTCAAGCCCAAATAATGTCCATTTGATAAAATCCAGACACCCAGAAAGGGGATAATAACCGAAAAATGGTTGCCATTTCACAGGAAAAATCCACTGACGAACATGGATCCAATTTGGGATTATCTGGTGGTGGGTTCCGGCCCCGGTGGGGCAACCGTCGCCCGGGAACTGAGCCGGGCAGGAAAAAAAGTGCTCCTTCTGGAAAAAGGGAAAAATCCCCCACTGCGGGATTCCTTCTGGCAGTATCTGTGCTACCAATTGATCCCCTTCCGGAGCCTGCTGTTTACCTATAAAATGGTGGCCATGGTACGGGGAATCATCTCCGGCGGTAGCTCCATCTTTTACTATGGGACAGCATTCCCGGTGCCCATATCCATGCTGAAAAAATACGGAGTGAATATCACAAAAGAAGTGGAACAGGTAAAAAAAGAAATCCCCTTCCAGCACCTGCCGGAAGATGCCATGAGCCCCATGGCAAAAAGAATACAGGACGTGGCAAAATCCCTGGGTTACAAATGGGAGAGACTCCACAAGTTTATGGATTTTACCTCACGAAAACCGGGACAACCCTTTGGATATTATGGTGATCCCACCAATGTGAAATGGACTTCCCGGCAGTTTATTCAGGAGGCAATGCAAAACGGAGCGGAAGTCCTTTCCGGCGTATCCGTGGAAAAAGTACTCTTTGAGGGAAACCGGGCAGTGGGCGTCCGGGTAAAAACCGGATGGAAGAAGAAAAATATTTATGCAAAAACAATTATTTTATCCGCTGGCGGAATTGGGACGCCGGTGATTCTGAAAAAATCCGGGATTGACGGAGTGGGGGAAAACTTTTTTTTTGATCCCCTGATCACCGTGGGGGGAGAGGTGGAAGACATAAAGGCGGCATCAGAAATCCCCATGAGTGCGGGATGCCATTTTGAGAAAGAAGGATTCATGATGACAGATATGTCCGTTCCCCGCATGGTGGATGCGATTTTTTCCCTTATGGTCTTGAGACCAGATAAAATTTTTGCACAGAGAAAAACCCTCCGGATCATGATCAAAATCAGAGATGAACTGGGAGGACATATTTCCAAATTTGGACAGATAAAAAAAAGACTCACCGCAAATGACAGGAAAAAATTCGATGAGGGTTACCAAATCGCCAGAAAAATCCTGGAAAAAGCCGGAGCCAAACGAATTTACAAAACCTGGTATATTGGGGCACATCCAGGCGGAACGGTAAAAATCGGGGAATTTCTGGACGCTGATCTGAAGCTGAAAAACCGGGAAAACCTTTATGTGTGTGACTGCTCTGTCATCCCGGAACCCTGGGGCCTCCCGCCCACCATGACCATTGTGGCTTTGGGGAAATACCTTGCGAAAAAGCTCATCGCAAAAAAGATATAGTCTATTCCATATCTTCAAAAATCGTGTAAGGTTTCTCTCCCCTGCGATCCAGATCGGCAGTCCAGTGATTGAATCCCCAAGGAGAAAGATGCCCAAGGAAACGGTATTCCGTAGCACCGGACGGCTTATATAAAATCATGCGATTCAGAAAAACCAGAACAGCAGAATCAGCGAAATCATTTTTTATGGAGATCAGTACCTCTTCCAGCACATCCCATTTATAATACACATCAATGGAATTGGCAGCCCGGAAAATATACGCGTGGGAATCCCTCACAATATCCTTTCCGGATTGTAATTCCGCTTTGCGTTTTTTGGTGGGATATTCCTCCAATTGTTTCCGGATGGGTTTTGTACCATCTCCACCCATGATGAGAATGTTGGGATGGGCATAGGTGCTTTTCTGTATTTTGGGCGGAACCTTCTGATAAAACAAATCCACCTGCTCCGGAAGATCCAGAGCAATAATATTCAATTTGGGTAACGCAGTCGCCAGCTCAATGGAGGATATGCAGGAAAAATACCGGTTCGCCAGACCCGGCCCGATGTCAATAAAAACCGGATTCTGACTCATGGAAAATTCCTCTTTTAAAATGCTTATAAAATCAGGAGCGGTTGCGTTCTTTTCTGTTTTTGGAACCTGCGGTTTGTAAAGCATGGACATGAAAATATTGGAATCCTTCTGGCGGTTGGGCAACGTCCGTGCACGCACATCGTTGGAGTGCTTCTGGAAATTGTATTTATATTGCTCCGTCACGGTTTTTATCCGCATTTTTTCCAGCAGAGTCAAACCCAGTTTGTCTTTTTCCAGATAAACCGGAGCAAGAAAATCCATTTTATCCGAATGTTCTTTTGCGTAAGCCCCATAAGGAATTCCCAGAAGATGGAAACGCAAATCCATACGTTTTTTCTCTTTTTTGTATTCCGGAGATTTTGCTGTCTGGTACCTCTTTACCAGCATCCGATGAGCGTTCAAATAAAGATATGTCCCCTGCCATCTCTCTTTTCTGAAAGAAGCAATACTGGCCTTTAGTGCACGGATAAAATCGGTTTCCAGGGACAGGTTTTCCCGCCTCTCCTGCACTGCATGGTTCCAGAGAAGAATGCTGCCATAGCGTGCAGCAAAATCAGGAAATTTCTGGTTTATCTGGTCAATACGCCGAATGGCTTTCTTGTATTCCGATGGATTTTTTTTGCAGGAGATAAAAATATGCATTCTGGAGATAGATCACATAGCCGGGTTCACTGAGGCTTTCGTTTTCTCTCTGCAGAAATTCGTCCATGGCCAGACGGGCCGCATTGTATTTCTTATTCTCCAGCAACCGATGGATATTTCTGTATCTTTCCAGGTCCAGTTGGATTTTTTCTGCTCTGATTTCCTTGGAAAGAGGACGTTCCCGGGGAGGTTGTTCTGTGGCCTCCTCTTTTTCCGGCTTTGCTCTCACATCTCCGGATGTTTCCCGGGTTGCCTCTATTCCGTATTTGGGTTTATCCGCAAGGACACTTTCTTTTACCGGATTTTTCTCGTTGGCAGTTTGCCCGTCTGCCGTCTTCACCATTGATAGGGAAGAATGACGGCAAAGAAGGAAAATGCAGCAAAAATCAGATACGCTTTCCACGCAGGCAAAAACCATCGGTCAGTATAGTGCATAAAAGACTTTATTTTTGCCAACGTGTAAACATTTTACCCAATAAAAAAGTGGTCAACGTAATGGAATCCCGTACAAACCCGGTCACCGAACGCGGAAAGCTGAAATTCAACGCAGCCTTCAGAGCAGAATATGTTTTTTTATCAAACGGGAACCACCAGATATTCCGGTATGAAGGCAGAAAATCCCAGTTTATTAATTTGGGCTGGGTCATCTCCTCCAGACCAAAAGCGGAATGCGTCCTGCCCAGCCCGGAGTCTTTCCATCCACCCCAAGGAGTTTCTGACTGGCCATGGGAATACAGATGGTCGTTAATGGTGGTCACACCGGACTCAAGACGAGCGGCGATGAGTTTACCCATTTTGAGATTTTTTGTCCATACAGAAGATGTCAGTGCCATGGTGGAATCATTGGCCAGTTCAATTGCCTGCTCAATGGTGGAAAATTTCATCACCGGAAGCACCGGCCCGAATGTTTCCTCCCGCATCAGAATCATGGAATGATCCACGTCTGTCATCAGAGTTGCCGGATAAAAATACCCATCGGCATTGAAAGCAGAAGTGGACTGTGCCACAATTTTTGCTCCCGCTTTCAACGCCTGGTCCACGTGATCCTTGACAATATCCAACTGTTCTTTTGTGGTCATGGCTCCCATTTCCACGTTAAAATCCAGATCCGCACCATGCCGCATCTGGGTGGTTTTCTGTGCCAGGAGATCCACAAATTCATTATACACAGCCTCATGCACATAAATCCTTTCCACACCGCCACAGCTTTGTCCGGCGTTCTGGTATCCCGCCCAGGCCGCACCATTGGCGGCACGCTCCAGATTGGCATCCGGCAGCACAATCATGGGATCTTTGCCTCCCAGCTCCAGAGAAAGCGGAGTGAGTGTCTCCGCCGCTTTTGCTGCAAGGTGTTTTCCGGTGGGGACAGAACCGGTGAAAAATATTTTATTGATTTTATTTTTAAAGAATGCCTCCGATGTCTCTCGTCCGGAACCGATGATGTGATAAAACAGACCTTCTGGCAACCCCGCCGATTGGACTATTTTCTCAATGGCCACACCCACATTGACAGTAGCGGCGGCCACTTTCAGCATAATCGCGTTTCCCGCCATCAGCCCCATAACCACTTCCCCAAATGGAATGGACAATGGATAATTCCACGGACTGATAATTCCCACCACACCCAGAGGCACTCGGATGATCCGGTTTTTTTTATTAAAAAATAAAATGGATGAGCTCTTCAAGTTTTTTCCTTTAAGCGACTTTCCGCTGTTCTTCGCATACCATTTCACCGCAAGGGTAATGGGTATGATTTCCGTCGCCAGTGCATCAATGCGGGACTTGCCGGAATCCTGGCTGACCACTTCCGCCAGCTCGTCCACATGATCCAGAATATATGTGTTCATCTTCAGGATATACTGGGCTCTATCTTTATAAGAAAGGGATGCCCATTTTTTCTGAGCCACTCTTGCTTTGTCAAAATACATCGGCATTTGGCTCATATCTGTATTTTGCACCTTTCCGGTTTTTTCCAGGGTTGCGGGATTAATACTTTCAGTAAATTGAATTACCGGTGTGGTGGTTTCCGCCTTTTTGACCGTTTTTTTTGCCACTTTGGGGGTGGTTGTTTTTGATGGATTTTTTTTTGTGGTAGCCATAATTTCCTCTTTTTTTATTTAATCTATTGATGGATGAGTGTAAAAAAAGCACATTTACTGAAAAGAACTTTTATTTGGATTCTTACTTTTTTAAGAGACAGTCACTTTT
>DYLW01000082.1 GCA_020721865.1 Leptospira biflexa | reverse complement strand
CACCCGGAGGGACGTCCCGAAATCCACCGGGCGTCTCCGGTGGTTACAACCCGGAAATATTTTTGGGAAATATCCATTTTGGATGCGGAGGGGGAATAGTTCCATTTATCCAGATAAAGGTAATCTTTGCCTTTGGGAAGAAAAATCTCTCAGTAACAGGAAAAAAACTGCATAACAACAGCCAGATATAAGAATTTCCTCCATTTCCCCATGATGCCTCCCATGGCAAAAAAGCCAAACAATCAGTTATATTTATCTCTTTTCTTTTGGCAAAAAAAAATATTAGATCGGGAAAGCCGCTATTCCTCCATTTGATGGATCAACCAGTCCTGGGAAGTCGCCGGAAGCCCGGCTCCGCAGAATTCGCAGTTGTTCTTGTAATCATCCGGAAGAGGAGCACCGCAGGACGGGCAGGCCGCTCCCCCAAATCCGGGGTTGCCGTAAGTGGTCATATCACATATAAGACCGATCCGGGTTGTCCGGTTTTGCGGTTCATTTTTATCGATTCCCGCACTCCATTTGATCACCAGATTTGCCTGAGAAAGCCCATCGGCGGTTTTTGTGATGCTGGAAAGGTCCACACTGCCAATGACTGGTTCGGTATAAAAAGTCTTTTTCAAATCATATCTCTGAAGAAATTCCTGCGTGCAGTGTCTCTGTAAAATATCCTTGCGTCCCACACTCCGGGCGTACAGGTACTGCCAGAAAAGATAGGACACCCGATCCTCCAGAACCTGCGGATGGATGGCATTGTCTTCTGCAATTTTTTTCCTTCTGGAGATATCCCATTCCGACCACTGGGTGATTTCCGCCAAAACCCAGTCATGATCTCCGGAGTTGAACACATTTCCGCAGTATGGGCACTTTGCCTTGTCCGATTGGTTATCAATGGCTGCACCGCAACTGGGGCATACGTTGTTCAGGAAACTTTTCGCTGGGTCGGTCTGGATATTCTTTTTCCTCAGGAATGAATACACCTGCGTAAACTCGGACGGAGTGGCGGATTTGAGTGCCGTAGCGATCTCATTCTCTCCGGCCTCCACGGAGACAGTGACATCCCTTGCCTTATCTGTAATTTTCAAATGAAGAGCATAATAATCCCCGGTTATTTCTTCATGGATTAACTGGATACTCAAAACTTGGTAATCCCGGACAATATTCTTGACTTTCTCCTGTTCCATCATCATTTTGAGCTGGATACGGAACCGGTTATAAACGCCGGAGGAAATGAAATTCCGTGCTTTGTTCATGTCTCCACTGGACCAGGCATCCTGTATGATTGTTGCGGTATGATTAACCACATTTAAAAAATGCTCCAGGCTGAAGGATGGGTCATTAGGCAGAATTCTCTGTACGGTAAATGTTTCATTTGCCTTTTGGGCATTCTGTCTGGTCTGTTCCATTTGCTTTTCTTTTTCTGCCGCCCTGCGTTTGCTACCAGTGACCACCCGGTATATGATCCATATTCCCAAGAGCAACAGAATCAGATAGATCACCGCCGTCCACGGATCTTTTTTTATTGAATACATCCAGAATGGGAAAAAATCGGATTCTGAAATGGCCTTTTCCGGGAGTAAAACTTCTATCATGTATCTCTGGGAAGGAACTGCCCATCCCCTCATAGCTCCCCAGATAGACGGTAACATTGTTCCGTCCGGGGTTTACTCCCGGAGGCAGATTCAGCCGAACCTTTGTATGCTCCGACATCGCCATATTCTGGGAAAACACCGAAAACCCGCTCATCGCTTTATACCGCAGGCCGGGCACCCGGAGGGAGTTCCCGAAATCCACCGGGCGTCTCCGGTGGCTCCAAACCGTGTATCCCGATTTGGCAAGCTCTCTCCGGAACTTCCAATAAGTCAGATTATTTTGACGACAGAACTCCGCCTGCGACAACTTGGATGTTTTCCACTCGCCCAAAACTATTTACCATTCTCTGGGATTTTCATTGATTGTTTCCATGCCGGAGCATAGTACATATTTTTTATTTGTCATGGATGGGTTTTGACGGTTAGAAATAATCACCCGAAGGCACAGAATCGATTCCGTGCCTTCGGGTGACGAAATAACAAATGAAGGGCTACCCGTTTGGGCAGCCCATTAAAATCACAATGTCAGAAAATTTTATAGTTCGCCGAAAGATGAGACACTTTCAACATCAGAACCATGAGTATAATTCATTACAGCCGCACCAATATTCGTAAATTTTGTCGGATTTCCAATAACATTCAATGGTATTTTTATTTCCATATAGCTGGTACCGACTGCTACGTATGATGCAGATTGCGATAGATTAACATTACCGGGATTTCCCCAAATAGTACCTACCCATGAGCTGTTAGAATAATTCGTTGTGATATAAAATTGAGTATAACTTAATGATGAATTTTCGAATCCGTTAATTCGAATGTCGCATGAACCATCATAAGCAGTGCTGAAATCTTCATACATTTTCACGAGGAAATATATGTTATTTGCATCTTTCGCGACTTTAACATATTCAATATCGTCACCTGCATACCCGCCGAGGGTATCGCCTGACGGGTCGTCAACTTTCTGAGTTATGGAATCCCAGTCAGAAAAATTACCGTCAATGACTATAGTTTTTGTATCGAATGCGAAAGTAATACCAGAATTGCCACCGCCAGAATTG
>DYLW01000081.1 GCA_020721865.1 Leptospira biflexa | reverse complement strand
AATTATGGGTGATTTAACATAGGTGCCAGTCACCATCATCCCCGTACCAGTCACCATGGTCTTATTATGTCATATTTTATCGAAAATTACCGATAAAGTATGTAGGATAAACTATTATGAGAAAAATAGCATTCATTCTTATGGGATCATTATATCTTGCGTCCTGTTCTTCCAGTATTTTCCGGGGATCCGTAAAAGAGTCTCCCTATATTTATTATCTGGATGATACTCCGAATGTTCATTATACAGAGGAGCAGGCGAGGCGGGATGTGGAAGAATCATCCGCAGGTGGTTTCTCTTGTGAGAAAATAAAAAAGGTGCCAGTCACCGCCCTGCAATACCAAGGGGTGATGTATAAATTTGGGGGGAATACACCGGAAGGATTTGACTGTTCCGGGTTGTCTTCCTATGTTTACTCTCAAAATGGAATTCAGATTCCGCGTTCTGCCAGCCAGCAATATGCCAAGTTAAATCCAATAAAAATTCCCAAAAAAGGGGATTTGATATTTTTTAAAATAAATAATAGCAGTATTGTTTCTCATGTGGGGATTTATTTAGGGGACAACAAGATGATCCATGCTCCCCATGAGGGCAAGCCGGTGATGGTGGTTTCCGTAAAAAACGATTACTGGAAAAAAACGTATGCCGGGGCGAGGACGGTTTGTGAGAATTAGGATGATGTTTTGGAAGGAATATCTGTTTTACTTATGACCCTGGAAATGCAGTTCTGGATTTCTATAATATTGATTGGTTTTGTGATGTAGTCATCCATTCCGGAATCCATAGCTTTGTCCCGGTATTCCGTCAGGGCATGGGCACTCATGGCCACGATGGGAACATTTTTTTTCTCGGTTCCGGCTTCTCCATTCCGGATTTTCTGGGTGGCGATGATACCATCCATGGTGGGCATTTCAATGTCCATCAGAACAATATCCACGTCATTGTGTTTTAGTAATTCCAGTGCCTCTGCCCCGTTACTGGCTTTCAGAACACGATGACCCAGTTTTTCCAGAACGGTGTTGGCCAGTAGTGTGTTTACCGGATTGTCTTCTGCTAACAGTATATTTAATTTTTTAGAAATAAATTTTTCTGAAGTATTCTTGGACTCTGCGTCCCGGTATTGGGAAATATCGTCTTTTTTGAGATGAATAGTAAAGATGAATTCACTCCCTTCGCCGGGATTGCTTTTTACAGAGATTTCACCCCCCATGAGCTGCACCAGTCTTTTGACGATGGAGAGTCCCAACCCGGTTCCTCCATAATGGCGGGTTGTGGAGCTATCTGCCTGTTCAAATTCCTGGAATATGGCTTCCTGTCTTTCCGGAGGAATTCCAATTCCCGTATCTTTTACGGAAACCTCCAGGGTAAAAATTCTGGAATCCATTGCACCAGATTCATCTTTACGGTATGCTGTGACATGAATGCTTCCGGATGATGTAAATTTAAGGGAATTATTGATCAGGTTAATAAGTATCTGGCGAAGGCGTAATTCATCGCCCAAGGCTGTGCCTGGAAGTTCCGGGGAAATATCGATAATTAATTCCAATCCTTTTTTCTCTGCCTCATGCCGAAAAATCTCTTCTATGGAGTGAAAGATATTGGTCAGGCGGATTCTTTTTTCTTCTATAAATATCTTGGATTCGTTCATTTTGGAAATATCCAGTATATCATTGATTATCTGTAACAGGTGGTTTCCTGATTCTTTTACTATTCCCATATAATAATGGATTTTATCATCGTCATCTGTCATCATGGCAAGGTCTGTCATTCCGATGATGGCATTCATGGGGGTGCGGATTTCATGGCTCATGGCGGCCAAAAACCTACTTTTTGCCATATTTGCTTTTTCAGCGTTTTCTTTGGCCGATAGTAAATCCCGTTCAGCGGATTTTTTTGCAGTGATATCAATCATCACACTGAGAAAGTACTGTTTACCCTGGCTTTCAATGACTATCCCGGAAAACAAACCATCCAAAATTTTTCCGGATTTTGTTTTTATCTGCATTTCAATATCCCGGATACTTCCGTTTTGCTCCAGTTGCCGGGAAACATTGATTTGATCTTCCGGTTTCGTGGAAAGACCCATTTCCAAGGGGGTTTTTCCAATGATTTCCTCCAGAGGGTATTCTGTGCAGGCAAGGAAAGCCTGGTTTACCTCCAGAAATTTATTGTCCGGCAGGGACATAACAGCCATAAGGGCAGGATTCACATAGAAGAATTTATTGAATTTCTGGAGTGCTTCATGTTCTTTTGAAATATCTTTGGATGAGCAAAATATAGCATCTTTATTGTCCCATTTCCCAACCCAGACCCTGGTTTCCACTGGCACTCTGCTACCGTCTTTTTTCCGCAGAGGCTGTGGGTAGACATCTCTTTTCCCGGCATATATATCGGCAATGATTTGTTCCCCCTCCGCCCGGTTTTCCGGGGGATAGACATCCAGAAGATGCATGGACCGCAGAGTTTCCGGCTCAAATCCCAGTTTTTTGGTGACAGCGGAATTGGTGAAAAAGATTTCTCCTTTCTGGTCTGCCACAAAAATGAGGTCATCCATACTTTCAAAAAATGTGCGGAAGTTTCTTTCGCTACTTTCCAGCTCCAATGTCCGGACTTTTATCCGTTCCTCCAGATGACCGGCATAACTTTTTATTTCTGTGATCATGGTATTAAAAGA
>DYLW01000080.1 GCA_020721865.1 Leptospira biflexa | reverse complement strand
GGTCACCCCTGAAAGGTCGCGGGCATTCTTTTCTAACGTTCTGGTGCACGCCCCAAATACCTCCATTCGTCATTTTATAAAAATTAATGTTGACTGTCCTTGGGAAAAATGGGATTATGCCACCGGAATAATAAATCCCGGAGATGTTTTTTGTTCCAAAGACCCATCCTCGGTGGTAGAAAATATAAGGAAGGTTGTATGAAACTGCTGCAAATGATATTCATTGCGACACTTGCAATATTCACCGGGAATACCGGCCATGCCACCCCGGTTTCAAATGTGGCCATGTACTCCTTGCAGGGGGAAAGAATCATTCTGCATCCGGAACTGGAAAAACTCAACAATGGGCAAAAGCTCATTATTAATTTTACTTCTATATACTGCAAACCATGTCGGGAAGAAATTCCGGAGATACTGGAAATTGTCAGGAAAAATCCGGATAAGGTAAAGGCCATTTTCATTGTATCCGAAGGATCCAATGAAATCGCAGAAAAACCACAGGGAAAGATTTTTCTGGGCATGTTCAAAGCAAAGGGGATGGATCCTGCTGAATTTCTTTTTACGGATGTGATGGGCACAGTCAAAGAAAAGAATGAAGTCAAGGCTACCCCCTGCACTGTGGTTGTGGATAAACAAAAAAATGTTCTTATGCGTATCCGTGGCTATAAAAAAACCAACTCGGAACAGATCGAAAAAGCCATCCATCAATAATCCGAATATTAACAGAAAAATAACTATATGCTTATCATATACCATTATAAATTCATTTTGGCAATTATAAATAAGACAAGGGTGACAGTCACCGTATTTCTTATTGCCTTTTTAGCGTTGCACGGAGTAAACGGAGAAGAAGTGCATCTATTTTTTACCGGTTCCCTGAATGGGAAATTAGAGGGATGTACCTGCTCCAAAGACCCTGCACCCGGTCTGGCCAGAAGACACGCCGTTTTGGAAAGCCTCCGGAAAAAGTACCCGGAAGCAATCTGGGTGGATACGGGGGATAATGTCTCCGGCTATAATGCCCCATGGCAGATGCAGACGATTCTGGAATACTATACATCGGCCCGTTACCACGCTCTGTTATGGGGGGACGAGGAAATGAATGCTTTCCAGAAACTTCCGGAATGTTTAAGAAAAAAACCATGGAAAAATACCGGCGGAAAAATTCCCCTCCTGGACCCCGGTTTGTCACTGGTGGACGCCAGCCGGTATGGTCAGTGGGAGGAATATTCGGCTTTTGTCCGTCAACGTCGATGGGTTTTCATCCGGAAAAACAATACTCGCATATATCGGCCGGATATATGGCAGACAATGCTTTTGCCTATACTCCCCTTTCCGGAGCCTTTCGGGAGGAAGAGCTTCCCGTGCTACTTCATTGGCTGCAGGATGCCCGGAACAAAAATGATATTGTTATCCTGGTATCCCATTCCGGTCTGGAGAAGGATCGTAGTATCGCAAGTTCCCCCGGAGCCCCGAATATTATCATCTCTGGCCATGACCAGAATCTCTTTGAGAAGCCCTTGAGAGTGGGGAAAAGTATACTTGTGGGCACGGGGAAAAATGGTTCCGTCATTGGTTAGTTGCATTTAATAGATAAAAAAGTGATTCGCTATAAAATTCATTTTGTAGATTTCACAAAAATCCAGCCGGACAAGAATGTGGAAGAAATGGTGAATAAATATAAAAAAAATATAGAAAATTCCATCTTCACAGAGTAGGCCCGCTCTGCGGACTACTCAGCCGAAGGGCGTTTCTGCAATGAGGGGGCAGGAATCCTGGATAATCTTATTTTCCCGCAGAATTTTTTTGGTTAAGCCGGTCGCACGGGTAATCATATCTATGGATAAGCCCATAGAAATCATAGTACGAGCTGTCTCTAAAGCCTTGCGGAATTCGCCCTGTTGCATCCCTTGCTGCATTCCCTGCTGTACCAAAAGTTGTGCGTTGTCATGGCTAAATCTCCTTTCTCTTTGCTTACAATGGCTTCAATTATTTTTTTGTCTGTTTCCGGTTTGGTATCGAGGACTGCGTATATGTATACAAAAATTTTCTGCAAAAGAGTAATGGCGTCTTCTGCCAAAATTAAATCTTTTATTAAAGGAATGTATTCCCGGAACTTTTTCGGATTTCCAAACGTCCATATCTTCTGGAAAATATACAAAATCGCGTGCGTTGTCAAAGATAAATGTTGAGATTCAAAACTGGTTTTCTGCAGATCAATGAGGATATAAGAAAAATTCAGAATCTCCGCATGGAAGGCGGGCGGTACCCGTGGATGTGACATAATCCGGTGGCGTGTGTGGGGGTGGCTCCCGTCATTTCATCATATAAAATACTATACGCCCGTAACGCATAATTTTCCCGCCCAAAAATGTGACATAATCCGGTGGACACACGGAGGGGGACGTCGCATATTTACAGCCGGATTTTTTGCACTTCTTTTACCGAAAGTCCGGTAAATCGGGATATTTTTTCTATTGGTTCTCCTTCCTTCAGCATGTTCCGAGCTGTTTCCAGACGGGCGTTAATAAGACCCTCGTATAATCCTTCCTGTCTGCCTTCCTGCCGTCCTTCCTGTCTGCCTTTCAGCATTCCTTCCTGCAGGATCATGTCATAAACCGGTGATTCAACCATGATATCCCTCCTTCGTTTGATGATCTCCAGTGATAAATTTTTATCCCTCAGTCCAGTTAATATACTAAAAATCATGAGATTGTCCA
>DYLW01000050.1 GCA_020721865.1 Leptospira biflexa | reverse complement strand
TGATTTAACATAGGTGCCAGTCACCATCATCCCCGTACCAGTCACCTACTTCTATAAAACCCCAAACTGAATGCGGACAGGAGGAAAAACAGGAACGGGAAAAAACCATAGGAGATGGAGAGCATCCGGACGGTTTCCGAGGTCTGGATCTGGCCAGGGACAAATCCGGAGAATTCCAGAAGAAAGCCAGTTACGGCTGCGGCCAGGCCCATCGCACTTTTGTTGATGAAGGTGAAAAAGGAAAAGTATATCCCTTCTGTGGAATTGCCGGGGCTACCTGGAGTTTCCATGGCATCGGCCAGCATGGAGGGATTGATCACCAGCGAGCCACCGGCAAGGGATCCCAAAACCAAGCTTAATGGGATCATCAGAAAAGCATTTCCGGAGTGGATCACCCGAGTGGACAGAAAACCGGTGGCCAGAAATAGATTGATCACAATCCAGAGGTTTTTTTTGCTGATTTTTTTGGCAAGAATAATCCAAAGAAAAATGGATAGGATGGCGGAGATCATGAACACCCCCACATAAAGCCCGGAGAATTCCTTTGTGGCCAGGACATATTCCGCATAATACAGTGTCATGATCAGGACAAAGGTGGCCCCCATCTGGCTGAAAAATCCGGCGGCATAAACCACCCGTGCTTGGACATTCTTCAGAGCTGCTTTTGCGGAAACAAAAAATCCATAGTGAGCGGAATCGGGGGCGGATGGAGTTTTTCCATTTTGTCCCAGACGCAAAATAACGGAATTCCCCGTAAAGGAGAGAAACGCAACGCCTGCGACCATCGCGACGATGGTCCCGCTTCCTGCATGGATCATTACGCTCATGATGATAACCCCAACAATATTCCCCACGTTTTCGAAAACAGCCCGAATGCCGTATATTTTATTGCGTTCATGGGGATGGGAGGTTAATTCCGCACCCAGGGAATAATGGGGAATATAAATTCCGGTGATGGAGGTGAAGAACCCCAGCATGAATACAGTGATAGCCGCCGCTTGGAATGCTTTATTCTCTGTAAAGAGTGGCAACCATAAAAGGACAAAAAAAAGGAGAGTGGGGAATTCGGAGAAAAAAATCCAGGGAATGCGACGACCTCTGGAAGAGCGGGTGCGGTCGCTCCAGTGGCCGATGATGGGATCATTGATCGCATCCCAGACTCGAGAGGCCAGAAAAATGCTGCCCATGATTCCGGGAGCAATCCGGAGAACATCGGTGGCATATTTCATGTAGTACTGGGCAATCAGGTAATTCAGAATTCCGGCGGAAAAGATGGGCAGGGAATAATAAAGATGAATTATTCCCGGAATTTTATCTTGCGGAGTGATTCCCACATCGGCGGAAATGGTTTTCTTCAAAAAAGGAATTTTCACGATACCAGCTTTGGTTATTATGATTCAGGATCAATTGAATTTTCCAAATAATACCATGATCAAACCCTTTGATATCATCTTCAACCCCGGTTCCGCCATGAATCGTTCTGCGGGACAAAGAGAAAACATTCTGGCTCTTCTGGAAAAATACTCTCTGCCCCACAATTTTTGGGAATCCCGTAGCGAGGAGCATCTCCTCCTTCTGGCCAGAGAGGCTGCAGGCAGGGGGAATCCAGTAATTGCCGCCGGAGGGGATTCCACTATTTTTCTGGTCCTCAATGAAATCATCCGCCATTCCATGGTGACTGGCACCGGCCTTCCTGTTTTTGGGATGCTGGGCACGGGTTCCTCCAATGATATCATGAAAGCCCATGGAGTGGATACTTTGGAGAGGGCAATCGAGGCTGTGGCGAGGGGCAGAGTAAGGATGGTGGATATTGGCCGGATTTCCATACCCGGCCATCCGGAGTTCTTTTTCATTGGCCAGGCAAATCTGGGTTTGGGGGCACTGGTGAATGAATATGTGGAGGAAAAAAAGAGCCGGGGAAATTTTATTGCCCGTTACCAGGGAGCCATTGGTCTGCCTGCAATTATCCATTCGTTTTTTCATAAAGAAATGCCGCTTTCCGTGCGGTTGAGTCCTGTACATCCGGAAACAGAAAAGCAGTATATCTCCCTTTTATTCACAAAAATTCCATATTGGATTTCCGGGAAGAGATTTGCTCCGGATGCGAAAATGGGCGATGGAAAAATCCATGGTGTGTTTATCCGGAGGACTGGTTTTTTCTCTTTATTGGGGATTATTCTGGAATCGGCCAATGGGGGGCACATATCCCGTCCGGAGGTGGAAACGGTGGCGGAGGAGGAGTTCATAGTGCGTTCTTCCCGACCATTTTCCATCCAGGTGGATGGTTATCTATTGCGGGAAAACTTAAAAAAAATGATGACAAAGGAAGTCCGCTTTTCAGTTTTTTCCCAGAAACTACCGCTTTTTGGGTGGCCGATTGAGGGGGAAGAATGAAAATACTGGTCGCAGAAGACAGTGAAATCAGCCGCCGTCTGATGGAATTTTTATTTCGTGATATGGGTTATGAATATTTAATTGTCTCCAATGGGCAGGAAGCGGTGGATGAATTCCGCAGCAAGGATTTTGACTGGGTGATTCTGGATATTAACATGCCGGTGATGGGGGGTTATGAAGCGGCATTGGAAATACGATCCATAAAAATGGATATTAGGATACTCTTCATTTCCGGTGATACAATCGGCGAGCAGAAATTGAAAACGCCGGGAATTTCCAACGGACATTATCTGACAAAGCCTTTCACCCGGGAAGATCTGGAAAATATCTTTAAGGGGATTTGAATGACACATCTGGCCACTTGGATGAAAACCACCAAATTCCGCAACCGGGGTGCAAAAGTGTTTCTGACTTCGGGGGGATATTACTGTCCCCATGTATGAGCAGCACTGGAAGAAACCCAGAATCCGGATAAAGAAATAAAACTATGGATACCCAGGTCTTCCGGAAAAACTTTGATGTTTTGAACGCCCGTGGGATTTTCTACGCGGAAAATCCGGAAAAAATCCAGGATGAGATTATCAATAATATTACCCCGGAAAATTTCCAAATCTGTGCCGATCTTTTATCCGGAAAGATAAATACCATTGAAATCAATGGAATCACGTTCCACTCCCGGCGGGATCCGAAAAAAGAGGCCAGAAGACAACTGGATTCCTTAAAAAGCAAAAACGCCCGGCATATCATCCTCATCGGTGGCGGGCTGGGTTATCTGGCAAAAGAGGCTCTCCGTGACCCGGATGTGGAAAGCATTCTGCTGGTGGAGCCATTGCCGGAAGTTTTTTATTATTTTGTCTCTCTCTTGAAGCCGGATTCCATTCCTACGGGAAAGCTGAAAATTCTGTATGCCGGAAGTCTGGATGAGGCCGGCCTGGAGAGTATTCTTCCATTTTTACGGGGAAAAAACACATCGGAAATCGTTATCCATACCCATCATCCATCCTTTGTGGCGGCGGAGTCCGTGGTGGGAGAGCTAAATCTACGTATTCGCAAGCTGATAGAAAAACGCAGTATCAACCAGGCCACCATAATCAAATTCCAGAATGCTTGGAACCGAAACATTGCCGCAAATCTGCGGGTGATCATCCGGGGTGGCAAAAAAAAGGATATTACCGCATGGCTCAAGGATAATTTCCCGGATAAAGATATTATTATTGCCGGTGCGGGACCATCTCTTTCCACCAGCATGGAGTCCCTGAAAAAATACCGGGGACATTTTCTTCTTTTTGCGGCGGATACTGCATTCATTCCGTTTGCCCGCTCCGGAGTAATTCCTGACATCACGTTTGCTTCCGATCCCCAGGTGGTGAACGCATATTTTGCCCATCATAGAAAAGCCGCCCAATCCATCTGGATGATGGACCCGGTGGTGATTTCCGCCATGCCCCATTTCCTCCAAAAATCCGGTGCAAAAATATTCTGGTGGAATAATGACTTTTATATGGATGCCATGATCCGGGAATATTTTGGGGATCGGGGGGGAATCTCCCACGGAGGCTCCGTCTCCACCAATGCGTTTTCCCTGGCCACGGAAATCAATCCGCCCCGGATCATACTCATCGGCCAAGATTTATCCTTTACGGGAAAAACCGCCCATGTGAGGGGCGCCGCTCTGGAAGACCGGCTTTATTATACCCGCACCCGGACATTCACCATGGAAAATCATAATTTTTCCCAGCTCTGGGCACTTCCCAAAGAACCCGTGCCGTCGCTGAAAAAAACATCGGGTCTTTATACCAATGCTAAAATGAAAGTATTCATTGAGTGGTTCAATGTCACCGCACAAGAGTATCTCCGGAAAAATCCATCGGCAGAAATTCTGAACGCAACCGCCGATGGCGTATTTCTGAAAAATTTTCAGCACAAACCGCTGGAGGAAATTTATGGAGACAATACAGCGGAGATATCCTCCACCAATCATACAGCGGAAGCCATGGATATCCCGATGCTCATATCTCCGGAGCCGGATAGACACCAAGGATTTTCCGAACATCTGAAAAGCATTCTCAGAGGATTGGAAAAACTACAGGATTTGTACACAGAAAATATATCCCTCACCCGCAAGATCATCCGGAAAAACAATCCGGAATGGAACCGCCGTCTGAATGCCAATGATACAAAGATTGCCACCTATACAAAGGAAAATTCCATTTTATCCATTGGCGCCCAGTCTTCCATTCTGCAGATAACAGAAAATCCGGAATTATCCGGTCACAATCAATGGGAAAATTCCCTGAAACTTTATGAAGCCCTCGCCCACTCCGCAGTCCGAACCACACAGCTTTTCCGTAAATGCGTCCGGATGATGGATTAATGCACCACCCGGTTCATTCCGTTCAATGCGGCCACTCGGTAGGCTTCCGCCATGGTGGGGTAGTTGAACGTGGTATGGATAAAATATTCAATGGAGTTATGGGGGCTGGGCTGTGCCATGATTGCCTGGCCAATATGGATGATCTCCGCAGACTGGGAACCAAAGCAGTGGATACCCAGAATTTCCAGAGTTTGGGCATGGAATAATATTTTCAAAATTCCTGTGGTATTTCCGGTGATCTGTGCACGGGCCAGATTCCGGAAATTCGCACTGCCCACCTCATAAGGAATTTTGTCCCGGGTGAGCTCCGCCTCTGTCTTTCCAATGGAGCTGATTTCCGGAGAAGTGTAAATACCGGTGGGAATATCTTTTAATAAATCCAGATGCGGCGTCTTGTCCACAATAAACCGGGCGGCAAAACGTCCCTGGTTATAGGACGCACTGGCCAGACTGGGATAACCCACCACGTCCCCAGCGGCAAAAATATTTTCCACGGATGTCTGGTAATTCGGGTTCACTTCAATCTGTGAGCGGTGGTTCACCTTCACCCCAATCTGTTCCAAATTCATACCATCCGTATTTCCAGTCCGGCCATTGGCCCAGAGCAGAATATCAGATTTAATTTTTTTACCGGATTTAAGATGCAACACAACCCCATCTTCTGCGGGTTCCACGCTCTGTGCACTTTCATTGTGGCGGAGAAGAATTCCCTGGTCACGGAAGTGATAGCTCAGGGCGTCTGTGATTTCATCGTCCAGAAATTCCAGAAGACGGGCACGGGTATTCACCAGATTCACCTTGATCCCCAGATTCCGGAAAATGGACGCGTATTCACATCCAATGACCCCGGCACCATAAATAGTGATGGAACGGGGATTTTGTTTCATCTGCAAAATACTGTCACTGTCTTTTATATTGGGATGGGAGAAGTCCACTTCTTTGGGATGGTAGGGACGGGAACCGGTGGCGAGGATAAAATATTCCGATGAAATTTTTTTGGGAGCATGATTCTCCGATGTCACGGTCACCGTATGTGGATCATCAAAGGACGCCCTCCCCGGAATCACAGTAATAGTATTGCGGTCATAAAACCCCCGTCGCATGGAAGCCTGGCTGGCAATCACAGATTCGGCTCCTTTCAGTAAATCCTCATAGCCCACAGTGAACGTCTGGGTGTTATTTTTGAAAATGGGATGGCTGCGGAGCCGGGAGTACAGATATATGGAATACCGCAGTGCTTTGCTGGGGATTGTTCCCTTATGCGTGCAGGCACCCCCCACCAATGGCATCTCTTCAATGACGGCCACTTTTTTCCCCAGCTTGGCCGCCTGCATGGCCGCTCCCTCTCCGGCGGGCCCGCTGCCAATCACAATCACATCATAGTCCATTCGCTTGGATAATGGCCCCGGGCGGGGCGTCAACTAATTATCATCCATTCCCAGAATGGTGCGGTTCCAGTGTTGTGCATACCGATCTGTCATTCCGGCAATAAAATCGGCAATGACCCGTTCTTTACTCCGGGAGGAAAGCAGCTCCCGATAGTCTTCCGGAAGTGCATCCGGATTTTCCTGGAAAAAATCAAAAATCCGGTGTATGATTTTTCCCGCACGAGAATTCATTTTTACTACCATCGGATGTCGGTACAGATGATGAAAAAGAAATTCTTTCATTTGATAAAAGTCCCGGGCAATCTCATCAGAAAAAGAAATCATGGAAATTTTAATGTCTTGTCTTTCATGAATTTTGAGAACATCATTCAGTGTTTTTATCTGGTAACGCTCCAAATTTTTCCGGGAATTTTCGATTAAATCCCGAACCATGACATTGATCAGATTGCGGATGGTAAACCTGAGCTGGACTTTTATCCCTGCGTCCGGATAGCCCTTTATGGTTTTTTCCCATTCGGTTTTCCACAGATTGTTTTTGAACAGATCCGATGTGTGCAGATATCCAATTTCCAACCCATCGTCCAGGTCATGATTGTTATACGCGATCTCATCACATATATCAACAATCTGTGCTTCCAGGGTGTGGCTCATTCCTTCCGGCAGGCTCTCATGTTTGCGAAGTCCCAGGCGGGTGGCCAGAGTCAGATTCAGTCCGGGAAAATATGGATACCGCTTTTCAATTTTTTCCACCAGCCGCATGGTCTGGCAGTTATGGTCAAAACCACCATAGGCAGACATGAGTTGATTAATGGCTCTCTCCCCGGCATGCCCAAAGGGCGGATGCCCCAGATCATGGGCCAGAGCCAGGGTCTCCGCCAGATCTTCATTAACATGCAAAGCTCTGGCCACCGTGCGGGAAATCTGGGAAACCTCAATGGAATGGGTCAGACGGGTCCGGTAGTTGTCCCCGGTCTGGTTGACAAATACCTGGGTTTTGTATTCCAACCGGCGGAAGGCACGGGAATGGATAATCCGGTCTCTGTCCCGCTGGAATTCTGTCCGCAGAGGATGGGGTTCTTCCGGATATACTCTTTCTGTGAGATCATTCTGCCGCACGCCGTACGGAGCAATTACGCAATCCATGTTATGCCATTGCCCTGCGGAATATCAGGCGGGTTCTGCCCACCTGAATCTCGTCAAAATCATTCAGCTCCCGTGGCCGGAGGAGTTTTTTATCGTTCAGAAATGTCCCGTTTTCAGAAACCATATCATAAATAAAAAATCTGTTTTTGTGATCCCTTTTTATTTTTGCATGGTTCAGGGAAACGCTTTTATCATCCAGAAAAATGGAGTTATTTTTATCTCTTCCAATAGTGATCACATCCCATTTCAGAAGATATTTATTTCCTGTCCCCGGTCCCTGTTTTTCCATCAGATATCCATAAGAAAAATCCACCGGAACATTCTCCTGGCTTGCAGGTTCCGTTTTGGGAGGATTATTTTTTCCCGGTTCAAACGCCGGCACCGGGGCGATGGGGGGAGCCTGCATTTTCATGGAATTCTCCATGGCTCTCAGGGATTTTTCAGAAAGTTCCACCTGCACTCTGGATTTTCTTGTGATGAAAATCACCAGAAGAAAAAATACCAGAATAGCCAGAAGTCCGGCACCGTAAGCAAAATATTCAGGGCGGAACATTCTGGACAAGGATTCCGGACGGGAAAAAATTTGGGATGGAGGGACATAATAATCCTTCTGGTCTTCCAGAGACAGATCGCTGGAGTTCATCTTAATTTTCAGAGTAATTTTACCTTCCCCCGGAAAGTCCGGCAACCGGCTGGCATATTTAAGAATATAGGTATTACACAGAAGCTGGTTAAACAGAAAGCTGCTTTTGGGGAGATCATCCATCTGCGGAGTGATGTACAGGCGACCTCCACTGATCTGGGATATCTTTTTCAGAATACGGATATTGGCTTTGCTGCCCATGGAAAAAATGAACACCGGCACAGAATTAATCTGAAGATAGCGGGTCACCTCATCCAGATTGATCACAGAGTTTTCATCAAAGCCATCGGAAAAAAGGACAATCACTCTCCTGCGGGTATTGTCCCTGGCCGCGATGGCAATGCTCTCATAAAGGGCATCGTATAAAACAGTGTACCGTCCATTTCTTTTTATGGAATTTATACATTCTGTGATGCCATTCCCTTTTGCCAGAAAAGAGCATTCCGTTTTTACGCGGTCATGAAAGCTGAACACGGACATCTGGTCATTCTCGCTCAATTGGGAGGCAATTATCTTTGCGGCCTTTTTCTGATTTTCAAAATTCTTTTGGGAAATGGATTCAGAGGAATCCACAAGCATAATCAGATTTTTGGGGTCTTTGTCCGGTTCAATTTTTTTTACATGAAACGCGGAAACCAGCCAGTCATTCTCATAAATGTGAAAATTGGTTTCATCCACATTGATCAATGGAGTGATATGGGAAATGGAAAATTCCGCTTTTATGTATGGATATTCCAACGCCCGGATCTGGTGAATTTTCAGTGTCTGCGGATGAACGGAGGAAATAAAAATATATAATAAAAGGGAAATAATAAAAAAACCATAACGGACCATATCTTTATTATCGGAAAAAAATTTGCATATTTTTTCTTTTTTTTGGGTTCAGCCCGAATGGTTTTCCACCATCTGAAATTTCAACCGGCTCAGCTTCTCACTGGCACTCACCTTGTACACATGGGGATTCAGAAATCGTTTCACAGAAGGATGCACCTTTTCCAGATTGGACAGTGCGGTTTTCCGGATATCCACAATACCGGGAGCACTCTGGAGGCGTTTCCCTTTTTCCATCCGCTTCCGGAGCATGGGGGTGACGGATTCATAATGGGCATATATTTTTTTCTCAAAGGGTGAGGCCGGATGATAAAAAGTCACTGGCTCCTTTTTATTGAATTTTGCTATAATGTTTTCAGACTCTTCTTCCAGGGCCATGAGATCGGCCAGATAATTCCCCGAAGCTTCCAGTCTGTACACATTTTTTATGCCGGGGTTAGTGGTTTTTTCCATGTTATTGGAAACCTTCAACCGGGGAAGAAAAAGTCCCCCTGATTTTATGGCGGCCAATTTGTATACCCCGCCAAAGGATGCGGAGCCATCGCCGGTAATGAGCCGGGTACCCACTCCATAAGCGTCAATGGGAGAATTCTTGCTCTCCAGCTCCTGGATAACGAACTCATCCAGATCATTGGAGACCAGAATTTTACACTCCACAAGACCAGCATCATCCAGCATCCGGCGGGCTTCCTTCGTGAGATACTCCATATCCCCACTGTCCAGCCGGATCCCGAAATTATTAATTCCCTTTTCTTTCAGTTTCCGCAGAACTCCAATGGCCTCCGGAATCCCGCTTTCCAGAGTGTTATACGTATCCACCAAAAGAATTGTATTGTGGGGATAAAGCTCCGCATATTTTTCAAAAGCCTCCGCTTCGTTCCCAAACGCCATCACCCAGGAATGGGCCATGGTGCCCCGGACAGGGACGGAATACTCCTTCCCTGCGGCCACATTGCTGGTACTTTCCGCCCCGCCGATGAGGGCAGCACGGGTAGCGGAAAGTGCACCGTCCACGCCATGAGCCCGCCGCAATCCAAATTCCAGAAGAGGCTTTTGTCTTCCAGCATGAAAGATCCGGGACGCTTTGGTGGCAATCAGACTCTGGTAGTTGATGATATTAAGGCTGATGGTTTCAATGAGCTGGGCTTCCAGTATGGACGCGTGCACCCGCAGGACCGGCTCTTGGGGAAAAATAATGGAACCCTCTTCAAAAGCATATATGTCCCCCTGGAAGCGAAAATCCCGCAGCATGGACAGAAAATCGTCCTGGAACAATCCTGTGCTTTTGAGATAAACAATGTCGCTTTCGCTGAAGCGGAGATTCTCTACGATTTCCAGAACAGGATGGAGACCGGCAAAAACGGAGTATCCTCCTCCAAAAGGATTCTGCCGGAAAAAAAGATCAAAGACCGCCTCCGGATTGTTGCCGGTGGCATGGTAACCCTGCATCATGGTGAGCTGGTATAAATCTGTATGCAGGGCCGATATTTCAGAGCTCATCATGGCGGATTATTTCCACTCCAGCAGAGACCATTTCCCGGATCATTTTATCATTATTCTGCGGCGGAAAATCTACGGGACGAGTGGCATCCAGAATCACCTTGGCATGGAATCCCAGAGAAACCGCATCCAGAGCGGAAAAGGCCACACAATAATCCGTGGCCAGACCGCAAAAGTACACATCCCGCACGCCCATCCCCTTTAAATATCCTTCCAAACCGGTGGATGTCTTTTTATCGTTTTCCAGAAATGCGGAGTAGGAATCCACTTCCGGATTCATCCCCTTTCTTAAAATGATTTTTACGCAAGACAAATTCAAATCCTTATGGAAATCCGATCCAGAATGGTTCTGAACGCAGTGATCCGGCCAGAGCACACTGTCCACTCCATTTATCCGCATCATCTCCATGGGTTTTTTTCCATGGCTGGACGCAAAGGATTGATGCCCCGCCGGATGATAATCCTGGGTGGCAATCACCAGATCAAATCCGGGCGACATTTTATTTATAATGGGAACCACATCCTCTCCGTTTTTTACTTCCAGGGCTCCACCCGTGCAGAAATCATTCTGTACGTCCACAATTACCAAAGCCCGAGGGGAATCATTATTCATAGTGGAAATATATACAACTTTGCAAAATTCCGCCATTATTTGGAACGGGGTTCCCAGTTTTCCAGTTCTTCCATCACAGTCTCCGGGAAGATCCGGTATGCACACTGAAAATGTTTTTCGGGACAACGGCGGAGGCCTTTATGATCGCAGGGCTTACACGGCAGATCCACACTCAGAATTTTTTTATTCTTTGTGAAGGGCAGAAAACCAAACTCCGGAACCGTGCTCAGAAACAGGGCCAGAATGCGGACGGAGAATGCGGAGGCAATGTGCATCAGCCCGCTGTCATTGGTCAGGAAGGTTCCGGAGTGTTTCAGAAAATACGCCGTTTCCCTTATGGTTAATTTTCCCGCAAAGTTATATATCTTATTTTTATTCCGGGCTTTTTTCCGGACATGGGAATAAATGGCGGCACATTCGTCCACCTCGTCCGGCCCCCCCAGAAGAATCACCGAAGATTGGGGATAATGAGACATATAATCCAGAATAAACTTTTCAAAATATTCCGCCGGCCATTTTTTCGTAAACCACCGGGAGCCGGGAGCCACGGCCAGTGTCTCCCCGCTCTGGTTCCACCCTTCCAGGCGTTTCGCCATGGGACGGAGGGGAGACACAAAGGGAGCCCGGTAATGGGGTCGGATTCCCAGAATTTTCAATGTCCGCATATAACGGAACACCACAGAAGAGGATTTTTTATAGGTATTCTTTTTGAATTTTACCAGAAGAAAACGCTTCCAATATGGCTTATGAAATATCCCCTTTTTTTGGTACTTCACCCTTCGGCGGACCAGAAAGGAACGGAGGCTGGAATGCAGATCCAGAAGATAATCATATTCCTGCGTCCAGAGGACATGGGTTTTATCCTTCCGGGCTTCCTCCCAGAGAAGCACCCGGTCGATGGAAGGATTATCCTCCAGCACGGAAGCAAAGGATTTTTTTGTCAGATAATATACCCGTGCATCCGGATATTTTTCTCTCACCAGACGCAACACCGGAGTGGTCAGGACAATATCGCCCAGAGAGCTGAAGCGGATGATGAGAATATTTATATTACCATTCATGGGTTTTTCCGGTCACTTTTCTTCCGGAGATTTTCGGCAATTTCTTCCAAAATTTTATTCACCGGATTGCGTGCGTCAATAGTAATCCACTGTGGCATATCCGTAATCTGGAAATCATCCGATGTGCTGAAATAGTCTTCTATAATGAGATAATTGTTGAAAATTCGCAGAAGAGAATCTTTTTTTTCAAAAATTTCTTTCTGCGTATTTCTCTTGCGGATCCGGTCCAGAGACGTGGCCACATCAATATTGAGAAAAAAAATAAAATCCGGATTCAGAATCAGAGGATTTTCCATCTGTTCCACCAGAATTTTCAGCACTTCCTTTCTGTCCATTCCCTGGTATGCGGCAGTGGAAATATAATAACGGTCAGAAAGTATATTTTTTTTCTTCTTAATAAGTGGCATTATATTGTTTTCATTATCCCAGATCCGATCCTGAATAAATAAATCCGTCAGTTCATTCCGGGTCTGCCGGGAATACACCCGGTCCGATTGGGAAATGATTTCCCGGATTTTTTTTCCGAAAGGACCATCCGTGGGCTCCCGCAAAAATTCCCAGGAGGCAAAAAAGGGATCTCCTTTCAATGCCTCCAGTATGGTTGTTTTTCCGCTCCCGTCAATCCCTTCAATCACCGCAAACATAGTATGTTCCCCGTTGCATTGATAAATGAATTCCCGGCAATGCCGTAAAGTATTTTTGGCTTTACACGGACAAAAGCGGCATTTTTATTCCCAATGCCCCTGCTCCAAATAGAAAACCTCTTTTTGTCTTTTCCTCATCCACAATCGGCCATGGATAAAAAAATGCGGCTGGAAAGGATCTCCGCTCTGCGGGGAGTCTCCCTGTCCGTGGAAGAAGGAGAGATTGTGGCATTGGCCGGGGAAAGCGGCAGCGGCAAAACCCTCACAGCATATTCCATCCTGGGTCTGGTGGATCCCCCCGCCCGACTGGATTCCGGTAGCATCCTTTTCTCCGGGCAGGAACTGACCGGGATGAGTGAAAATTCCCTGCGGAAAATCCGGGGCAACCAAATTTCCATGATTTTCCAGGAGCCCATGACCTCCCTGAATCCGGTGTTCACCATTGGCTACCAGATTGACGAAGTGCTCATCACCCATAAAAAAATGAATCGGCGGGAGGCCCGTAAAAAAAGTGCGGAGCTTCTGGAATCCGTGGGCATCACGGATCCGGCCATGCGTTTAAAGCAGTATCCCTTTGAGCTTTCCGGAGGCATGAGGCAGCGGGTGGTGATTGCCATGGCTCTGGCCACGTCGCCACGTCTCCTCATTGCCGATGAGCCCACCACATCTCTGGATGTGACCATACAGGCACAGATTCTGAATCTGATCAAAGACCTGAACAAAAACAACAAGATGGCCATCCTGCTGATCACGCATGACCTGGGTATTGTGGGGCAGCTTGCGGATAAACTGGCGGTCATGTATGCGGGACAAATCATGGAGTTTGGAAATACCCGGAAAATTCTCAAGGAACCAGCTCATCCATACACAAGAGGACTTCTGAACAGCCTGCCCCGTTTGGAAGGAAACCACAGGCTGGAAGCCATCCCCGGCACGCCTCCGGAACTGACCTCCATCCCTGCCGGCTGTCCATTTTATCCCCGGTGCCCGGAGAGAAAAGAAGAGTGCAAAAATCCCGTTCCCATCCGTAAAAAATCCGGCTCTTTTTCAAGGTGCATTTTATGAACAATATTATTCTCTTCACCGATGGGGCATCTAAAGGGAATCCCGGGCCTGCCTCCGCCGGTGCGGTAGCCTTTTTGCGGGAGGATGACCATCCCCACTCTTTTTATACTTTGTCCCGGTTCAAAACAAAGGAAATCCAGCCGATCTTCCAGCTTTCCGAATCCTTGGGGAAAAAAACCAATAACGAAGCGGAATATCTGGCCTTGGTGAAGGCCCTGGAGATTCTGGAAAAAAGACCGGATCTACTCTCCCACCCCATCCGGATTCTGATGGACTCTGAGCTCATTGTGAAACAGATTAAAAAAGAATACAAAGTAAAAAAACCGGAACTGATGATCCTGTACCAGAAAGTCCTATCATGCCCCTTTTTTCATAACCTTCAGTTTTCCCACATTCCACGAGAAGAAAATTCTATTGCGGATTTTTTGGCTAACCTGGCACTGAAATAAAAGGGTATGGGAAAAATCGGAAATCACATACCAATTCCGGGAAAATGAAGCATTGCCCTTGTTTGGCCTTTGCTGGTTTCTATGGTGAAATAATCA
This sequence comes from Leptospira biflexa, assembly GCA_020721865.1. Lineage (GTDB taxonomy): Bacteria > Spirochaetota > Leptospiria > Turneriellales > DYLW01 > DYLW01. The sequence continues at coordinate 4,118 of DYLW01000050.1, read as the reverse complement.
AACGGATTCAGCTTTAGTTCATAGTATACTTCATCGGCCATGGCAATCCCCATCCCGGCGGATTCTGTCTGATCCAGATTTTCCGGAGAAAAAAAGTCCCCGGATTTTCCGGATTCCGCCAGCATCGCATGTATCTCCCTGGAATGATGGATTCTTTCCATATCCTTTTTCAGAACAGGGGAGTCATTCACAATGGAAAAGATAAGGTCATTCTCATCCAGAATAATTTTAAATTCAATATTAATATGACGTTCCTGCATTTTTGTCCGGTAATGCATCAGGTTTTCAATTTCCTGGGGACTGACGCTTTTTTTCAGGCGAAAGTATTCATCCACCCGCAAAAGATTCTGTGTCTTTTTTTTCAGCAGATCCTGCGGAATATACCGCACCATAAATTCCCTGAGTGGCTCTTCCCGGAAAATAGTGTGCAAAACCTCATCCATTTCCTCTTCTTTTAAATTTCCCGCAATCCGGCTTTTGATCATTTCCTGAAATAAAATATATTTGGCGTTTGCTTTCACTGCGTTGAAAATAACTTCCACAAGGGCGGAATAAATATTGAACATGTACTCCATATTCAGCCCAAAGTTTATGAAAATACTGCTGAAAATTTCCATCAGCTCGTCCCGTCCATTTCTGGTCAGAGCGTTTATCTGGAATTTGACCACTTTTTTCTCCCGGAGGATGGACAGTATTTTTTCTATTTTAATTTCTCTTTTTTCTGCATCTTCCAAAATCGGCCACCTTATCTCTTCCGGATTTATTACCCAGATTAATCAAACTATAAGGAAAGTTTTCGCCGTCAACCAAAAAAGAGGTGAATTTACCAACCCCGGATTCAACCTTGATTATGGCAGGATGGCCGTCGCATGTTTATTTGTGGCAGATCCCCATCTTGCTGAACGCCCCCACCGTGGCAAAGATAGTATCGTCCATGCGTGAATTCAGAGACCGGATCGCTCCAGCACCAGAAAAACCCAGCGGACCCCATTTCTCCGGAGAGAATCCACCGCCTCTTCCCGTTCCCTCAGGACAAATCCATACAAGGAAAAATGGCCGATGTACTCATCCTCCGGACGCAGACGGAATAAACGGCCAGCCGCATCCCTCCCCTCCCGGATGTCCGGATACTCCACCGGAATGGAGATAAAAATAAAAGATTCCTCCCTTAACAATGACTGGATTTCCCGGATAGTGTCCCCCAACTCCGCATCCGGAATATGCTGGAACACTCCGTTTGCCAGAACACCGTCCATCTGCCCCGCGAGACTGTAGAAGTCTTCCGGATGGGAAAAATACCGACCGGATAAACCGGGATAGTGCTCCACCGCCTTCCGGGAAAATTCCTCCACTGGATCATAGGCATACACATCATAACCGGCGTCCAAAAGGGCCTGAGCATCCCGCCCGGAACCGGCCCCATAATCCAATAGAGAACTTCCTTTACGGAGAAAACGCAGTACCGGCCGGATCACCGGGGAAGATTGAAGATAACGCTGGAAATATGCATCGGTCTGGTGCCGGTAAATATCCAGCGTCTGCTCATCCATTCATTTCGTCATGCAATTTCTGGATAAACTCATTCAGGGAAAGCGTAACGGTATCCGCCTCCCCCCGCTTCCGGACGGAAATCTGCCGGGCGTCTGCTTCATTTTTTCCAATGATGATGGCATAATTGATTTTCTTCTGGTTCCATTCCCGGATTTTATAGCCAATTTTATCGGCCTCATAATTCTCTTCCACGCGGAAGCCCTTCCCACGCAGAACCCCGGCAATGTCATGGGCATAAGAAACCGGGACATCCTCCGGCAGAACCGTCATCACGGAAACCTGCACGGGAGCAAGCCACAGCGGAAGCTTGCCTTCATAATGCTCAATCAAAATTCCCATAAACCGCTCAAAAGATCCCAAAATGGCCCGATGGATCATCACAGGCCGGTGTTTTTGCCCATCGCTCCCAGTGTATTCCATTTCAAATCGTTCCGGCATGGAGAAATCCACCTGTATGGTTCCCAACTGCCAGTTTCTCTGGAGAGCATCCTCAATGTTAAATTCAATTTTGGGGCCGTAAAATGCACCTTCCCCTTCTTTGATTTTATAATCCAGATTCATATTCTTCAGAGAATCCACCAACGCAGAGGTGGCCTTTTCCCAGACCTCCGCCGAACCCAAAGCTTTCTCCGGGCGGGTGGCAATAAATATTTTCACCTTTTCAAACCCGAATTTGCGGTATACATCCACCACAAATTTTATGGCGGCCTCAATCTCCTTCTGCAGGTCCGATGGTTCGCAATAAATATGTGCATCATCCTGCGTAAACGCCCGCACCCGGAAAAGGCCATGCAACACCCCGGACAACTCATGCCGGTGGACGCTGCCCATTTCCGCCACCCGAATGGGTAGATCCCGGTAACTTTTGGGTGAATTTTTATAAATCAGAATGGAACCGGGACAGTTCATGGGCTTCACCGCATATCCCTTTTCGTCTATAGTGGTAAAATACATATTTTCTTTAAAATTTGCATAATGCCCGGAACGTACCCATAACTCATCGGAAAGAATTGTGGGAGTACGGATTTCTGAATATCCTCTTTCCAGACATTCCTTCCGGATATAATCTGTGAGCAGATTGTAGATGACCATTCCTTTCCCGTGGAAAAACGGAAAGCCGGGGCCTTCATCCTGGAAGCTGAAAAGATCCATCTCTTTCCCGATCTTGCGGTGATCCCGCTTCTTTGCTTCCTCAATGGCATTCAGATAATTTTTCAGATCTTTTTTATCCGGGAAAGATACCCCATACAGCCGCTGGAGCATGGGATTGGAAGTGTCCCCCTTCCAGTATGCCCCGGCCACCGCTGTCAGCTTGAAAAATCCCAAACGACCAGTGGAGGACACATGCGGCCCCCGGCAGAGATCCTGAAAATCCCCCTGGGAATACACACTGATTTCTTCCCCTTCCGGAAGCTCCTCAATAATGCGGATTTTGAACTCCTCTCCCATATTCCGGAATTCCCGTATCGCCTCTTCCCGAGAAAGGACCTTTCTAACCACGGAATGATTTTCAGAGACAATTTTATGCATCTCATTTTCTATGGCGGCAAAATCGGCTTCTGTAATTTTATCTTCCAGAAAAATATCATAATAAAAAAAACCCGGCCCGCTTTTCACCACCGGCCCAAAAGTCAACTGTGCTTTGGGATACAGCCTCTTCACCGCCTGTGCCAAAACATGAGCACTGGAGTGCCAGAAAACTTCCTTCCCCTTGTCCTCTTCAAAAGTCAATGGCTTGAGAACCGCATCACCAGCAGAGAGAACCACCGTGGATAAATCATAGACCTTGCCATACTCCACCGCAAGGGTCTTCTTTGCCACCTCCGGAAACGCAATCTTCACCGCCTCCCCAAAGGTCAACCCATCCGCAATTTCCGCTTCCTGCCCATTGAATAGTTTAATTTTACCCATCCGGATTCCTGCTTTAATTTTTTTGGGAAATACTGGATTTGAACCAGTGACCTCTTGCATGTCAAAAAGGCCAATAAAATTAAATCCACTATTCCCCGTTTAAGTTTATTTATTTACCATTAATAATATTAACAATACTAAGGAAAGAAAAAAACAGTTTTTTCCTTCGTATTTACCAATATTTACTAAAATTTTATTAAATTTAAAAGGTTTTTGCAACCATTTGCAACGAAAAAGAGACTTTACTTTTCCATGTAGGTCTTGCAAAAAGACAAACCGATACGGCCTCTTAAAGTTTAGAATACTTATAATTTCCATAAAATGACGATAGAATCAAAAACAGACATGGGCTATCAACCACAAAAAATCCCGGACGATGAAAGATATTCCTTGCCTTTCAGGATGGCCGGAAAACGGCCGGAAATGCCCTTTCCGGGCATTCTGGCTGGTTTTTAATTTTTTCCCATTGACAAATTATATTAATTGCCTTTTGCTGTACCATATAAAATTAGCAAAGGAGAGGAAAAACTATGTGGAAAAAAATAGTCACTGGAATGGTATCCCTTGGGATAGTGGTTTCATTTATTTTTGCCGGGGATTTTGAGGATGCACAAAAAGCGTATAATAACGGGGATTATAAAAAAGCTGTTTCCCTC
>DYLW01000079.1 GCA_020721865.1 Leptospira biflexa | reverse complement strand
AAGGTGGGGTGGCTTGAACCTCTCTGTCGGATATGTGTCCGGGGTTTACAAATTTATGAGGATGGGGCAGAGCCCCCACCCCTCACTTTTTTCGCTGCTTCCAGCGGATGTATTTCATGGCCAAACGGGTGGCCAGATCCTGCTTTTCTTCCGGTTCCCCTTCCTCTGCATTCATTCCGCCATCGGACGGGTCAATCATCTTCGCGTCCGGGCCATACATCCCGGCAAACATTTTAAGGACATTTTTCTTCACCATCCCCCGGAGCGGAATATTCGCAATCATACCATACATGGCTGCACCACCCTTCATGGCCAACTCCGGATCTGCCTTCACAATTGCCACGGATTCTCTGAGATCAGATAAATATTTCCCCACAATTTTCGCATGTCCCGGAGTCACCATCGCATGAAGGGCTTCCGGAAACTGGAGCCGGTCAATCTGCCATCCCCGTTTCTCCATCTGGTCACCCACGGCATAAATGCTCACATTTTTATCCACAGACCGGTACGCGAACAGACTGGACTTGGGATTTCCAATGATCTCCAACTCCGGAATGGACTGAATTCCGGCTTTAAGCTTTTGGGTGGTTTCCATGGTGACCCGGGTGAGCTCCCCATAACCATCCATTCCCGTGGCCATAAGGGCTGCCCATGCAGCAGAGTATGCCCCGCCCGGACGCGTGCCCAGAATGCCGGGAGAGGCAAAAATTCCACCCGGCCAGTTTTCATAGACAAAAAGCTGGTATTTCAGAATATCCACACTGTGGTAGGTCAGAGTGGACGCCCCCTTTGCGGCAAATCCATACTTATGGGTATCGGCAGAAATGGAAGTCACCCCCGGAACCCGGTAATCCCAAGGCGGAAGTGAGATCCCCATTTTTTCCATAAAGGGCAGAATATAACCACCCACACAGGCATCCACATGCACCGGCACCTTTTTTTTGAGACCGATGTGCCCCAACTCCTCAATGGGATCAATCATTCCATGGGGATACTCCGGAGCGGAACCCAGAATCATCACTGTCCTCCTGTTCACCAGCTTTTCCACCGCTTTTGGATCCACCCGGAAATCTTTTCCCAAAGGGGCACGGACCGGCTTCACCCCAAAGTATTCCGCTCCCTTTTCCCATGCCACATGGGCAGTCTCCGGAATGACCATCTCGGGCTTCCGGATCCCCCGCTCGGTGCGTCCCATATCCCGGTATGTTTTCACAGCCAGGAGGCAGCTTTCCGTACCTCCGGAGGTCATCATCCCCACGGTGTGACTGTCACCATGGAGCAAAGCGGCGGTCATCTGCACCACTTCCGTCTCCAGTTTTTTGAGACTCTGGAAAACGGTGGGGTTCAGGCCGTTTGCGGAAAAGAATTTTTCATAGGCCGCCATCAGAAAATCCGTATGCTCATCGCCCAGATAGTATACCAGACTCCATGTCCGGGATTTTTTATAGTCCGGATCATGTGCAGCAAGGGCGTCCAGTTGCTTCAGAACCGTTTTTTTGCCCAGACCTTTTTCCGGCAGAACGGCCGTTTGGGGTTTGTTATTCATCACATCTCCTTATTGATATTATCCAAAAGTTTTCAAAATATAGGCCAGGGATATACCCAGATAATTTCCAATGGCGTAGCCAATAATCCCGGTGGTGAGACCAGAAAGCACAACTTCCTTGTTCCGGAGCCCCCCCGCAACCACGGGGACAAACGGTGGGGAGCATATTGCAGACACCGATGTGATAATAAACGTGTCTGCATCCACTTTAAACAGTTTGCTCAGAACAGCGTGCACACCCATCGACCCGGCAATGGAAAGAATCACAAAAAACATGATATGATAATCTATGTTCACAATCATATCATAGCTGACCATGGAACCCACCACAAAACAGAACATATAAATCAGGTACATCCCAAACTGGAAGGTTTTTTCCATCCGATGGATGGCCGGTACCAGAGACGCACCAATCCCCAAGGTGGTGATGGCCAGAATTGTAATGGCCGCCGCCATCCCTTTGGGAAACAACATGCTCACCGCAACAGAAATTCCCACAATCAAAAGCGAAACGCCCAAAGCCATTGCCAGAGTGACCAAGGATTTTTTCCCAAAAATGCCGGCATAGAGTTGGATATCCTCCGTCTGGTTTTGTTCTCCCACCGGCCCGCTCTGGATGCTCTTTTTGAAGGGGGGAAGAAAAAGCAGAAAAAATCTCTGGGCGATGGTGACAGTAAAAAGAATATAAATCATGGAAATAACGGTGTCATAAGTATGCAAAAGTACAAAGCGGGAGGTGTCCACCCCCAGGGCCGTTTTAATCGCCGCCAGATTGGGGGTGCCTCCGGTATAAAGAGCGGCAGCCATGCCGGAAAGCTGCCATGCATCACTCACCCGATTTTTATAGACAAAAAAGAGAATGGAGGCAACAATCACAATGGCTACCACCGCAAGCAGCATGGAAAGAAGGGTTTTCCCCGCCAGCCGTGCCCAGTTTCTGATATCCAAGGAAAACAGGAGGAGTGGCAGGGCAATGGCCACGGACGCTTCCGACAAGCTTGTCTGCACCGCCATAAAATTCTCCGGAAAAACCCCCAGATTCCCCAAGACAAACCCGGAAATATATGCAATGGCCACCGGACTGATTTTATTTACCAGTGGATACCTGTAGCAGAGATAAAGAATCACCGCAGGGAATAAAACATAGACGCCAATCAGGAAATACAGATTCATGGTTCCTCCGGGTGGCCGCATTTATTGTATTCTATTAGGGATTACCTCGACCATAAGCACTCTAAATACCAGCTACCGGAGTTCAAGTGTTTTTTGGTGACTGTCACCATGGTGTTATGTCACATTCCACCGGCGTGACTGTCACCATGCTATTATGTCACATCCTAAGGAGAAATCCGGTGAA
>DYLW01000049.1 GCA_020721865.1 Leptospira biflexa | reverse complement strand
TCAAAACGCTTGTCCATGGCCTCAAAACGCTTGTCCATGGCCTCAAAACGCTTGTCCATGGATTTCTGCATGTCTTCAAAACGCTTGTCCATGGCCTCAAAACGCTTGTCCATGGCCTCAAAGCGTTTATCCATGTATCGATACAAATCTTCAAACCGTTTATCCATGGCAGCAAATTGTTTATCCGAATTTCTCTGCATCAGGATCAGCATATCGCGCTGGTTTTTCAGCTCCTCTTCCACCCGGACGATTCTTTCATTCAATACATAGAATTTTTCATCCAAAGAGGTGCCGGTGGAAAGCTGGGGGCTTTTCTGCACCAGATTCAGATCCTGAATTTTTTGCTGGAGGATAATCTCCACCCTTTCCTGGATGATTTTTTCCAGATCTTCTTTTTCTGCGATTGCAACGGACATGATGGTATAGTGTATAAAATATATGATGAAATGTCCAGAAAAAAATTTGCGGAGATGGACGATGGCAAGCCTTCCTCCATACGCAGACGCTCAAACGGGCTTACTTCATTTTTCCCCTTTCTCAGACACAATCCATCGGTGGGAAAATGGGCATTCACCCAAAAATCTTCATCCAGAAACCAGGGTTCCCAAGGACACAAACCCGAAGGCCATCCCCCAAAACTGCCCTCCGCCGGATTGAATTAACTCTTGACGGGCAGTCCAATTTATCCCTTTTATCCGGAAGCCTTCTTTCTGCGTTTTTACGCGTCCTAACGCTCAAATCGGGTCCAAAGAAAAAATATGAAAACATTTGATGAATTTGGGTTTGACGACCCAATATTAAAAGCAATAAAAGAATTGTCCTTTGTGGAACCCACTCCGGTGCAAAAAAAAGCAATTCCCTTTATTATGGAAAATGACCGGGACATGATTGCCCTGGCCCAGACGGGAACCGGAAAAACCGCTGCGTATGGCCTTCCCATCATCGCCAATATTGCAGAAGAGGAAAAAATACCCCAGGCTCTGGTGCTGTGCCCCACCCGGGAGCTGTGCATCCAGATTGCCAATGATTTCCGGAATTTTTCCAAATTTATTCCGGGGATTAAAACCGTAGCCGTTTATGGCGGTGCGAATATGGAAACCCAGATACGGGATATCAAAAACGGAGCCCATATCATTGTGGCCACCCCCGGCAGAATGCTGGATATCATACGCCGGAAAAAAGTCAACATTCACAGGATTGGGGTTCTGGTTCTGGATGAAGCGGATGAAATGCTGAACATGGGATTCAAGGAAGATCTGGATGCCATTCTGGCCCAGACTCCGGAAGATAAACAGACCCTTCTTTTTTCCGCCACCATGCCTCCGGAAGTTGCGGAAATTTCCCTGAATTATATGGTGGATCCGTACCAGATCCTCATCGGCCAGAAAAATGCCGGATCGGTCAATGTGAGCCACCAGTATTTTCTGGTGAAAAACTCGGATAAATATGCCGTTCTGAAACGGATCGCGGATATCAATCCGGATATCTATGGAATTATTTTCTGCCGCACCCGGATGGAGACAAAAGAGATCGCGGAAAAACTGGGACAGGATGGATACAACTCGGACGCTCTGCACGGGGATCTTTCCCAGGCACAGAGGGATCATGTCATGGGAAGATTCCGGGCCAAAAAACTCCAGATGCTGGTGGCCACAGACGTGGCAGCACGCGGAATTGATGTGGAGGATCTGACCCATATTATCCACTTTAGTCTGCCGGAAGATCTGGATGTTTATACCCACCGTAGCGGACGCACCGGACGTGCCGGGAAAAAAGGAAAATCCATCGCCCTGGTGAGCTGGAAAGAAAAAGGCAAAATTAACCGCCTGGAAAAAGTGATCCAGCAGAAATTTGAAATGATGGAAATCCCCTCCGGAGCCCAGATCTGTTCCGTCCAGCTTTTTCACCTGATTGAAAAAATGCAGAACGCCCATGTGGATCACAAAAAAATCGCACCGTTTATGAACGATGTGATGGAAAAATTAGGGGATTTTTCCAAAGAAGAAATTATCAAAAAATTTCTCTCGCTGGAATTCAACCGTTTCCTGGACTATTATAAAGAAGCTAAAGACATCCAGTCCGATGTGGAAAAAAACCGGGGAGAAAGCAATGCCCCTCGCCATAAACGCCACGGGAACGGTAGAAATGGCGACCGCCGGCCGGGTGGATTTTCTTCCGGTTTTCCCAAATCCGGCAAAACGGATGACAGAAAGAAACCGGGTGGACGCAGGAATAAATCCGCCCGGAACAGGAAAAGACCAGCCGGACGGGATTAGAATTTTCCTCCCAAAAAGCTTTACACGGATAACCGGATTCTTTTGCTGATCGCACGAGGGAAAAAATGACATTAGAGCAAATGCAAACGGCCATTGAAGAAGTATACGAAAATATCCAAACCCAACCGGAACGCATAAAAGCCACGGAAATCAAAGAAGCAGTGGAGGAAACCATCCGTCTTCTGGATACCGGCAAAATCCGCGTGGCCAATCCATCGGACAGAGAAGATGGAAAATGGATAGTCAATGCTTGGGTGAAAAAAGCCATTCTCCTGTATTTCCGCATCCGGGAGATGAACGTTATCAGTGCTGGCGATATGGAATTCTGGGATAAAATTCCTCTCAAAAAAAGTTTTGATACGCGCAAGGTTCGGGTGGTTCCGCCCGGAGTTGCCCGTTACGGATCTTTCCTGGAGCCGGGTGCAGTGATGATGCCGGGTTATGTGAACATTGGAGCCTATGTGGGCAGTGGAACAATGATTGATACCTGGGCAACGGTGGGAAGCTGTGCCCAAATTGGAAGAAATGTCCATCTCTCCGGAGGGGTGGGAATTGGTGGCGTACTGGAACCTCCCCAGGCCGATCCGGTGATTATTGAAGATAACGCATTTATTGGATCCCGGTGTATCATTGTGGAAGGCGTGCATGTCCGGCGGGGAGCGGTCTTAGGTGCCGGTGTGACCCTCACCTCCAGCACAAAAATAATTGACGTAACCCAAAAAAATGCGGAAATCATCAAAGGGACAATCCCGGAAAACGCTGTGGTGATCCCGGGTAGCATACCCAAAGAATTCCCCGGCGGAGTCTACCATGTGCAGGCCGCTCTGATCATTGGAAGAAGAAAACCCAGCACGGATTTGAAAACGTCCCTAAATGACGCTCTGCGGGATTTTGATGTGAGTGTGTGAAAGAAATTAGCGACGCAGGGATTCGAACCCCGGACACACGGATTATGATTCCGTTGCTCTAACCGACTGAGCTACGTCGCCATGGAGATCATTGGCGCGGGCGGGATTTGAACCTGCGACCTTTGGGTTATGAGCCCAACGAGCTACCAACTGCTCTACCGCGCGGTGTACAATATTTAAGTTTCACTCATACGGTCAAGGATTTTCTAACTAATTAACGAAAGATAAGAACGGTTTTCCCGATGAAAGCCGGAAAGCCCGTACTCCAGGATAACCTTCTCCAGCCGGTTTTCCCCTTCTTTCTGCGAACCCGCTGGCCCGCCTGGATTTTCTCCGGAATCTTCGGAAGGAATCAAAAGCTCTATCTCCAGAAAATAGCCCAGATGCTCCACCGCATCCAGGGAAAACGTGGGCTCCTCCCCGGATTTTTTCAACTCCATCCGTATTTTTTTCACGCTGGCGGACGGGAAAAATCCCAGATGGGAAAACACGTCCCAAACCTCCGGCGGGGCGGGAAATTCAATCTCTTCCCTGGATTTGAACTGGGTGGATTGGTTGGGGCTTTTATACGTTAGAAGGGATTTTTCTGTCTCCCGCCGATGGGTTTGGGGATGGAATAAAATTTCCTGCCGGTTGCGTAAAACCTGGTCAGTGGCTTTCATGTCGATGGGTTTGGAATTGTAATACATATCTTTCTGGAACAAAATTTCCTTAACGGAGATTTTCTGGAATGTTTTCGGCAGAAACTTGGAAAAATCCATCATCAGCCTCTGGAAAAAATCTCCGTCCGGGGTTTCCGGCAGAATCAGTTTCTCTCTTTTCAAGAGGAGTTTAGCCTCCAGCTCAATCATGGAAATATATCTTCCTTAATGGTCTATTTCCGGAGAGACTGGACCAATTCTTTAAATATACCCAGACCTTTCAATAAAATATCATCTTTCTGGGCATAGCTGATGCGGACGGTATTGGCATTCTGGCTGAAAATATACCCCGGCACCAGAAGCAGTTTTTCTTCAATGGCTCTCTTTACAAAGTCCATTCCATTCACCGGAACCTTTGGAAAAATATAAAATGCCCCGTTGGGAGAGGTAAATTCCGTCACCCCCTTCATGGCATCTTTTACCATCTGGTTTCTTTTTTTCATGATCTGAAATTCCTTCTCCAGGGGAGTTTTCAATGCGGTAATGGCGGCCCATTGGGCGGGTTGCGGAGAACAAACCACGGAGTACTGCTGCAGGGTGGCTATGTTATTGATTAATGCGGCGTTTTTTTCGGAAGCGGCGGCATAACCCACCCGGAGTCCGGTCATCGCGTGGGATTTGGAAAACCCATTAAATAAAAGCAGATTTTCCGGAAAAATTTCCGCCATGGATATGTGGCTGCCCTCATAGACCAGCTTTTCATATAGCTCATCCGCAATCACCAGAGCGTCGTGAGCCCGTGCAATTCCCGCAAGGCTTTCCAGTTCCTCCCGGGTGAACACTTTTCCAGTGGGATTGGAGGGATTGGAATAGATGACTGCCTTCAGATGAATCTTTTTATTTTCCGCCCATTCCGCAGCCTGGTCATGCGTGAAATTTTCCGGCAGAAAATGTATATTCAGTTTATTATATCGTGCCAGACCTTCGTATATCAGAAAATACGGGTCCACCAGCAGAACGTGATCCCCCTCATTGAAAATACTCTGGAACGCAAAAAAAATCAGGGAAGCCACCCCGGCAGAGACAATAATATTTCCGGGGGAAACAGAAAATTTGTTCTCCGTTAAAAGCTTTTCCGCCAGAGCCTCCCGCAGCGGCAAAATCCCTTGGGTGGGGGTATAGGAATTCTGGTTCCGGGAGATGGCCGCTATCAAACTATCTTTCACCGCTTCCGGTACAGGGTAGTCCGGCTGGCCGATGGATAGATCCACGGGATTCTGTATTTTCCCCGCAAGATCAAACACTTTGCGGATTTCACTGGCGTTAATATTGGACATATTCCGGGAAATGAATGGCTGGATATCTTTCATTTTTTCTCCAATTTATGTGATCATTCAGAAAATAATCCCGCTCAGAGATGTCAAATACTTCTTGAAATGGGCAATGCACAATACAAGAATGGGCATGAAGATCCGGAAAATTTGCGGTATTAAAAACCCTTTGGGGAGAATTCTCATTGGTATGGGTTTTCTTTTTCTCATGACATTCGCCAGCGTTGCACAGGAAACGGAAGATATCCCGGAAGACCACATAAGCGACAATGACACGGTAAATCCACCGGACAAAGAGGATGGAAATGATGATGAGGACATAAAAGGAGAAAAAAAAGAGCCTATTTTCCAATGGCAACTGGAACCCGGGGAGACTCTGGAAATAAAAAAAACATCCCGCCAGTTGATCAAACTGAACGCGGACAAGATTGAAAGAGAAGTGGTGCACCGGGTTCTTCTGGATGTGGAAGAAGCCACCCCGGAGGGTTATAAACTGGATGCACGATTTTACTCCAAATTTTTTTATCGGGAGGAGGACAAATCGAACATGGTTTACAAGGAAGAAGAAACCCATGCTTCCCGCTTTGTCCTGAATAAAAACGGCATTATGGATGTTCCGGATGAATTCTACATGCCCAATGTGAGAAATATTCCCTTTTTTCCGGAAGGACAGAAATTCCAGCCGGGGGACACCTGGAATGGGGATGGCATGGAAATAATGGAATTTCATGAAAAAATAAAAGTCCTCTTCAAGGTACAATATGAATACGCCGGAAAAGAAGCACTGAAAGGCGGAGAACTGGACGGGACTTTTGTGCACAAAATAATTTTTCGGTATCCCATTCAATATGATGCAAAATCGGACAATAAGGATGAACCGCAAAAAATAATGGGTTTCAATACCGGCGTTCTCTTCTGGAGTGAAAAGCTTCACATCCCCTATCTGGTTATAGAAAATTATAAGCTGGCGGTGATGATGAAAAACGGAGTAACCAGTGAAATCCAGATCAAAAGCAAAGCCATTTATTCCCGAATCCCGGCCCAGAAAATTGACGACATACAGGAAGATCTGGCAAAAAAAAATAAAGAAAATGAGACTCTAATACCCCACCAGAAAGACAAAGACGGAAACCTGAGGATTACCCTCCCGGGCGTTCAGTTTGAGCACAATTCAGCCGCATTGTCTCCGGAAACAGAAAAAATCCTGGATGAAATACATTCCATTCTGGAAAAATATGAAAATGTCCAGCTCCGGATTGTGGGGCATACAGATTCCACCGGTAAAGAAGAGTATAACCTCCGGCTGTCAGAAGCCAGAGCAAAAAATGTTGCCGAATATATGATTTCCCATTCCGGCATTCCACGGGAAAATATTTCTTATGAAGGGAAAGGACATACAAAACCGTTAGCGGACAATTCCACTCCAGCAGGCCGTGCAAAAAACAGAAGAGTGGAAATAATAATTCTAAAAAAATAAGAGGTTTACTTTCTGTTGTATTTGCGGTTGAATTTATCTACCCTGCCGGCAGTATCCAGAAGTTTTTGCTTTCCGGTGAAGAAGGGATGACAACTGGAACAAATTTCAACGTTTAAATTCGGCACGGTGGATCTGGTATGGTATTCCGCACCGCACACACACTTAATAATTGTGTCAACATAGTCAGGATGAATATCTGGTTTCATGGATTCCTCAAATCCAGAGAATATTAACCGGATGTACCGTCAATTTTTATTCCACTTTGTTTTCGCCAGGATTTCACTGAGCTTTGTGTATGGATTTTTTTCCATGTACTCACGGAAGCTTTTATCCGCTTCTTCGGTTTGGTTCTGATGCAATTGCAACATCCCTTTATAATAGGAATTTTCCGGATGATCCGGATATACACTTTCCAGTTTCCGGTAGTATTCCATGGCTTTTTCCGGGTTTCCTTTTTTCAGGTTGGCCAGAATCAAATCCTGTAGACTCCACACATGGGTGTTGTCGCTGCCAAGGGCTTTGGATAAATTCGCAAACGCCTCCGATTTCTCATCAGCTATATCCTGCTGGCGGGAAATTCCCAGGTAATACCAAGTATCCCGGTCATCCGGCTTCAATTTGGTCGTGATAAAAATAAAAAATTTATTCGCCTTTTCGTAATTTCCCTTGAGCATCAGGACAACCCCCAGAGAACGGAACGCCAGATAGTTATTTTTATTAAGGTTATAGGACAGAACCGCCATCTCTTCTGCTTTATTCAGCATTCCCGCGTTCCCGGCATACTCCAGATTTTTATAGTAAAGATGACAGTAAACTTCACTCAGATACGCGTACACATTGGAGTTGGTTTTTTTCCCCGCCACCATTTTTTCCAGCATCATTCGTCCCTTAATATAAGATTCCGTGGTTTTTTTGCCTAATTCTGTTTTTACGGCAGCTAATTCCGTTTCCACCGGATTAGAAGACTTTGGGCATACCGGAAGCGATGTGAATACCAGCAAGAAAACCCCCGCAGCGGGCAGGAACATTGATTTAATTTTGGCCAGTCTCATAATTTATGATCGACCATACTGAAACGGGAATAAAGTGTAAACCATTATTCCTTCCGTTGTGGTTTCCCCATAAAAACCGTTTTGCCTCGCATGAAAAATAATTTTTTTGAGCGGATTATTCTCATTATTAGCTGGACACCATGTAAAAAAAACCATTCTTGGCCAAATATGAGAGAATTAATCAAACTAGAGTCTACGGCAGGGACCGGGTACTTTTACACCACAACAAAAAACAAAAAACTTCACACAGAAAAAATGGAAGTGAAGAAATTTGATCCCAAAGCACGCAAACACGTCAAGTTCGTAGAGAAAAAATTAACAAAATAAGCAGGTAATTATGGCAACTATTTCAATGAAAAGCTTACTGGAATCCGGAGTTCATTTTGGTCATCAGACCCGTCGATGGAATCCCAAAATGAAAAAATATATTTTCACCGCCCGCAATGGCATTCATATAATCAATCTGCAGAAGACCATCACCATGGCCAAGGATGCTTATGAAGTAATGCGGGAGCTGGTTTCTGAAGGCGGCAAGGTTCTCTTTGTGGGAACCAAGAAACAAGCTCAGGCGGAAATTGAGAAAGCGGCCAAAAGATGCGGCATGTTTTATATCAATAACCGCTGGCTGGGTGGACTTCTCACTAATTTCCAGACAGTTAAGCAATCCATCCAGAGACTTCGTAAGCTGGAAGATGCGTTTGAAAACAATACCATGCATGAGCTGGTGAAAACAAAAAAAGAAATTCTCCAATTGGAGAGAGAAAAAAGCCGTCTTAGCAAAGATCTTTCCGGCATCCGGGACATGAACGATATTCCCGATGCTCTGTTTGTGATTGATCCTGCAAAGGAGCACATCGCCATCAAAGAAGCCGGTATTCTGGGCATTCCCGTATTCGCTTTGGTGGATACAAACTGTGATCCCGATGTCATTGATTATCCAATTCCTGGCAATGATGATGCCATTCGTGCCATTTCCCTTTTTCTGGAAATCATTGCCAACGCAGTGGAAGAAGGAAAAGCCGGTGGAGAATTCTCCCAGTTGGAAATTGATGAAGATGAGTTAAGTGACGATGCCATTGAAAACAGTATGAGTAATATGTCCAAAATGGAATATAATGAAGAGCTGGAAGAAAAATACGATGACCTTTCAGAATTCAACAACGAATAATTAATTAAGGAAGATAAAATGTCCATAGATTCTGCTAAAATAAAACAACTCCGCCTGATGACCCAGGCAGGAATGATGGATTGCAAGAAAGCTCTGGAAGAAACCAATGGGGATATCCAGAAAGCCGCTGATTATTTACGCGAAAAGGGAATTATTAAAGCCGTAAAAAAGATGGACAGGGAAACCAAAGAAGGCGGTATTTTTTCCTATATTCATCATAACGGAAAAATTGGGGTTCTGGTGGAGCTGAATTGCGAGACCGATTTTGTTGCCAAAAATGATATGTTCAAAGCACTGGGAAAAAATATAGCGATGCACATAGCCGCTTCCAATCCCCTCTATGTGAGCCCGGAAGATGTTCCAGAATCAGAGATTTTAAGAGAGAGGGAAATACAGGAAGCCGCATTAAAAGAAGAAGGCAAACCTGCCAATGTGATTGAAAAAATTATGGAAGGCAAAATTGCCAAATTCAAAAATGAAATATCTCTTCTGGGACAACCCTTTGTCAAAGAGCCCAAAAAGACCATAGATGATCTTATAAAGGAAAATATTGCCACTCTGGGGGAAAACATGAGTGTTGGCAAGTTTATCCGCTATGTCATCTGAACAGCCCAAATTAGCCTATAAACGAGTTCTTCTGAAGCTGTCCGGTGAGATCCTTGCCGGACAGGACAAAAGCGGTATCAATGTAGAAACCATCAGTTCCATAGCACGCCAGATTGTCTCCATCGTCAATCGGGGGGCGGAGCTAATCATTGTTATTGGTGGGGGCAACATTTTCCGTGGAATGAAAGCCGCCAGCGAAGGTATGGACAGAGTCACCGCAGATTATATGGGGATGATGGGGACTGTCATCAACGCCCTGGCATTACAGGATTTTCTGGAGAAAGAGGGAGCCATCACCCGGGTCCAGACAGCCATTGAAGTAAAATCCGTTGCCGAACCATTTATCCGTAGAAAAGCCATCCGCCACCTGGAGAAAAAACGCATTGTTATTATGGCGGGCGGAACCGGTAATCCATATTTTACCACAGATACCACATCGGCATTGCGGGCGGTAGAGTTAGGAGCGGATATCATTTTAAAGGCTACCCGAGTGGATGGTGTCTATGACAAAGATCCCCTGAAATATCCGAACGCAGTGAAATATGAAACCATCTCCTTCACTGAGGCATGGCATAAAGAATTAAAAATAATGGACTCAACAGCTTTTACATTATGTATGGAAAATAAAATGCCAATTATTGTCTTTGATATCAGCGTTCCCGGAAATCTGGAAAAAGTATTCAACGGAGAACGGATTGGCACTTTAATTCAAAACATGGGGTGAGAATATGGACATGGAAGAAATTATTCTGATCATTGACGATGTGAAAGAAAGAATGGAAAAATCCTACCAGGATTTGTTGCATGCGTTCACCCAGATCCGTTCCGGGAGAGCCACTTCTGGTCTGGTGGATGATATAAAAGTGGATGTGTATGGTCAGCTTATGCCACTGAACCAGGTGGCCACCATTAATATTCCAGAAGCTCGGCTCATCACCATTGATGTATGGGATAAATCCAAGCTGCACGATGTGGACAGAGCCATCTCCGCATCCGGCAGAAACCTGAACCCGCAGAACGATGGTAGCCTCATCCGGATTGCCTTGCCGGATTTGACAGAGGAACGCCGGAAGGAACTGGTGAAGGTTGCCCGTCAGAAAGTGGAAGACCATAAAGTATCCATCCGGAACATTCGCCGGGATGGAAATGACCAGATAAAAAAACTCAAGAGTGAAGGTGTTTCTGAAGATGAGATCCATGCCCGCCAGGAAGAAATCCAGAAAATAACAGATAATTACATTTCCCGCGTGGAAGACGTCCTTACCAAAAAAGAAAAAGAAATAATGACCGTATGAGTCGCGAGCCTGCGTCCTCAATTTCCTTGCTGAAAAGTAAAATTCAGAAATCTCCGGTTCCTGTCCACATAGGGGTGATTATGGATGGAAATGGACGTTGGGCAAAAAAGCGGGGATTAAGCCGGAATGATGGCCACCGAAAAGGAGCGGAGGTTATTGACAGCTTGCTGAAGACAGCGTCTGATCTGGGGGTGCGGGTGATCAGTTTGTACGCATTTTCCACAGAAAATTGGAAGAGACCATCCACAGAAATTACCGCCCTGTTCAGTCTTCTGGACGAATTTATCCTCTCCAAGTTGGAAAAAATGAAATCCAATTCCATACGGCTGAAAGTTTCCGGGGACATAAAAAAAATCCCCAAAAAAAGCCGTCAATTGGTGGAAAACGCCATCAAAGAAACTGCGGACAATAAAAAAATTATACTGAATTTTTGCATAAATTACGGAAGCATGGATGAACTGGCACGGGCGGTTACTCTGCTAATCCAGAGAAGAGTGGAAAAAATATCCGCCAAAAAAAATCAATGGGATAACTCCGCCGTGAAAAATCTTCAAAAAAAAGTGGATTATACAGAAATCCGCTCTGCTCTGGATACCCATGATATCCCCGATGTAGATCTCCTGATCCGGACTTCCGGTGAGATGCGGTTATCTAATTTTATGCTCCTGCAATCCGCGTACGCAGAGCTCTATTTTACGGATACCCTCTGGCCGGATTTCTCAGATATTCACCTGATGCAGGCAATTGAGGAATTCCAGAAAAGGAACAGGAAATTTGGAGGCATTGATGAGTGAGATAAAGAAGCGGGTGATCAGCGGGATTTTTTTATCTGTATTATTTGTATTCTCGTTTAACTGCACTCTTTTTCATAAGGGGTTCCTGTATCTGTTTGTGATGCTGGCCACTTTTTTTGGAATGCGGGAATTTTATAATTTTCTACGGCTCAAAGACCAGGGAAAACCTCTGGAAAAAATTGGGATTACATTTGGGATGATTATTGTCACCGTATTTTACATCCATGTTCTTCCCAAAATGGCGGATTATGCCAGTCTGCCGGAGTGGATCCGAAGCATCCGCAAAGTGCTGGAAATCAATGCGGAGTTTCTGCTGTCCATTTTTTTCTTGGTGCTTGTATCCGGTTTTCTATACTATCTCACCCATAATAAAGTGCAGGGAATTTTATTTTCGCTGGGGACCACGTTCATGGGAATTTTCTATGTACCCATCACCATGTCCCATATCTTTCTGGTCGCGGTTCTGGAACATGGCATTTTTTATATTTGGCTTATTTCTTTTGCCACTGTAATGTCAGATACCATGGCTTTCTTTTCCGGTCGTCTTCTGGGGAGGCATAAAACCCGGCTTCTGGCCAGCCCGAATAAAACATGGGAAGGATATATTGGCGGACTCACCGGTCAGCTAATTTTAACCCATATATTTTATGTATTCGCACGCTCTCATTTCCCTGTCCCGGATTTAAGTTTTGCGGAACTCACCATCATGTCTGTCACCATTTTTTTTACATCCGTCATTGGCGATCTTTCCGAATCCACTATGAAAAGAGATGCAGGAGTAAAGGACTCCGGTTCCATTATTCCGGGACACGGGGGAGCTCTGGATTTGCTGGACGCTCTTATGTTCACCTTTCCGGGTTTTTATTACTCCTATCTGGGAATTCTTCTGGTTAAAAAAATATTCCAATAGAACTTATGGCCCGGAAAATAATCATACTGGGAGTTACCGGTTCCATTGGGGAATCCTCCCTGGATATCATCCGGAAATATCCTCACCTTTTCCAGATAGCCGGATTTTCTTATCATAATAACTTTGAGAAAGCCGCCCGGATACAGAAAGAATTCCAAGTGCCCAATATTGCCTGTACAGGAAAACACATCGGACAGGAGGAAATCCACCATTGGAAGGATGAGAATATCCATTTTTTTGACAACATGGACGATCTTCTGGAAATCGATTATGACATCATCATCACCGGCATCGTGGGATCCATCGGCATCCGCCCCACGTTAAAGGCCATTTACCAGAATAAGACAATTCTTCTGGCAAATAAGGAAACCCTGGTGATGGCCGGGGATCTGGTCATGGACGCCCTGAAAAAATCTTCCGCCCGCATCCTTCCGGTGGATTCCGAACATTCCAGCGTATTCCGTCTGCTGGAGAACCGCAATCCGGATGGTGCCCGGATCATTCTCACCGCTTCCGGAGGAGCCCTCCGGGAATTCACCGGCTCCCAGATAAAAAAGGCAAATCGGAGCGATGTGCTCCACCATCCCACCTGGAGTATGGGGGAAAAAATTACTGTGGATTCTGCCGGAATGGTCAATAAAGCCCTGGAGGTCATAGAAGCCCACCACCTTTTTTCCGTCCCATACTCGCGGATTGATGCGGTAATCCATCCGCAGAGCTACATACATGCCATGGTCCAATGGATGGATGGCTCGTTCAGCCTTCATGTCAGCAAACCCAGTATGATGTATCCCATTGCCCATGCTCTCTTCCATCCGGAGCCGGCCCCGGAAATCCTGCCACCGGTGATGCCGGATCATCTGCCTGCCTTTGATTTTCACCCCATCGACCGGGAAAAATATCCGGGATACTATCTGGGATTGGAAGCCGGGAAAAAAGGCAGCCGGTATTCCCTGGTGTTTAACGCCTCCAATGAAGTGGCGGTGGAACGCTTCCTGACCGGAGAAATTGTCTTTTACCAGATTCCGTCCATAATAGAAATGGTACTCCAGAAAGTGCCGGCATCGGATACGGCAAACATAGAGGAGTATGAAAATCTGGATTTATGGGCACGGGAGGAGACCCGGAGAGTTATCGCAGAAAATCATTTTAATAGTTAATAATAAAGACCATGAAAAATACATCTATTAACTTGGGGCCGATTGATTATGTTACCATAAAGCTGGGTACCAATTTATTGACCCCGCATATAGAAACCCCGTCCGATTATTTTTTCCGGTTGGCGGAGCAGATCCGTGTGTTGCGGGATTCCGATAAAAAGGTGCTGATTGTCTCCTCCGGTGCGGTGGGAATGGGAAAAAAAATCATCGCTTCCCGGAATGTACTCAATCCGAACAAGACCATCACCATCCGCCAGAAAACAGCCCTTGCGTCTATTGGGCAGACCACTTTGATGAACACATACAACCAGGCCTTTTCCCATTATGAGCTCATTCCCGCCCAAATCCTGATTTCCAAACATGATCTCCTCAACCGCCAGCATTTCAACACACTCAAGGATACCCTCACCCAGCTTCTGGAATGGGGGATCATCCCCATCATCAATGAAAACGACGCCGTGGCCACGGATGAGCTGAAGTTTGGGGATAACGACACTCTGGCCGGTTTTATCGCCTCCATTTTTGACCATTCCCTGCTCCTCCTGCTGACCACTGTGGATGCCTTTTATGTGAAAAACCGGCCTGTCCGGATCATCCGCCATTTCCGGGAATCCTATTTAAAATATGCGGGGGCGTCTTCTGCCGGAGGAAGCGGGGGCATGAAAAGCAAACTCATTGCAGGAAAAAAAATGATGATCTCCGGCCAGAGCATGAACATTTCCGATGGAAAAAATCCGCAAATCATTTCCAAGCTGGTGGCCGGAGAATTATTGGGAACCTGGTTTATCCCCCAGTCCGGCAAAACCAATGCCCGCCGGCGGTGGCTCATCCACAACCGGGAAAGCCAAGGGGAAATTACTGTGGACGCCGGAGCGGAAAAGGCACTCATTTCCCGGAGAGCGTCCCTGCTGATCTTTGGGATTACCTCCGTAAAAGGGAATTTCACAAAAAATCAGATTGTGGATATTTATAATGCGGAGAATACCTATATTGGGAAGGGAATTGTGCAACTCTCTGCGGAGGAAATCAATCAATTTTTGCAGGAAACTGCGAACAGGGAATCCCTGGAAAAAAAATACCATGGGAAAGAAGTGATCCATGCGGATACCCTGGTGGTCCTGCAATGAGGCCGTTTTTTTCCGGAAATAGTCTCCTTCTGATCATTCTAGCCGGGGGATTTTTTTTCTCCTGTAACTGGGCGGACCGTCGACTGGACAATATACGGGATAACCAGGGTTCCGCAGATTATCTCCTCTGGGATAACCCATTGGCAGGGTGTCCGGAAATATATCCGCTGAACACATACCGATACGCAGAAGCAGAAAAAGAGCTGCATTCATTTTTTATTGGGGGAAATTGCAGCGTCTATGTGATCCTCCATACCGGACAAAGTAAATTTTCCGTGACATATTTTTCCCCGGAAAAAAAAGAACAGTTCACGGTTAATCCGGAGAATGCCCGGATAAAAACAAGAAACGCCCGGATGACCGTTTTGCTGCGGATAGAATCCCATCCAGATACAAAAATAATTCTAAAAAACAATCTTCTCCGAAGTGTGTTTGATCAGACCATCAGAAAGCTCTGAATACCGAACGCCCAGACCGATTTCAAATCTTCCAGCGAAAATTCCATCCCCGGCTGTATTTTCAGAATTCCGGACCCATCGGCTTCACCCAGAAAAAGAGTGGGGATATTTCCGCACGCTTCCCGGAATTTCTCCCTTTTTTCCGGAGAAACAACGGTGATATAACTATGGGCGGTCTCCCCAAAAAAGAACATATCTGCGTTTATGGAGTGATCCTCCGCAAATTTTTTCCAATCCGGAGAAAAGATAAATCCCATTCCTGCGTTCATTTCATGAAATAAAATCCGCAAAAGGGCGGTCATCATTCCCCCGGCAGAAAGATCCATGACGGTTTCCACAAGGGCTTCCCGGATTGCGTTCCGTATCACGGTGGCCACAGCCTTTTCTTTCTCCAGATCCATTTCCGGCAGATGCACCATGGCGGGAGCGGAATCCAAAATATACGCATATTGGGAGGCTTCCAGCCCCGGCAGAAAATGCCCGGTCAGATAAAACCGGCTGCCCTTACTCACGCGGATGCCGGCCCGTTTGGCATTATCTTCCAGATATCCCACCATACCGATGGCGGGAGTGGGCAACACCGGCCCGTCTTCGGATTCATTATAGAAGGAGACGTTACCACCCGTAATGGGTATCCGGAAAGTCTCCGCTGCCTGGGACATCCCCCGGATGGAGCGTTCAAAATAATAGTAATTTTCCGGCTTAAACGGATTGGCAAAATTCAGGCAGTTGGTGATACCCAGAGGTTCCGCACCGGTGGAAGAAATATTCCGGTATCCTTCCGCTACGGTGTGCATGGTGCCGTAATACGGATTGGCTTTCACATAGATTCCGTTCCCGTCAATGGATACCGCGAGGGAACTTCCGGAATCAAAAATACGGTACAATCCGGCGTTATACCCGGGGCCGGTGTAGCGGTGGATTCCGATATCCGTATCATACTGTTCATAGACAAATTTTTTTGAGGCTATATTGGGATGGGACAGTATCTTTTTCAGAATGCCCTCCGCATCGCCGGATTTTCCGGATTGCAGAGCCTCTGCAAAGAATTGTATCCCATTCTGCCGGGGGTTTTCCCATTCTTCGGAGACAGATTGGGGTTTTCTGGTTTCCCTGGTATAGCGGGGTGCCCCGTCTTTATTCACCGTCAGATACCGGGCTGGAACATCGGCATACAACCGGCCATGGTGAAATATTCTGAGATTTCCGGTGTCTGTCACCTCTCCAATGACCACCGCGTCCAGCTCCCATTTCCGAAAAGTGGCAACGATTTCCTCCGTTTTTTCCGGAACGGCAATGGCCAGCATCCTCTCCTGGCTTTCGGAAAGTAAGAATTCAAAGGGCTCCATATTCTCTTCCCGGGCCGGGATTTTGTCCAGATAAATGTTCATGCCCACCCCTCCGGAAGCGGACATTTCGCTGGAAGAAGAAATCAATCCGGCAGCTCCCATATCCTGGATGGCCACCACGAGACCTTTTTCAATACATTCCAGCGTGGCCTCCATCAACTGCTTTTCCATGAACGGATCCCCCACCTGGACTGCACTTCTTTCTGCTGCACTCTCATCGCTGATTTCTTTGGAAGCGAAGCTCGCACCGTGGATACCGTCTTTTCCGGTTTTTGCTCCCACATAAATAACATGATTCCCCAGACCGGAAGCACGGGAGGATGCCATTTTCCCCACGCGGGAAATGCCCACCGTCATAGCGTTCACCAGAGGGTTTTTGGAATAGCTGGGATGGAAAAATACTTCCCCGCCCCCGCAGGCAATCCCCAGAGAATTTCCATAATCGCCCACGCCTTTCACCACTTCCCGGAAAAGCCAGCGGTTTTTTTTCTCATCCAGATTCCCAAACCGGAGGGAATTCAGACTCAATACCGGACGTGCACCCATGGTAAAAACATCCCGCATAATCCCTCCCACCCCGGTGGCCGCACCCTGGTATGGCTCCAAGGCCGATGGGTGGTTATGGGATTCCACTTTGAATACCACGGCATACTCCTCATTGAGTCGTAATGCCCCCGCATTCTCCTCTCCCGGAGCCGCCAGCAATCGGTCTGACTCAGAATATAGTGTCTTCAATAAATTAATGGAATTTTTATACGAACAGTGTTCCGACCACATCCCGGAAAACATGGCAATCTCCGTTTTTGTGGGCGTTCTTCCCAATTTGGAAACAATCAGATTGTACTCATTTTCAAAAAGCCCCAGATGTAAAGCCAATTCCAGGCTTCCTTCCATTCCCTGCATACTCATGGTCATACGATTCCTTTATTACTTACTACTTTTATCAATTTCAGAAATTAGTACGTTAATATCTTCTGTCAGTAACCGGGATTGCAGTGTCAGCATCTGCACCAGATCACTCTTTCCAATGTAACCCATATTAATGAGAACAATGCCAATCTGTGCTTCCGAATGTTCCTTCTGGTATTCCATCGCATTTTTTAACTGCTCCGGACGGATTTTTCCTGTTGCCACAAGGAGTTCCCCCAACTTGGGTTTGACCTTCCCTTTGGCCAGATATTTCACCAAGATCAGAGGGGTTATGGCTTTTGTCTGGATGAGGATACCACCAATTAATCCACCGGTTTTTTTTTGCAGATCCAATGCCGTCTGGAGCTGTTTTTCTGTGATCACTCCGTCCTCCAGAAGTAATTCACCCAAACGTTTGGTTTTAGCTGGTTTTTCTTCCATAGATAAAAAAAAAGCCATAGCGGCTTCCCGCTACGGCCCGACAATATTTTTTAGGGTTTTAATCCTATTATCTGAAGTCTTTTTTAGATGCGTTTACTTCTGCCATTTTTTTCAGGCCTGGATTCTGGTATTTTACAAATACTTCGCAGGCCTTCATTTCCATGGAGAAGTTTTCTTTCAGCTTAACCCCGCCTTTCATGACGCCATCCCATTCTGATGTAACAGCTACGCCAGTGGATTCACCAGATTCAGAACCAGACGCACCAGCCACAACCTGTCCCACCATGATTTTCACAAAACGGGAGCTGGCTGCCAGTTCGGCTGCTTCACAGGCCTGGGTTTTAATACGAACAAACCCTTTGGCGTCCGGATTAGCACCACCCAGACCTTTTACAATCAGGGTATTGTCATCCACCCATCTTTCTGTGATGATGGTCTGTGAATCGTCCGCAGTAATCTGGGACTTGTCCACTGATGCTGTTTTGCAGGAAAATCCCATTACCAGGGTTGCTGCAAGAATTCCGCTTAAAACTATCTTTTTACTCATATCTTTTCCTCCGATATTAAAGTTCTCTACCATGTCCAAATAGCAATGATATGGTCAACCTTTTTCTTGCCTTTTTTTCTCCAGAATCCAGGAATTATTCGGCTATTTTTCAATATGCCGATATTAAAACTATGAAAAATATCGGCATCATTCTGGCGGTCATGGGAGGGGTGATGTATATCACAAATTCCGTGACCACCCAGATCCCCCCGGAGATCATCCAATACATTGAAAAAACCATAAAAGAGAGCAAACTGGAATTCATCACCTATATTCTTGTGGCATTGAAAAAAATCATCCAGGCCGGGGGGCTTTCCGTGATCATTGGGGCTCTGGTTTCTCTTTATAATGGCCGCATTGGCAGTTTTTTTATTCTCTTTGGGATTGCCGGAGGGTTGTTTTTCTATGCCCCGGATTTGATCCAGGATTTTAACAAAGGAAACATTCCCGGCGATGTGGTGAAAATAGCGGAATATATTTACCAAAAAGGATACGGCTTCCTGGGGGTCACCCTATCCTTTTTCAGTTTTTTTCTGGTGAGAAGTGGTTCAAAAAGCGGTTAATTTGATTTGGGCTTGAAGACGAAAAAGACTCCCACAATAATGACAACCAGCAGACCGCCAATGGCCCCATAACGCACATAGGGGTTTTCAAAAAGTCCGGGTTCCGGTTTGGCGGGTTCTTCCTTTTTTTCTGCCTCTACATCTTTTTTTGCGTTTTCATCTTCTGCGGTGGTCACTTCTTCCGCTGCACTGGAGCGTACCCCGGCATAGGAATTGTATCCGGAAGATTGAAATCCCGAATTCCGAGTGGACTCACCAGAAGCAGAGCCTTCTGTTGCAGGGCTTTCTGTGGCCGGAGTCCCGGTTTCCGTTCCTGTTTCCACTGCCTGTGGCTGGGCTTTTGGTTTTTCTTCCACGGCTTCTTTGCTACCGCAGGATATGAATACAAAAATACCCACCAGTAATACTGTAAATATTGTTAATTTCTTTATGCTCATTCGGTAGATATATTAAAAAAATACTCATTGTCAACAGTTTTTCCACTTTTACTGGGGAATATTTCGTAGTTGGTCGGATGACGATTGGCCGGGACTACCCGATTCTGGGACAGTCACCCCGGAGGACATCCATAACGATGT
>DYLW01000048.1:14186-19913 GCA_020721865.1 Leptospira biflexa | reverse complement strand
AATAAGAATCAAGGCCGGCATTGCCTACAGCACCTACCGATTATTGAGAACTTACGGAAATCCCAGATAAATATCAGAAAAAACTCAGCGAAATGCCAAGGAAATAATATTTAACAGATAAACCGCTCTCCCTGAAATGTGGTGTCCCGTTCGGTTTTCAGGTTCAATGGAGAGTAATCTGTCCGAATTTCCATGCTCTTTGTTAATATCCAGAACAAACTGTTCTTCGTATTTCGTTATCCCTGACCCCCTTTAATTTGCAACTAAAATCCGCCTTATGGGGTCGGAAATCTATCCCGGTTGCATAGAAATTTTATGAAAAAAGATTGACCCCGCATAGAGGTATTAAAGAGAGGTAAAAAGTACATAAATGAGGATTAATCATGACAAAAAAATACCCAGCACCATGGAACCTGAAAGGCAATGGCTATATTTTTCTCTACAGATTCAACAATCGGGTGGATGATTCCTCTTATCCGGATTTTCTGAAAAACCAGAAATTCACCGGCTTTGGCACTGTAATGGCGGTGGATTACCATGAATCCAATGCCGGTCCATACCGGGAGCTGCTGTATATTCCCGGCATGCACACTTTCCAGCATTCTGCAATCAAACGCAAGACGTATGCAATTCCCAGAATTTATGTATCCACCATGGAAAGCGTGGAAAACGGGCGGCGAAACTGGGGTATCCCCAAAGAAAGAGCAGACTTTGATATCCAGAAAAAATCCTCCAATGAGGAAACTTTCCGGGTGTATGATAAGAAAGGAGATATTTTTAAAGCGGAATTAAAAAAAGGATGGCTGCCCTTCCCCATCCACTCCGCCCTGTTTCCCCTGCCACTCACCCAGATTTTGGATGGTAAAATATATCTGACAAAATTAAAGGCATCCGGCACTGGGTATCTTGCGAAGGCAGAATCCATAATTGTGAACCATAATAAATTTCCCAATATAGATGT
The DNA here is from genome assembly GCA_020721865.1 of Leptospira biflexa. Lineage (GTDB taxonomy): Bacteria > Spirochaetota > Leptospiria > Turneriellales > DYLW01 > DYLW01. Next base: position 18,952 of record DYLW01000048.1, on the reverse strand, counting down.
GGTTAAACCGATGTTGATTATAAAAATAGAAAATTTCAACATGCAGTTTCTCAAAGCCGATATTTTTGATCTGTAAAATGAAAACCAGTTTTGCGGAAAAAAAGATCATACTCACCGGGGCTTCTTCCGGAATTGGGGCAGCTCTTCTGGAGCAGCTCTTGGCAAAAAATGGTCAGATACTGGCAGTGGATATCCACCCCATTCCGCCCACACAGAAAATCCCTCCGGGGAAGCAGAATCATCTGGATTTTTTCCAGGCCGATTTATCTGACCCAAAGCAAGTGGACGCCCTTTTTGAGTATGCTATACGCAAATGGGGGACAATTGACATGTTTATTGCCAATGCTGGCTTTGCTTATTACGAGCAATTCGGGAAAAAAGATTGGAACGATATGGAAAAAATATTCCGCCTGAATGTCTTTTCCCCTCTGTACTCGATCACACAGATGAAAAAATACGGAACCCCCATCACCCATAAAACAGTGGTTCTCAGTTCCGGAATGGGTTACCTGCCACTTCCCGGATATGCACTCTACTCCTCCACCAAGGCGGCTGTTCGCGGCTTCTCGGAAGCCTATTTTTATGAGCCGGGTTCCGGGAACATTTCCGTGGTTTTCCCCATCGCCACAAAAACATCATTTTTTGCCGCCTCCGGTGCACCGGACACCATCTGGCCATCCCAGCATCCTGGGAAGGTGGCCCATAGAATTATCCGGGGGCTGGAAAAAGGCAAGAAGAACATCTACCCATCGATGCGTTTTTCCACGTTCCTGTTTGCCTCCCGCTTCCTGCCGTTTCTGAAAACCATCTATCTCCGGATCCAGCAAAAAAGCCTGGAACGCTGGGGAAAACATCACGACGGAGCATAATATATACCCCATCCCAAAGTAATTATCCCCAGATACCGCATTCCGGCTGTGCGAATCCATATATGGTTTTTCATAAGAATTATCCCGTAAAGGATTGACATCACATTCATTTTGTAGATGGTAGTATCCACTGTAAAATGAGAACCAGAATGAATATAAATGAATTAGATATGAATAACGGTAGCAATACATCGGCACAGGAAGAAATAAACCTAAACGCACCAGGATACTATATCAACCGGGAAATTTCCTGGCTCATGTTCAATGAGAGGGTTTTGGAAGAATCCTATGATAAAAATAATCCCCTTTTGGAGAGACTGCGCTTCCTTTTAATTACGGAAAATAATCTGGATGAATTTTCCATGGTGAGGATTGCAGGCCAGAAACAGATGCTGGCAAACCACATTGAGGATACCGGGCCGGACGGATTAAAACCCGCCCAACTCTTAGCCTCCATCAGTGAAATTTTGAAAAAGTATTACAAAACGGTTTATGAAATTCTAAACAAACAGATAATTCCGGAGCTGGCAGAAGCCGGTATTCACTTTAAGAAGATGGAGGAACTTTCGGAAAAAAGCCGGCTGGAAACAGAAAAATATTTCCGGGAAGAGCTTTTTCCCATTCTAACCCCGTTAGCCATTGACCCCGGCCATCCGTTTCCGCGCCTGGGGAATTTGAGTCTGAACCTGGCGGTGATTATCAAGCGTCCGGATTCACACCATAAAGGGCGTCCTCTCACTGCGGTCATTCAGGTTCCGCAGATTGTCCCCCGGCTTTTCCTTCTGCCATCGTCCACACGGAAAAACCATAACTATATTCTTCTGGAAGATATCATTATTTATTTTATGGATCAGCTTTTTTCCGGATATGAGATTGAGGAGATATATCCTTTTAAAATCACCAGAGATTCCGATCTGATCATAGAGGAAGATGAAGCGGATGATCTTCTGGCCACCATCCAACGGGAGTTACGCAAACGGGAAAAGGGAGCAGCAGTCCAGTTGGAGGTGCCGGTTAATGTTTCCAATCTGCTTCTGGAAACGCTGAAGGATGCACTGGAGATTGATGATTCGGAAATTTTTTACTGTAATGGCCCCATCCGCCTGGCTGGATTAAAACAACTCTTTCAGGATTCTCTTCTGGATGATAGAACATACGCACCCTTCACGGCAATAACTCCAGTGCATTATGAGAACCCTCAGGCCATTTTTTCCATGATTCGGAAAAATGATATTTTTGTGCATCTTCCGTTTGACAGCTTCTCCATCGTGGAAGATTATGTCAATGTGGCGTCCAGCGATCCCAAAGTGCTGGCCATCAAGATGACACTTTACCGGACAGGCGGGAAATCCCGCATCCTGGATTCTTTGATACGTGCTGCCCGCAATGGGAAAGAAGTCACCGCACTGGTTGAGCTGAAAGCCCGGTTCGATGAAGAAACAAATATCCAATGGGCAAAAACCCTGGAAGATGAAGGTGTGCATGTTGTGTACGGGCTGATTGGATTAAAAACTCATGCAAAGATCTGCATGATTGTCCGGAAGGAAGAAGATAAAATCCAGCGTTATGTGCATCTCTCCACCGGAAATTATAATTCCATCACCGCTCGTATATATACGGACGTGGCCCTGTTCACGGCAGACCAGACCATTGCGGACGAAATTGGTTATATTTTCAATGTGATCACAGGATATTCCAAGTTGCCTCCGCTGAAAAAAATGTCCACATCGCCCGTGGGTTTGAAAAAAGAAATTATCCGTAGAATACGCCAGGAAACGGAGAACCAGAAGAGCGGGAAACCATCTTATATATTCGCTAAAATGAATTCCCTGGTGGATTCCGATGTCATAAAAGAGCTTTATAACGCCTCCCGTGCGGGAGTGAAGATTGACCTGCTGATCCGGGGAATCTGCTGTCTGGTTCCGGGAATACCGGGGGTATCGGAGAATATTACCGTTCGTTCCATTGTGGGCCGTCTTCTGGAACACAGCCGGATAATTCTTTTTGAGGATGGCGGAAACAAAAAGCTGTACTTTTCCAGTGCGGACTGGATGCCCCGGAATTTTATGCGGAGAATTGAAACCCTTTTCCCCATTGAAAGCGAGGCTATTAAGAATGAGGTATTAAACAATATTATCCCTTTGTATCTTGCGGATAACCAGAAAGCCAGAATCCTGCAGAGCAATGGAACGTACAAACGAGTGGAAGTGAGCGAAGGTTCAGAACCCGTGAACGCACAGGAAATCTTCATTGAAAAAACCCGCAAAGAGCTGGCAAAAAGGGAAAAGGGCAAAGTGGACAAGAAAAGAGAGTAACGTTTTATTCCACAAGATCCTCCCATTTAATGATCCGGTAATTATATTCCGTACCAATGGCAGTTTTTATGGACTGCGGACCCACCAGAATCACAGGCATATTTTTTCCGGAGAAATAATTCTCTTTCGCATTTTTCCATTGTTCTAATGTCACAGACTGGATTTGGGGTATAAATGTCTCCAAATATTCTTCCGGCAGGCCATCGTTGTAGATGGCAATTTTCTGCTGCAACAGCTCATGGAGGGTGGAATAAAGGAATACAAATTTATTTGAAACGGAAGACCGGGCGTGTTCCAGTTTTTCCGGTGTCATATAATCTCCGGATTTCTGAATTTTCCCCATTTCACCCAACACCCCTGCTGCATATTCGCCGGATGCCTGGATAAAAAAATACGTGGTTCCATCATATTTTCCAGATTCATAATAGGAATATGCTGCATAGGCCCAGCCTTTTTCAACACGGATTTTTTTGGCAATCACAGAGTTGAAGGAATCCCCACCCACAATATGGTTGGCCAATTTATACGCGTAGTATTGATGATCCCCATGGGAAACCCCGGGACCGGCATACAAGATCACGGATGTGGGAATATCCATAACATAGTGATACACCGGGGTTTTTCCGGGGAAATTCTCCGGAGACACATTAGATAGCTTGCGAGCAATGGGAGAATTTGCGGACAGCTTGGCCAGAGTTTTTTCCAGAACGTCCTTGAATTTTTTTTCCTTCAGTGGGAAGCTGGAAAAAACAGAAACACGGTTCCGGGCAACCATTTCCTTGTGGCGTTTTTCCAGATCGGTCAGGCTAAACGCCAGAGAAGAGGGAATTCTGCGTCCTCTCACCGGATGGTTTTTCCAGACAATCCGGCGGGCATATTGAAATGCCAGCCCGGCGGGGTTTTCTTTGAGGTCTTTAATTTCCTGTTCGTATTTATTCTTTTCCGCTACCAGAATTTTTTCATCCCACCGGGGCAGGAGCAGGTATTCCAGAATGGCCAATGTGTCCTCAAAAAAATAATCAGCCAGACCGTATATCCGGATCATGACATGGTCATCATCCACGGATACTTCCCAGGAAGTGCCATGCTCACCAATGGCGGGCAGAAGACGCTTTCCATTCTCCAGCCAGACATCTGCCCAGAATCGGGTGAGGCCGTTGTGGTTTTCTTCCGTCATCCCTCCGTCCAATCGAATAAAAATACTACGCAGAAGGGATTTATTTTCTGGAAGCGAATACACGGGAATATTTCCAGCAATGGTGGATTGATGAAAACGTGGAATTTCCAAGGGAGGAGAATTTTTTTTCAGAAGTGGATACCAAGGGCGGTCTTTGGCATCATAACCGGAAAAATCCTGCCGATGGCTCACATCCGGCAAAACCTGTCCAGATACAAGAAGCAGTACCACAAACCAGAAAATCAATTTCCCGGACAAAGAATATTTCATGACGGGTTATGGATATTTGGGGTGAGACGGAAAGAAAAAAAACAATCAAGCATCCATTCCTAACCCATAATTGCACTTCTGGGCGTATCTGCAAATACATATAATTATAATTGCACTTCTGGGCGTATCTGCAAA
>DYLW01000048.1:1772-14086 GCA_020721865.1 Leptospira biflexa | reverse complement strand
ATTGCACTTCCGGGCGTATCTGCAAATACATATAATTATAATTGCACTTCCGGACGCATCTGCAAATATGGCACGGGAGATGGCATGAATATATCAGAGTTTCGATCCGGATCATATAAACAACAATATGAATATAAAAGCTTTTTCCCATCTTTGGTCAATAAAAACTGGGAAATTACGGACCCTGACCTAATTGTACTTCTGAGCGAGGCGAATAGAAAACTGGGTGAATTAAATGCGTTTTCTCAACTGATTCCCGATATTGATTTTTTCATTAAAATGCATGTGGCAAAAGAGGCCACCACATCCAACCGCATTGAAGGTACTCAGACAAATATTTCCGATGCTGTCCAAACAGAGGACAATATTGATTTGGAAAAAAAGGATGATTGGATGGAAGTTCAGAATTACATAGTTGCAATGAATAATGCAATCAAGGAATTGGACAATCTCCCTTTGTCCAATCGCCTTATCAGCCAGACGCATCGTTTATTACTCCAAGGCGTCCGTGGAAAACATAAGCTACCCGGCGAATTCAGAAAAAGCCAGAACTGGATTGGAGGGTTTTCTCTTAAAGATGCCATATTTATTCCACCGCATCATGCTGATCTGCCGGATTTAATGTCTGACTTTGAGAAATTTCTTCACAATGAAGAATACCCATTGCCACACCTTATCAGAATTGGGATTGCCCATTATCAATTTGAAACCCTGCATCCATTTCTGGATGGCAACGGAAGGGTTGGTAGGCTCATGATTACACTTTATCTTGTAAGCCGGGGTTTGTTGATAAAGCCCACCTTGTATCTTTCAGATTTTTTTGAAAAAAACAAAGCGTTATATTATGATAATTTAACCAAGGTCCGTACAAACCATGACCTGACCAATTGGCTCATGTATTTTCTCAGGGGGATTCGGCAGACTGCGGAAAATTCCATTGAAACTTTTCAGTCGATTATTGCCATCCGGGAAGAAATGGAGAATAAACAGATTCTTACCCTGGGAAAAAAAACCAGATTAGCTGTGAATTTCATCCACTATCTGTATACCAAACCGATTGTGGATAGCCAGGAAACAGCAAAAGCACTGAATATACATGTATCCACGGCAAACCGCCTGATAGAAGATTTCATTCGTTTGGACATACTAAAGGAAATCACTGGATACAAACGAAATAAGCTATTTTCTTTTTATAAATACCTCGCCTTATTTGAGTAGAAATCGACTTCAATAAAGAAGATTTTTGGATACAACTTCTTTTCTTTAATATACTGTTATTAGCAGAGGGAATATGAGCGAAAAAAAATGGGATACCAAAAATATTATTAACCAGCAAGGAAAAACCGTACTCATTACCGGTGCAAACGCCGGCATTGGGTTTGAAGCAGCATTGGCTCTGGCACAGAAAGATGCGGAGGTCATCCTGGCCGTCCGAAATCCGGAAAAGGGAAACCGTGCCATGGGCAAAATTCTGGAAAAGTATAGTCCAGCCAAGGTGCGTGTGATGGATCTGGATCTGGCCAATCTGGAGTCTGTGAAAAACTTTGCCCAGGAATTCACATCGGCCTTTTCCACCCTGAATATTCTCATCAACAACGCCGGGGTCATGATCCCCCCTTTCACCCAAACCGCGGATGGTTTTGAATTACAGATGGGAACCAACCATCTGGGGCATTTTGCCCTCACTGCCCTGCTGTTCCCAGTGCTACGAAAAACTCCGGGGGCCCGGATTGTGAACGTGGCCAGTATGGCCCACAAAAGAGGAAACATTAATCTGGAAGATCTGAATTGGCAAAAACGTTCGTATAACGCCTTTCTGGCCTATGGAGACAGCAAACTCGCGAACCTCCTTTTTACGTATGAACTGGCCCGCCGTCTGGATAAAGCTAATGCGGGAATCCTGAGCGTGGCCGCTCATCCGGGATGGTCCGACACCGAATTAATGCGGCACAATAACGCCTTTGAAATTCTGGCACGGATGATGGCACAAAGTCAGGAAATGGGTGCTCTGCCCACCCTGTATGCTGCCGTAAATCCGGAGGTGAAGAACGGGGATTATATTGGCCCGTCCGGTTTTATGGAAATTAAAGGATATCCCAAAAAAGTAACTTCGAATGCAGCTTCTCACGATACAAAAAAGGCGGAAAAGTTGTGGGAACTATCCGAAAAAATGACGCAAATCCCCTTTTCCGTGTAAATCCATAAATAATTTTCTGAGAAATACCGGTTAAATACGTCCAATTAAGGCAGGAATGTATGGTAACATCACAGGTCTGAATGTGGATACGGTGACAGTCACCGGAGCCATACATTGGGGGCATTGGTAAATTCCACTACCTATTACATCAGGCAAAGGCCACCAATGCGGCGGCGGAGACCATCGTTTCCCCCGTGCGTTCCTTTACCACGGTGGATCCCACCAATATCCAGTTTACCCTGGTGAATCCGGCGGACGGGGGAGACGCCGACCAGTACTGTGATGGGTACGGGGCCACCGTTGCCACCGCCGCCGATCACACGAATACTGCCTTAGACTGTGACTGCTCCGGCTGGGCTGTGACTGGTTCATAGATACCTCCGGATTAGCTTGGAATACGTGGATGACCATTGGGGAAACTGGGGAAACCATAGCGGCAGTTCCGGCGAATGAATCGTTTTCCGGTTATATCAACTACACAGACCTCACAGATCCAGTGATCATCGCGGCCATCAAGCCCAGTGAGGATACGGACAGCTATGTGGATGGAACTCCCGCCGGGGATGAAGACGCAGATTCCGCCTTTCCCATTATAAGCTTGGAGAGCGGAAACAAACGCTTCCGGGTTCGCGTGGCCGATTCTGACGATAGTGATGGGGGTAACCGTAAGCGGACGGAGGATGTGTGGTATTTCATGGTGGAAGCCAATACGGCCGCCAACAAACATTATGTCCTTTCCGATGGGAATGAACTGGAAGCCCGGAATATCACGCTGGATAAAATCAATACGTATAACACATTTCAGACTGTCAACTTTTTGAAATCGTTTTCCGCCGTTCCTCTGGTGTTCACCCAGCAGATCAGCGATGACAATGGGCGATTTTTAATCCAGAGAATCCGGAATGTGAGCGTCAACGGCTTTGAGGTTGCCTTCCAGCCGGATGATGGGGATCCTGCTCCGGGTAGCGATGAAACAATTTCCTGGGTGGCCGTGGATCTGGTGAATTCCACCGTTTCCGGAGACCATACGTACAGTTACGGAATTTTCAATGGTAAGAGATTCCAGATTGGCCGCAAAGGTACAATCGCTCATTGGACAGGAGTTGGTCAGTTTGCTATGGCACATCTTTATAACACCCCCCTGGTTTTTGTGGGCTTAAATACATCCGCCGGAGAAGAGCCGTCCTATGGGAGAATTTATAAATACAATGATGATGGATCCAATACTTGGATATATCCTTTTGTGGAAGATGTGAAGCTTGCAGGCCATCTGGATGAGACAATTGTCTATTTTACCGTGGAATCCAATTAAAAAGGGGCACTGCTGCCCCTTATAAGAAACTTCCGATTGGCAATCGTAACGTTCTTGGATTACAGAGCGTCAATGATTGCGTTGAACGTGGCACTGGGTCGCATTGCTTTTTTTGCTTTCGCATCGTCCGGCTGGTAGTACCCACCAATGTCCACGGGTTTTCCCTGTGCGGCGTTCAGCTCTTCCATGATTTTCGCTTCGTTTTTTTCCAGCTTTTCTGCCACGGGAGCAAATCTCGCTTTCAGTTCTGCGTCATCGGATTGAGAGGCCAGAGCTTTTGCCCAGTACAGTGCCAAATAAAAATGGCTGCCCCGGTTATCCAGCTCATTCACGTTCCGGGAAGGTGCTTTCTCGTTTTCCAGGTATCCGCCAATGGCTTCATCCAGAGTTTTTGCCAGCACTTTTGCTTTTTCATTCTTTGCGGTTTCATAGATATGCTCAAAAGAAGCCATGAGTGCAGCAAATTCACCCATGGAATCCCAACGCAGGTGCCCTTCTTTCAGGAATTGAGAGACATGCTTGGGTGCGGAACCACCGGCTCCGGTTTCAAACATACCGCCACCGTTCAGCAGAGGAACAATGGAAAGCATTTTTGCACTGGTTCCCAGCTCCAGTATGGGGAAGAGGTCGGTTAAATAGTCTCTCAGAGCGTTACCGGTCACGGAGATAGTGTCTTTTCCTGCCCGCACCAGATCCAGGGTCACTTTCATGGCATCCACGGGAGAAAGAATGCGGATGTCCAAGCCTTTGGTATCATGGTCTTTCAGATATTTTTCCACTTTGGCAATAATATTGGCGTCGTGTGCCCGGTTTTTATCCAGCCAGAAAATGGTGGGTACTCCGGTGGCTTTGGCCCGGTTTACGGCCAGTTTCACCCAGTCGCGGATGGGGATATCTTTTGCACGGGACATTCTCCAAATATCTCCGGCTTCCACTTTGTTTTCCATCAGGACCTTGCCGGAAGCATCTACTACGCGGACAGTTCCATCGGCGGGAATTTCAAACGTGGTGGGATGGGAGCCATATTCTTCCGCTTTTTGTGCCATGAGGCCCACATTGGACACGTTTCCCATGGTGGCACGGTTGAACGCTCCGTTTCTCTGGCAATTTTCAAAGGTTTCTTTGTAAATGGTGGCATAGCAGCGGTCTGGTATCATGGCTTTGGTGTCATGGAGCTGGTTGTCTGCACCCCACATCATCCCCCCGTCGCGGATCACCACGGGCATGGATGCGTCAATGATGATGTCATTGGGAGCATGCAGGTTGGTGATGCCTTTGGAAGAATCCACCATGGCCAGAGGAGGCTGCTTTTTGTATACTTCCGCAATATCGTTTTCAATCTCTTTTCTTTTTGCGTCCGGAAGTTTGGATATCCGGTTCAGCAGATCCCCCATGCCAAAGTTCAGATTTACACCAATTTCTTTGAATGTGGCCGCATGTTTATCGATGACATCTTTATAAAAAACAGATACAGCATGTCCGAACATAATGGGGTCAGACACTTTCATCATGGTTGCTTTGAGGTGCAGGGAAAGCAGAATGCCGGTTTTTTTGGCATCCTTAATCTGATCCTCATAAAATTTCCGCAGGGCGTTTTTGCTCATGAACGTCGCATCCAGGACTTCTCCATCAAGCGAGGTCAATTTATCTTTCAATACGGTGGTTTTGCCGGATTTTTCCAGCAGCTCGATGCGGAACTCGGAGCCTTTTTCCACAATCACAGATTTTTCATTGCCATAGAAATCCCCGGAATTCATGTGGGCAACATGGGATTTGGAATCCTTTTTCCATTCCCGCAGTTTCAATCCGGTGTTTGGATTTTTCTGGGCGTATTTTTTTACAGAAAGAGGGGCTCTTCTGTCCGAATTTCCCTGACGCAAAACGGGATTAACCGCACTTCCCAAAACTTTCGCGTACTGGTCCTGGATGGCTTTTTCCTGGTCATTTTTGGGTTCTTCCGGATAGTCCGGGAGATCATAGCCATGGGCTCTCAATTCTTGAATGGCCGCTTTCAACTGTGGCACCGTTGCACTGATATTCGGGAGTTTTATCACATTGGCTTCCGGTTTGTCCACAAGCTCACCCAGAGCGGCCAGATTGTCCGGCATTTTCTGGTTGTCTTTTAATCTTTCCGGAAACGCAGCAAGAATCCGTCCGGAAAGGGAAATATCACTTTCTTCTACTTCAATGTTGGTCCCTTTGGTAAATGCCTGGATCACAGGCAGAAGGGAATACGAGGCTAAAGCAGGTGCCTCATCAATTTTCGTCCAGATAATTTTTGATTGTTTCATATCTTTTCCTTATTGTGATTTACGATAAGACAGGGTTTGATGAGAAAAGGAGCCGTAAAGAAGTATTTCCGTTTAAAATACCTAAAAAAATCAGAAAATCAATTGACAGACCCCATTTCTATGGATAAATGGATGTATGAAACTGGATGTTGTAGAAAGAACGGGTGCGGTTGAAATTCTCATGCATGGGAAGCTGGATTTTGAACATGTGGACCAGTTTGAGAAAACATTTACCGATGCAGGACTGGGCACTGTGGAAACTGTCATTGGTATGGATTTATCTAATATTGAATATATTGATTCCTCCGGATTGGGGGGAATGATTAAAGCACTGAACAATGCGAAGAGCAAGGGGAAGAGTCTATATCTGTATTCGGCGTCCCCCAATATACAAAGTGTATTTACCATGGCAAGGCTGGATAAGTTTTTTTCTTTCATCTCTCCCTCTGAATTCAAATCCCGATTTCCCACCATGGACGAGTCAGATATGATGAAAGGAATTGATTCTCTGTGAACAAAAAAGAATATTCAAAATGAAAAAAATAATACTCACTGCCGTATTTCTGATGCCTGGGATTTTTTCTTCCCTCCCGGCGTTCACTCCGGATTCCGGGAATTTTCTACTCGCCCCCAACCAATCCCTGCGATTTTTTTACGGGGATTTTACTGGCGGTGCCGGCATGGATACCCTGTCCGATTTGTCTGGATACCTGGAGCAATTTGATAACACCAATTATGATATTCTTGCTGTGGAATACCCCACCGGACTGGCCGGTGCGAAAATGGGATTTTATGACCATGGATTTGACATATTTCTGAATTACCATGGAACCGCCCGCCAGAAAGATCTGGGTGGGAGCCGTGAAAACCGCCGTTCTGTGAATAACGGCAATCTGGTTCTTTCCCGCCAGTTTATGTTATTACGGGATCTCTATTCTGGCGTCCGGGTGGAGAGTTTTTTTCTGGATGAAAAGACAACCATCGGGGAGAAATCCATTCTGGTAAATTCGGTGTATTCTTTTGTTTCCGGTGAGGAATACAAGGAGCGGAAAAACGGATTGCTGGCCTCCTCTGGGTTGTTTTATCAATACCACCATCTGGGCATGGGGGTTTATGCCGGACCTTCATATCAGTACATTAATGAAACCTCCACGGGAGAATGGAAGGCACATTATCATGGAAAGGTATATCTGGAAAACTATGCAGTACTTGCAGGCAGACCACTCTGGATGAAACCATATCTGGACTTCCGGGAAAATTATTATTCCCAAAACGCCGGAGGCGGGCTGGCTTTCTTTTTCCACCGGGATCTGGAGTTTGACCTTTTTTATGGGTACCGGGAAAGCCATGCCCGGATGACATACAAATTCCTGCCTTTTTCTGGTGCTTATTTCAAGGTTTCCCATGAGAAGGAGTATAGCAATAACGTTTTCCAGATGGGATTGGATATTAAATTTTCCGGGTTTGGGTTTCCGGATATGGTTTTCCCGGAAGAAACAGTTAAAAAGAATTAAATGGAGCGATGATGAAAAAAATATTATGGACTTTGAGCGGAATTATTGTGTTTTTGGGAATGTCCTGCCGTTCCCATCTGGAATATGCAAATCTGGAGAAACAGGGCGATGTGGAAATCACGGGAAGCCGGGTTTTTATCTTTCCGGAGATGGACGCAAAACCGGACGCCACCCGCCCGGAATTTTCCGCCAGCTTTTTGCAGGTTATCCGGGAATCTCTGCTTTCCAGCGGGTATACGCTGGTACAGCCCTTGTCCATCCAGTCCACCGATACTGTTCGCAAAAGCGAAGATTTGAATGAATTCCAGTGGTTCTTTAAATCCGGCAGTTATCTCAAAGAAAAAAACCAGTATACCATGGAATGGGATAAGGTGGATCTCTTTATCCAATCCCGAATTCTGGAATACAAAAGAGGATTTTCTCTCTCCTCCGATTATCTGTCTGTGGTTATGGAAATTTACTCTGTGGAGGGGAAAAAACTCATCCGCACCATCCGGGTGGAGGGATTCTATGAGGATATTGAAAAGAAAATCCAGATAAGTAAAATCCTGCCACCGGTCTGACCACCCCATAGGAACGAAGGAAATGAAAAGAAAAATCCTCATTGGCATATCCTCCTTTGCAATCCTGTACTCCGGAGCGTTGTGGTATTTTTCCTCCCAGATTGTATCTCCGCCCAAGGGAAAATGCAAACAGGAGCATTTCCTATACTGCGGGGATCCCTCCACTCTGAATCTCCCTTTTGAAAACATATCCATTCCCACAAAGGATGTCTCCCCGCTGCCGGGCTGGTTTATTCCGGCAAAGGACTCCCACAAAGCTGTGATCATGGTACACGGCCATTCCGCCTGGCGAAACGAAGGTCTGCGGTGGGCACCCTCTTTGCATAAGGCGGGATTCAACGTCCTTCTGTTCGATTTGCGGTACCACGGAGAGAATCCACCGGGGCCGGTGAGTATGGGATACCATGAATACAAAGACGTCATTGCCGCAGCGGATTTTCTCCGGAACAGCAAAAAGATGGAATCCATTGGCGTCTATGGGGTGTCCATGGGCGGGGTGAGTGCCATCTATGCCATGGCCAGGGATGCCCGTATCCAAGCCGGTGTTTTTGAGGCCTCCTTTGCCAATCTGGAAGACCTTCTGGGGGATGTTGCCTCCCGGGATTATTTTCTCCCCCGGTATCCGGTCATTCCCATGGTGTTGTACCTCTTTGAGAAGCGTTCCGGAGCAAACGCCGCAGAGATAAATCCGGAAAAAATTATTGGGGGAATTTCTCCCCGTCCGGTGTTTATCATCCATTGCGAAAAGGATAACTATATTCCATATTCTCATGGAGAAAGGTTGTATCAATCGGCCAGGGAACCCAAAAAATTCTGGAATTCCCCTTGCAATAAACACGCCCGTGCTTACCAGGGAGACCCGGCCACTGCGGAAAAATTGGTTTCCGGTTTCTTCCGGGAAAACCTGAAATAAGATTTGTCTTTACGGAAGAAATCCATTTTTTTTTATACTCCATGAACTTGCTGGAAAAGAAAGAAAAGAAAAAGGTCTATGTGGACCCTGCCATTATTCTGGAATTTTTTCTGGGAGAGGCCAGATACAGACGGCTCTTTTCTGATTCCATGATGAAAAAATATGAGTTTCTGATCACCGTAAAAGACTACCAGAAACTCCTGCTGGGATACCATGCACAGGACTTGAATAATAAAATAAAATTTACATCCATTGAAGGTCTTTTATCCCTGTACCCCTACCAGGATTCTCCGCAAGCAGAAAAATATTTCAAACACAAAGCCCTGAAAAAATTAAAGAAGAAGAAAAAACACGAATCCTTCATACACGCCCTGGAATGTGCTGCCGGCTATATTGAACTTTATATCACGGAGGACGAGGAATTAATTGAAATTGGAAAAATAGAATCAGTCCAGATAACGGGTTTTGATGACCTTTAACGATTGACACCCTGCCAAAAGAAGTATACCTGACAGCCATGGAATTTGAATGGAGTTTTTTTATCGATCTGGGGATTATTTCCATTGCACTGCTGGCATCCACCTGGTTACGGGCAAAAAGCCGGTTTCTGCAGAAATATCTGGTTCCCAACGCTATAACTGCTGGTTTTATTCTAATGATTGTTTATAATATTTTTCCGCTGCGTACGGCAGGGATGAAAGATATTATTTTTCACTTTTTGAACTTATCTTTTATAGCGGTCACCCTCCGGAAATCAGACACCAAAGTTTCCGGCCGGAACATTTTTGCCAATTCTCTCTCTGTGATATCCAATTACACGGTGCAGGGGCTCATTGGCTTGGGATTATCGTTTATTTTCATCTATACCATATATCCGGATCTATTCCCCGGAATAGGTTTTTGTGTGCCCCTTGGTTTTGGGTTGGGACCCGGACAGGCATTTGCTATTGCCCATGGATGGGAACCTTTTGGATTCAAGGGTGGCGGAGATGTGGGTCTCACCTTTGCGGCCATTGGGTATCTGTGGTCTATATTCGCCGGGATTTTCATTATGAATTATGGCATCAAAAAAGGCTGGATGAAAGCAAAGGACACGGCCGCCTTTGAAATCCGCAGAAAAAAATCAGGAGTCCTGGGAAGAAATGAAACCGCTCCAGTGGGATCCCATCTGACAACAGATACGGAAGCGATAGATTCCATGACGTTCAACATCGGCATTGTGTTTGCGGTATATTTTTTATCTTATCTGTTATTGCTGGGAATCACCGCTCTTCTGGGAATGCTGGGTAAGCTGGAAAACGATCTGGCCACAAATCTGTGGGGAATTTCTTTTATCTTTGCGGCCGTTATCGCTCTTCTGGTAAAGAAAATATTTTATGTTTTTAAAATAGAACATGTTATTGATAACGGGAGCCAATCCCGCATTTCCGGTGCGTTCGTGGACGTAATGGTGGTGGGGGCCATCGCCGCCATCAGCTTGGGGGTGATTATGGAATATTTTGTCCCCATTATGGTCATGTCCACCTTGGCGGGAATTGTCACCACTTATGTGGTCTTCTGGATGAGTGCCCGCCTTTTCACGGATAACCAGTTTTTCCGGGCCATCCTTCTTTTTGGGGCATTAACCGGGACCATATCCACTGGTTTGGCTCTTCTGAGAGTCATTGATCCGGATTTTGAAACCCCTGCGGCTTCTGACTATATGTATTCTTCCGGGGTAACGTTTATTCTGGCCATCCCCTTGATCCTGAGTCTGAATTTGCCGGCTCATGGTTACAAATCCGGAGATCCCTCATATTATGTGTACACGATGGCCATTTTTCTGGCCTATCTGATATTCTCCATAATGGGATACTCCTGGATGTCCAGGAAAAGGGCGTTTTATCAGCCCTCCAAAATCTGGGTGGCCAACGAACAACTGTAAGGGGATTACCGTTAAGGGGGGAAAAATGATTCGCGAGGGTATGCGGAAACATAGCATTCGGGAGGTGAAAACCGCATTTTGAGTCCTTCCGTTCGCGAAATGGGGCAGATTTTGGCTTATTATCCTTTCCGGGCGTTAAGATTGGCATTCTCCATATCGATAATGTACTATGTTCTATCTGGAGGATGCCGCCGGAAACCTCACCGATGATCCTTTTAGCACCTATCGTGGTTATCGTATCAAACTGCTGATAGCAATAGAAAAAAACGGGGTTATCCGCAATAAAAATGAAATTTTTTTGAATACCCGGTACCGGCATCTCCACGATGCCTATTTTGACATAGAAATGGACATCAAAAACCGCCTGCGTGACCAGAGTTATTTCCGCACCAACCGTATTGGTTTTAATCTGGTGCATTATTCTGAATGTGCCACCCTGAATACATTCATGGCTTACCGCATTATGCCGCTAAAAAAAAATTCCACGACCACAGAAAATGCTAATGAAAAATAAAATCCTGCCGATAATAAAACTGTCAAGCGTTAATTTGTGGTTTTAAGTGGGGATCTCTCCCCACTTTTTTTTGCCCGGAATCAGGCAGCTTCCAGAGGGGTATCCTGTGACACAAAATGGATATCCGTGATGGCGATGGTTTCGCACGCAAAGCGAAACTGGGATTGCCGTTTTCCCGTTTCATCCTCCCATCGGTTTTGGTAAAAAATACCCACAACCAATACTTCCAGCCCCTTGTACAGGTGACGAGCGTATTTTTCCGCCAGTTTTTCCCACAGGACTGCCTCAATAAAATTGGCGTGGCTGCCGTCTTTATCCGTGGCCTGCGGGGTGTAATACATAAACCGGAATTTCAGCAGTTTTTTCCCGGTTGTGGTTTCCAGCATGGTGGGATCGTTGATGATCCTCCCTCTCATTTGTGCTATATTCAGCTTTTCCATTTTTTTCTCCGTACGTTTTTTTGAGCCTTTTTTGTTTGGCTCACTATACTATGAAAATTCAGGCCGATTTTTTTGCGAAAAAAGAATATAATATTGATAAAATTTTTATTTTTTCAATATTTTTTTAAAAAAACCGCCGCATGGAGGAAAGCGAGGGCATTATTTCTTAAAATCTGTAACCGTGATGGTCCCTGCCACGTTGGGGAGAGTGGCTTTATCCGGGGAAAGGGTTCCGCAGACGGTGACGACTGCATTCTGCATTGTCCACATCTCCGCCTTCTTTTCTCCGGTTAGGATGAATTCCCCTTTCTCTGTGCGGAGGATCAGATGGGTAAAGGGCTCATTCCCCACCACGGCAATTTTGCCGGAGATTTCAATGCCGCCTTTTGCGGGGGCACTGCAACAGGAGACCGCTCCCATGGTGACAGTCACCATAAATAAAACCACTGCGGAGGCGAATATTTTCTTCATATTGTTTCCTTTTATGGACTTATTTTGGGGTGACCACTACGGTCAGCTTGACCCCGGTGGGCAGGACAATGTTTTCCTGCTTAAATACAGCATCGTCTGCAATGGACTCATCTGCTTTTACCTTATGCATCACATTGGAATATGCCCGGATGGTGGCCGGCGGGGTGGAATAAAT
>DYLW01000048.1:0-1672 GCA_020721865.1 Leptospira biflexa | reverse complement strand
GCGAAGGTGGCTCCCCAGCGGGAAAATGCGGTCTGCCAGGTGTCCGTATATCCGGCACGGGTGATGGCATCCTGCACGGCGGCCATGTCATTCTGTGTGGAGGTCAGAATATTCTGGATGAACCCCGGATACTGCCGGGCCATAAATCCCCCAAAGGAATAGGACGTGGCATAGGAGTCCTGCCAGCCGCTACAAGCACCACTTCCGGAACCGGAGTTCCAGATGGTCAGATTACAATTGGGATATTGGACATACCGTGCCAGGCGGCTGTTAGAAGTAAAGGCGGGACCGGTGCCGGCTCCGCCCACCACCGTTGCCACCAGGTCTTCCACCGTCATGGAGGCCATCTCATTCATCCAGGTGGGGGAATTCACCCCTCTTTTGATGGTTCTCTGGTAAAAGTGGATCATGTGCTGGAATTCATGGGCAAGGGTTCCGTTTAATTTTACATCCCCGCCATTAGCGGCATCCTTATAAGTGGGTGAATCCATGAAAAAGACCAGGGCCTCGTTGCTGGCCGCAAAAGAAGATTTCATGTAATTGTTTGCGGACCAGAAGTAGCCCAGAATCCCCCAGGCTCCATTGCCACTGATGTCATAATACACAATATGCACATCGCTTTCCGTGGAGGCCAAGAGGTTGGAATAGGGCTGGCTGCCCCATTCCGCCCCGGCAATATCTCGCACCATTTTATAGATGCTATTGGCATACTCACCGGAGGTACAGGAGCCACCGTTGATGACATTGCATCCATTGAACTTGGTCATGATATTCTGGATATCCGTTGTGTTCAATGTGCTTCCATTCTGCCAGATATACACCTTATTTCCCGCATAGGTGGTGGCATACGCAACCAACGTGGTGGCCACGGTATTTTGGTCTGAATCCGTCCAGTTGCGGGTGGTGCTGCCCACGGTCACGGAGCCCATATTGTACTGCGGGCTTTGCGGCGGCGGAGCTTCCCCCGGAGCGGGCAGAAGAAGAGGAGGACGCAGAGAAGGATCATTATTGAATTCCGTTACCCCGTCCGGAACCGGAGGATGCAGGGGATTTTCCTCCATGGAAGGGGAAAACTGGATGTCCGGCATCATCTGCGGGGAGACCCCGGAACCACTCCCCATGGCCAGACTCTGGTCACTTTCCGTTACATTGGAATACACATAAAAAATGTCAAACGTGTGAGCGGCTCCCGTTTTATTCTCCACATAAACCGTAATGGGGGTATCACAATTGGCTTCCTTAGCAAAGTGCTTGGTAGTAGCGTCAACGGTGACAACCGGGGTGCAGCCGGAATCCACCACCCCCGCCGGGAGGGTGGTCTTAGAATCCCCTTCATCCATGTCCAGCTTGAGATTGGCCAGTTGGTCGCAGCCCGCAAAGGCCACCACCAGAAAACCCGCAAACACCGTGGCTTTCACAAAAGCCGGTAAACCCATTTTTTTCTGATTCATAATTCCTCTCCTTACCCTCTCCAGCTAATCCGGCTTTTCCGGACGTGCCTCAAGGCTTCCCATTCCATGGAAAACCCTGCGGAAGGGTATATCTGGGGAATGGTATCCAATGAAAATAATCTGTCAATAAAAAAACCGCTTTTTTTTATGCAACCCGGATAGCGATCCCATAAGGCGGATTTTAGTTGCAAATTAAAGTCCCTTATCACGAATGTTGAGGT
>DYLW01000047.1:3685-20181 GCA_020721865.1 Leptospira biflexa | reverse complement strand
TTATTTTCTATGGTATTATTGTAATCATTTTATTGGCGTCAAATCTTTTTTGGGGAAAATTTGAAAACGGAGGGGAAAGCGTAGATCTAAGAAGACCAATGAGTGTGAATATTCTTGAAAATAACTATATTTCAAAAACAGAAAGAATGGTTGCAGTCTCATTTTCATTATAGAATATGATTCATGGAAAAAAACCTGGATGGTTTCATCGAGCATTATTTCAATAATCCCAACTATGAAAAGCTAATAAAAAAGGGAGAAAATCTTGTTAATCCAAATTATGTACAAAAAATCATACATACCAAACCCCAAGAAGCATCGTATCTCCCCCTCCCTCCCGATTTGCATCCAAACTTGAAAAAATATCTTCAGGATCAAAATATTGAAAAATTGTATTCCCACCAGAGAGTCAGCTATGATCTGAGGATGGAAGGGAAAAACATTGTCATCACCACACCAACAGCATCCGGAAAAACTTTCGCATTTCTTTTACCCATAATGCAAAGGAAATTAGAAAGTCCAACGAAAACATTTTTAATCCTTTATCCCACAAAAGCCCTTTCCCGGGACCAGCTTGCCGTGATGCTGCACATAAAACGAGCACTGAGAAAACCATGGTTAATCAATGTCTATGATGGTGATACGGATATAGATGAAAGAGCTAAAATAAAAAAAGCCGGAGATTTTATTCTCACCAATCCGGACATGCTGCACTCAGGAATTCTGCCCAATCACCACCAATGGCGGGATTTTTTCTCCGCATTAGATACCATCGTCCTGGATGAGTTGCACACATATAACGGAGTTTTTGGATCCCACATGGCTCATGTGATAAATCGGCTAAAGAGAATTCTCCATGAATATGGTGCAGATTACCGTTTTATCTTCTCCTCCGCCACCATCAAAAATCCCATCTCTTTGGCAGAAACGATGACGGGAGAGAAATTTGAGCTGGTTTCTGAATCCGGTGCTCCGGAGTCCAAAAAAACCTATATTATAAATACCGTTACAAGCCAAACAAAGCTGAATGCCGCGAGAATTGCCACAATATTTCTGGAAAATAATTTATCTTGCATCGTTTTCACCACATCCCGAGGTGAAACTGAATATATTTTGCAAAAAATTAAAGATATGACAAATCCCATAAAACATTCCCTGATCGCGTCCTACCGGGGAGGCTATCTGCCCTTGGAAAGAAGAGCAATGGAGAAAAGAATGCGGGAAGGGGAAATAAAAGTAATTATCTCCACAAATGCTTTGGAATTGGGCATTGACATCGGGACATTGGATGGAGTTGTCATCGTGGGATTTCCCCG
Organism: Leptospira biflexa; assembly: GCA_020721865.1. GTDB lineage: Bacteria > Spirochaetota > Leptospiria > Turneriellales > DYLW01 > DYLW01. The sequence goes on along the minus strand of DYLW01000047.1, from coordinate 18,865 downwards.
ACGCTTTTCCAGTATTCTCCAGCAGTTCGGGCGGGCGGGCCGCAAGAAAGGTCATTCCATTGGAATTTTTATCCCCAAGAATAAGCCCATCGACCAATACATTTGCAATAATGCAGAAAAAATCCTTTTTTCTAACGGAGATGCTGTCTCCATTTTCCCACTGAACCGTTTTGTTTTATACGACCAACTCAAATGTGCACTTTTTGAAAATTCTTTGAAAATTGGCGATCCTTTTATGGGAATAGATGTGGCACTTTTTATTGATGATTTGAAAAGTGAAAATCTGGTGAGAGAAGATGGAGGCTACTATTTATGGGCTGGAAAGGGTGAAGAACTTTATCCCACCCAGAATGTGAGTCTCCGAGCATCCTTCAATAAAAATTTTGTTATTACCGATGTGAGCAACCCCGAAAAACCAGTAACAATAGGGGAAGTGGACTATGAAAGTGCTCCATTGGCTATACATGACGAGGCCATCTATATACACCAGAATAGATACTACTATGTGAACCAGTTACAATGGGACCAGAGAAGAGCATTGGTGGTCCCCAGTCCCTATGATTACTACACTATCAGCCATCCTGAGATTATTCTCTATGTAATCACAAAAGAGGATACAGATTATATCCATAATTTTTCGGTAACTAACGGAAATGTGTTGGTATCCGCGATGGCGTTAATGTACAAAAAGATACGTATTAAAACAGACGAAAATATTGGTTATGGAAAAATTCACCTGCCTCCCATTGAATACCCAACCATGGGAGGGTGGATCTCATTTTCTGCGAAGGATTTTTTGGGATATGCCAGAATTACCATAGGAGCAATCTTAGAAAGCATCGCTTATTTAATGCACCAGCTCACTCCTCTCATCACACTCACAGACCAGAATGATCTTGGCGTTGCATCCTTCAGCAGTAACCGTGAATTTGGGGATTATTCCATTGTTTTTTATGACAGAAGGGCGGGCGGAGCTGGCCTTTCCCCTATGATTACACAAAACATTGTATCCCTCATCCAGTATTCCATCGAACGCTTAGAAACATGTCCTTGCGAAGACGGCTGTTTGGAGTGCATTGGCCCCGATAAAGAAACACCACGAACCGCTGAAGAAGATGAGGAGGATGAATACACCCATGTGAATCTGAAAAAAGCTTCGCTGGAAATATTAAAATTATCTCTGAAAACAGAGTAATACTAAATTTTGGGTGGTATTTTTGCCTTGAAATAATAATATTCCCCTTTTTTGTAAAACAACCATCCTTCCCTTTTTTCCCCATAAAGGTATGTCATCACAGCCTGGCTCACTTTTGTGATAAATTCTCCCATATTCCCCCACTGCATGGGCTTCCCTTTCAGCAGCTCACCTAATTTTCTTCTGAACGTTCCGGTGCTTAATCCCTCTTCACTGTGGAGTCTTTCCATTATCTCTGGCATATTTCGTATTTTAATGCTAATCTCTTTTACAATTGCGGAAAAATTATAATCATCCGGTTTAGGTGCTTCTTTTGTTACAGATTTTTGATCCTCTTTTATTTTTTTCGTTTTAATAAAACTAAGGTATAGTTTATCCAGCTTTTTACTCTCCTCTTCATTAAATTTTTGCAAAACGGAACCAGAAGAAACAATATTCTCTTTTTTGTCTCCATCGTCCTTATTTTCAGACTGGTTGAGCTCCACCACCAATTGAGCAAAATCCATCGCCCGGAAGGGAATGGGAAATGGCTTGCCGGAAGCAGAACTCCAGAAATATCCCTGGCCGGTGATGGCCTCATTGGCAACGGATGTCAGTATGTCCTTGCTGAAGTGTGTATTGGCATCGTTCATATCATCCAGGTCGTCCGCAGAAAGCAAATGAAAGAGAAACCAGTTATCTCCCTGGCTCATCATCTCTCTGGGCAGAGTTCCCGGCTGTTGGGTAATCATCACCATTCCCAAATCATATTTTCTCCCCTCTTTCACATAATTATAAAAAATATCCAGGCTTCCGTATTCCCGTGCAAATATTTTCTGGGCTTCCTCCAGAACCGTAATCACAGGTATCATCTTCTCCGGATCACTGGTGAATCTATCCACATTGTGGTCATAAATTTTTTTTATCACCACGGATATAAAAATAAACGCCGATCTGGATTCCAGATGCGATACATCCACAATGCATACCTTTCCTTCGCTCAGAAATTTGAATAACTTGTAGAAAAAATTCCCTTCAATGGAATGCATCCCCTGGAGGGCCATCAAAAGGTTGCTCCGTGCGGATTGCCTTTCTTTCTCATTTTGAGATGAAGAATCCTTGTGATAAAGAATTTTATTCAATGTTATATCGGATATGTCATTGTTCTTTTCATATTCATCAATTACCTGAATCCAGAGTTCCTGATTCATTTTGATCAGTTTTCTTGAGTTCACCTGCTTCATCTGTTCTTCTGTCAGCATGAACGGGAAAACATCCTCCGGCATAACACTCCGCAAATTAATTTTCAAATTGCCAGAAATACATTGGTTGAATTTTTCCAGAATATGTTTTTGTTCAGTGAAAACCTCGATTTCATCCTTGATTGTTTCGATATTGCATAACCCAGGCCGTTCATTCTGATCCGGCCAGAAATATTCCCCCTCCATGTCAAAAAGGAGAACGCTGGGTTTTTTCCGCAAAAACGAAGGCACCTCCCCTTCTCTGATTTTTTTATGTAACAGTGCCACGTTTGCGAAAATAACTTTATTCAAATTAGATTTTCCAAAGCCACTCCGGGCAAAGAGAAAGGATCTTGTCCCGATGAACGATTTCATATCAAAATAAACAGGAATTTCCGGACTCAGATGGACATTCCCGGTTTCATCCTTCCTTTGCTTTGTATTTTCATGTAAATATTCACCAAAACCCAGGTAGCCAATTTTCATTTTAGTATTAGATGGGATTTCTGTTATAGCTTTTAGAACCTCTGGTCCTGCAAAACGTGCCAATGTCCCCAGAGCAGGCATTCTACGATGAGAAGCAATAAAAATAACATCTGGTTTCCCTTCCGGCAGACTTGCCTGGTTTCTATCCTTCAACACACCCAGGATTCTTACCTTGGCCACATACTGTATTTCGGAAAACCCACCACACAATCCCGATTTATAGCCAGCCTTCTGTACCGGCTCCAATAAGATTACTCTTGCCAGAAGTGCCGTAAAAGCATCCTCCAGATCGATGAGAATAAATGTTCCTATAAGCGGAGCCTTATGGTGAGACTCGTTTAACTCCAAACCAATATCTGCAAGATATTGGTACTCCTTTTCATAGAAACCCCAAAATACACCCACAGGAGGCAGATTATACCGAAATACGTTTTTATCAAAATCGTTCATACCCTTAAAAATGTCTTATTCATATTTATCTTGACGGCGTCAACGCATTGTTTTTTGTACCAATGTGAGAAAGTTGATTGTAACCGTTGGGACATCGCTTTGGACAAATAGAAGTGCACCGTGGAGTGCAAATAAAGATAATCTGCCAGACAACCAAACCGTTGACAGGTATATGGAAGAAACGGACGGTGAGTCGTTGTCTGCAGAAACCCATACCTTAAAAAAACTACCTCTCATGGAAAAAGACATTCTGGTCTTTCTGCATACCAACACACGGGAGGGGGAGTTTTGTGCGGACTCCCTTTTACGCTATTACCAGCATAAGGGATTCCTTTGCCAAAAAGTAAAAATAGCTGGCATGGAAAAATATATGGACCGGTTTGACTCCAATGATCTGATGAGCGTTATCATCTCCATCATGAGCCAGATTAGGGAAGCAAGATTAAATTCCCAGAAACCTCTCCTTATTGCAACGGGTGGATTCAAAATCGAAACATCTCTCACAGCCATCATTGGGATGCTGGAAGGAGTTCCAGTTTATTATATCTATGAAACCATGAAAGATGTGGTGAAAATCCCTCCTCTGCCTGTCACTTGGGATCAGAAAAACCTGGATCTGATTTCAAGGGGAATGAAAAGTCTTATGGACGACAATCTCAGCATCGGCCAGAAAGAATCTGTGTACCAATCCCATCCACTTTTGCAAGAGATGGTTATTTTCCGGGATGGAAAGTTTATCCCATCTTCCGTAGCCGTCGCCATGCTGGATATTTGGGAGAGACACCAAACGCCCATTTTATGGCCTCCGGATTCCGGAATTCTTCCGCAAAATAAAAACCATATTGCCCATCTGGCCCGGTTCCAGGATGATAAAGATTTACTGGATAAAGTCCAGGAATTATGCCGCATTGCTTTTGTGAAAGCCGTCAGGCCGGCATCCGAAGAATGGCAAGAATCCACCCTCACCCACAAAGCCGAATCAGGGGAAATCCTCTACCGCATCAAAGGAGTGCCCCTTGTTCTGGAAACCACGGCAACCTCGGAGGAGCAGTGCCGCATGATTCTGGATTATCTGGGGAACCACTAACCCCCTACCGTGCATATCGGTACTTCACATCCTTTTTTGGATCACACCCATAGTCCTCTTTGTCCGTGTACCCGTCATAATCGTTATCGGAGCCATCGGCACAGGAATGGATGGACAGGATGGATTCTGCGGAAGGATCCTGCGTGAGAAATTCTTCTGGAATCTGCTGCCATAGTTTTTCAAATCCGGCTTGGTATTTTGGAGCAATCCGGGTGGAGTGGATGAGAACCACATTTTCATCATTTCTGGACGTGCCGGCCTTGGTGAAATTCATACTTCCGCCGATGACAGTGTGACCATCGATCATCATTGCCTTTGCGTGCATTTTTCCTCCCCAGTTTTCCACTTTCACGGGAATGCCGGCTTTCCGCAGGATGGGATGTTTACTGAACTCATTGGCCGCACCGGAGGCATCTATGATCACCCGGATTTGGACACCTCTCTCCTTTGCATGGAGCAGAGCTTGGGTCAGGGACACATGGGTCAGGTAAAAAATGGCAATATCAATATTTTTTTTCGCATTCATGACCGATGGGATTACCACCGTTTCCATGGGATCATCCACCGGAGAAAAAAATACGCGAATCCATTCATCCGGATTTATTTGTATTTTCTCTCCACTCGTTTTCTCTGATTTTTTATGATGAAATTGATTCTGATCATACATGCGGTTAAAATCTTTGGTGTACGCTTCGGCGGCCTTTACGGATTGCAGAAGGATGACTAGATTTGCGTTATATCCTCCATAGCCGGAATCACTTACATTGGCCGAACCGGTAATGACGGTTGATTCATCCAGAATAAAATATTTATTGTGCATAATATCTCCCTTCGCCTGGATTTTTTCTTTGGACTTCTGGATTATTTCAACTTCCTCTCCGGAAATATTATATTCACTTTTTTGTCTTGCACTGAATCCTTCTCCCAAATGTCGCCCGTACTTTTCCTGATCCACAGAAAGGTCGTTTTTCACGGTGCCCAGCATGTGGATGAGTTTTTCTGTATGGGAATAATAATTTTTTCCCTCCACATCCATGTCCACAATGCCACGGATGGGGATGTTCTCCGACTTTTTTCTCTCCAGAAGGGAAAAGAGGTCACTCTGGCTTCGCCAGCCATAGACCGCAAAATCAATCTTTTTCCGGGATTGTTCCAGAGCTTTGTACAAGTGGCGGCAGGCAGAATTGACACAGTGATCCCCCAATCCATTCTCAGAATCAGGAAATATCCAGATCACATCCACGGATGATTTCATGGTCGATGGGTTATGCCCTTGTTCAGGTGGATTTTGGGAAATAATATGATGGATCAGAAATCCTGTGGCAGTCAGAATCACCAAAAGCGATAATTTTTGGATTATTTTATGCATTTCTCCCATCCATTCTGCTCATATCCCACCGCAGGGTACGGATGGAATTCAAACCTTTATCAATTCCATAAAGTAATTCATCTTTTTCGGACGGATTACAATACACCGGCCGTTCCCCGCATAAGGCCAGAATGAACCAGAAATGTGGCCGGGTGCGGGGGGCAAAGAAAGATTTCCATTTTTTTTTCAGAGCATACCAGACTTTATTCCAAAAGCTGTTGTTCATTGCTTCCCGGAATTCTTTCAATCGGAGGCGGTATTGGTCTCTGGCCTGGGCACCCTCCCTGCATTTTTCTTTTTGCAATAGATATCTTTCTTTTTCTCTCTGCAGTTCCTTCTCCAGAGCAATCAATTCCCGCAGGGATTCCAGAGCACTCCAGAGTAATAACCGGTATTTTGTCCTGTCCTTCATGGTTTTATAAATGGCAAAACCAGCCGCCCCGGCCACCATAATAGCTCCCATGGCAGGCAAAACCACACTCACCGCAGATGTCAATGACGTATAAAACGCAAAAGGTAACGTCACACCCAAGGCTCCGCTCAATGCTCCCACCGCCGATGCCAGAGCAACGTAAGAGGAAAATCCCTGGGACAGAAAAATTCCGGCGGATACGGTAGCCACTCCACGCGGACTCTTCAATCCGGAAAATGTCCTGCCCACAGCATTCCGGTAAATATCACCATGACGGATATTCTTCTTTGTTTCCATTTGGGACAAAATTTCCATTGTGGTATGTATTTGGCGGACTTCCTCCCGGTATTGTATTTCCCCGGAATGATCCCCGGAATTATGGAATTTATCTTTTTTTATTTCCTGAAAGATGCTTTCCAGAATGGCATCCCGGGTGGCTTCCACCTTCAAGTCATGGGATAGTACCCGGAGAATGGACTCCTCCATAGTACCGGATGATTTATCATCCAGACCAAAGGCCCGTACCAGTGCATATTTGAGTTCATCTTTTATATCCGGACCGGGGTTTGTGATTTTATCTTGCGGATTTATCTTTCTCTCGAGCATTCCCTGGAGCCTTCCCATAGCTTTTCTGGCACCGCCCAGAATCGTCATTTTCTCCATTATATGAAAGAGGAATTTTTTCTCATTTTCTGTCAATGATTCCAAGAGTTCCTGATATCCGGGCAGATCTGGGGCTCTGGATGAAACTGCGTTGAGAGTCTCTATTTCTTCCTGCTTTTTTTTCTGGATCTCCATTTCTGCCAGAAAGTCTTCCCGTAAACCCTCCACCCATTCTTCCAGAGCGGGTTCTTTTTTCGCACGAACCTGCCATTGGGAATAGAATTCTTCCCATTTCCGGACAATCTCTTCTCCCCGTCCAGGGGATCCTACCATGCGGTACTCCCTCCGCAACTGGTCCAGAAACCGAAGGGCATGGTTTTGCTCCATCCGCCTCTTCATTGCGGATGTAAAATTCATGACGCCATAAATTTTTTCTGAGGCTTTTTTCCGGAAATCAATCATTCATTGTTATCTGCAAACCTCGCAGAATGTACTCCGCACGGGCGGGGAATTTCTTCTGGAATTCCTTAAACTCATCGAGGGTCAGCTGCGTGACCGGTTTGCGGAAATAATTTTCCATCGTCCGCAGGGATTTCTCGAAATCCATCCGGCTACCCGCATAGGTGCCCACCGCAGTGCCCAGAATAACGGGTAAAATTCCGGGAATCTGTACATCCATAATTTCCTCCAGAAGGACGGAATCCAAGAGAATCCCAGCCACCCCTCCGCCGGCTGCACCCAGCAGAGTGTTCTTCAGGAATACTTTTTTCTTCTGTGAACTTTTTCCAGATAAAATGTCATCCACGGGTTCCCCATTTTTTTGGGATAATTGAACGGCCAGTTCATTCAGTTTTTTCCGGTCATTTTCATAGGATTTCATCAAAAAGGAATACTTGAGTATGATTTCCTGTAAAGCCGATGGGTATATAACTTTCGTTAGTTTCCGCCATAGATTAAATGTATTCTTAATTTGTTTCCCCGACTGGATTTTCAACGCAAGGCGTTTCAGGGTAAAATAATAAAGGATATAAACCAGAATCCCCCCGGCCAAAAAAGACACCAGAATCACCGTCTCTGCTGATATTTTCATTCTTCCTCCCAAATACGGCGGGTTTCCCCGCCGTCATAGTGGTTTTTTTCAGTATCCGCCACTCGGTTCCATGGGAGGACCATCGGTTTCTCCGGGAGTGGTATTCTCCGGTGGATAATCCGGTGGTGCTCCATCCCCTTCGGAAGGATATCCGCCCTCCGGTGGATAATCCGGTGGTGCTCCGTCGGTTTCCGCTGGTTTGCCTTTGGCTTTTCCCTTAGCCCTTTTATCAGGCTTTTGGGGACGATTTTTCGGCATTGTGGCCTGGCATTCCCTGCTCAGGGACTCTCTGTTTTTCATGAGGCAGCGGCCCACATTTCCTTTTCCTTTTACCTCATTGGCACAGAATTTTTGTACATCCGCTTCGCAGGCCTTGCGGGCGGCTTCCCTTCTTTCATGGGCAGTTTTGCACGGAGCGGACAGCTTTTCCTTATTCGCATCCAGACATTTGCCCAGCTCCGGTCCCGGTTTGGCACTGGCACAGAATTTCTGTACATCCTCTGCACAGGGGCCACGGTGGGGTTTTTTCCCTTTTCTGGTATTCGCTTTGCTGAACACAAAGCCGGCGGAAAGAGCAAAAACAAGGAAAGACACGCTTAGTATTTTTAACGTTTTTAGCATTTTACCCTCTTCAAATTTTTTTTACGGCTATACAGAATGGAAAATCCTCTGAAAAAATCAAGAAAATATTGGTGGCGGACGCTTTTATGATTCTCAATCTATCCTGACTTTATAAATTATCCTGAAAAAATCCAAAATCGGCCAGAAGACCACAAAGATGGAAGAAAAATTGAAGGAAGATTGAAGGACAATAAAAGGACATTCAAAAGGAGTATTTATGAAAAAACTGATTATGGGGATCCTCTCCATGATGGTACTTTCCTGCTCAGGAAGCGACCACAGCGAATGGGTATGGAATATTGAAGGGGAAAAAATTACCCAGAACGATTTAAACGCAGCATATAAAGGTTATCTGTTTATGATGAAGGAACAGATGCAGCAGGCCACCCGTTCCGCCCTTTCCGATGAAGAATTTATGAAATATATTGAGAATCCGGAGCTGATTGAAAATCCGCAACTGCGGGCCATGTTCATGCAGTTGAGTAAAAAGGCGTTTGTGGAGCAGTACCAGATGATCCTGATGCTCAAGATGGAAGCGGAAAAAACAAAATTTCTGGAAAAGCCGGATGTAAAAAACAAGCTGGAGTTTATGCACAATTATTTTCTCTCCAACCTGTATCTGATGGATAAAATCAATCCGGAAAGCATTAAGGTATCAGAAGAGGAAAGTCTGGAAATGTGGGATAAAATCCGCCAGTCTGACCGTCGCTATGCCGCCGTGCCCATTCTGGAAGGGCAGAAAATGGCACAGCAAAGAATCATAATGCGCAAAATGATGGAAATGAACACCCGCATCAACCAGCAGATCCGGGATAAATACAAAATCGAAACCAATGATTCCGCTTTGGAAGCCCTCATTTCAGAAAAAAGTGAAAAAAAGCAAACAGAAACAAAGACGGAAGCCCCCAAGGAAGAAAATTCCAACAATACTCCGGCAAACGAAACACCCCAAAAGTAACAAAAAACCGTTAAAATACGCCTCCGGGATTTCCATCCTGGAGGTTTTTTTCCTGAAAGACCCGCCATAATTCCGTATCAAAGTCCATCAACTCCGACCGGTAGAAAGTCAATTGGTCAAAATTTCCAGACGCTGAATGAAACCGGAGGATCCAGATCAGTATATGGATGATTTTTAGTTTCAACTCCTCGGAGGGTTTGTTCTGGTATTCCTTTTTCAGGGAGACATACTCGCTTTCCAACCGCTTATTCTCCGAGGCCACCAATCGGCGGGAGGATTGCAGCATTCCGTTAATTTCCAGCACAATCGCATACTTCCGCCCCCGGAGAGCGTTGTCTTCTCCGTCCAGTTCCTCCCATAAATCCCGGTATACCCCGGGCGGGATCAGATCCTGGTATTGCTCCAGAATCCGGGGCTGGATAAATAACCCCTCGGACAGAAATCGCCGGAAAGAATCCTGATCCCCCAATTCTCCAGAGATCAGCCCCAGAACGATGTTCACCTCCGGGTCCCGTGCGTTGAGCTGGTATAAAAAATACAGGACATCTCCGGCCGATTTATAATTTTTCAGAAAAAGCAGGGACTGGACAAGCTGGAGCACTTCTTTATGGTCCAGATTATACGACCTCTGTCCGGCAAATTCCTGGGCAAATCCTTCCGCAATCTGGGAGTGCATGAAGGTACGGATGTCTTTCATGATTTCCGAATTTTGGGAATGCTCAATGGAAATTTCCTTTTGTAAAAATTCTTCCAGCTCCCGAAAAAAACCCCGGAACATCCTGGCTTTTTCCACCCCATTTTTTCTGGATTGGATACGATCATAACGGACATAAAAAAAACGGGAGATAAGGTACATCTCTTTGGCTTTGAGATATTCACCCGGCTCCCGTTGGATGGTTTCCAAATCAAAGGCTTCCAAATACGTTTCCGCGACCTGGAAAGCCTTCGCGAAATTAAAGGAGAAAATATTCTTTGTTACCTCTTCCAGAGGTTGCATAATATTTATGTGGGCAGGGGAGGATTCGAACCTCCGAAGGCGTAGCCGACAGATTTACAGTCTGTTCCCTTTGACCGCTCGGGAATCTGCCCTTTATTAAGCTGCCCAAGGGAATCGAACCCTCAACCTACTGATTACAAGTCAGTTGCTCTACCAGTTGAGCTAAGGCAGCGTGGGGATAGGAATAATTTTTCAGACGTGCTGTCAAACAAGATTAGCACTTTACGCCGGATCAGAAAAAAAAACTTAACCTTATGAAAATCAAAATCGGGTTGTTTGGAGCCGGTACCATTGGAAGCGGAGTGATCCGGATCATCCGGGAAAAGTATCCGGAGCTGGAAATAGTTGGTGTGGTAGATAAGTTTTACAAAGAAAAAAAAGATCTTCTCTCTGGAATCCCCGCATCGGACAATTTTGAGTTCCTGCTGGAAAATCCATCCGTGGATGTGTTTGTGGAGCTGATGGGTGGAGTGGAAGCTCCGCTGTACGTGGCACGGGAAGTCCTGGAAAGGAAAAAAACTTTCGTCACTGCAAACAAAGCTCTGCTGGCCAAACACGGATACGCACTGTTTGAAAAAGCCCGGGAAAAAGGCGTGCACATCGGCTATGAAGCTGCCGTGGCAGGGGCCATTCCCATTATTCATAACTTAAAATATGTCTTTAAAAACGATAACATTCTTTCCCTCCAGGGAATCCTGAACGGGACATCCAATTATATTCTCACCACCATGCGCAAGGAGCATAAGGATTACCGGGAAGTACTCACAGAAGCCCAGAAACTGGGACTGGCGGAAGCCGATCCCACTCTGGACATCAACGGAATGGACGCCGCACACAAACTGACCCTTCTGGCCGCCTTGGTCACCGGGCAGTGGTTTTCCGTGGAGCAGATTCCCGTGACCGGCATTGACCATATTGAGCTGGTGGATATCCAGTGGGCGGAAAAAATGGGCTACCGCATCCGTCTGGTGGGAAAAATCGAACGGAAAAATACCGCATCCTCCCCGGAGGTTTTGCTCTCTGTGGAGCCCATTCTAATTGGCAGAAAACACTTTTTATGGGATATTGAGATGGAAAATAATGCCATCCTGCTCCAGACCGAATATTCCCAATCCCACATGCTGGTGGGGAAAGGTGCGGGAAGCCTGCCCACTGCCTTTTCTGTGGTGACAGACATCATCAACTACGGTGCATTGGATAAATATCCCGATGATAAAGCCACTGCGGCCATGAACCCCGTGGAAGAGAAATTCACCTACGGGGAGACAAGCTCCATGGAATCCCTGGAAAATGAGTTCTATCTGCGGCTGGAAGTCTATGACAAGCCCGGTGTTCTGGCACAAATTGCGACCATTCTGGGCATTGAAGGAATCAGCATCATGAGCGTTCACCAGGAGCCGGAGTACAAGGATAAAGAGAAGAAGATTGTGGATCTGGTCATATTAACCCATCGGGCACGGAGAAGTAGCCTGAACGCCGCCCTCGCATCCATACGCAAAATGGAATTCCTGGCCGGAAAATCCATCTATCTGCCCATCAAAGAAACCTGATTTATTTCCCGGCCAGAATTCTGGCCAGGGAATTCTCTGCCGTTTGCAGATTCTCCATCATGGCGTTTTCCAGCCGGGAACGCCATACTTCCTTTTCCGATGCTTCCAGTTTCCGGGGAACATAGATGGGCTCCCCAATGGCCACTACAATCCGGGAAAGCGGCTTGGGGATCACAAACCGATCCCAGGATTTTAATACCCAGGCTGGCTCCGCCGCAAAGGAAACATTCACGATGGGTAATCCTGTCATCTGGGCAATCACCATGGTTCCCGGCTGGAAAATGTATTGGGGGCCACGCGGGCCATCTGGAGTGGTCACAATCGCCGAATTCTCTTTGACAGCAGCAAAAATAGCGTGCAGGGCTTCCTTCCCTCCCCGGCTGGTGGAACCACGGGCGGTATCCCCTCCCCAGCCCTTCACCACCCGTGCAATGAATTCTCCGTCTTTGGATTGGCTGATCAAAACCGTCAGATGCAGGCCTCTTTGGAACACCCGAACATGCAGAAAATGGGAGGAAAAGAAGATGCGGTTATGCCAGAAACTGAAGATTACCGGTTTTTTCTCCTTTAAAATAGTATCCAGAGTTTCTTTTCCTTCAATTTTCACAATCCGGGACGTCACCCCTATGAACCGCATTCCGGCCCGGATGACCCAGGGCAGAAGGTGGTGCTGTAAAAAATTATTCAGAATTTTTTTCATGGCACTGCCACGGTGGCCGGTTTGGACCAAACATCGGCATCCCGGGACACATAGGCCCGGACGGCGATGAACTCCCCGGAGGAAAGCAGCAAATCTGTGGAAGAACATTGACCATGGTAACCGCCCGGAGCGGTAGCCGCCATCAAACGGATTTTTACCTGCGGGGCGGCATAGGATATCTGGGAGGAGGTGACGTTCACAAAGCAGCGGGAATTATCGGAAGTAAAAGTATCTTTGTCATCGGACAGGTTTGCCTCCGCCAGGGCCGCAGATGCTCCCCGGAATATACCGTAACCAGAGAAATTGGCTTCCCGGTTGTCCGATGTAAACACCAGATCGTATTCGGTTCCATCCTTTGTCAGAGTCACCGCAGCCGGAGTGGCAATGGGCTCCAGCTCATATTTAAAATTGCCGGTGCAGGACAAACCAAACCCCCCAAAAACAAAAAGTAGCAAAAAAGCTATTCCTTTATTCATCCTCGTCCTCATCCTCTTTGGAAAAACTCTCCTGTTTTGTTTTTGTGAAGATTATCCTCCGGAGAAAATAGAATGCGGTGAGCATCACCGAAATCTGTACCACCAGCATGAAAACCAAAGCGGAGGTGCTCATTGCCCTTCCCCCCGGTTTTTTTTGCCGGCCAAATAAACCATATAGGCAATCCCCAGAAAAACCACCACCAGAAGCAACCGGGACATATCCATGAAAAAAACATGGGTAAATGCACCATCCACAAAATAAGAGGTGTCTTTGGCTCCGGAGTGCAAAATTCGCCCGATGATGGAAGAACCCCCAAAAGGCCAGCCGTTCCCAGAGAATACAGAATTCCAGGCGTCCACCCATCGTCCTCCCACGGGATCCACCAAGGAGGCCAGCAATACGATGGAGATGAAAAAAGTGGTGACATATTTTATGATAAATTTATAGAACACAGGGACTTTCAGATCCGCACCCCGGGTGATTTCTGCCCAAGCTTTATCCATACCAAATACCCATGCGAAAAGAATGATCTCTCCCATCGCAAAAACCACAAGAAAAACGGTGCCCGTCCAATAATCATATTCGTCAAAAACCCCATTCTGGAAAAACAGGATGGTGGGCAAAGCCAGAATCACCGTGACCATCCCAAAGATGTACGCGGCTTTTTTCCGGCTCCAGTTAAATTCATCTTCCATAAAGCTCATCCAGGGAGTCCCCATGGAAAGGGACGATGTGATCCCAGCAATGAATAACAGTCCAAACCAGAAAAAATTGGCCAAAATGGAACCGGCAACCCCCCAGTTGTTGAACAAATAAGGAAGGGTTTTGAATCCCATCATAAAGCCGGCATTATTCTGCACCCAGTCCAGACCCATATACGCCACGGCAATGGGAATCACAATAGTCGCCCCGACGACAATTTCCACAAATTCATTCATCCATCCGGCTCCCATCGCATTCAGGACAATGTCATCATTTTTGGCGATATACGATGCGTACACAATCACCGGGCCCATGCCCAGTGACAGGGTGAAGAATACCTGACCCGCCGCCGCCAGCCACACGCTGGGGTTTAAGAGAGAATCAAATTTGGGCTCCCATAGAAAATTCAATGCAATCATGGGATCATGGACCACCTGGGAAGACCCCGGCTCCAGAGTCAAAGCCCGGATGGCCAGGAGTATTCCCATGACCAGAAGCATGGGGATTCCGATTTTGGATACCAGTTCAATGCCCCGCTGCAACCCTCGAGATAGTATAAAGATATTAATTCCCAATGTTATGAAAAAGAAGATAAGGGCATTGACAGGGAAATTGATTTTCTTGCCCGCTCCAATGTCCACATAATAATCAAAGAAATTCGCAAAATCCATGGATTGCCCCATCCCCAGAAATGTCCCTTTTATCGCAAAGAACACATAGGCCAATGTCCAGGATTCAATATAGGTATAATACGCAATAATCCCCAGATTGGTGAAAATTCCAAACACCCCAAAGTATTTCCAGAAGGGATTAGGGCTCAGCCGGGCAAAGGAGAACGGCGGGGAATGCTTTCCAAAGATGCCACCATGCCGCCCGATGGCCCATTCCACCCACAAAAGAGGAAGACCCATCACCAGAAAAGAAACCAGATAGGGAAGAATAAACGCCCCACCCCCATTCTGGATGGCCTGCACGGGAAACCGGAGAAAATTTCCCAGACCCACGGCATTGCCTGCCATGGCCAGCACCAGCCCGATCCGGCTGCCCCAGTGTTCCTGCACTTTTCCCACAGAATGAAAAAATTTCCTCCGCACACCCCGTCAAATGTTTTCCGGGGAGGATTCTACCGGATGATTCCGATGTCCTGCAGCTGACGCATAGTTAAACCGGTTACGCGGGCTATTTTCTCTACAGAATCCCCCTCTTTGACCATCATTCTGGCTGTAGCAATTTTTGCCTGTATCTCTCCCTCTTGTCTGCCCT
>DYLW01000047.1:0-3585 GCA_020721865.1 Leptospira biflexa | reverse complement strand
TTCAGAATGTCGAGTATTTTTTGCGATCCCGGAGTTAGCATGGAAAGACTTTCCGCAAAGCTTTCTGATTGTGCAAAATCGCGGCAAAATGCCTGATCCACTCCCTCCAATTCAGTTTTGTTTAAATCCACAAAAAATATGGAAAAAAAACCATAGTTAATTTTCCAAACCCCCGCCAATGGGTGGTCTATGTTCCCAGAGTGTGCATTCAGAAATTTTTTGGGGACATGGTTGGCCAGAATAGTCATGCTGGTATTTTTGTAATCCGCACCATTGGTTAAATTGATGGACCATTCAGATAGATGAGGGCATCCCGGAAGTCTTTTTCCCGCACGCGATCGGCGGGCGATTTGTAACTGATCAAATTGTGGCTGGTAAACCATGTAAGGAGTGCAAAATCTTCCGGTGGTGTTTTTTCCTCCGCTTCAATGACCAGTACGTCAATTTTTTTGGGTAATTTGAATAGTTCAAATTCGGTTATTACTTTATATCCAAAGGCTTCAAAGAATACCTTTGCTCCCATTTTGAAAAATTCATCGAACGTCAGATAGAAGCGTTCCACAATCTTCTATTCCTTTGCCAAATGCACAGTAAAGAGAAATTCAGAAGCGACGATATAATGAATTGACACAAAATCCCGGATTTAGGGAATGACGCCATCGTGGTCGGGAACGCTTTTGGAATCTGGTTTTCACTGGTTATCATTTTCCAACTGGTGCTGTCCGGCTATACCATCGTGGAACACAACCACTTTGGGGAATTTGATCCCGCCCGCAAAGTGGAACAACCGGTGGAAGAAGACCATCCCCATCTTTGCCGGCTTCTGCATTATCTTTACCAGGAAGCGTCATATTTCAAAGATATTTTTTCTCTTAAGGTAACATATACCCGGTCCGATGTGTTTGTATTTCCGGAGAACAAAACAAAGTTTTCCTATAAAATCCACCGGGTTTCCCGTTCTCCCCCCATCGGCATTGCTGTAATTTAGCATAAAAAGACTTAATCCAAATTTAACTTTAACAAGGAGAATGACATGAAATTGTTGCATTATATATTGTTTATTATGATTATTTTTTCCCCCGTTTATTCCCAGACAGAATCCGCAGAAAATTCTGCTGCACCGGAAACGGACAAAAAGGAAGAAAACAAGGAAAAAAAATACACCATCCTGGACCCGGTGATTGTGACATCCACCCGTCCGGGGACAAAAAAGCTGGAGCAGAAAACTCCGGTCAATATTATTGAGAGAAAAGAAATTGAGGAGAAAATTCCCCAGAGTCATGACGAGATTTTTAAAGGGAAAGCCGGCATTGATCTGTCCCACTCCGGAGCCGGAATTTCCCGCCCCATGATCCGTGGTCTGAGCGATTCCCGCGTGCTGCTTCTGGCCGATGGAATCCGCATCTCTGAGCTGCGCCATGGCGGGAACCATGCCCTGTCTGTGGATATATCCTCCATTGAACAGGTGGAAATTCTGCGGGGAGCTTCCTCCGTCATCTATGGAACGGACGCATTAGGTGGAGTGATTAATTTTATCACCCAACCTCGGAATAACCTGACGGAGAAACCGTTTTCCGCAAACGCGTCCGTATCCTATGATTCCGCATCCAGTGGAACCATGGCATCGGCCAGCGTGGCGGATTCCTCCGAGCACTTTGGGTATAAAGCCGGGGGGAAAATCAAAGACACCGGAAATATCCAAACCCCGGACGGAGAACTCCCATTCAGTTTCCATGATGTAAAATCCGGCTTTGGGAATATGTATTACTTAGCAGGAAAGAACCTCTTTGCCCTCTCCAGCTATTTCACCTATTCCGATATTGGTGTTCCCGTTCTTGCCTCCGATCCGGCATTGCCAAACGCCCTTTCAAAAGCCCAGTTTGAAGGGGAAACCCATACGTTTGTCCATGGAACCTATGAGAGAAATATGTCCTTACAGGATACTCTCTCTCTGGATATGGCATACCAGTATCATGAGCGGCACATGCGGCAGGTATTTGCAAAAAATGGCAACCCCGTGAACATTGATGTGGATATCACAACGGTAAATGCTGATCCGCGATGGACGCATGAATTTTCGGATACCAACGCCCTCTCCGCAGGAATGCAGAATATTTTTATGGCCGCTGGTTCGGCACGGGAGATACTTAAGCTGGTGGCCACTGGCCCATCCGGTCCCGTGGCATACAACGGGGTTCCCGTGATTCCGGATTCCATGCAAAGCCAGAACGGAGTGTATGTGCAGGATGAATGGAAAATATCTTCCCGCTGGTTCCAAACTCTGGGAGCACGATATGATTTTATCTACTCGGAAACCCAGGGACATCCCAACCACATCATCAAAACGGCACAAACCGATATGGATCATAACGTTTCTGCCACGTACAATCTGGAGTACTTCTTTGTCCCGGAACACGTCAAATATACCATAGGGGTTTCCCGTTCTTTCCGTGCCCCCATTCTGCTGGAAAGATATTTTGACGGTCCCCACCAGGGTGGTAACGACCGGGGTAATCCAGATCTGGATCCGGAAATTGGCTGGAATACCCAGGGCACCTTAAAAATTCTGTATCCATTTTTCTCTATGGAATGGGGATTATACTATAATTATATTACCCAGTATATTGAAAAGGTGGACATCGGTTCCAATACCGACGAATACCAGAATGTGCATAAGGCCCATCTGTATGGCACGGATGCGGATTTTGCGTGGAATTTTTTCCGTGGATTTTCCCTCTTTGGCAGCATCACCGCAATCCGGGGGCAGAATCTTTCCCAGAATGCCAATCTTTCTGACATTCCTCCGGTTAAGGGACGCTATGGCCTTCGTTTTGAGGACGCCATTTCCGCCCGATGGAAAATGTGGCAGGAGCTGGCTTTCCTGAGTGCGGCGGATGTTCTCTACCCCGGTGAGGGGGAAGACAAAACGCCCGGTTATACCACGGTGGATTATTATCTGGGATTCCGTTATGGAAGCTCCCTGATCCTCAGCTTCTATGTGAAAAACCTGGCGGATAAAGGCTACCATGACCACCTTTCCCGGGTGGATCCCACCCTTTCCGGTGTGAAATGGGAACAGCCCGGTCGCAGTTTTGGTGCCGGCGTTTCTTACACCTTTTCAGCGGAATAAACAACTATTTCTGTAGAGACGCCCGGCTTGGGCGTCTCTAATCGTCATAAGATTTGACATATTCTGGGGGGACATCCCATAGGAATTTAATAAACACTCAGTGAGTAGAGAATTTCACACCGCCTGCTGTGATCACAACGAACGGAAATGGGAGCTAAACCCGGATTTTCTGTACTTCTTCCAGAGAAAGACCAGTCATCTCTGCAATAAACTGGTTTTCCATCCCCCGTTTTTTCATATTGCGTGCCGTTTCCAGACGGGCGTTTATCAGACCCTCGTATAATCCTTCCTGCCGACCTTCCTGTCTGCCTTCCTGCCGTCCCTCCTGCCGTCCTTTCAGCATTCCTTCCTGCAGGATCATGTCATAAACCGGTGATTCCACCATGATATCCCTCCTCCTTTTGATGATCTCCAGCGATAAATCTTTATCCCTCAGCCCAGTTAATATACTAAAA
>DYLW01000009.1:70282-72251 GCA_020721865.1 Leptospira biflexa | reverse complement strand
ACGGACGGGCAGGTGCCGCGGAGGCCATGGATGGACGGGAGCGGCCATTTGCCACGGATGGCAAGGTGCCGCGGAGGCCATGGAAGGCCGTGAGCGGCCATTTGCCACGGATGGCAAGGTGCCGCGGAGGCCATGGATGGACGGGATCGGCCATTTGCCACCTTGGCTTTAAAATCTTGTAGTGTGTTCTTTTTTTCATGTTTTTTCTCCTTTTTTTCTTTTTATAAAGAAGAACCCTTGTCCAACATAAATCCGTGTTCTGATTTATGGGCTCACTATATATTATTGGTCAACGCTTTTAAACCAATTTAGGAGAATTTATGAAAAATAAAAAAATAATCATTATTTCTGCAATCGCTTTGATCGGGTTTGGCGTGGGTTTTGCTGTATTGATAGATAGCCCATCACCCCGGAATTATAATTTCCAGCCGGACAAATCGGCGGGGGATTTGGGGATACCTCTGGATAAGGAAAGCCCTTGGCCCAAATTCCGGAATAATGCCCTGCAGAATGGGCGGAGTTTTGTAAAGCCGGTGGTCAATCCGGCACTGAAGCCCTGGGAATTTAAGACCGGAAAGGGTATTTTCAGCTCTCCGGTCATTGATGCCGAGGGGAATGTCTACATTGGCTCTGCAGACCAGAATTTTTATGCCATCCGCAATAACGGAACGCTCAAATGGAAATTCCAGACCGGAGAGGTCATTGACTCCTCTGCCCTGCTGGATGATCAAAAAAGAGTGTATTTTGCATCCGGGGACGCCCATGTGTATGCCTTGGAAAGGGACAATGGAAAGCTTCTGTGGAAATTCGCGGCCGATGACGTGAAGACAGTGGAAGAGAAATATAAAATAAAATCCTATAACGTGAACTGGTTTGAGGGCAATGTGGCCATTCTGCCGGACGGGACGTTGCTGGCTCCGAATGACAACTTTCTGATTTATGCCATCGACCGAAAGAACGGAGAGCGGAAGGGAGAGTATCTGACCAATGAAATTAACTGGTCTCTGCCGGCGGTAAACGTGAACACCAAACGCTTTTTTGCAGGTAGCCAGTACATGGCCAATGAAAATGTGTTTGCCTTTAACTATTCCAGCGGAAAGCAGGAATGGTCAGCCGGTGGTTGGGGCTCCAATTCCGGCAGTTCACTTCTAACCAATTCCAGTGAAAAAGGGGTCCTCATTCTGGGTGGTTTTGACGGTTATGTCCGGGCATATTCCCAGGACAGGGGAAAGCAGTTCTGGAAATTTGGGGCGAGGGGTCATATTTACGCAAGCCCGGCCCAACAGAAAGATGGAACCATCATTATTCCATCCACAGACGGAACGGTATATGCTCTGGATCCGGTCAGCGGAAAAATGAAATGGCAGTTTGACACTCTGGAGCCCATCCGTTCCTCGCCGGCCATTGATGCGGATGGAAATATTTATGTGGGTTCTGGGGAAGGTCGCCGTTCTGTATCAATCCGGATGGAACATTACGATGGTCTTATCTGCTGATACCCGAATACAGGAATGACCTGAATGCATCCCCTGCCCTGGGTAAAGAAGGGGTTGTGGTTGCCGGGGAAAGCGGTGGAATTTTCTTTGTGCCCTATGACTATCCGCTCACCGAAGCCGGAAAAAAAGATCCGCGTGCCACTCTGGGGCCGGCGGAAGTGCTGCCGGCGGAAGGCGTATTCCTCATTTATACCACACCTTTTGGTGGACTTCCCGTTGCACCTCCGGAGTCCATTGAGGCAAATTCCCCCATAGTGTTCACTCTGTTTGTTCGCAAAAAAGGTGATACCATCAAGGCGGGAATTGACCGGGATTCCCTGAAAGCGGTTGTTTCCGATAATCCGGATTTTACGGTAAAAGTGGCGGCCAATATGGAATTCCTGATGCTTATCCCCAAAGAAACCTGGAAACCGGGGGCAGACGGAAAAATCAAAGTGACTCTGGACGGGTTTTATCTGCAGGATTTCTCCCGG
>DYLW01000009.1:54755-70182 GCA_020721865.1 Leptospira biflexa | reverse complement strand
CCGGGTTGGTGACTCTGGCCAATTACGATGGATTTAAAATTAACTTTGTGGGAACCTGGGATATGCCGTTTGGTATGTACCGGATGGCCGCACCAGCAAATCCCCGCACCGGTCAGTTTGAAGATTCCGCTTCCCTGGCCGCTGTGGCTTTGGGCGATGAGTTGGAGTATTATGGGCGTTTCCTGAAATTAATGGGAATGACAGAGTTTGACACCGGCCACATGCCTGTTTACGGAGAAGTGAATGTGGCCCTGCATGGAAAGGGATATTGGGAAAAACCATCCAATGCCGGGGACATTAAAATCGGTCTGGAAAAAACCCGTGCAATGGCCACCGTTAAGGGAGGCAAGCTGAAAAAGGATGACCATGTTTTCAGTCTGCTGTTGGTGGATAAAAAGACCGGGAACGCATTCCCTCTTTATTATACCCGCCACACGCTGGTGGAAGCAGATAAAGATGGCTATGTTAAATCGGTGACTGTCACTTTTGACGAGGGGCAGGTTTCCGGGGATGTTCGGGTCTATTACATGGTGGATACGTATCCCGTCGCTTTTGCTGATATAAAAATCTGAAGTTTAACTGCCGGTCCCAAATTACCGGGGCCGGCCTCATCGTTAATAAAAAACCGATTGCTTGTTGACAATGGATTGCACGGAAAGAGTGTATCCACAATAATGGAGGCAAGATGAAGACAATTTTAATAATTGATGATTCCAAGTCAATCCGGCAAGTAGTGGGGATTACTTTAAAAGGGGCAGGTTATAATGTTATTGAGGGCATTGACGGATTGGACGCCCTGGAAAAATTAGACGGCCAGAAAATTCATCTGATTATCTGTGACGTGAACATGCCGAACATGGACGGACTGGAATTTGTCAAAAAAGTAAAAAACGAGGACCAGTACGCCAGTTATAAATTCACCCCCATTATAATGCTCACAACAGTAGCGGAGGAAGATAAAAAACTGGAAGGGCAGAAGGCCGGGGCACGGGCGTGGATTGTTAAGCCCTTTCTGCCGGAAAAACTGCTCACTGCTGTGGAAAAGTTGATATTATAGGATGAATGAGTACCTTTTAATACAAAAAGCAGACGGTGACAAGGTCGCCATTAAGGCCAGAGGAGCTATTAATATTTACAACGCCGAAGGTGTAAAAAAAGAGCTTTTGGATATTATGGACAGTTACCATCGGATTGCCTTTAATCTGGAAGATGTGGAGGAGTTTGATTCCGCAGGATTCCAGGTTTTGTATTCTGTTAAAAAGACAGCTATGGAAAGAGACTGTGCATTCAAACTGGTGAAGCATTCGGTGGCAGTTTTGAAAGTTATGGATTTATACGGTGCCATTGATTTTTTCCAGGATAAAATCCGGATTCCCATTGAAGAGAAAAAGGAATATTCCTTTTCCTATGGGACCCGGAGAAGAAATACTCCGGAGATTGCCAGAAAGAAAAAAGTTCATTATCCGGAAGAGTTGTGTAACTACATAAAAAAAGTGCTGCCTGTTTGGAGGGAGCAGATTCTTTCTTCCAAGAAACAGACAGAGGATTCTGCAGTGGATTTGACCGATTTGTTCCACAGTCTGTTTGAGAAGATAGATAAAGCGGTAAAAATGACAAAAGATGCCTCAACAGAATTAATAGAGATTAATCCTGCCGATAAGACCAGAGAATTTTCCATAAAAAAATTTGAAGAAATTCAGAATATTCTCACTGCATCCCAGGAAATTATGAAAAATGATGTGGCACAACTGAAAAATGACATATCGGAAGTGATTTATTATATGCAGTTTTCTGACAGGGTGGGGCAGATTTTGAACCAGGTGGTAAATAATATGGCCAATTTGAGTTCCCATCTGGATGAGCTGGCCCAGACGGGAGCCACGGATAAAGATTATGATTCCATGTTCCGGGATCTCCGGGAAACCTATTCCACTCCAGAGGAGCATAATATTCACGAGGGGAAAGAGGTGCTTACCCATGAGGAATCAGATGTTACATTTTTTTAAAGGATATAATGGGAGGTTTTTTTGGATATCCGGAAGATAAAACAGAATGACAAATCAGTGGTTGTTGCACTTGAAGGAGAAATGGATATTTACCATGCCACCCAGGTTAAAGATACTCTCTTGCAGTATCTGGGAGAATTTGACCAGATTGCTCTGGATTTATCCGGAGTTTCCGATATGGACACGGCTGGATTCCAGATCCTGATGACATTGAAAACCAATTCTCTCCGGAAGAAAAAAAAACTTGTTCTTTTCAACCACTCTCCCATTGTTCTTAAAATATTCGATTTATACGGGGCTGTTGGTTTTTTTGGAGACAAGATAAAACTGGCTCCGGGGGAAAAGGAAGGCTTTTCTTTCCGATATGGTATGAAAAAGGAAAATATTCTGCAAGGATGAGACTATGAATTTGGATAGCGTCAAAGAAGTATTTTTAATAGAGAGTTCAGAACTGCTGGAGTCGATGGAGTCTTCATTGCTGGAACTGGAAAAGGATCCCAATAACTCGGATGCCATCCACTCTATTTTCCGGGCTGCCCATACCATAAAAGGCTCCGGGGGGATGTTTGGTTACCAGAACATTGTGGATTTCACCCATGTGGCGGAAACATTTCTGGACAAGGTCCGCACGGGAAAAATATCCGTAAATTCCGATATTATTGCCATTTTATTGGAATGCCATGATCATATTCAGAATCTGATAGATATTGATACGGCACCCAATTCTCAAGGGCTGGATGCGGACACCAAAAAAACGGGAGACGATATCCTTCGTCGCCTGTACGCAATAATGGACACTCCGGTACCATCCATGACTGACCCGGTAAATACTCCGCAAAAAGATGGGAATGAACCTGACAATGAGAGCAAATCGGGCGGGTTGGAGAATGACTTCTGGCATATTTCTCTGCGTCTGGGTGAAAACGCTTTCCGTCATGGGCTGGATCCTCTTTCTTTTGTTAATTATCTGAAAACTCTCGGTGAGATTGCCAATCTGAAAACCATAACAAGCCATCTTCCGGATATTGAATCCATGGACGCAGAAAGTTGCTATATTGGGTTTGAAATTAATTTGAAAGCCCAGACCAATAAGGATGAAATTGAAGGGGTTTTTGAATTTCTGGAAGGTGAATCCAGTGTTATAATTCTCTCCCCCCGGACTTCGTTAGCGGAAGTTTCCAGCCTGCTCCATCAACGCCCCGGAGAAAACAACCTCCCGGATATTCTTGTGGAGATGGGGGTTCTTCTTCCGGAACAGAAAACATCTTTGGATACTTCTGGGGAAAGTAAAGCTGCCGATGTGCAGGAAATGCAGAAAGATATAAAACAAATTGAAAACAATGTGGTTTCTGCGAACAAACAACCGGAGCATGAACATCCCTCGGATAAAAATGTCCCCAAGGCACATGTGCTGGAGGCCAAAAAATCCATCCGCATTGACGCGGACAAACTGGATAAGCTCATCAATTTGGTGGGTGAGCTGGTTATCAATTCCGCCAATGTGAAACGACTTTCCGAAATTATCGGGGAAGGGGATTTGCTGGAGGCAACCTCCGTTATGTCCCGGCTGATTGAGGAAATACGGGAAAGCGTGATGAATGTGCGCATGGTGGAAATTGGGGAATCTTTCCGGCGGTTTGAACGCGTTGTCCGGGATACTTCCAGAGAACTGGATAAAAAGATTAACCTGGTGACGCAAGGCACGGATACGGAATTGGATAAAAATCTTGTGGAAAAAATTGCCGATCCTCTAATGCACCTTGTCCGGAATGCAATGGATCACGGACTGGAAACCCCGGAAATCCGGGTAAAAAACGGAAAGGATGAAACCGGAACACTGCAATTGATTGCATACCATGACACCGGTTCCATTGTGATTGAAGTAAAAGATGACGGGGCAGGATTGAACACAGAGAAGCTTCTGGCAAAAGCTATTGAAAAAGGTATTGCCAGTGAAAATAGAAAATATTCCAACTCAGAAATTTTTTCGTTTATATTTGAGCCGGGATTTTCCACGGCAACCAGCGTGACAAACCTTTCCGGACGCGGTGTGGGCATGGACGTGGTGCGGCGGAATATTGAAGGCCTCCGGGGTACGGTGGAAATTGAAAGTGAGGTGAACCAGGGAACCACCATCCGCATCCGGCTTCCACTCACCATGGCCATAATCGACGGTTTTCTGGTTACCGTGGGTACTTCCTATTACGTGATTCCACTGGAAATGGTGCTGGAGTGCATTGAAAGCAGTGAAGAAGAAAATGTAATGGAGAAAGGAAATCATTTTATCAATTTCCGTGGCGAGGTTTTGCCCTTTTTGCGGCTTCGTGAATTTTTTCAACTGGATGAAAAATATGCGTATCAGACTTCCAATCCCAATCTGTCTCTGATGGAAACAAAAAACAAAGCACAGGGAATGACCAGGAAAAATGATCTGGAAGAAAGAGAAAATGTTATTGTGGTAAAATATGGTAAGCAAAAAGCCGGCTTGGTGGTGGATGAACTTTTGGGGCAATTCCAGACAGTAATCAAGCCACTGGGAAAACTTTTTGATAAAATTCAAGGTATCAGCGGAGCAACCATTCTGGGGTCTGGAGCAGTGGCCTTGATTCTGGATGTTCCCCGTTTGGTGAACCACGCAAAAATAGAGGAAAAAAAGACAATCATGCAGAATGTGTCATAGGAGAGATTATGCAGCAGATTAATGATCACATAAATAAAAGTAAAAATTCCGGGGATAATAAATATCTTACTTTTGTGCTAAAAGATGAGACTTATGCAGTCAATATTTTACATGTGAAAGAGATCATTGAATATGGCGGTCTGACCCATATTCCCATGATGCCCATTTTTATCCGAGGGGTACTGAATCTACGTGGAGATGCAATCCCGGTGATTGATTTGACGGCAAGGTTCACTAAAGAAGTGACAGAGGTCACCCGTTATACCTGTATCATCATTGTGGAGGTATCGGGGACATCCAGCCAGATGGAAATTGGTATCAAAGCCGATATGGTAAATGAGGTGGTGGATATTACCGAAGACCAGTTGGAGCCATCACCAAAATTGGGCAGTAAAATTAATACTGCATTTATTGAGGCAATAGGAAAAATTAACAATAATTTTGTCCTCATTCTGGATATGGACAATTTGCTGGATATGGAGCAATTGGCCATGCTGGAGGAAATGGTCCAGATGAATCGTGAAGAGGAAAATTCGGACAAGGAATCACTGCGGGAAGAAGAGGGGATTTTGGCGGAATCCTCCGGAGAGGCATAACATGGAACAGAGAATAGTAAACGCGGAAAAACAGATTCTGGATTTAAATAAAGCCATTGAATCCAACAATCTTCATCTGGACGAAGATCAGTATTTGATTTTTAAGGTGGGGGATGATAACATGGCTGTGGAGATTATCCGGGTTAAGGAAATCATTTCCTATGAAGAAGTAACCGTTGTGCCCCACGTTCCTCCTTTTATTGCGGGGGTCATCAACCTCCGGGGTAGCATCATTCCCATCATTGATATGGGAAGGCGGTTTGGACGGACAGGCGGCGAGATCACCCGGCTCACCTGTTTTATTGTGGTGGAGCTGGAGCAGGATGATGAGACTACCCTTTCCTTTGGTATGCTGGTGGATGCGGTATCTGAAGTGTTGCCCATTGCCAGAGAAAACATTGAGGAATCCCCCACATTCGGGGCCAGAATCCGGTCGGATTTTATATCCGGCATTGGTAAAGCCGATGATAAATTTTATATAATATTAAACCTGAACAAGGTGGTGGATATAAAAGAAATAGAAATTTTTCAGGAAAAAGTATTCGCGGATATGTGATAGATGAATCTTCAAATTGAACTTAAAGACGAGGAATTTAACCAGATCCGGAAGCTGATCTATGAGTGGGCTGGCATATCCATGAATGACAGCAAGCGGGCGCTGGTCAGTGGTCGCCTGCTGAAACGACTGCGGAGCTACCATTTCACATCGTTTAAAGAATATATAAAACTGGTAACTTCATCGGATGAAGAGAAGCAGGTGTTCCTGAATTTGTTATCCACCAATGAAACATATTTTTTCCGAGAGCCCAAGCATTTTGACTATCTACGGGATGTCATAATACCCAAATTTCCTGCATCCCGAAAGATTCGTGTCTGGAGTGCGGCTTCCTCATCCGGTGAAGAAATTTATACCATTGCAATGGTTCTGGGGGAATATTTCAAGGGCGATTGGGAGATCCTCGGCTCCGATATCAATGAAGATATGCTTTCCATTGCGTTAAAGGGGGTTTATCCCATGGAAGATGCGGAAAAAATTCCCCCGGAGTTTTTAAAAAAATACTGCCTGAAGGGAGTCAAATCCCAGGAAGGTTTTTTTGCCATTCAGAAAAATATAAAAAATCGTGTAAAATTTATGAGGATCAATCTGAATGAGGATTTACCGGAAATTGGGTCTTTTGACATTATTTTTTTGAGGAATGTTATGATATACTTTGACAGAGAAACGAAAATAGGAATCCTGAACCGGCTGGTTCCGCGGCTGAAGGATGATGGATATTTTATAGTTGGTCACGCAGAAAACCTGCATGGGCTCACGGAGAAACTGGTGACAAAAGTGCCCACCATATATACAAAAAAATGACCCAGATACCAAAACCAGATTTTATCCTGGAGATATTTCTCCAGCCCGGAGAATTTTACTGGGGAGATTCCGATACGCGGATCAAGACGCTTCTGGGTTCTTGTGTGGCCATCTGCATCTGGCATCCCCGTCTGATGATTGGCGGGATGTCCCATTCCCTGCTTCCAACTCGAGGTGAAACCAAAAGAGGGGAGCTGAGCGGGCGGTATATTGATGAATCTGTGGAGCTGTTCCTTCTGGATATTGCCAAAAGCGGGACCAAACCCAAAGATTATGAGGTGAAAGTTTTTGGCGGTGGGAATATGTTCTCTGAAATTAAAAAAACGGATTCCGAAACCGTGGGAGATAGAAATATTCACATGGCAAGGGAAATATTAAAAAAATACGGATTCTCCATAAAGAAAGAACATGTGGGCGGGGACGGTCACCGCAACATTATATTTGATCTTTGGAGTGGGGATGTCTGGCTGAAACACGTGGATAAGAGTAAAAATGGCTGATAAAATTAAAGTAATGATAGTGGATGATTCCGCTCTGGTGCGTCAAGTTTTGAAGGAAGTCCTTTCCAGTGATCCCCAGATTGAGGTGATTGCGGTGGCATCGGATCCGTTATTTGCCCAGAATTATCTGGAAAAACAATGGCCGGATGTTATTGTGCTGGACATTGAAATGCCACGCATGGATGGACTTTCTTTTTTAAAGAAATTAATGAAAGAAAGACCCACCCCGGTAATTATCTGCTCCACACTAACGGAAAAAGGGGCGGAGATTACCCTGGATGCTTTGAATCACGGAGCGGTTGAGGTAATTAACAAGCCCAGAGTGGGGTTGAAGGGCTTTCTGGAAGAAGAAGCCACCCAGTTTATCCAATCGGTCAAGTCTGCGGCCAACGCCCGGATGAAAAATGTCCGGACGTCTCCCGTGGAGAAAAAGACACTGGAGCCCAAACTAAGTGCGGACGTGATTATCCCCCAAACAGGAGCCGTGCATATTGGCAGGACTACGGATAAGGTGATTGCCATTGGGGCGTCCACCGGGGGTACCCAGGCACTGGAAGCCCTTCTCACCGCTCTCCCCAGAGGAACCACGGGCATTGTCATTGTCCAGCACATGCCGGAGCATTTCACAAAGGCATTTTCCGACCGCCTGAATATGTTGTGCGAAATTGAGGTTAAGGAAGGGGAAACCGGGGACAGAGTGATTCCCGGACGGGCCATTGTTGCCCGTGGAAATTCCCACTTGGTATTAAAACGCAGCGGTGCCCAGTATGTTGTGGAGGTCAAGGATGGCCCTCTGGTGAATAGGCACCGGCCTTCTGTGGATGTGCTTTTCCGCTCTGTGGCCAAAGAAGCCGGACAGAACGCCCTGGGTATAATTCTGACCGGGATGGGGGATGACGGTGCTCGCGGAATGAAAGAAATGAAAGATGCCGGAGCGTTTAATATTGCCCAGGATGAAAAAAGCTGTGTGGTTTATGGTATGCCCAAAGAAGCAGTCAAAGCCGGTGGTGTGGACGCTATCCTGCCACTTTCCGAAATTCCCCGGCAGATTATCAAATTCAAAGATTAAAAGGTGGCCGGTCATCCGGCCATATTAAAAAATCTACCCTTTTTATATAATGCTGGTTTCCCCTTCAAAAACATCCTTGCAGGGACCTGTCATGTAGATGTGGTTATCTTTTTCTGACCAGTATATCTCCAGAATACCACCCGGAAATTCCACCTTGCTTTTCCGCTTGATCTTTCCAGCCAACACCCCGGCCACAACGCTGGCGGAGGCTCCGGTTCCGCAGGCGGGAGTCTCTCCCACCCCTCTTTCCCAAGTTCTTTGCTTGATCAAATCTTCATCCATCATCTGGACAAAGTGCACATTGATTCGGTTTGGAAACATAGAGTTATTTTCAATTTTTGGACCAACATTCTGGACATCAAATTCAGGTACATTATCCACCCAGACAATAGCGTGCGGATTTCCCACAGAAAGAGCGGTAAATTCATAGGTTTTGTGGTCATCTAAAAATATTTTTTCTCCAATCGCGTTGGAGTACTCTTCCCCCGGTGTGCACTGCATAGGTATCCGGGATTTTTCCAGAATGGGTTCTCCCATGTCTGCCTTTACCCGGTATACCCTTCCATCTCTCACCATCAATACGGTGGGGATTGTCCCTGCTAAGGTCTGTACTTTCAGCTTTTGTTTTTTGGTTTTTCCACGGTCGTACAGGTATTTCCCCAAGCAACGGATGGCATTCCCGCTCATTTCCGCTTCTGAACCGTCTGGATTAAAAATCCTTATTTGGATGTCCGCTTCCTTGGGATCATCCGGCGGGACAATAATTACCAGCCCGTCCGCCCCCACTCCATAGTGACGGTCGCAGAGTAAGCGTGCCGCCCGGGAAGGATTTTTTGGTGTGTCTTCCGTGAAAAGATAATCATTTCCAAGACCTTCTAATTTTGCAAATCTCATTGCAACCCCTTAAAAGTTACCCAAAATATTCTTTTCATTACAGAACAATATTCCATCATTGCCCAAAGGTAACGGTTCTTACGGACATTCTTCATGATTGAAACAGAGTTACAAGAACTTTTTCATCAATATGCACAGATTAAGGCGGATATTGATCATTTATCCAATCAAAATTATATTCGGTTAAAAAAAGAATTTTTTGAAAAGTTTCATTTATTTGTTTATGAAACGGCTCGGAAAAAGTTTTACCAGGATGAGGATATGGCCTCTGATTTTTACATGTATTTCACAGAAAAATCCGGCAGGCTGATGGATAAATTTGATCCGTCCCGGGGTGTGGATTTTTTTACCTATCTATCCATATATATGAGAAAGGAAATGAATGGATTTTATGCCAAACAGAATAAAATATACCAGGAATACACGGTGGATATGGATTGGGAAAATACTATAGCACAACCAGAGCCGGATGAAAGTATGTCTGGTGATCCGGATGCCATGCGGATGATTCAGAAAACGCTGAATTTGATTGATCCGGAAAAAGGTATTTCCACAAAACTTTTCTATGGCTTTCCGCTCAAACTAAGGCAGGTGCGTTATCTTTTGAAAAAACACAGAAATCTCTCCTTTTTTACACTGTTAAGGGATTATCTGGAAAACGAGAAAAAATTTCAGAAAAATATGACATCCCGCAAAAAAAAATATTATTCCAAACTGAAAAGCTTGGAGCAACGTTTAGTGGAAACCCCGGATACGGAAGAAAGAAAAAAAATTCG
This sequence comes from Leptospira biflexa, assembly GCA_020721865.1. Classification (GTDB taxonomy): domain Bacteria; phylum Spirochaetota; class Leptospiria; order Turneriellales; family DYLW01; genus DYLW01. Next base: position 60,301 of record DYLW01000009.1, on the reverse strand, counting down.
GGATAAAATACAGAAGATGGCATCGGGATGGCTCAAGGGTTTTTCCGTCACCACTTACAGCATGGTTGCCCGTTTGATGCTAAAGGGTATAAAAAGTACAATAAAATCTATCCGGGACGGAACATCGATCCTGGAAAAGATAATCTCCAAGAGAGGAAAGGTGTTGCTATGGAACCGGTAAAGGGGCATCTGAGCGATGATGAGTTGATGGATATTGTGGATAAAATTCCGGCGGGGATAAAAGATATAAAAAAATATCTGCGGAAAAGAGATTCCAAAAAAGAGGAAATAATCTTGGATCACCTTCTGGAATGTCCCACATGCCTGGCCGATGTGTGGGAATCCTACCAGCTCAAAATGGAAATGCTGCAATCCCTTCAGGGAAAACCAACCCTTTCCCTGGTTTATCTGCGGGAAAAGGCGTCCTTATTATTGCGGAGTACCCAGGACAACTTCCGGGTGAACGCAACCCCCGTACTTTCCATGCGGGCAGATTCCGGGGAAAAAGAATACAGAAAAGTGGAAATCAAAGGAGCAGCTTTGGAATTGCCGGGGGTGCGTTATAAAGCAGTTCTGGAAGTAGAGGCCGATGGGTTACAACTGAAGATGGAGTTCTTTGGGGATGTGGACCTATGGTTTATGATGGATATGGATGTGAACGGGAGGAACATCGGAGCGAGCTCATTTCAGAAAAAAAAGTCTTCCGCATATATACCCGGGCAGGAGTACAAGCCAGATTCCACGCTGGAAATCTATCTGAAAAACCAGCAGGATCGGAAACTAATTCTCACAATAAAAAATAAATAGGCATTGACCATAAGCCGGATTCTGTTTTTAGCGGCCATTTATCTTGTATTTCTGTTATACCAGAAATATCTTTTCTCTCTACCAGCCGGTCAAGGGGCTCCGGCAATTTGAGATTTCACCCAAGGGGGTTTGCCTGCCGCTTTTTTCTCAAAAAGCGCGGTGAGCTCTTACCTCGCCATTTCACCCTTACCCGAAGGCGGTATCTTTTCTGTGGCACTTTCCATTATCTTTCCGTGGAAAAATATCCAGATTCCTCTGGCCTCGTTGCCCTGGTGTCCGGACTTTCCTCACTTTTCCTTTTTGGGAAACCGTGCGACCGCGTCAATGCCCGTACCATAATACAAAAAATCAGCGGTGGCGTCTATTATTCGTGTAGGCAAAGATGAGAATGAAAGCCACAAAAACTACAAGGAGCAGAAAACCTGCCGTGAACGCCATCGCATTTTCATCGTATTGCCAATGGGTGGGTGTATTATCCTCCGGAACCACATAGACACGTGCTGCTCGTGCCGGAGAACCGTCATCGGTTTTAAGGGCTTTGCCGTAAGAACGCAGGGTGACTGTCCCCAGGGATACTCTGGACGCGAGATTCTTCGCCAGGCTTTCCGCCCGCAGAAGGCCCAGCTCCAGATTGTATTTTTCATCGCCGGTACGGTCTGTGGTACCGGCAAAGAGAATGCGGGAGCCGGGATATTGTCCCTTGAGTTCCCCCAAACGCCGGGCAATGAGATCCAGAGCAGGGCGACTGTTTTTATGAATTTGGGTGGAATTATGGTAAAAAAATACTTCCCCTGCCAGAATGGCTCCTTCCGGAAAAGGGGAATGGATCACGTTTTCCTGGAAATTTTTTTCTTTTTCAATATAATTTGGAAAGCCCGGACCCAAATACACCTCAGAAACGGCATTTATCCGGAGAAGTGGAACGGCAAGGAAAGCAATTACCAGGAAACTTTTCGTCTTCATGAAAATACAATTCCGGATTGGTTTATCCTGTCAAGAAATATAGGATAATAAAACTTTGCATTTGGGGTTTTTATGGACGATGCGTAGAATAATAAGTACGGTTTCCATGGAGAAAAATATGTTGGTGGATACAAAAAACATGATACCGGTAACCCGATTGCAGCGGGAGTTAACCAGGCAGATACGCCGGTGGTATCCGGCAATTCTCCATTATTTGTTATAAAGAATAATGTAATGGAGGCAGTCTTCTATCTCGGTAGGATTATGAATACTTGGATTCGCTGAGAGAAATGGCGGAGCATTTTGAAATAGAGGATCTCATCCTCTCCCGAATGAAAAGTTACAACCGTAAGGATAATATTTCGTGGAATGATTTGCAATAAATGCACCCCAAGATAAATTTATAACGTGGGTTTACTTCCCGTAAAAATCCGCAATCGCAGAAACCACTTCTTCAATCTCCGTGGAGGTGATACTCTGGTGGATGGGGAGGGCCAATACCTGGCGGGTGGCTTTTTCTGATTCCGGAAAGTCACCTAATTTATATCCCAGATAGGCAAAAGGTTTTTGTTCATGCAGACTCTTGGGATAGTATACCATATTGCCAATCTTCTTTTCATCCAGATATTTTTTCAGCTCGTTTCTGGAATCCTCTGGTGCCCGGACCACATACTGGTGGTAAATATGGGTACGGTCTTTTTCTTCCACCGGTATGGTAATAATGGAAGATAGATTTTTTTTCTGGAATAGTGTCCGGTACCAGTTTGCGTTTTCCCTTCTCTGTCGATTCCAATCGGCCAGATGGGGTAATTTTACGGAAAGAATGGCTGCCTGCAGTGCGTCAATACGGAAGTTCCCGCCAATCTCCACATGGTCATATCGATCCTGCATTCCGTGAACCCGCACCCGGGTGGCTTTTTCTTTGTACTGGTTTTTGCCAATCACCAGGCCGGCATCCCCAAACGCACCAAGGTTTTTTGTGGGGAAAAAAGAAATCCCCGCCAAATCCCCCAGTGTCCCCGTGGGACGCCCTTTATATTCTGCTCCCAGAGCCTGGGCATTGTCTTCAATGACCACCAGATTATGCTCCCGGGCAATCTGGTTAATTTCATCCATATCTGCGGGCTGGCCATACAGATGGACGGGCATGATGGCAACGGTATCTTTATCTATGGCGGATTTGATTTTTTCCGGGTCAATATTGAATGAACCCGGCTTGATGTCCACATAACGGGGAACAAGCCCAGCCCGGTGGATGACCCCGGATGTCGCATAGAAGGTATACGGAGTGGTGATAATATTCTTGCCGATGGGGAAATCAAGGACATGCAACGCCATCAAAAGAGCATCTGTTCCGGAGGAAACTCCCAAAGCAAAATGGTCAGAAAGATGAAAATAGCTACTTATCTGGCTTTCAAAATCACTGACGGCTTTCCCCAGAATGAACTGGCTGGAGTCCGCAATCTGCTCCATTTTTTTGGAGATTTCTCCCCAGAGAGGCCGGTTTTCCCGGGTCAGATCCAGTAAAGGGACGCCCATTGTTTTATAAAAGATCTTTCAACACGGAAGAAACGCCGTTTTTCTCCATTGTCCGGAGGGCTCTTGTGGAAACATTCAGAGTGATCCATCTCTTTTCTTCTTCCAGATAAATACGTTTTTTATGCACATTGGCTTTGAATTTTCTTCTGGTTTTTATATGGGAGTGGCTAACATTGTTTCCGCTTCTGGTGCCCTTTCCCGTAACATCACATTTTCTTGGCATGGTGGATTCTTTGTATTTCCGCTATATGGTGTCAATCGTTTGGCGGCCTCGTTTTTATTTCCTGGCACCTCATCCCAGAAGAATTAACGCAGTGACATAGGCTACATATCCGCTAAGAAAGGCAATGCCCTGCCAGCGTTCCAGAATTTTTTTCTTCCCAATGAAGATGAACATAAAAAGCAAAAGACCCGCAAGGATGTTCACCGTTAAATCCATGTTGGATCTGCGGGAAACGGGAATGGGATGGATGAAAGCGGAAATCCCCATTATGAAGAATATATTGAAGATATTGGAGCCAACCACATTGCCAATAGCAATATCGGCATTTTTTTTCCAGGCCGCCACCGCAGATGTTGCCAACTCCGGCAGGGAAGTACCAATAGAAACAATGGTCAACCCTATGATTCTCTCCGGTATATTCATATCCCGTGCAAACCGAACGCCAAACGTCACGATAACTTTTCCACCCACAATCAAAAGGGCAAACCCCAGCAACACAAACAAGACAGATTTTATCCCGGATAATTCCCGGACGGCGATGGTATTATCTGCTCCGCCGTTTTTCATTACGTTATAATTATATGCCATGAAGATGATAAAAAAGAGTAACAGAACCATCCCGTCAATTCGGGTGATAAGAGATGAGGACGCATTGTCTATCATCGCATCATTGGCGATGAGAAACAATACCAGAGCCGCCATCAGAGAAAGTGGGATTTCAATCCAGGTAGTCCCGGTTTGCACAGTCAAAGGAAAAATAATGGCGGATACCCCCAGAATGGCCAGCACATTGAAAATGTTGCTGCCCACAATATTCCCCAGCGTGATGTCCGGATTCCCGGAAATAGAGGCAAAAACATTCACCACCAGCTCCGGAGCCGATGTGCCAAACGCTACAATGGTCAGACCAATCACAATGTTGGGTATGTTATAGCGCTTGGCTATGGAGGAAGCTCCATCGACCAGAAAGTCCGCACCATACACCAATGGTATAAAACCAATTAACAGAAAAAACAGGTTTAACATTCTTACTCCTTATGGGTTTGTATTTACTCGGTTAGAGGCACATTGGCTTTGTGTTTCTTTTTATATTTTTCCGGGCAGGTAATATCAATGAATTTCTGCACAAATGGAGGAACATAAGCCCGGACAAAAATCATCTTTTTATTCAGCCCCTCGTTTCTTCTGCGTCTCTTATAAACCCATCTTTGCAGAAAACGGCTCTGCGGGGCAATAATCGCCAGGCCGATGATCATCATCGGCAGGCCAATGGGTATGGGCAACGGAAAAAAGATGGCCCCCACAACAAAAATCACCCAGCCAATGATCAACTGGACAATATCCCTTTTTTCCTTAGGATTCTCCGGTGCCCCCATGGCTTATTTTCCAATGGTCAATGGCCGGTCAATCTTTTGGCGGATTCGCGGGATTTTTCCGCTTATAAAATCCGGACGTTAAAATAAAAATACGCATAGGCCGCAAAAAGAAGGGTCAGAATTAGACCGTGGATGGCAAACCGCAACCCATGGCGGGTGGTCCGGCCGGTAATGTTCACCAAGGTGTTTTTGATGAACCTTTCCAGAGTATAAAAAACAATGGAAAAAATACCCCCCACCATGAGCATAATGGCCACAACCCGTAGATAAACGGATATTTTCATTCCGGTTATTTTCCCTTCTAGAAAAAACTGCAATAGGCCGATGAAGAGAGCCGCTTCCAGAACGGTCAGTATTTTGTAGATTTTATAGAAAAAGCTGTTCATAATTTCCTCCGGAGTAAGTTTTCCTGACAACGTCTCAATAAGATATAAATATTGCCAGCGTTGTCAACTTCTTTATTATTCTTCCGGAAGGCCTCCCTGCATTATGCAGGCACTCGGCCACCGTGCGGATGTCCGTTGGGTGACGTCTCCTTAAAGGATATATTCCTCCGTAAGATGTGACATAATATGAAGGACATATAATATTATGAATGTCTCGCTGGGTGACTGTCACCATAAAAGATATATTTCGCC
>DYLW01000009.1:52656-54655 GCA_020721865.1 Leptospira biflexa | reverse complement strand
AAGATGTGACATAATATGAAGGACATATAATATTATGGATGTCTCGTTGGGTGACGTCCCATAAAAGACATATTCCCGGAGAGGATGGAGCGGCGAGGACGCCATTTTGCTTTACCGTATGCGAAAAGACGCAGGATTTACCATGAAGTCAGGCTGGATACGCCTATTGCCGTTTCTGTTGGTGTTAATATTTTCCGGGAATAACCAGGCGGGCAGTCGTAAAACGGAATATGCAGAATGGAGACGTATTGCCCGGGATGTCACCGCCGGTAATGTATCCAGTATCAAAGAAAAATCCAGCCGGACACTCCAAAGCATTATAGATCAAAATGGGAAAAACCTTTTGATGCTGGCGGTATCGGCTGCTCGACCGGAATCTGTGGAGTGTCTGCTTCGTCAGGGAATATCCTCAGATGCAATGGATCATGAGAGCCGCCACGCCGGATTTTACGCGGTGAAGATTCCGGAGAGTATTCCACAGAAAAAGAAGATTCTGGAGCTGCTTCTGAAATCCGGCATGGATTGGGAAAAGCGGGATCTCCGGGGGAGGGATATGCTGGATTATGCTATCCGGAGCCAGTCTCTTGTGGCGATGGAGGTTCTGGCGAAAAAATCCAGCCGGACGGTTCGGCGGCGGTTGCGAGAGAACGCCCATCGGATTGTCTTTGATCTGGCGAGAGACGGAAAGCATTCCTTTCTCCTGGTGCTTCTGCAAAAAAAATATATATCGCCGGAAATCCGGGATGAGGAGAGCAGAAATCTGTATTTTTATTTCACCTCGTTTTCCACCGCAGGAAAAGATTCCCCGCGTCAGGAGGGGGCAGGGAATTTGGCAGGGCAGCTCCGGTTGTACCGGGTTCTCCGCAATGCCCATGTGCCGATGGATGCTCCGGATAAAAACGGAGATACTCCGCTGATGTTCGCAATAAAAAATAGGGCTTCGCTGGATGTGGTCCGGGGACTGGACGTGACTCCCTGTCATCGGAATAAAGACGGGCACACCGCAAAAAGCCTGGCACAAGTCTACGCCCTGCCGGAAATCTTCGCTTTTATAAGAAAAAAATCGGTTCGGTGTCCTGCGGTGGATACGGGGGTGACAAATACCATATATAATGACTATCTGCGGTTTTATATTGCCGGACGAAAACAGAAGGAACTCCGGGCTTTTCTTGCCCGCCATAAAGAAAAGCGGGATCTTTTTCCGGATAACCGGACATTTACTCTGGCTTTTGGGGGCGGAAATACTCCCATTTATAAAATAATATCCAATGTCACTCCGGAAAAAGAGAGAAAAATCCATCGGGAGGAAATGGAGATTTTTCTGAAGAACCGCAGCATCAAAATTTCCGATAAAATGGCCATCCTGGTCGCCTCCCGGAAGGCAGATCTTTATTCGGATTACACCGGGGAGGATCTTGTTTTCATGTCTCCTCCGGATGTTAATTTCATACAGAAATTAGGAGAGATTTATCCGCCCTGCCGGAAAAAGGATTCCATTGGACGCAATGCCATGATGGTACATGTGTACTCCGGGGATCCCCGGATTATGGATTATCTTCTCAAGAAAGGTTGCAATGTGACAGACATGGATCATTCGCATCGGACGCTTTTGATGTACGCCGTTTTAAAGCCTTCCAATGAAACGATGATGAAGTGGATCATCCATCACCTTCCGGATGCGGACAAAGCAAAAAAAGAATCCATTGGCCATCTTATGGCAAAAGACGTCTACGGCAAAACGGCGATGGAGTATGCAAAGGAGAACCATAATTATGAAAATCTTGAATTTCTGAAAAGCGTCTCCCGGAACTAAGACGTCACTCGGGAAGACATCCATAACGCCGTATGTCTTTCTTGTTATGTCACATCTTGCTGCGGGATATATCCTTTTGGGTGACAGTCACCGCGGAAGACATTCATAACAGCGTATGTCTTTCTTGTTATGTCACATCTTGCTGCGGGATATATCCTTTTGGGTGACAGTCACCGCGGAAGACAT
>DYLW01000009.1:45516-52556 GCA_020721865.1 Leptospira biflexa | reverse complement strand
ACTGGGGTTCGTGACTTTCTTCTCCTGTATTCCGGGAGAAAGCCTGGACGATGAAGAGGGTTTCTGTGGTAAAAAATAGTCGATAACCTGACCCACCTTCCAAAGCTGGATTATGGCTCTCCAATGTGGTATTGTGGGTTTACCCAATGTGGGAAAATCCACCATCTTCAATGCACTCACTCGTTCCCACGGAGCGGAGGCGGCAAATTATCCTTTTTGTACCATTGACCCCAATGTGGGCGTGGTGGAAGTTCCGGACGAAAGATTTGACTATCTGGTGGAAACCATCCATCCCAAAAGTGCGGTACCTGCCACTGTGGAATTTGTGGACATTGCCGGTCTGGTGAAAGGGGCATCCAACAACGAGGGTCTGGGCAATAAATTTTTATCCCATATACGGAATGTGGACGCGATCCTGCATGTGGTGCGGGCTTTTGAAGATGAAAATGTCATCCACGTAGCAGGAGACTTGGATCCTGTCCGCGATGTGGAGATTATTGAGCTGGAATTAATCCTGGCCGATTTGGAAATATTAGAAAATCGAATGAATTCCAATGCAAAGAGAGTAAAATCACAGGACAAAGAAGCCATCAAACTGAAAGAGGTTCTGGATAAGGTATTTGATACACTAAAAGAGGGGAAAATGGCCACTGCCGCCGGGTTGGATGATAAAGAGAAAATTCTCATTAAAGATTTATCCTTGATCACTCTCAAGCCGTTTATCTATCTGGCCAATATTGAGGAAAGCATTATTGATAATCCGGAAAAATCCCGTCATTATTCCGCCTTGCTCCAATACGCCCGGAAAAATTCCCAGACAGTGATTCCGCTTTCCGGAAAAATTGAGTCCGAGCTTTCCGTTCTGAGCGATGAAGAGGAAAAGGAATTTCTATCCAGTCTGGGCATGAAAGAACCCGGACTGAATGTGGTCATACGTGCGGCGTATTCTCTGCTGGGGTATTACACGTTTTTTACCGCCGGGGAGAAGGAAGTCCGTGCGTGGACCGTCACCAAAGGGGCCACCGCTCCGGAGGCCGCCGGGGTGATCCACAGTGATTTCCAGAAGGGCTTTATCCGGGCGGAAGTAATTGCCTTTGAGGATATCCGGACGTACGGCTCCGATAAAAAAGCCCAAGAGAAGGGGAAGATGCGGCTGGAAGGCAAGGAATATGTGATGCAGGACGGAGACGTGGTTTTTTTCCGTTTCAACGTGTGATAGCATTCGGAACAAACGGCCGATGAAAATTTATACCAGAAACGGGGATGCCGGATTTTCTCGGATTTCCCCGGACGTTACCCTGCCCAAAAACCACCCGGCGTTTGAATTTCTGGGTGAGCTGGATGAACTCCAGATCCGCATTGGGAGCATTTTTTCTTTCAATGTGTCCGTTCGTTCGGCCAGGGAGCGGGTCATCCATGAAAGTGTTCCCCCGGAAAATAAGGAGAAGTTTCGCGAAGAATTATTTTTTCTGGAAAAGATCCAGAAAATGAATTACACTATTTCCGCTTGGGCATACCGGGTTTTGGCACAGAAAAACCTTGCAAAAGAGGATCCTCTTCCGGAGGAAATCCGGCAGATCACAGTAGAGCTGGAAAGCCGCATGGACGCCATGGATGCCGTGCTGGAACCTCTCCGGGATTTCATTCTGGCAAATGGGGATTCTCTTTCCAATATTGCCCACTTGGCACGCACGCAGTCACGGAAATCGGAACGGGTTTTTCTGACCTGGATTTTTCATGATCATCTGGAAACGGAAGCCACCGCCGCTATGGCCATTCGCTATCTGAACCGCCTGTCCGATTATTTTTTTGTTTTGGCCCGCTGGATTGCCCATCTGGGTGGTCATTCTGACATTACATATAAGGACAAATAGTGGTTTTATTCCGGGTCATTATGGAAATCCTCCCCATTCAGCGGGGTGTCCACTCCGTAGATTTTCAAATTCTGCATAATTTCCGGATACTGCTGGGTAAAAGCATCAATCACCGTTTTTGTCAGATAGATGCGGGCTTCCTGCGTAATGGGAAAGAAAACATCAACAAAATCCCCATTTTTTGTCTTATTCGAGGGCATTCCCACAAAAACACCCTTTTTTCCTTTGACAATCCGGAGGTTCTTGACCACGAACGTATCCCCCAGGGTGATGTGTGCATACCCCAGAGTATTTTTCCCATCGCTTTTCGCGTAAACCTGCGTCTTTGTTATTGGCACCTGCATGGCTGACCCCTCTTCCCGTTTATTCCGCAAGGTATTATATAAAATTCATATTTTGGGTCAAGGTTTTTTTGCATTTTTTTCTGTCATTTTCATCACCAAACCTGATAGCCAACGAGAAAGGCGATGGCCTTTTGAGGCATCCAGATTGCTTTTTCCCATATACAGGAAAAATCTTCTTTACCGGGTTTTCCTCTTCTCCAGATGTGCAGGAAGATGATGTTTAAAAATATAGTCGCATATCTGGCCGATGAGGGTCACCACAGAAAGATATTCATTTTCCTGATAATTTCTGGCGTTCTCTCTCGTATCTTTTATGGTTTTTACAGCTATGGACCCGCGTTTCTGGATGAGTATCTGGTGATTATTCTGCCGGCACTGGAAAAGGTGCAGATCGGCACGGCCATTGGTACCGACGATTACCGGAATCTATTATACCCTCATATATATTCCAAAATTTATTCTCTCGTCTGGAGTCTGGGATTTAAGACTCCTGCCATCGCCACGGGTTTTGGGAATGCGGTGACCGGCCTTTTTTCTGTTCTGGGGCTTTGGGGGTTGTACCGTTTTTCCCGGAATTTTCTGAGTGCGGGTGGCTCCCTGGCCGTCCTTTTCCTGGGGGTTTTCCATCCAGTGATGCCGGTTCTGAGCACCAAGCCTTTGATTGAAAGCTTTTCCATGTTTGTGGTTCCCTGGGCGTTTTATTTTATCACAAAGAAGGAAATGAAAATATGGGATTTTTTCTGGGCGGGGATATTCACCGGTCTGGCCGCCTTCTTCCGGATACAATCCGGGATCATTGTGGCGGGGATTTCCCTTACGCTGGTTTTCTGGCTTCTCCGGAAAAAAATTACCGGCAGGGAATTTCTGATCTTTCATCTGGGCGGGCTGACCGTTCTAATTATGCTGGGTTTAACGGATTCCCTGTTTGGCCGGCCGTTTATGAGTTCCACCTGGAAATATGTGGAGCTGAATTTCCTGACCAATGTGTCTAGCAACATCTGGGGAAAGACTCCCTGGTTTATGTACATCACCCTTTTCATGTCCATGATGGTGCCACCGTTTTCTCTGTTGTTGCTGCTTCCCTTTTTCCGTTCCTGGAAAGGGGAGAATGGAAAAGCCGCGTTCATTTTCTTCATTTTCATTGCTTTTGTTTTTATCCATTCCCTAATAGAAAACAAACTGGAACGCTTTATGGCACCGGTGATTCCGCTTTTTTTCTTCCTGACCATCTTGGGCTATGAAATGGGAACAAACCAAAAATTAAAATTATGGGAATCCCGTTTTCTCTGGATTTCCGGAATTGTTATGGTATTGATATTTCCGGCGGTCTTAACCCAGAGAAGCCAGATCACCACTCTGGATGCGGCGGGTTATCTGCGGGAAGCCAACCGGGAAAAATGGGCGGTATACAAACCGGATGACCACTACTGGTTCCAGGCATACTATGGACTGGATTATCCATGGCCGATGGGGAAAACAGAGCTAAACGCGGCGTTTCTCCTATCCAAAGACCGGCCATTTTATTTTCTGACCTATAAACCCCTCGCAAAGGAAGCCCACTGCCGATTGCAAAAAGTATTCCAGCCGGATCTGGTGGAGGCTCTCGCGTTTAAATTTAACCCGGAGAGAAATGAACGCCGGGCTCCCCTGATGGTGTATCTCTGCAAGAAATGAGAGGTTATTTCCCTTTCTCTATGGCTTCTTTTAGGCCGGCCAGGTACATGGCCCCCAGAGCTCGGTCATAGAGTCCATATCCGGGCTTGCCGGTTTCTCCCCAGATATTCCGGCCATGATCCGGGCGGATGACTCCCTCAAAGTGGTGATCCACCAGAAGTTTCATAATCCGGTACATATCCACATCGCCGGTATGGGATAGATGGCCGGTCTCATAAAAACTGCCGTTATCCAGTCTCTTGATATTACGCATGTGGACAAAGTGTACTCTTTTGCGTTCAAGGAGGGATTCCAGCGACGCGGTTAAATCCATCGTCGCGTTTGGTCCCAGAGAGCCGGTGCAGAAGGTCACTCCGTTGGAGGGGGAATCCACAATGGATACCAGTTTTTCCAGGCTTTCCGCTCCGGTGATGATACGCGGCAGACCAAAGATGGACCAGGGTGGATCATCCGGATGGATGGCCATTTTTACCCCGGATTCTTCCGCCACCGGAACCACCGCTTTCAGAAAATACTCCAGGTTTTTCCATAATTGCACTTCCCCAATTTCCGCATAGGTATCCAAAAGGCGGTTAATTTCCTCTTTTGTGTATTTTGTCCCCCATCCCGGCAGATCCAGGGCTTGTTCCCGCAGATTGATCTTTTCCACTTCGCCGAAATCATAACTTAATGTGGTGGAGCCATCGGGAAGGGACATGCTCAGATTGCTTCTGGTCCAGTCAAAGACCGGCATAAAATTATAGCACAGATAAGGGATGCCCGCTTTTCCCATATTGCGGATGGATTCCCGGTAGTTATCAATATAGCGGTCCCGGGTGGGTTTCCCCATCTTGATGTCTTCATGCACGGGAATGCTTTCTATCACAGATAGCCGTAAATTTTCCCGTTCGATGGAGTCTCTCAGTTCCCGGATTTTTTCTGCCGGCCAGATATCCCCCGCCGGAATGTCATAGATGGCAGAGACAATTCCCGTAACAGAAGGAATCTGCCGGATATACTGCAGTGGAATGGTGTCCTCTTTTCCATACCAGCGAAATCCAATTTCCATAGTTTTTCCTTAAATTTTATACTCCGGAGTATGCGGAGAATCCTCCGTCCACCGGAATCACAATGCCGTTCACAAACCCGGATGCCTTCTCATCGGCCAGATACAGCAGAGTTCCGGTCAAATCCTCCGGCACCCCAAACCGGGACATGGGGGTATGCTCCAGAATTTTCCGGGCACGCTCGTTGAATTCCCCGTCCGGGTTCACCAGAAGAGAGTGGTTCTGTGCGGTGAGGAAAAAACCCGGTGCGATGGCATTCACCCGGATGCCCACCCGGGCAAAATGGACAGACAGCCACAGGGTGAAATTTGTCACTGCCGCTTTTGCTCCGGAATACGCCGGAATTTTTGTGAGCGGTCGAATGGCGTTCATGGAAGAAATATTGATGATGGTTCCCTTCTTTCTCGTGGCCATTCCGGCGGAGAAAACCTGGGATGGGATTAAGGTTCCCAGAAAATTCAGCTCAAACACAAACCGGATGCTGTCGGCGTCCAGATCAAAAAATGTCCGCACAGATTCAGTGGTTCCGGTTAGTTTCGGGTCATGGTATTCCATGGTGGTGGTACCCCGGGGATGGTTGCCCCCGGCACCGTTGATCAAAATATCCGTTTCCCCCAGATCCGATTGTATTTCCCGATAGACGTCCTCCAGGCTTTTTTTATCCAGCACATCGGCTTTATAGGCTTTTGCCCTGCCGGAGCTTTTCTGGACAAGAGCGGAGGCATTGATTTCATCCGCTGTTTTCCGGGCGGCATCCAGGTTGATGTCCAGTACGGCCACGGAGGCACCGCAGGAGGCCAGTGTCCCGGCAAATCCCGCACAGAGCACCCCGCCGGCCCCGGTGACCACGGCGGTTTTTCCTTTCAGGTCTGCCACGAACGGTAGTTTGCTATCTCCTTGCATGTGGTCTACTAACAAGTTATTCTCTGAACGGCAAGGATTTAATGCAATGCGGGTTTATTTTTCACGATAACGCCCTCCAGGGCTGCTTCCACCACCAGATAGGGGGACATATAATAGAAAATTCCAGGGAATAAAATGAATGTAATTATCAATATGGATTTCCGGATTTTTTGTCGCGGGCTTTTTATTTTCATGGCATCTCGCAATATTTAATTTTTTCCATTGGTTAAATATAATACGGTGTCAACCAGAAACATTATTTTCCCTGCAAAAAATAGAGGGAAAACCATCAAAATTGGATTGACTGTGCGTATTAAATGAGAAAACGGCTCACAGCATAAAAACGGAAAAATTCCATGATATACAAAAAAGATACCGGCAGGGCCGATTTGGGCATCTTCACCGATGCTCCCATTGAAAAAGGAAAACTTCTTTTCAGCTATGAGGACTGGATTGAAGATGAAAAATTGGGGTGGGAAATTCTTACCCCGGAAGAGGTGGAAAACCTCACCCCGGAAAAACGGTTCCGGTTTTTACGCTATTCCTATGATCTGGATTTTGGTAAAATGATTGGGACTTTTGATTGGGAGCATGCCCGTCACATTTCCAATTTCATGAACCATTCCTGTGAGCCCAATATGATGTACGGGGAAAACAATACCATCATCGCCGCACGGGATATTGAGGCAGGGGAGGAGCTCACCATTGATTATGGAACATTTATTGTGAATGTTGACCAGGATTTTATTTGCAGTTGTGGCTCTGAGCACTGCCGGAAAATTATCCGGAAGGATGATTGGAAGTCCCTTGCTTCCGTTTATGGAGAGCACTTTCCGGAGTTCATTGCAGAACGTGTGCACAAGATGAAAATGCCCATTTCTGTTTAAAGTAATCCCTTGTGGCTGGAATGCATAAATCCCAGCCGGCAGAGGACGGAGGGGATGAGAAATTCTTTTTTCTCTCCGTTTTTTTATGCTTTTGAAGAAGAACATCTTGTCCAACATAAATCCCCGTCCGTTTGAAGATGAAACATAATGCTGGTGACGTCATCCAAGAAGACATTTTCCCCGGAATTGAGGAGACATAACGCCGGTGACAGTCACCCAAGGAGACATATCCATCGGAATTGAGGAGACATAACGCTGGTGACAGTCACCCAAGGAGACATATCCATCGGAATTGAGGAGACATAACGCTGG
>DYLW01000009.1:29032-45416 GCA_020721865.1 Leptospira biflexa | reverse complement strand
GGTGACGTCACCCAAGGAGACATATCCATCGGAATTGAGGAGACATAACGCCGGTGACGTCACCCTGGAGGATTTCTGTCCTCCTCTTCCGGTTCAAAGCGGAAAAGGAGGTCTCTGGAATATCCAATTTCATCGGCCCGGTGCACAATCTGCTCCGGCGGGTTGATGAGTTTTCTTCTGCCCAGAGAGGAGGCCAGATGGGCAATGATTTCCTCTTCTCCGTTCACCCTTTTCCGGGTTTTTTCCCGGCGTCCGTCCAGGTGGATTTCCTCTAACTCCAGGTCATATTCCCGCCCGCCAATCCAGCTCTTGAGCGACGTTTTGTATAGCTCTGCGGGGTTGGGTTTCTCCCGGAATTCCGGGGGCAGCCCGTCTGGGGGAGGAGATATTTCAATGGAATCCAAACCCCGCAGCAGATACTGGCGGGTCTTTCCGTACGCACTGCCGTGCAGGGCTTTTCCCAAAAGTAAAATATTCTCTCCGGAAAAGACAATATGGGAAGCTATCAGGAGCACGGGGATTTTGTCTCTGGGAACGGTGATGGAGAAATGTTTCCGGACAAAGCGTACCGCCCCCAGGGTGCGTTCATTCTGCGGAGTATAATGAAAGGTGCAAACTTTTCCGTTTTCCATCGCACGGATAATTTTCAGAAGAAGTCCCGCCGGTTGCCGGATATGGGACAGCATTTGGGAAGCTTCTTCCGGTACGATGGTTCCGTGGATCACAGATCGTAGGAGGGCGGACTCCATAGCCAGCCGGGATAAAGACCGCAGCAGATGTTTACGGTATTCCAATTCATTGTCCTGGAGGTGGTGTTCCCGGTTTTTTGTAATCACGGGAAATCCGGAGTCTTTCATGTCTTTGATGATGCGGTTGATGTGCCGTTCCGAATAATCATATTCATGGAGCTTTGTGCCTATCTGCAGAGTGGTGAGGGGACTTATTTCCAGCAGAGAGAGAATTTCCAGGGGATACAGAGTGCTGTGTTTTTCACCGGCCATACGATAGGGTTTATGATCCCCTCAATATGTCAATGAAATTAGGAGAAATTATTGCGGATATTTTTCCGTGCTCTTTCTCTTCCGGTTGCGTCATTGCAGGCACATACGGAGAATGGTATGCGGTTTTGAATATCCTTTAACCCGATGAATGTTCACATTTTACGATATTATATTGACGGTGTGTCCGCTATGGTGGGCTATGATGGGGGATGAAGGTGCATTCAAAAAAATACATCAAGTCAGATAAATCGGGGTTCGGACAATGAGCCCGGCGAACCAGAAAATATCCATACGATTTTTTGATGACAGGGAAGTGCGTGCCTTGTGGGATGCAGAAAATTCCAAATGGTGGTTTTCTGTGCTGGACATCATTGCCGTACTTACGGATCAAGACGATTACACAAAAACCCGTAACTACTGGAAATATCTGAAAGCAAAGTTGAGAAAAGAGGGGAATCAGTTGGTTAGTGCTACTAACCAACTGAAGTTGGCTGCGGCAGATGGTAAAAAGTATAAAACGGATATGCTGGACTATGATGGTATTATCGCTCTGGGAAAAACATTTCCCGGGAAAAAAGCCAACCGTTTTATGGAATGGTTCACTTACAGTGATGAAACCATTGACGGAAAGAGTAAATTAAAAGCCTATTCTCTTTTTGAAACGACTTTCATCAACAGCATAGAAGTGGGCACAACGGTGGGCCTGCAGCAGATACATGCATATTTATTTGGCGGTTTGTATGATTTTGCCGGACAAATCCGGCAGAAAAACATATCCAAAGCTGGATTTGCTTTTGCACCGGTACGGTTTCTGGTCAATACTCTCAAAAAAATTGATGCCATGCCGGAAACTACTTTTGATGAGATCGTCGCAAAATATGTGGAAATGAACATTGCCCACCCGTTTATGGAGGGAAATGGCAGAAGTACCCGGATATGGCTTGATTTGATTTTGAAAAAAAGTTTGGGAAAATGCGTTGACTGGAGTAAGATTGGAAAGAAAGATTATATGAATGCTATGGTGAAAAGTCCGATGGATGCTGTCCCCTTAAAGAGTTTGCTGTTCCATGCTTTAACCCCGGAAATCAATAGCAGAGAGATTTTCATGAAGGGGATTGATTATTCTTATTATTATGAAGAAAATTGAAATGAAGGAACCCAAAATGGATCCTGGCACTGCCAATATTAATTTTATTGATAATTTCAAAATATTTTCTTTCAGTATTATCCCAAAAACATCTTAAGTAAGCTCTGAAAAAGTTTTCAGAGCTTACTTCCGGTACATGGATGTACCGGCATTTTGCGGAGAAAACGTATGTTTTCGCAGCAAAATGGAGCAAAACAGCTGGCTTTGCCAGGGTATTGCGATCTGAAAAAGTCCACGGAGGGACTTTTTCAGAGGTTACTTAATAATAGTATAATTCCATTATTTGTAAAAATGCTGGCAATTCATTGAAAATGAAAAACGCTCGTAAAATCCTCATTGTTGTATAATAAAAAATAATATTGACTCCGACTTAAAATATTCTGTATTGGAACATGGGTCAATATGATATAAAAGGAGTTGATGTTTCCAAATCGGTACAAATTGCACCCGGGGTTCACTGGGTGGGGGTTTTTCTGGAGGATGATCCATTCCAGTGTCATCCTTATCTGATTGAAAATGGCGATGAGTCCATTTTGATTGATCCGGGTTCCATGATACAGAGAGATAATCTTATTAATAAAATTCAATCTGTTTGCGATCTCTCCCGTGTAAAGTATATCATCCTGCACCACCAGGATCCGGATCTATGTGCGGCTGTGCCGGATATTGAAAAAATAATTAATAGAAAAGACCTTAAAATTGTCACTCATAGCCGGATGGCGGTATTGGTAAAACACTATGGAATTCAGGCGGGTTATTACAATGTGGATGAAAATCATTTTGAATTAACCGCCGGTAATTTGAAATTGCAATTTTTTACCACTCCGTATCTGCATTCCCCGGGAGCATTTGTGACCTATCTTGCCAGAGATAAAATTCTGTTTTCCGGCGATTTGTTCGGTGGGTTGGAGGAAACCTGGTCACTGTATGCTGGGGAAGATTATTATGAAAAAATAGAAGGATTCCACATGGCCTATATGCCCAGCCGGGATATCTTGAATTATGCTCTTCGCAAGATAGAAAAACTGGATCTGGAAATCATTGCTCCCCAGCATGGCTCCATAATTCTCCGGCAGTACATTTTCAATCTCATCCATAGAATGAAATCCATGAATTGCGGACTCTACATTGAAAAGCAGTATTCCGATTCTCTCACCGATACGATTGATGATCTTGATAGAGCCAGGAAAGAAGTCCAGGTTTCACTGGATTCAATCCGGAAATTGAAAAATCAGCAGGATGGAGATTATTTTCTAACCACTCTCTTGCTTAATCCCCTGATGAAAAATTTCAATAAGAGCAGTGAGGTCACAACCGATTTTGTAGTTTATCAGTATAAAAAATTTCTATTCAAGAATAAACTCAATCAACTGGGTGGAGATATATGCGTTACTGGTAACATTCTATTTGGCGACCAGAAGTACACGGTATTATTTAATGGTGACGCCATGGGAAAATCCATACAGGGTGCCGGAGGAGCTCTGGTGATGGGCACAGCATTGAATTCCATCATCCATCGGTCTGCGGCAAATGATCGGATATTGGATATTTCTCCCGAAAAATGGATGGAGGAAACATACCGAGAATTGCATGCCATCTTTCAGGCGTTTGATGGGACAATGCTGGTTTCCGGAATCCTGGGGCTTCTGAATAATCAAAATGGACATTTTCTTTACATTAATGCAGAGCATCCTTTCCCTGTTTTGTATCGGGATTCCCGTGCGGAATTTCTCCAGAACCAGTTTCATGTCCGAAAGTTCGGGGCTCCCATGGAGATGAATTTTTCCATTTTAGAAGTCCATTTTAAACCCGGGGATATACTAATTCTGGGAAGTGATGGAAAGGATGATATCAAACTTTTCGTGGGGGATGGGAAAACACAGATCAACGAAGACGAGGCCCTTTTTCCAGGTATAGTCCAGGAATCGCATGGAGACTTAAAATCAATCATTGAAAATCTTTTGCGAAAGGGAGACCTGACAGATGATCTGTCGCTCCTCAGGGTGGTATATCGCGGGGAAAAATCCAAAATTAGAAAAAGTGGATGCAGAGAAGATTTCATCCATCATAAAAGAATTATGGGGAATCTGGCTCATGGAAGATACAAAGAGACTGTGGATTTGATTGATTTTTTGCCAGAGGGACAAAGAATTCGCTATCTTTATGTGAAAGCGTTATCGTACTATAAAATGAGTCAATTTCCATCCTGTATATTTATTGGTAAGGAAATTCTTCAGAGAAGTCCCCATCATCTGCGGACGCTGAAATTACTGGGACTGGCTTACTACCGCATGCAGGATTTTGCCTCCAGCAGGGATTATTTTAATCGGGTGCTGTCCATAGAAAATAACGAAAGCATCCGTACAATCCTGCGGAGAGTAAATGAGCGTTTTGAAAAGCAAAGAGAGCTACTGGGTACAAAACAGGGACAGGCATAAAAAAAATCAAAAAAAAATAAAAAAAATACTTCAGCATTTTTGGGCATCATCGATAATATATTTGATATGAAAATATCGCCGTATAACTCTGAATCTCCAGTTTGTATCCGCAAGTTGGAGATTCTTTTTTCCCTTTATTATAATTGATCCGGCATTAAAAATATTTCCTGCCGGGAACCTGTTTCCTTCTGGAAAGGTCTTACCATTCAACCGATAATAAAGGAACCCATGAAAAGCGTCATAAAATATTTTTCCCATCATCATCTGTTTGCCAATTTTCTCTATCTTGTGGTATTAACCGGCGGAGTTTTTTTCTGGCAGATAACCCAGAAAGAAGAGCTTCCGGAAATGGAATTTGATACTGTCCGGATTTCCGTTTCTTATCCCGGAGCCTCTCCATCGGAAGTGGAAAAAAGTGTCACCTGGCCCATTGAAAAAGAGCTCCAGAATGTGGATGGTATTGAAGAAGTTTTGAGCACCAGTTCCGAGGGAAATTCCTCTCTTACAGTGGAGCTGCAGGAAAACAATCCGGACAGGGACAACATAATTTCAGAAATAAGAAATGCCGTTTTATCTGTGGATCTGCCGGTGGAGGTTCTGGATACTCCCACGATAAGGGAATTCAAAACGTCCAAGAAAGCCATCATTGACATGGGGATATATTTCAAGGATAAAAAATATCTGACCACCCCGGACAGGAGAAGGCTCCAGACCATTGCCCATGCACTGGAAAATCGTCTGGTAAATCTTCCGCAGATTAATTCCGTCTCCAAACGTGGATATCTTAAAGAAGAGTTACAGATAAAAATGATTCCGGGACTTTTATCTGTGTACCAGATACCCATCCGCACCGTCCTTTCTTCCATTAATGACGCCAATGTGAGGCAGCCTGCGGGCACGCTGGAAAACTACGATGAAGAGCGGATCACTTTGGATGGGGAAATCACCCAGAAAGAAGCCTTGGAAAATCTTCCCGTTCAGGGGAGTTTTGACGGGCCGGTTTTGCGTCTGGGTTCTCTGGGGGTGGTGGAGGATGGTTATGAGAAAACCACCAATATTTATAAAATTAATGGGCATGAAGGGATCATTTTTAGTGTGGTAAAAAATACAGACACGGGAATTCTGGATGCGGTGGATAAAGTAAAAGAGGAAGTGATCCACTTCGCATCTGATAATCCGGAGAGAGAAAACGTACAGATTATTTTCTTTGATGATGAATCCAGGGATGTGAGAAACCGGATTGAAATAATCAAGGGGAATGGCCTTTTTGGTTTTATTCTTATAGTTTCTTCTCTGTTTATCTTTCTAAATTTTAAAGCGGGATTCTGGGTGGCGGCGGGGATTCCATTTTCCTTTGGTCTCACTTTGGTGATTGCCAATCTAATTGGTTATACCATTAATAATATGACGCTGGCGGGTATCATCATTGTGATGGGTATGGTGGTGGATGATGCCATTGTGATTGCGGAAAATATCACCCGTCTGGAATCCAGGGGGTTACCCCGTGCACGGGCGGTTGTGGAGGGAACATCCACGGTGATACTTCCCGTAACGGCAGCAGTCCTCACTACGGTGGCAGCGTTTTTTCCATTATGGACATTTGAGGGGCGGATGGCAAAACTGGTGGAACCCATTCCCACGATTGTGGCTCTGATGCTGTTTGCCAGTTTGGCTGAATCCATTTTTGTGCTGCCGGCACACATGAATGCAGGCACCCCTCGATGGGTGAAAATTGTCTTTTCTCTGGGATTGATTCTTGTCATAGAAAAATATTTCCATAAAAATGCGGACGCTTCCCCCCAAAGTGAGCATAACGCTCTCTGGTTTGAGGCGGTGGAGCATCAATTTTACCTTCAGTTAAAGAAAATGTTGCGATGGAATTATCTGATCATTGGATTTTTTCTGGCGTTTTACATTTCCGGTTTTTTCGTATTAATAAAATACATGAAATTTTCCCTGTTTCCACGGGAAGAAGTCACAGAAGTCCAGATTAATGCGGAAGCTCCGGAGGGAACCCGGAAACTCCAGACAGCTCTCATGGCGGAAAAGCTGGAGGAAATATTTGCTCCGTATCTGGGAAAGGATATTAATGCGTTTTTTACCTATACAGGCATGAAACACTTCCATATCTCCGGACAAGAAAACCAAATCTGGATGCGTATTGAACTGAAAGATAAAGAGGAAAGAAAAACTCCCTTTAAAAAATTAATGTCCCAGTGGCAGCAGAAAATGGACAAAGTGGAAGGATTGCAGAATGTCCAGTTTTCCAAACGCCGGTTTGGGATGACCAGCGGGTCTCCGGTGGAAATCATTGTCCAGGAAAATGACAATGTCCTCCGGGAGAAAATTGCCAACGCACTGATGGATCAATTAATGAGACATCCTCATCTGGTTTCCGTTAAAAGCGGAGAAGCCCATAAAAGTCCTGAATATACCGTGGAAATAAAGAGGGATCTGGCTAAACGCCTGGGGGTGGACGCGTCAGAAATTGGCATGACATTGCGTTCTGCTCTGGATGGTGTGGTGCTGTACAGATTCCTCATCGGCGATGAAGAAAAGGACGTGCGGCTTTCCATGCAGACCCGCTATAAGCAGAATCTGGACCAGATACTGGACACTCCTGTTCATAATAATTCCGGCTATCTGGTTCCCGTGAGAAATCTTGTTTCTGTGAAAAAAGTAACGTCACCCCAGGAAATACAGAGAATGAACCGCCAGCGGATTACCCGGGTGTACGCGGATATAAAAAGTGAATCCGGCCTGACTCCTCTGGAAATTGCGGAGGATCTGGAAAAAAATATTTTTCCCCGGATTACAAAATTAAGCAAAACGGTGAACCTTTCCTTCGATGGAGAAATTCAGGAAACCAGGGAATCCTCCGGTTACCTGCCCATGGCCATGGGGATGATCATTATCCTGATTTATATTATTCTGGCACTCCAGTTTGAGTCCACATCCCTGCCGCTGATTATTCTCTCCACAATTTTTCCGGCTCTGGCTTCTGTGGTTTTTATTTTTCTGCTGCATGGAATGAACCAGTATGGATTTTTTGGGATGATTGGAGGTTTGGGGCTGGGAGGGGTGGTGGTGAATGATGCCATTGTTCTGGTGGACTCTCTCAGAAATTCCCTCCCGCAGGATAAATTTATGGATGATGATACCATCGCACAAATATCCTCTTCCCGTTTGCGGGCGGTGACTCTCACCACCATCACCACCGTGGCAGGCCTTTTGCCCACCGCCTATGGGGTTATGGGATATGATTCCATGCTTTCCGAATTGATGATTGCCCTATCATGGGGTTTAATGTTCGGCACCACCATCACCCTGATTCTGGTACCGTCTCTTTTCAAGGCAATCATCACGTTAAGAGGACAATTGAGCAATGCAGGAAATGAGCTTTTATGAAAAAAAATATTTTGAGTATTTTTGCTTTTATTTTGATTCTCCCACTCCATTCGGGAATGGCTCAGGATTTGATTACAGATAATTCCTCCACGAATATCCTGAGCCTCCCACTTTTTTTGAAAAAAGCGATTTCCCATGATCCTTCCTTCCCGGTATTATTGAGCGACGAATTGTATCTGAAATTTCAGAAAGACCTTTTACTTCCGGCTGGGGATATTGTTCTGGATGTGAGTGCCCAGTATGATCTTTTTCTTCCTCTGGAGGAAAACCAGGATGGGGTTACTCCCTGGGAAGGAAGTATTTCTCTTTCAAAATTATTTCCATCGTTGGGGACAAAAGTGGAAGCCACATATTCCAATTCTCTTTTTTCCGCAGGAAGCGGGGCATTTCATCGCTCCAGTGCGGGTGTCATGGTTTCCCAGCCGATTGTTCAGAACGCATTTGGTGTGCTCACTCGAATGCAGGAGAATAAAATCGGCATTGATGAAAATATTGTCCGCTACCGGGTTGTGGAAGCCTATGAAGAATATATGTCTTCTCTGATAAAAATATATATTGAATGGTATCTGGTCACGGAAAATGCCGCCATCGCCCGGAATAATTGGAAGCATAACCAGGATCTGGCCACTCTGGTGATGCGAAAACGCAAGTACGGAATTGCCCGTCCGGAGGATGTATACCGCATGGAGCTGGAAGTGATCCAGTCCCAGGAAAGTCTGGAAGAACTGGAAAGCCAGCAAGTCAATTTTGAGAATAAAATACGGCGGATCACGGGAATGACTCCGGATGTTGCCATTGTTCCGGAAAAACCCTCCATGGTTATTTCTGCGACGTCTGCGGACACAACGGAATCTATTCTGCAGAAAAGCCGCACCTTCCGGATTCTGAAAGATACGGAAAAATCTGCTGCCGTGAATCTGGACATTGCCGGGCGGAGTATTCTTCCGGAAGTGAATCTCTTTCTGGGTTACAAAGCCATCGGGCGGGATTATAATATCCAGGACAGAACAGAAAACGCCTATGCCGGGGTGAGCGGGCAATTTAATTTTGGACATGAGAAAGAAAATGCAGAGAGGGAAATTAAGGGGATTGATCTGAAGCGTGCCCGGTTGGAAACCCGCCGAACACTTTTTAATCTGGAAATTTATGCCAGCGAACTGGAGAGTGCCATCCGGCTGCAGGAAACACATATTGCCCGTGCAAAGGATCGGCTTTCTCTGTCCCAAAAAATTCTTGTAGCGGAGACAAATAATTATTCCATTGGAAAAAAGAGTCTGAATGATTTGATTCTTGCCAGAAAATCCATGGAGACCGCCCGGTATGATATTGTTAATATGGAAATGTCCCGGCAATTGCTGATTTTGGAAAGACAAAAAACCCTGGATCTTCTGGTGGATAAAATCCATAGGTAAGGGAAAAGATAAACTTCCGCTTGTCTTTGGGTGCGGTTAATAAAAACCGGAATAGGGATGGACAAAAAAGTATATAATGCAGTTAAGGGGAAAATCCGGAAGGCTGTGGAAGATTTTTCCATGTTCCGGCGGGAAGATAAAATCCTTGTGGCTCTTTCCGGCGGAAAGGATAGTCTCCTTTTGGCCTTTTTTCTGAAACAATTGGGATATGCACCGGACGGGCTTTTCATTGATCTGGGGATTGAAAATTTTTCCGCAAGATCCCGTGAGGTGGTGGAGGAATTCTCCCGCCTTTATGGAATCCGTCTGCACAGGGAAGAATCCACTGCATGGACAGGTTTCTCCATCGACGGTATTTCCGGGGAGTATGCGGATTCTGTATGTTCTGTGTGTGGCTCGGTGAAAAGAAAAATCTTCAATAATTTTGCATTGAAAAATGGCTATGATGTTTTATTGACCGGACACAATATGGACGATGAAGCCCGCTTTCTGTTATCCAACAATCGGAAATGGAATTGGGCATATCTGAAAAAATCCTATCCAGTTCTGGAAGCAAAAGAGGGATTCATCAAAAGGGCCAAACCTCTTGTTTATGTGCGGGAGTCCCAGATGCTCCGGGCGGTGAAATACCTGGACGTGAAACCGTTGGAAGACCCCTGTCCGTATTCACGGGATGGGAACCAGAAAAAATATGACAAAATTTTTGACGCCGCCGATGAAGGTTTCCCGGATTTTCTGAATGACTATTATCTGAATTTTCTGCGGAATTATTCCTTTCTCTCCGGATACGTGGATCAAACCATTCTGAACAAATGCACCATCTGCGGAGACTGGACAACCTCTGGTGTATGCAAGGTATGCCGGGTGGGGCAGGGGAGCTGGAGAAAAAAAATTGACAATATGGATGCAGACGAAATTTAAAACAAAGCCGGGAGGTATTGTGGAAAATTTACAACAATTTACAAAGGAAGTATTTTACGAGAAAAATGGACGCAATTATTCTT
This sequence comes from Leptospira biflexa, assembly GCA_020721865.1. Lineage (GTDB taxonomy): Bacteria > Spirochaetota > Leptospiria > Turneriellales > DYLW01 > DYLW01. Next base: position 35,006 of record DYLW01000009.1, on the reverse strand, counting down.
TTTATAATATTCATAAACTGGGAGAAATGGGTTATCCGGTGGATTCTCTTCCTTTTAGTATAAAAATCCTGCTGGAATCCGCCCTCAGAAATTGTAACGGGAAAGAAGTCCTCCGGGAGAATGTTCAGGCTTTGGCCGGATGGAAGCCCTCCATGGCTTCTTTTCCAGATATTCCCTTTCTGCCCGCACGGGTGGTGTTACAGGATTTCACCGGAGTTCCTTGTGTGGTTGATCTGGCTTCCATGCGGGATGCTATGAAAACCCTGGGAGGAGATCCCAAAAAAATAAACCCGCAGATTCCGGTGTCGCTGGTGATTGACCATTCTGTGCAGATTGATTTTTTTGCCAGCAAAGACGCCTTGGAGAAAAACATGGAATTGGAGTTTTCCAGAAACCGGGAGAGGTATGAATTTATAAAATGGGGACAAAACAGTTTCCGGAAATTTGACGTCTTTCCTCCCGGTAGCGGTATCATCCACCAGGTAAATCTGGAATTCATCGCTTCCGGGGTGGTCCAGAAAGAAGAAAAGGATGGAATTTTGGTGTATCCGGATTCTCTGGTGGGGACGGACAGCCATACCACCATGATCAATGGCTTGGGCATTCTGGGATGGGGAGTGGGCGGAATCGAGGCGGAAGCGGTGATGCTGGGGCAACCTCTGAGTATGCTGGCCCCGCAAGTGGTGGGTTTTAAAATTACCGGTTCCCTCCCGGAAGGCAGCACTTCCACAGACATTGCCCTTTATGTCACCCAGATTCTGCGGGCAAAAAATGTGGTGGGAAAATTTGTGGAGTTCTATGGAGATGGATTGAGCAATATGTCCCTGGCAGACCGGGCTACCATCGCGAACATGGCTCCCGAATACGGTGCCACCATGGGCTTTTTCCCCATGGATGCGGAGTCCCTCCGCTATATGAAAAATACCGGTCGTCCGGATGAGCTCATTGAACTGGTGGAAGCCTATATGAAGGCACAAGGTCTTTTCCGGGAAGATTCCACGCCGGAGCCATTATTCAGTATTAAAATTGAACTGAATCTGGGGGATATCCGCCCCAGTGTGGCGGGACCCAAGAGACCCCAGGATAGAATTTATCTCAAAGAAATGAAAAACGCTTTTTCCGCCGCCCTGGTCAACCCCCCGGAAAAAAGAGGGTATGGACTTACGCCGGAGGAATTCCAAAGAAGCATACTTTACAAGGGAGATAACCACACTCCCATGACCCATGGTTCGGTGGTGATTGCCAGTATCACCAGTTGTACCAATACCAGCAATCCATCGGTGTTGATTGCCGCCGCCCTTCTGGCAAAAAAAGCGGTGGAAAAAGGACTCCTTATTCCGCCCTATGTGAAAACCAGCTTCGCTCCCGGCTCCCGAGTGGTGGAGCATTATCTGACCCACTCCGGTCTCTTGGAGTATCTGGAAAAGCTGGGCTTCCACATTGTGGGCTATGGCTGCACCACCTGCATTGGGAACTCCGGCCCGTTGCCTGACCCCGTGGTCCAGACCATCACAGAAACGGATCTGGTGGCCGCCAGCGTTCTCTCCGGGAATAGAAATTTTGAAGGAAGGATAAATCCCCATGTGAAAGCAAATTTTCTGGCGTCTCCTCCGCTGGTGGTGGCGTTTGCCATTGCAGGAAATGTGGCCATTAATATGGAAACCGAACCCCTGGGATATACTGCGAACGGAGAGCCCATTTTCCTGCGAGATATATGGCCATCGCAAAATGAAATTGATGAGATAAAAACCCTGGCGGAAAATCCGGAAGTATTCCGCAGCATCTACGGCAATGTCCTTAAGCAAAGTGCCATGTGGAATGATATTCCGGTGACCAGAAGTGAATTCTATTCCTGGGATGACAAGGCGACCTATATACAAAATCCACCTTTTTTTAAAGATATTTCCCCGGAGACAAAACCCATCGGCGGTATTAAAAACGCCAGAGTGCTTCTGAAACTGGGAGACAGCGTCACCACGGATCATATCAGTCCGGCGGGCAGTTTTAAACCGGAAACTCCGGCGGGACGCTATCTTCTGGAAAAAGGAGTTCATCCGTCCGATTTTAACAGCTATGGAAGCCGAAGGGGGAATGACAGGGTGATGACCCGTGGTACCTTCGCCAATATCCGCATAAAAAATGAATTAGCTCCCGGCACGGAGGGGGGCTTCACCACTTTCCTGCACGCTGGGGAGGATTACAACAAAGTGATGAGCGTTTATGATGCTGCCATGAAATACAGGGACGCCAATGTCCCCACTCTGGTCGTTGCCGGAAAGGATTATGGCATGGGTTCCAGCCGGGACTGGGCAGCCAAAGGAACCATGCTTCTGGGCGTTAAAGCAGTGATAGCGGAAAGCTTTGAACGAATCCACCGTTCCAATCTGGTGGGGATGGGGGTGCTGCCCCTGGAGTTTGCGGATGGGCAGAACCGGGAATCTCTGGGCATTACCGGAAGAGAGACATTTCAAATCCCGCTGGATGATTCCCTCCGTCCCGGCCAGAAAATTCTAATCACTGCCATCCGGGAAGATGGGACAAAAAATGAATTTTCTGTAATAATGAGAATAGACACTCCCGTTGAAATGGAATACTACAGAAACGGAGGAATTCTCCAGACGGTATTACGACGCATCGCCCTGGAAAAATAATTATTTTCAGGACGCCAGCGGGAAACGCAGGGTGACTTTTGTCCCTTTGGAAATTTCACTCTGCACGTCAATGCTACCGTTGTTTTTCTCCACGAATTCCCGAACCAGGATCAGCCCCAGGATACGGTGAAGGCACAGGATTCTTCTGTAAGCGGAACATCCAGAATTGGCGTATCCGGAGGTGTGGGAATGGGTGGCTCAAAAGCGGATGCATATTGGAGTGCTGAAATGGCCGGTCTATGGAATAATCCGGAAGCGGAGGTGGGAACTAATATGTTTTTTGGATTAGACTACGGTTATTTCCTGACCAACAATCTTTTAGCCATCAGTGGGCTTCAGTATGCTTCCAAAAACTTTAACTACAGATGGCCCAAAAATACATACACAAACGATATAGTACTTAAAAATACTGCGGAATTTTTATCCGTTCCCATTGGTATACGGAATCTTTCTTACTCGAATCTTTTTCTTGGTGGAGGTCTGTATTTTGCTTTTCCATTGGGAAAAATGGAATCTGAAATGACGATCGATACAAGCGTTACGGGTGATACGGATATCGATAATGATATTGGTATTTTTCTGGACTTTGGTTATGATTTCAAACTTTCCAATAGCATGGGTTTGACGGCAGCGGCACGCTATGAATTGGGCCTGACTGAAGTTTATTCAGGAGATCCAGAAGAGGAGCTGATCGCAAATATATCTCCAAGGTCATTGTACATTACTTTAGGGTGGTACCGCAAGATATAATGTGAAAATCCATGCTTTTATGGTAATGATGTAAGTTTAATCCAAAACGCCCGGCTATTTTCTTAAATGACCGGGCGGAATTCTCCCCTCGATGGAAGAACGGCGGATATTGATTTTCCCCTATAAAATGAAATCCACTACCGGTGGCAGATTCTTTGCCGATGAAGCTAAACCGGCAGGACATCCATCGTCCTGCCTTTTAAGTGGTTTACAATGCCGGCGAATGTCTTCCCTTAAGGGAACCATCCGGGTGTCTGGTGCAATGGGAAGCAGTCATACTCTCGATGGAGGAGAAAGATTTACCACAGAATTTGCAGGTGTAGCTTTTCTTTTCTGCTCCTTCATACAATTTGTGTTTCCCTTTGAGGGAACCATTCGGATGTCGAGTGCAACTCTGACCAGTCAAGCTGGAAACGCTTGAGAACTTTTTGCCACAATACTCACAGTAAAAATTTGCCATAATTTGTCTCCTTTGGCTTTATTATTTGACCACGGGATATCCATGGACGTCCCGCAGTGGGAACCAAAGCCCCGCCATTCCGGTGGATGCTTTGTTTCTTCCCATAATCTACCATGGGGAGAAATTTTTATGGGACATCCGGATGTCTTTTTGGGGGGGGGAGATTACCGTTACCTTTTTAAACCAACAATATCTATCATTCTATTCTGGTGTTCTGTTATGTCCTCAAAATTCCATTCCTGTCCGGCGTGCGACGGCTATGGTTGTCTTTGTATATCCTTTTTCTCTGTTTTATGGAATAGTTGTCCTGTCACATATTTGTGTAAAATACTTGAAACTAATGTTTGATACGGCATACCTTCTTCCATTGCTTTTATTTTTAATGATTCCAAGTCTCTACCAGAGATTCGTATATTCATTCGTTTATCTTTTAGCATTGTTTTTTGTGCTGCTATTACTAATTCTTTTTTTAATTTTTCCCCATTCTTTGCTGGTTTCCATTCATTATTCTTAAGGGACTTTAATAATTCTTTTTCTTCATTGATTTTCATAATTAACCATCCTTTTTTTCTGTTAAATAGAGCTCCGTGTATTTACGACCAGGAAATATAGTTTTCAAAAAATATCCACCAGATTGGATTACTGCTGGTACAACATACACATAATCATTGATGTTCACTAAGATTAAAAATTGATTGGGGTATCTAATTTTATTTGGATGCTCTAAGATTTCTAAAATTTTGCCTGATTCAATTGCAACGGCAACTGATTCAAATGAGATATTTCGATTTTCTTTTAGCCATCTATTTTTTTGATTATCCCAAAACAATTCCATTAAAGTATAAACCATTAATGTGTGCCATTTGTCAATACAATTTTATATGCGATCTACGATTGAATATAGAGAATGCCCACCGGCCAGGGATATCCATGGACGTCCCGCAGTGCGAACCAAAGCCCCGCCATTAAAGTGGAAGCTTTGTTTCTTCGCATAATCTACCATGGGGAGAAATTTTTATGGGACATCCGGATGTCTTTTTGGGGGGGCATTTATCCATTACGTCAGTTTTTCAATTCTACCAGAAATTATATTGGACGGCATCATTAAGATAGTGTATATTAGGAACACAATGTCATAATATTTCTTAAAACTATTTATCCCAGCAGGAAAGCAACCAAAGATTATTTAGTTAAGGAGGATTAAAATGGCAAGATTAGATAAATTTGAAACAGAAATTAATAAGTCCCATGAGAATGCAGAGTGGAAAAGTGTAAAAAATGCACCGGAAAGAATGAAAGAGTACCGGAGGCTTGCAAAAATTCACTTAAGGAAAGAAAAGCGAATCAACATAAGAATATCAGAAAAGGATTTAATGGACATTCAGAAAAATGCAATAAATCAGGGGTTACCATACCAGACTTTAATTTCCAGTATAATACACAAATATAATGCTGGAATCCTTGTGGAAAGTAAAGATTAAAGCCCCCTTATTCCTCCGTGTTCGTACGGAAAAATGAAACAATATTCCGCAAGTCCTGGGATTGGGTATTCATTCCACTGGAAATAGAAGCAAGCTCTTCGGAGGAGGCAGCATTTCCCTGGGTGGCTTCATCCAGTTCTTCCATGACCTTACTTATTTGCTTTGTGTTTTCGGTCTGGCTCTCCGTGGTAGTAACAATGTTCTGAACAAACTGCACCGTTTCCTTCATGGATGGCAGAATCTGCTTGATGGCATTGGTGGCCATCTCCCCAATTTGCAGACTTTCTGCGGCAACCTTACTTATTTCTCCTGCGGAAGCCCGGCTGTTCTCCGCGAGGCGGTTGACTTCCGCGGCCACAACGGCAAAACCACGTCCATGCACACCGGCCCGGGCTGCTTCAATGGTGGCATTCAAGGCTAAAAGATTGGTCTGGTCAGCCAGCTCTTCCACTATGTTAATTTTTTCAGTAATTTTCTGCATGGCATCCAGGGCCCCTTTTACGTATTGAAGCCCCTCTTCCGCATTTTTATAAGTGGACAAGGCAATTGTCTCTGTTTTCTTTGCATTGTTCAGATTTTCCATGAACAAATGGGTGAACTCCTGGATGGTAGCCTTCGCTTCTTCTGTGCCT
>DYLW01000009.1:0-28932 GCA_020721865.1 Leptospira biflexa | reverse complement strand
ATGTTAGCATTATCGCTCAGTGCGAGGGCACTCTGGCTGATCTGCTCCGAAGCACTGGCAATGGATCCAGCCTGGTCCATTACACTTTTGGTAACAACAGATAGATTTTCTGCCATTTTTCCCAGGGAATCCAGCAACATGCTTATCTCATCTCTTCCCGTTCCGGAAATCCGGATAGTAAAATCGCCGTTTTTGATGGCATTGGTTGCCTCCTCTGCTTTTTTTATTGGTTTGAGAAGTGACCGGTTTAGACGAAAACCAGTAAATCCAAGTATAATTGACGCAATAAGAATAGAAATCCCAATGTTCATAGCTTCTTTGTTAAATTCCTCTTCCACGTCATCCACATAAATACCACTCCCCACCATTATTCCCCAGGGTCGGTATAATTTAATGTAAGAGATTTTTTTCACTGGTTCATCATGGCCTGGTTTGGGCCAGTAGTAATCCACATAGCCCTCTCCTTTTTCCCGGGCTATTTGGACCATTTCCAGCATCAAAAATTTTCCACTAATATCTTTCAAATCAGAGACATTTTTATTTTCCAAAGCTGGTTTAATAGGATGCATGAGCATCCTTGGTTCCAGATCATTCACCCAGAAATAGTCACCTTTTTCATAACGCAGGGTTTTTAATATACTCAAAGCCTGGGAAAGTCCTTCCTCCTTTCTCAGTGTCCCGGATTCCACCATGGAGCCATAATATTGGATGACTCCATAGGCCGCTTCCACCAAATGCCTTGTTTTTGTCCTCCTGTCCTGCATCATATTGTTTTCTATTTTAATCATTCCATATAATCCCAGAAAAATCAACATGGTTAATCCAGTCACTATCAACAGATTTATCCTGAATCCAATTTTAAATTTATCAAACATGATATATCCTTCCTTTTATAAAAATTACAAATTTAATTATGCCTGTTTCTCCGGCTTCCAGGAATCTTTCAGACCCACCGTCCGCAGGAACACCGGCTTTTTCTGTGCCACAGAATACCGTTCATCATAACGGAAATATCCATTCCGTAAAAACTGGTACGCATGCGATGGCTCCGCCTGCGACAGGGAAGGCTCCAGCATAACGCCGGTCTGGATCACCCGGGACTCAGAATTAATCAGCTCGGAGAAATCCTTATCCTTCTCCGCGTCCGGATTGGCCGGCACGAATAGATGATCATACAGATAGACAATTCCATCGGCGGCATGGGGGGCAGAAACCCAATGGATGGTACCCTTCACCTTGCGACCATCCGATGACCACCCGCCCCGGGTTGTGGCGTCATAGCTGGCCCGGATTTGGGTTACCCGTCCGGTTTGGGGATCTTTGGAAAATCCGGTGACAGTCACATAGTATGCGTGCACCAGCCGGACTTCATTGCCCACGGCCAGACGGTGGAAGTTTTTCACCGGGTTTTCCATGAAGTCGGTTTCTTCCACCCATAATTCCCCGGAGAAGGGGATTTGTCTTTTCCCATAGCTTTCATCTTCCGGATTGTTCACGGCGTCCAGATGTTCCTCCCGTCCGATGGGATAATTCTCTATGATCAGCTTCACCGGATTCAGCACGGCCATCCGGCGGTGGGCAGTTTTATTCAATTCTTCGCGGATGGCAAATTCCAGCATGGCAATGTCCACCAGATTGTCCGCCTTGGAAACCCCAATCATATCACAGAATTTTTTAATGGCAGCGGGAACATAACCCCGCCGCCGCAAACCGGCAATTGTGGGCATCCGTGGATCATCCCACCCGTCCACCATATTCTCTTCCACCAGTCTCTTGAGTTTTCTCTTGCTCAGGACGGTGTGGGTGATATTCAGACGGGCAAATTCAATCTGGCGGGGGCGGGACGGAACCGGGAGATTTGCAATGAACCAGTCATAGAGTGGACGGTGGTCTTCAAACTCCAGAGTACACAGAGAGTGGGTCACCCCTTCCTGTGCGTCCGAGAGGGAATGGGCAAAGTCATACATGGGATAAATGTACCAAACATCCCCGGTGCGGTGGTGGGCAGTTTTCAGAATCCGGTAGATGACCGGGTCACGCATGTTGATATTCCCGGAGGCCATATCAATTTTTGCCCGCAGGACACGGGAGCCTTCCTCAAACTCCCCGTTTTTCATCCGCTCCAAAAGATCCAGGTTTTCCTCCACACCCCGGTTCCGGAAGGGGCTCTCCTTTCCCGCTTCTTTGAGTGTTCCCCGGTATTCCCGGATTTCATCAAAAGAAAGGTCATCCACATAGGCTTTCCCGTCTGTCACCAGAATCCGGGCATATTCATAAAGTTTATCAAAATAATCGGAAGCATAAAAAATTGTCTCCCCCCAGGTATAGCCCATCCAGGAAACGTCGTTAGCGATGGACTGCACAAATTCATCTTCTTCTTTCACGGGGTTGGTGTCATCCATCCGGAGGTTGCAGCGGCCTTTGAATTCTTCCGCCAGACCAAAGTTCAGACACATGGATTTGGCATGGCCAATGTGCAGATACCCATTAGGCTCCGGTGGAAACCGTGTAATGATCCCGGTATGTTTCCCGCTCTGCACATCATCAATAATAATATTTTTTATAAAATTAACTGGCTTTTCTTTTTCCATGTTTTCCGGCATAAGATATTGGAATCCCCGGAATCATGGCGTCAATTCATATTCATTTTTGGGGAATGGATATAAAGTGGTTGTCACCCCATATTTTCTTTACCGCCCCCGGCGATTTTTCACATGGAACCATGAACATCAAAATTCTGAGCTGGAACGTGAACGGGATCCGGGCGGTGGAGAAAAAAGGCGATCTGCAGGAGCTTCTGCGGAAAACATCCCCGGACATTGCCTTTTTCCAGGAAACCAAAGCAACCGCGGAGCAGCTTTCTGAATATCTCACCCGGAACCCGGAATATGACCAGTATTACCATTCTGCGGAAAAAAAGGGATATTCCGGCACCGGACTCTGGATAAAAAAATCCCTGGGATGGACTACTCCCACAGTGCAGACCGGTATGGAAGGCTGGGTGGATACGGAAGGCAGAGTCCTTTCCCTCACACATAAAAAATATATATTTTATGGAATTTATTTCCCAAACGGAGGGAAAAGCCCGGAAGCTTGGGAGGGGAAACTGAATTTTTACCGGCATTTCCTGGAGGTGATCAACCGCCAGAGGGAAGCCGGGTACAAAATACTCTTTACCGGTGATTTGAACGTGGCACATCGTGAGATAGATTTGGCCAGACCCAAAGAGAATGAAAAAAACATCGGATTTCTTCCGGAAGAACGTGCCTGGGTGGATGACCTGATAAAGAATGACTGGGTGGATGTGTACCGCCGGACGTACCCGGAAAACACTTCCTATACCTGGTGGAATCTGCAGACCCGCTCCCGGGAAAGAAATATTGGCTGGCGGATTGATTATTTCTTTGTGGATAAGCCGCTCTTCAAAAAAGTGATTTCTATTGATCATCAGGAAGGCCAGATGGGATCTGACCACTGTCCCGTGGTGATGGAGCTGGACGTTTAACTCTTGTAATCACATCTGAAAATCGGAAACTATCCCCATGGGCATCCCGTTTGGCGTTATTATCAATCCATACGCAAAAATGAACATGGGATCCAGAAGCCGGGAAATAACCGGGCAGATTTCTCTTCTGGCGGGAAGAGATGCCCTTGTCCAGACCAGCCGGGATATTCCGTCGCTGGAAAAAATTTTAAAACAGTTCCAGGAAAAAAAAATCCACTATCTGGCCATATCCGGAGGGGACGGCACCATCCACAATGTGATTTCTTCCTGGATAAAAGTAAATGAATGTTCTCCCCCGCCCATTCTGGTACTGCGGGGTGGAACCATGAATATTGTGGCGGATTCTCTCCGGATTAAAGGAAACCCGTATAAAATTTTCCGCAGGTTTTATGAAATCTGGCAGGAAGACGGCGATATTGTCCTCACCACAAGAAAAACACTTTCCGTAAACGGACACTGGGGGAATATTTTTGGAGCAGGCCTGGCCACGAATTTTATGGATTATTATTACTCCGGCGGTGGTATGGGTGCGTATAAAGCGGCCAAAACCATCGGAAAGACCATCTTTGATTCCTATCGCCGGGAACGCCCGGACAGCATCACCCGGAAGACTCCGGCCAGAATTTACGTGGAAGGCAAAAGGCTCCCCATAACGGAATTTATGGCCATCCTTTCTCTCACCGTCCGCAATCTGCCTCTGGGTTTCCGTCCCATGTACCGGGCTTATGAGGATGAAAACCGCTTCCATATTTATGTGAACAACATGCCGGCGTCGCAGTTGCCTTTAATCATCCACAACGCCTTTCTGGGAAAACCGGTAAAAAAAAATGGTCACTTTGATCTTCTGGTAAAGGATATTCTCATCGAATCCGATGTTCCCATCCGGTATACCATTGACGGGGATATGCATGAGGCATCGGACGGGAGGATTGCAATAGAACTGGCAAAAAATCTTCAATATGGGCATTTCATCGGTACATAAAAGAATATTGATTCTTGCGTTTCTGGCTTCTCCTTCGCAGTTTTTTCCCGCCGATGGGTGGACTCTTCAAAAAGAAACTATTTCTCTCTGGCAAAATCCATCGGCCGGAAGCGGAAAAAAAGTAGAGATGGACATTTATTTTTTCCGGGACGCCTCCGGAAAACTCTCCTGTGGCCGGAATCTACTGGTCCTCCCCGGCTATAAATTTTCCCGGCATCGGTGGATACGGGAAACCCGCCTTCTGGAAATTGCCCGCTCCCGTAGATATTGTCTTTTCCTTCCGGAGATGGGGAGGGCGGTTTATGAAAGCCGTTTTTATCCGGAAACCACCAACAATGCGTTTTCCGTTCCCTCCTTGGTGTGGATACGGGACATCGCCATCCCGTATTTGCAGCGGGAGAAAAAAGTATTTCTTCCTTCTCAGAAAAATTTTCTCCTGGGGAATTCAACCGGAGGGCGTGGAGTGGCTCGGGTTCATCTGGCCCTGCCGGATCTTTTTCTCGCCGGGGCGGCTCTTTCCGGCGATTTTGACCAGACAAGGATGCCGGAGGATTATCTGATGCGGGCAATCTATGGGCCTTACCAGAAATTTCCATCCCGCTGGAGAGAGGATAATCCGGTTTTTACCGCCGGAAAGTGGAAAATGCATCTGTACCTTTCCCATGGGAAAAATGACCGGGTGGTGCCGTTTGAGCAGAGCCGGATTTTTTATCATGAATTGCGGAAGAAAAAAAAAGATAAATTATACACAATCATTTTCAATGAGACACTGGATGGGCATGATTTTACCTTTTGGGATAAAGAGCTCCCTGGTGTTTTTGCCTTTTTTGATAAATTTTAATTGTTTTATATTCTGGCGAAATATTTTTTTCCTTGAAAACAGGAAGGCATCTTATATTGTTGGTGAATGGAAGGAAAAAAATGGCGTTTAATCACCCGCAGCGATTTTGATGGTCTGGTGTGTGCGGTTCTGCTGAAAGAGCTGGATATAATAAGCGAAATTCTTTTTGTCCATCCAAAAGATATGCAGGATGGGAAAATTCAGGTCAATGAAAGAGATATTACCACCAATCTTCCCTACGTGGAAGGGGTTCATCTGGCTTTTGATCATCATTTCAGTGAATCCATCCGCATGGCCATCCGTCCAGCCAATCATATTATTGATATTGAAGCCCCATCGGCGGCAAGAGTTGTGTATAACTATTTTGGCGGGAAACTCAAATTTCCCAACATTTCCGATGAACTGATGGAAGCGGTGGACCGGGCGGATTCTGCACAATTCAGCCAAGAGGAAATTTTGTACCCCAGGGACTGGGAACTTCTCAATTTTATTATGGATCCCCGGACAGGTCTGGGGCGTTTTAAAAATTTCAGAATCTCCAATTATGATCTCATGATCCGCCTGATTGATTATGTGCGGGCTCATAATGACATCAAGGAAATTTTATCCAAGGACGATGTGCGGGAAAGGGTGGAGGTGTATTTTGCCTACGATGAGAAATTCAAAAATCAGCTCCGGGAAAAGTCCACACAAAGGGATAATGTTGTTTTGATAGATTTAAGGGGAGTGGAGACAATTTATCCGGGAAACCGCTTTATGGTATATGCCATGTTTCCGGATGCGGAAATTTCCCTTCATGTGTTTCAGGAAAAGGATGTCAGAAAAACAGTCATTGCCGGTGGCAAGTCCATCATTAATCCGGTTTCCCAGGCAAATATCGGTGAGATTATGTTGCGATATGGAGGCGGAGGCCATAAAAATGCCGGCACTTGCCAGGTGGATTCACGGGATGCGGATAAAGTCGTTGAGGAAATTATTACCGCATTCCAGGGTTAATTCTGACGTCAGCGAAACGGAGTTGCCCATGGAAAAAAATATTGTAATTCCCGGGTGGGTTTTTAGTCAGGTAAAAAATTCAGTTTTTTATGGAAAGGTTGAAAAAAAAAAGTGGTTGTTAAGATTGAGATAAAGAAAACCGATATGTAATCAGAGAAAAACAGCTCTTGATACAAGGATGTTAAGGAGTAAGAATATGAAATCGTTAAAAAGAATCAGTATTTGGGCAATGGTGGCCGTTCTAGCTGTTCCTGTTCTGGCACAGAATACCGCCAAAGATGAAACCAAAAAAAATGAGGCCGGGGATCTCAAAGAATCCATACTGGAAGATCACAGATTGAATGACTTTGAGTATTGCGAAGACTGGCGAGCGTTTGCCACTTCGCCACTGGGTGAAACCGAGATTAAGAAAGTCCTCCAACAGGGAGAAATCAGAGACGCATTTAATGCCACGGAATTGACAGATAAGGAAAAAGAGGATTTCAAGCCCGGAGTCAATAACATTATGGGGGTGAAAACCAACTATAACGACCGTGGTTTTGACCGGGTGGAAGTGAGACCTCCCCATGAGTATATAATCAAAGGTATTGGAAGGGAAGTATCTGTCTGGGTATTAGGAAGAAATTTCCGTCATGTTTTCTATATTAAATTACGGGATTACCGGGGAAATATCCATTCCATTCGGATGGGCAGACTGGATTTCCTGGGTTGGAAAAAAATGACTGCCACCATTCCCGGCTGGATTCCGCAAAGCACCCGTTATTCCCTCATGGATAAAAATCTTCATTTTGTTTCCATGTATGTGGTATCGGATAAGCATGAAATACCGGGTAAGTTCTATTTTTATGTTGATGATTTGAAAATGAAAGTCGATACTACAGATACCAAGTATCCGGGTAGTGACATAAAAGATACATGGTAAGATCCGGAGTATAAAAGGAGTTATTATGATAAACGTAAAAAAAAGTGCCGGGATTATAACCGCTGTCCTGCTGGGTGCGTGGTTTATCTCTGGTGATGTCTTCGCGGATTTAAAATCTCCGGTCGGGGAGGATGTGGATGCCAAGGAATTACGCTCTTTGATCATAGAGGGATGGGAAAGCAAAGAGTGGGATGCTGAGCCGGAACCTCCTGCCCCCATCGGTACTGCGACAACTAACCTTGTGGATGGAAGACCTGCCAGTCTTGCTTTTGATCCGGATAACAAGAAATCCATGGGTTTGAAATTCCAGTTTGTCTACACCGGCTATAATAAGGTTGTTCTCACCCCACCCAAGGAAAAAGTGGTGAAGAGATATACCGGGGCACTGGACGAGAACAACAAGCCCAAATACAAGGATGTTTCCGGTATAGAGCTTCCCGGGAAAGTACAGGCGGTGAGCGTCTGGGTTCTGGGACGGGGAAATGAGTACCAGTTGGAAGGATGGATTGAAGACTGGACAGGAGATAATCACATCTTCCAGTTTGGTTCTCTGGATTTTGTGGGCTGGAAACCCTTGAGTGTGGACATTCCGGAATCCATGCCACAGGGAGTGGAGTCGTATCCCCAGACAAAAACTCTGGTGTTTAAAAGATTCATTATTCGCTCCAACCCAAAAACCAGCCAGGAAGAGGTAATCCTTTTCTTTGACAGCCTCAAAGTCCTGACCGATATGTATGATATTTTCTTTGACGGAGCGGGGTTGAACTATGATGAAGCAGACAAGGCAAACAAAGAGAGAATGAAAGCATACCAGGAAGAGCTGTTGCGGTATTCTAAGGGAAAAACAAACCAGAATTCCAACAAATAAAGTTTCTTTCTCCTTACAGCCTTTCTGGAGCCAAAAAAGCGGGGTGACCCGCTTTTTTTATCAGCAATTCATTCCAGGGAAAATCCATCGTCATTTCTCCGAAAAAAATACAAAACATTGTTGACAACGCGGATTCCGGTGGAAAAATGATTTCCGGGAGTTAAAATGAAAAAAATTCTTGCCTTTGCAATAGTTATTATCATCGGAATGGGTTCCATTGCGTGCGGATCCAAAAAATATGAAAACCCTCAGGATGTGTACCAGGCAGCACGGGATGCCGTTCAGGATAAAGAGCCCAAAGTCCTCATTAACTTATTATCCGCAAAAAGCATTGAAGCACTCCAGAAAAAAAGGGAAACGCTTCAGGAAAACTTCGCTTTTATCCCCTCCAATCCGGAAGCCCGTAAAGCCTATGAGACCATTGCCTCCCAGATGGGAATTTCTCTGGAGGAACTGGGGAGTTTCCAGTTGGAGCATTATGTGCGTTATCTGATGTTTACGGATGGAAAAGACAAGGGAAGCAATACCAATATTCTTCCCATTGGAATTACTTCCGGCTGTGTCATTAAGGACAAAAAAATTACCGCAAAAGACGCAGAGTTTATAACAGAATCCGGAGAAAGCATCCGCTTTGTCAACACCCCGGATGGCTGGAAACTCTGCCTGATCTGATACTCAGAAATCTCCGTTTTATCCCTTTTCCGAATTTTCCATCTGGATGAATTCATCCAGAATCATTTTCTGGAGTGCGTCCAGCTTCTGGGATTCATTCATGGGGGAGGCTGAATTGGATGGGTGCATCTCAGAATCCGGATAAACCGGTGGCAGAATCTTAATGATAATTTGGGAAGGATGAATGGGAAAATAGTGGTGGGGTTTCTGGATTTTGTGGGTACCATGCACCACCACTGGCTGCAGGGGAAATTTTCCGGACTTTGCCATCAGAAAGGCTCCTGCTTTATATTTGAACGGATGCAGGGGGTCAGGAGAGCGGGTGCCCTCTGGATAGATCAGAACATTATTTCCTTTGTTCATCATTTTGATGGCCTCAATCAGGGATTTGGCGGAATTCCGGGGGCTGGACCGGTCAATGGATATAAATTCCGCACTTTTCATGGCTTTCCCCAGAAGGGGAATGTCAAAGATTTCTTTCTTGGACATTATCTTGAATTCTATGGGTAAAAACCCCAGTGCGGTATAAACATCAAAAAATGACTGGTGGTTGGAAATGATGACCAGAGGATTGGGAGCAATGTTTTCTATTCCCTCCACGCGGACCCGGGATAGAGAAAAGTGAATACCGGCCTTCCCCCATAGGCGGGCGAAAAAAAACACTGCGGATGGATTCCTCAGGATCAGGGGGGTCAGGATGGCGAACGTTGCACAGAATACTGTTGCCAGAAAAAAGAAAACATACCAGAAGATGGTCAGAATCCCGTGAAAAAATGTAATCATATTTCAAAAAATCCCCTGAAGAGGCTTTGTCAAGGAAATATAAATATTTCTTTACGCTTAAAAAAGGCTCCCGTTAAAGGCAATGGAAAGAAGATTATATGGTAACGCTCGGTGTGGATATTGGATCGTCCTCTGTCAAAGGGGTGGTGTCGGAAAACGGAAAACCTGTGGATTTTCTGGTAAAAATTCATGAAGGTTCCGTCGCTTCTGTTTTGGAAGAAATTATTGAGATTTATACCAACCGCTATGGAAACCTGCGGGTGATGTTTACCGGAGGGGACGGCAGAAAGATGGTACATGCACCCGGAGTAATCCTTCCGGTGGCCATTGAGGCGGCCACGTCCCGGGTTTTCTCTTCTGGCAACCCGCCGTCCGCCGTGATTTCCATGGGAGGGGAGGAATTTGTTGTCTATAAACTGGATTCGGCAGGCAGAATCACCGGCAATGTAACGGGCGATAAATGTGCCGCCGGTACGGGGGAATTTTTCCGGCAGCAGCTTTCCCGGATGAACATGACACTGGAGGATTTGAAAGAGGTGGATCCCTCCGGTACGGTGCATAAGCTTTCCGCCCGGTGTTCGGTGTTCATGAAAAGCGACTGCACCCATAAGCTGAATAAAAAAGAAGCCACTCCCCATGAGATTGTGCTGAGCCTGTCCAATGTGATGGCCATCAAACTCCGGGAATTTCTCACAAAAGCCGGCATCCGGGAAGGAAACGTCCTGGCCATTGGCGGAGTGTCCCGCAATCCTTTTGTCCTTCAATATCTGAAAAACCTGATGCCGGAGTTGGAGCTCATAATCCTGCCGGAAAGCCCTTTCTGGGAGGCCTATGGAGCTTCCCTTCTGGCAGAGAATCTGGGGGCGGAAATTACCTCATCGGAAGGATTGTTCAAGCCCAAAACCGCTCCGGATTATTTTCTGAATTCGCTCAAAAATTCTGCACAAAAAGTCACCTTTATTGAACCCGTCCGGGATAAGATTCTACCAGGACGGAAATACATCCTGGGGGTGGATGGCGGTTCCACCACCACAAAAGTGGTTCTGGTGGATTATGAAACCCTCCGGATAACCGCTTCCCACTACGGACGCACCCATGGGGATCCCGTCAAGGCACTTCGGAACTGTATCACAGAAATCAGAAAACAGATTGTGGAGCAGATATCGGAAGAGGGGCTGGAAACCATCCAGATTCCCCTCGCGGCCACCACCGGCAGCAGCCGGGAAATTCTGGGCGTATTTCTGGAAACTCCCGGAGTGTTCAATGAGATCATTGCCCATACCGCAGGCACCACCTTTTTTAATGAAAAAATAGATACGATCTTTGAAATCGGCGGGCAGGATGCCAAGTATGTGTATCTGGACAATAATGTACCCATTGACTATGCCATGAACGAAGCCTGCAGTGCGGGGACAGGCTCGTTCATAGAGGAATCTGCCTCCGGAGATCTGAATATCCATGACGTGACCATGATCTCTGATATTGCCCTGGCTTCCGAAAATCCCGCCAAATTCGGGGAGCACTGCAGTGCATTCATCAATTCCGATATCCGCAAAGCCATCCAGGATGATATCCGCAAAGAGGATATTGTGGCCGGGTTGATCTATTCCATTGTATCCAATTATCTGAACCGGGTGGTGGGGAACCGTGCCATTGGAAAAGAAATTGTCCTCCAGGGTGGGGTAGCTAAAAATAAGGCCCTGGCGTATGCCTTTGCGGAAGTCCTCCGGAAAAATATCACCGTTCCGCCGGATCCGGAACTCATGGGGGCTTTTGGAGTGGCCCTCCTGGCAAAAAGGAATGAATCCCGGATAGCTACCGATGGATATAATCTGGATGGGATCATAACCAGTAAAATTGATTATGGAAAATCCTTCCGTTGCAAAAGCTGTGAGAACGACTGTCCCATCGCCACTATTATTGTGAATGATCACAAGTATTTCTTTGGCGGGCGATGTGATAAATACACAAATATAAGAAAGAAAAACAAAATTGACATGGATTCCATGGAAGACCTTTTGGAAATCCGCCGGCAGATGGTTTTTGTCAAATATGCGGCACCCATCGCCGAGCCGGGAAAGACCAAAGCCCCCAAAGTGGCCATTCCGTGGAATTTTTCCGTCTTTGATCTGTGGCCATTGTATTCCCATTTTTTTCACGAGCTGGGGGCAGAAATCATTCCGGTGGAAGAGAACCATCCGGAAGGTAAAAATTATATTGAAGCACCTTTCTGTTTTCCGGCAGAAATTGCCCATGGCCGGATTGCCGCCATGCTCAAGACGGACGCGGACTTTTATTTTCTGCCCCAGCTCCGCTTCATGGAAAGCCAGGAAAAGACAGTTCATGCGACGCTCTGTCCCATCGTGCAGGGTCTGCCCTATTACGCCCGTTCTTCCTTTCCCATGGACAGAAACAAAATTCTGGCTCCCGTCATCGACTTTAACCATGGGTATTTCCAGGGAGATAAACCGTTTCTGGCGATGGCGGAAAGAATGGGTTTTTCCGCAGCGGATGGAAAGCGGGCGTTCCTCAAAGGGATGCGGCAGTATCTGGCGTATAAAAACGAAGCGAGGGAGATTGGCCGGAGAATCCTCAGGGAAGCGGAAGAGAAAAACGAAGTGGTCATTGCCCTTCTGGGACGATCTTACAATCTTTTTGATGATGAGGCTAATTTGGGAATCCCCCGAAAATTCCTTTCCAGGGGCTATCGCTTCATCCCCAATGATTTTATGCCGGTGGATGAGGAATCCATCAGTGAAAATATGTACTGGTACTGGGGACAGATCAATTTAAAATCATCGGTCATTGCAAAAAATCATCCCAATGTGTTTGTGACGTACATCAGCAATTTTTCCTGTGCTCCGGATTCCTTTATTCTCCACCAGGTCCGATGGATTATGGGATCCAAGCCGTTTCTGGTGCTGGAGCTGGATTCCCATTCTGCGGATGCAGGCGTTGACACCCGTATTGAAGCGTTTCTGGATATTGTTCGGGGATACAGGGAAAAGATGTCCGGTATCAAAGAGAACCGCCGGGAAAAGAAAATTGCCGCTATTCTGGATGGAAAAAACAGCTATCTGCTGGATAAGCGAACTGGGGAAAAAATCAGCTTCAAAGATCCACGGGTGACAGTCATCTTCCCGTCCATGGGGCGTTACGCCACGGAAGCGGTGGTGGAATCTGTCAACGGGAACGGAATCCGCTCTGTTGCTCTGGATGTATCCACCTCGCATACCACCCAGTTGGCCAGGGATATTGCCAGCGGAAAAGAGTGCATCCCCACTCTCATCACCATGGGTGCCACTCTGGACTATTTTCAGAAAAATCCTCCGCAAAAGGACCAGTATTATCTGGTACTGATTCCCTCCACCACCGGTCCCTGCCGCACTGGCCAGTACGGACCTTGGTTTGACCGGGTATTTGAAACGCTGGAGTGGGAAAATATAACCACCCTTCCCCTGAGCTCGGATAACTCCTATTCTGAATTGGGATCCAAAACCTCCCTGTATGCTTGGTGGGCACTGGTGATTTCTGATTTTTACAAGGATATGCAGACAGCTCTGAAAATCCTCGCTTTGAATCCAGAGGTGGCAGAGACTGTTCTGGAGAATGAATGGCAGAAGATAAAAAAATCCTTCGCAAAAAAACCCCGGGATATTCTGGAGTCTGTCCGGAGTGCAGCAACCGCCATTGCCGCCATTCCCAAAAGCTCTCCTGTGGAGTCGCTGAAGAAAGTCCTGATTGTGGGGGAAATTTATGTGCGGCGGGATGATTTCTCTCAAAACCAGCTTCTGCGGATTCTGGCCAAAAACGGCATTATGGGAAAAATTACCGGTATTTCCGAATGGATTAATTATACATCCTATCTTCAGGAAAAAAATCTGAAAACTGAGATCCGGAAAAAGCCTTTTTACTCCCGGTATTTTTCTAAGGAATTTAAAACCCTGGCCATTGCTTCTCTGGAAAACTGGTATAAAAAATCCGTGGAACACCGGGTGAAAAAGCAATTCTCTCAGACTGGTCTGGTGCCCCGGGTGCCGGATGACATGGAAAAAATGATGGGAAAGGCAAAATTTTTCACCGATGTGGATTTTGAAACGGAAGCAACCATTTCCAGCATTTCTGCGGCGGAGGCCCCGCACTATGGTTATTCCGGGGTTATCATCATCGCCCCGTTTGCCTGTCTCATCGGCCGGCTGGCAAAATCCATCGTGACGCCATATATGCGGGAAAAGTCTTTTCCGGTGATCACCATCGAAAACGATGGTCTGGATTATCCGCCCAGTATTTTGTCACAGTTGGAAATATTCATGATGAATGTGAAACGATACGGGGAGGATTCCCGGATCTCCCATCCTGTGGAAAATGCTGAAGTCATGGAGAAAGGAAAGCCGGAGCCGGAAATACATAGTGAAGGGAGATAAAATGAAAATGAAAAAAATCGGCCCGATGGCTTATTTTATGGCAGTATTGTTCACTCTGGGTTTTTTCGGATTCTGTTCGGATAAGACCATGGCGGGCAATCCGGAGAACGGGGTCCAAAACTGCCCGGCGAAAATTCCGGAAAAAATGGCCTGTGTGCCGGGTGGAAAGTTTATTATGGGCAGCGATTCCACAAAATGGAAAGATGAGAATCCGCAGAGAGAAATTTTTGTGTCCACATTTTTGATGGATAAGTACGAAGTCAGCACTGCGGAATACCAAAAATGCGTGCAGGAAAAAAAATGTGATTTTGTCCAGTCCAATTACCGGCAGATGCGGGGTTTGAATCAACCACAATTGAAGGCAAACTGGTTCCAGGCTGCAGCCTATTGCCGGGCACAGGGCAAGCGGTTGCCCACAGAAGCGGAATTTGAAAAGGCCATGCGGGGTCCTTCCGGCGATCTGTATCCCTGGGGTAAGGAAAAACCCACCTGTCAGAATGCGGTTATAATGGAAGGAAATTACCGTGGCTGCACCAAAGTCATGTATTACCATAATTCCGGCTCCACCCAGGATGTGGGCAGCCGTCCTCCGGGGCGTTACGGACTGTATGATTTAGCCGGAAATGCCCAAGAATGGGTGAGCGACTGGTATGAACCAGATTATCGCAAGTGCGGGCAATTTTGCTCCGGAAAAAATCCCCAGGGGCCGTGTGATGGAAAATCCCCCTGTCCGGGATACAAGGAAAAGGTGGTCAAAGGCGGTTCCTGGTACTGGGGATGGGAATGGGCACGCGGTCCCAAAAGAAGAGCGTATCCTCCGCAGAATGATCCTCCCCACCACTTTGGTTTCCGGTGCGTAAAAGATGTCCCGTAAAGTTATTTATATTATTTTAATTTCTGTGGTGGTTGCAGTGGCCGTTCTGGGAGGGACTCTTTATTATTCCTGGTATAAAAACGAACGCACCGATGGTTTTCCATGGCGGGGTGGAAATATTCCGGTGGTTGGTTCCATACAAATGTCCGACGGAACCTGTATCAATTTCCTCCCCGGTCACAAGCTGGGGCTGTTTTCGGATTTCTCCGGCTCTTGGAAAAAGGGTGCCTGTCCCCATGAAAATGCGGTGGCGGTCTGCACGCAGCCGAAGGATAAATACATGATGGTTTTTTACCGGAATTCCACTACAGATGCAGAATCCTACTGCAAAATCCTGAGTGGTAATCTGGATCCATTACAATAAGCCGGGTTAAAATTATCTATCGTAATGTGGCAGATAAAATGGTGCCGGTCCGGGTTTTTTCTTGAAAGTATGGAACAATTTTGTATAAAGGATATGCGAATGCATTTAGCGGATTATATTTGATCTCACGAAAAAGGAAGTAAGGAGAATTTATGAATACGACGGTTTTTGCGGTTTTACTGATTCTTTTGGTGTTTCTCCCCTTTATACTATGGATATTCTCTGGGAGAAATTCCGGACAAACCTTATTGGAGAATTTTTTAAATTTTCATGATGAAAGATTCAATGGATTTGAAGCCGGAATTTTGTCGTTAACCAACAGGATTGAAAAAATATCGGACAAAGCAAGAGCCATGATTCTGGTGAATGCAACGCTTCTTTTCATTGAAATCTTTATTGCTGTTATCTTTTTTATAAGGCATAATGCTTACGAAGTGAAAGTGTTTCTTTCCGGGGACCTGGTATTCCTGTTTGTGATTGTTTATTTTATCCTTGTATTAACTTCGTTGATTTTTTCCATCAGGCTTGCGAGCACGCATGTTCTGGACACTGTATTTTTCAATGAGCTGACGGCTCAGGAAATTCTGGCAAGGGTTAGTAGCATGGAAACATCCCAGTTAAAACAGTTTATGATCTATTTTCTGGATAAACTGGATTATTCAGAAAAAATTTATAATGGCATCACTGTATTAATTTCCAGTTCGGTTACTCTTTTGATAATCTGGACTGTCCGGTATTTTTATTCGTTAGCAATATGATAAACACCAGCATAAAAGAAAATAAAAACATAGAAATACGGGATGTTTCCGTAATAACCGGAAGTGTGCAAAAGAAGGAAAAAAAGTTTGATTATTTTGCGGAAGGAAATATATCCCATTCCCAGATTCCGTTTATTATACATTTCAAAGAAGATGAGATTATCAACCTTCTGGAATATAAAATAAAATCTGATGAAGAAAAGAATATAAAGATAATCATACTGTCTTCTGATAAAAGCGAAAACTGGCAAAGGGTACCCATTCTGAATGAAACAACGGTTTCCGGAAAACGCATTCTGAATCTCCCATTGATTTTCTGTGACCGTTTACAGGTAATTTTTTTCAAGGATGAGTTTTTTGGTTTTTATAACTTTGGTTTTGAGGAATTAAAAATAAGAAAAGATTTTTCTTATGAAATTAAAACATCATCCAATGGTGACCGGCTTTGGGTGGGCGAAAACCTTTTTGATGGGAGAGAGGACTATGGGTGGTCCTCCGCTGTTTTTGAAAAACCCACGAATCAGGAAGTGGGTATTACCTTATCCCAGGCCTATTTTTTGAGGGAAATAAGACTCAAATCTGTTCATGATTTTCCCAACTGTTTTCCCTCCGGTTTTCAGATCCATTTATCCAATGACCGTAATAACTGGCAGGCCATTGCCAGCGAGGGAAATTTTTACACATCCTCCGGAACTTGGGTTAAGTGGACGTTCAATCCGGTAAAAACCAGATTCATAAAAATCACCATCGACGGGTTGTACCGTCTGAAAAAAGAAGAATATCAGGCTAAAATACTGGAAATGGACATTCTGGCGGTACCAGAAAATATTTATCTGGAAATTGGGAAATCTACGGATTCCATGGCCAGTGAACTGTTGCCGGGAAAAGTGGTATTGTCAGAAATCAACGGGGTTTCTCCCAATAAAGTGGTACAGGCAAATGACCCCCGGATACGGCCGGCCACGGAAATTTCCCCCGGAATTATGCAGTTTGCCCGGGATAATGAGAACCGCCCGGGTGTCGCTGTCCAGGGGAATGATTCCCGTTTGAAAATTTCCACATCGTCCAGCCCGGGGATTGTGCAGCTTGCCCGGAATGGAGAGGACAGGGATGGGGTGGCCGTGCAGGGGAGTGACCAGCGGCTCCAACGGGCAACGGAAGATAATTATGGTATAGTGAAGCTGGCCGGCAATGGGGTGGAAACCTTTGATGGAGTGGTGAGGGCCAGCGATAGCCGGTTGAAAATGGCCACAGAATCGCGGGCGGGGATTGTGCAGCTTGCGAAGGATGGAGAAAACCGGGAGCGGGTGGTTGTTCAGGGAAATGACTCCCGTTTGAGAATGGCCTCTGGAGCATGGCCTGGTATTGTCCAATTAGCGGAATCCGGGGAAAAGAATGCGGACAAGGCATTGCGGTCCAATGATTCCCGCTTGGAAGAGGGCAGTGAGAGCATACCCGGGAGAGTCCGCTTCGCAAAAGATCGGGAATCTGCGGCATTGAAGGCAGTTCAGGGGAATGATTCCCGGCTAAGTCCGGCAACAGAGGAAAACCAGGGAATTGTCCGCTTTGCCCCTCAAGGAATGGAAAAACCGGATGCCGCCGTGATGGCCAATGACCCACGGTTAAAAGATGCCCGCAAGCCACTGCCTCATGAACATCCCTATGCAGACAAAGACCATGATTTTAATTCCCATCCGGGGTCATTAAATCTGGCAGGGGAAATGAAGATATCTATGGGTGACAGTTACCAGATTCCTAATCTGAAAGATTTTATCCTGTCCGCAGAAAATAAGGGTGGCTATGCAGCGGCCTTTCGGGGTGGAGTGGTTTCCAGAGGTGAGGATAACCCTGCCTTGAGCACTCTCGCCGAAGCCCAGCCCGGCATTGTATCGCGTTCCAAAGAAAAACCGGCGGGGATTTTCTTTTCTGAAAGGGATTTTGCCCTTTATATGCCGGATAAGAACGGAGATCTGAAAGGCTCCGGTCTCTCCCTCAAAACGGAAGGGAAAATCTCGTCCAATGGCGGGTTGGAGATCAACGGGAGAGGGCGGATTGCCATTTCTTGGGACAGATTTTCTTCCGAAGTGTTCCAGGAAGGTGATTTGCTGACAGTGGGGGAAAAAGGAACCATTGAAAAAATGAAAAAATCCGGCCAAACCTGCGTGGGAGTTTACCTGAAAGATTCGGATGTGGTCTTGAATCAGGATGGCAGAAATAAAGAAAAAAGCCTGTTTCTGGGAATCTCCGGAATTCTTCCCATTAAAATAAACGGAAAAATCAAAAGCGGTGAATTAATTGGGCTGTCGGGAAAAAGCAATATCCCGGGAGTGGGAGAAAGCTTGAACGGAAAAAATTCAGAGCGTGCCCTGGCCATCTCCTTTGAAACCTGTGACAAGGAAAAAGAACGGGTTATTCTGGGAATGCTCCTCCGTTAGAATTTTTCAAAACCCAACCGCCACATTGCCCATCCACCCAGGCTGTATTGTGCTGCCAGATTCCGCATTAACTGCCGGGTGGTTGGGTCCGCAAGATAACCGTTCCCTTTCCCGGAAGTAAGTTGCACACATCCGGAGGGATCCCTCTTTGCCCGATGGGTTTTTTTATAGAAATCCAGATTTTTTTCCAGTATGACGTTCCGGGAATGAGAGGATTTCTTCCAGTAATAACCATAAGCTGGAATTCCCAGCAGAATTTTCTCCGCCGGCATGATTTTCAGGGTATATTCAATATTTTTTTGAGCCCAGTCTATGCGGGTGACTGGCACCGGTTTTGTGCTCCCGGATTTATAGTCATAGGTCATGATCACTACGAAGTCCAGATATGGCTCCATCTTCACAAGGTCATGAAAACCGGATAATTGTGGGTTAAAATCCACCGGGGGAAAGACAGCGGCACTCAGGGATTTATGGGATTTTCTGATCTCCGGGGTTATTTTTTTCAGGAAGCGGATGTAGTGGGGGGAAAATTCCGGGGGCAGGTACTCAAAGTCCAGATGGATCCCGGCAGTATATGGCTTTTCCAGCAGGATGCGTACATTTTCCCGGAATACACGGACATATTCTTCCGATTGCAGAAGTTTTTTTCCATCGGCGGTGGAGCAAAAATTTACCAGGGGCAGGTAGTGGATGGATTTTTCCCGGATTCCCTGGAGGAAAAGCGGAGATATTTCCGGGTTTTGCATCCGTCCATCTCCCCGGACGCAATACCCTGTGGCGGCGATGTGGGTGTATGCGGAGAAGACTTTCTGCCAGTATGTGGCGGAGAAATTTTTTCGCGATATCTGGGTATGGAGAGTATAGCCCAGGCGGATTGTTTTTTTCTCCGGTGCGGCGATGGGAGAATTCCGGCATTGGGAGAGAATGGAAAAGAGGATAACAAATAGAAAAAAACGCCGGAATATGAATTTACGGGATGTCCAAAGTTTTGTTTTCATGAATCCGGATGAAAAATTCCCGCCTGATGATCAACGAGATTTTTTATTCCATACAGGGAGAGGGGCTTTATGCCGGCCTGCCGATGTGGTTTGTCCGTTTAACCGGCTGCCCCTTACGGTGTGTCTGGTGCGATACTCCGCAGGCTTACGACGGGGGAAAGGTTTATTCTCTGGAAGAAATTGGAAGGGAGTTATCCCATTCTTCTTCCAGAGCAGACTGGGTGAGTATTACCGGGGGAGAGCCTTTGGCACAGAAGGGGAGTATAGCCTTAATGGAATACCTGCAAAAAGAGGGTTATAATATTCTTCTGGAAACATCCGGGAGTATAGCTTTGGAAGAGGTTCCTCCGGGGGTGGTCATTTCCATGGATATAAAAATCCCCTCTTCTGGTTCCTGGAATGAGGAGCAGATCCGGAACATTGATTACCTGAAAAAGGGCGATTATGTTAAGATTGTATATACTTCTCCGGAGGATTTTCTTTGGCTGTGGGACCACGATTCTTTGTTTATTCCTGCACTGCGGGAGAAGGGGATTTTACCGATTTTTCTACAGTATTCCCAACAAAATAAACCACCACGGGAGGCAGCGGATTTTGTCTTGAAAAGAACCGGGGATTACCGCTTTGGGGTGCAGTTGCATAAGTTTTTTTTTGAGGATCCCGGAAAAACGGATGGAAAAGAATTGCCGAAAATTTCAAGCGGTCGTATTGACGAATAATATTATGGACAAGAGGAAATATGATTTTAGAAAAAGAATTTGTTTTTGACTCCGCACATTTTTTGCCCAATGTCCCCCCGGAGCATAAATGCCGCCGACTGCATGGGCATACATACCGGGTGGTTGTGGGGGTATCCGGAGAAATCAATGAAAAGATGGGCTGGCTGGTTGATTTTGGAGATGTAAAAAGAGTGGTGTCTCCCATTATTGAAAGGCTGGATCACCAGTTGCTGAATTCCATCCCCGGTCTGGAGAATCCCACGGCGGAAAATATTGCCATGTATATTTACGACGCTGTAAAAAAAGATATTGACTCTGTTGATTTTATAAAGATATATGAAACCCCCACGTCCAGTTGCGTGTACAAGGGGAAGGAAAATAGACCATGAAAAATGGAAAAAAAGCAGTAGTTTTATTGAGCGGAGGGCTGGATTCCGCCACTCTGGCGTACTATGTAAAAAGCCAGGGTTATGAGATAACGGCACTCTCGTTTTCCTATGAGCAACGCCATAAAATTGAAATGGTTGCCGCAAAGAAAATTTCTTCTCTGGTGGGAGTCCGGGAACACGTCTGGATTCATACCAATATGACTGCAATCGGGCATTCTTCCCTGACAGATTCCATTCCCGTGCCCAAAGGCGGAAAGAACATGGAAAAGGAAAACCACATACCTCTTACTTATGTGCCCGGAAGGAATCTGATATTTTTATCCTATGCGATCGCATTGGCGGAATCCAGAGAGATCCATGAGGTGTTCCTGGGTATCAATTCTCTGGATTATTCCGGATATCCGGATTGCCGGCCGGATTTTCTGGAGTCCATCCAGAAGACGTCTGAACTGGCCACCAAAGCCGGAAGGGAAGGGCACCCCATCCGCATCCATGCTCCCCTCATAAAATTAACCAAAAAGGAAATCATCGAGATGGGGCTCCAGTTGGGCGTCCCTTACGAGTACACCTGGTCCTGCTATGATCCCAAAAAAAAGGGGGATGAGTATTTCCCCTGCGGAGAATGTGATTCCTGTCTGCTGCGGAGAAGGGGCTTTTCCAAGGCCTTTTCCCCGGATCCTCTGAAGAGTATGAAAGAAGAATAAATGAAACATGTTTTTATCACCGGAGTATCCCGTGGCTTGGGTTATGGTCTGGCTGTTCATTTTCTGAAGAATCAGTACCATGTTTTTGGGATCTCCCGGAACCCCCCGGATGGTGACAGTCATGCTGTTCTGGACAATCCGGCTTTTCATTTTCATCCATTGGACCTGTCCGATTTGTCCAACCTGGAAGAGAATTTTTCCCGGATTCTGGATTCATGGAAAAATGGGCATGACTTCGCAAACCCGGAGTTTGTGGTATTAAACGCCGGAATTCTGGGTGGGTTGGGGGATTTACGAAACACCTCCTTGGAGGAAATCCAAAGGATAATGGATGTGAATGTCTGGGCAAACAAAATTATGTTGGATGTTTTGTTCGCAGAAAGTTTCCCGATGAATGGCCAGGTGATCGCCATATCTTCCGGGGTGTCTGTTTCCGGTACTCGGGGTTGGGCCGGCTATGGCCTATCCAAGGCGACGCTTAATATGATCATAAAATTATACGCTGCGGAAAAACCGGAAGTCCATTTCACCGCTCTGGCTCCGGGGTTGATTGACACCGCTATGCAGGATTACCTCTGCGGTTATCCGGATACGGAAAAATTCCCGGCAGCCATCCGTTTGCGGGCGGCAAGAGGAACAGCGGACATGCCCCATCCGGTGGAAGCGGGAGAAAAAATCGCCATCCGTTTCCGGGATCTTCTCCGGTACAAAAGCGGATCTTATGTGGATATCCGGGAGATGAAAAGCCTTTGCGTTGACAACATGCTTTGATTATGAAATATATCTCTAAATGAACTCAGGCAATTATTTGTATCGTTTCTCTGGGAAAAAAATCATTATTGCTTTGGTTTTCTTTCTTTCATCATGCCTTTTATCCGCTACAGCAAATTCCCATATTGCGGGTAAGCAAAATATCATTAATCTGGCAGAGAATACCTGGTATATAAAAGCAGGATTTGCACAGGAAGATAAAATGGGGGCATTCCGGAGTCTGAATGGAGTGCTTCCGGTCAGGGAATTTCCCATACACCTGAATAAAATTATGGATTATCCGGATTCGGCGGGTATCCGGCATTTTGCTTTGGTTACGGAATTCTCCTGGAAAGAACATCTCACCGTAAATGTCCCCCGTCCTGCACTTTTTATGTCCGGAATTGGGGAAAACTGGGAGCTATTCCTGAACGGGGAAAAAATTGCGGATTTTCTGGATGATGAAGATATTCGCGGAGATAAATACAGAAAAAATGTCATTATCCCGCTTCCCATGGAATTGATCCGGGAAAGCAATTATCTGGTATTTCACATTGCCGGCTATAAAAATGTGGTACCGTTTATCAATAACAAAGTATTTGGATTTCCTTTTTCTGATAATTATTACATTGGGAATGAATCTGAACTGAGGGAAGCAAATACCCAGAGCTTATTTTATGTTTTGATTGGTATTTATCTGTTTATTGGCTTTTATTCCATATTTTTTTATCTTCGATACCGTCCCTCCCGGTATAATCTTTTCTTTGGGCTATTTTCCATTATCATGGCGGCATATCTGGCGATATTCACCAATTCGGCATTTGAGTCCATTCCGGATTCCCGCTGGATCATCTTTGTACGGTATGTAACCCAGCCGACTCTTCTATTTTTGTTTTTCCTTTTCACGGTAGAATATTTTGGGGAAGCAACAAAAATCGGAAAGCTCATCATTGCTTCTGCGGCACTGAACGGGTTTATCATTGCCCTATTGGTTTTTATGCCGTACAAATTTTCCCATTCTATTCTGGTTTTATGGTATATTCTCGCAGTACCCCAATTTATATACGTTGTCCATTATATCATCCGGAAGGCATTCCTGAAAGAAAAATATGCCGGCATGCTGGCGTCCACAATCGGATTTGGGCTGGCCGCAGCCATCTGGGATATGGTGGATTCAGTCTTTTTATCCACCGGTCTGGGGTTTCTGGAGGTGGGACTCTTTCTATCTATCCTATCCATGACAGCTCTCCTTTCCAGCCGGTTTGTGGATCTCCAGAAAGAAACTATTTCCCTGAACAATGATCTGGGTGAGAAAAACAGAGAACTGGAGATGGCCAATATGCAGATCCGTGCGTCAGAAGAAAAATATCGGCACCTGGTGGAAAGCTTCCAGGAGCTCATTTTCATAATGAATGAAAAATTTGAATTCATCACGGTAAATAAAGCATCCATGAAAATTCTGGGAATGCGTCCCAAAGATATGGAAGGCGTGCCCTTCGTTTCGCTGACTCCCAAGCCCAAAGACGAAAGCATTGAAGTGCAGAGACATCTACTCAAAGAGATTTTTGACGACTTGGTGAAGACAAAAAAAAATGCTCAGTTTAAAACCGTTTTTGAAAACAAACATACGGGGGAACCAAAGGAATTAAATGTCCTTCTTCAGTACATTCAGCATGAAGACCGGGCGGAAATTCTGGGAAGAGCATCAGAGAATATGGAAGACATTCTGGTGGATTCTTTTATTGCAGAGAAAAGTACATATAAAATTAAAAGCTATCTGACCCAGGCGGATAATATCAGCCAGAGAGTAACGCAGAATCTGTCCAAATATATGGACATCCCGGATGTACAGGAAATCCGCATCTCCGTCCGGGAAATGATTATCAACGCAATTGAACACGGGAACCTGGGCATTACCTTTGATGAAAAAACCCAAGCCATGATGGAAGAAAGATTATTTGATCTGGTGAAATCCCGGCAGGAAGACCCGGTTTATGGGAATAGGAAAGTCACCATTGGAAGCCTCCTCACTTCCAAAAAATTCGGGGTTTATATTGAAGACCAGGGCGATGGATTCAACCATCTGGCGTTTCTGAACAAAACCCCCGGCACTGATTCCGATTTGTCCCATGGGCGGGGCATTATGATGGCCAGATCTGTTTTTAATAAAATCCAGTACAACAAAAAAGGTAATGCCGTAACCTTAATCAAATATCTGGGAAAAGAATCCAAACCATAACCCGGAGCAACCCCGTCCGCTCCCTATTTATTTACGGAGTAAAAACATCGTTTGGGAGAGACAATAATATTCTCTGCCACCAGCTTTTTGATGATTTTATCCACTTCTTTCTTGTCCACCTTGGACTTCTCCGCAATCTCCCCGCTTTTCAGCGGCTGGGAGGAGGACTTGAGCGTCTTCAGAATGATATCACGATTTTCCATAAGGGGGAGTTGTACATCCGTCCCCCCCTGAAAACTTATTTTTTGCCGGACTTCCTTTTTTTTTGAATGGTGCCAGTCACCTTTTGTCGGTGCTCCCCCTAAGGGAAGTATAATCCCCGCACGTAGTTCCGGGCATGGGCTCCAAAAGACTGAAAATGGACGGCCAGCTCTTCTTCCATGACCCGTACATTCCCCGGCATTTGGGATTTCATGAAAGTGTAAGGATAATTCCAGTCATTTACACAGTTATAGGCCGGGTCGTTTACCATTTTATATGGCATGTACTTTTCCATCTTGCGGGCCAGCTTTTTCGCCCGGCCATTGGATTCTTTCGCGATCACCTTTCTGGGGTATTGATCATGAAATTTCCCGTATTCTTTATCCATCGACGTGTTTTGCAGGGCGGCAAAAATAGGAGAAATTCCCCCTGCATGGAGGGCACTATCACGCATGACAGATCTTTGGAATCTTTCAATAACAGTGTGCCGATTGGAGACAATGTTCAGATTTTCATTCTGGGAGCGGGGAAACCCCATCATTTTCTTTGTGGCAATCCAGACCATTTTTCCGGACCAAACTCCCGGTAAAACAGTGGAATGGTATGGCATGGTCAGGTCTTCCACATGATGTAAACCCCATCCTGCAAACCGGTAACTCCAGTAATCATGCCCCGTGCTTTTGGCAAACCGGGCAAGGGAAGCATACATCCGGATTCTGTATTCCGGATACGTCCTTTTCAAATACCCAGCGGCAGTGCGGACAATCCAGGCCTCGTGGTAAAAACCCATGTGCATGGGAGCCTGGGAACCGTATTCCAGCCGGGGATCCCCAAAGGGCTGTTTTCCCATTTTATAGGCGATTCCATAGGCGGTGCCGTTATCTTCCCAGATTCCAATGTCATGGCCATAATCCGGTTCATCCGAAGCGGTCGCCAGGACTTCTATCGGTTTTACTTTCTGTCCGATTTTGATTTTATAATAATCGTTGACATCCAGGTCATCTGAATCCGGAAAAATACTGACTTCCCTTCCCGATATTTTCTCCGTGTATGAGGTGGTTTTTCCGGGCGGGACATACACGTAATAAAGTACCTTTATGCCGGGGTTTATCCGCAGAGCATGGAAAAACTTCTCCACAATATTTTCCTTGGTTACCCGGGAAGCGATAAAGTGCATCTCCGCGGGCAGGGGTGGATATTTGGGAATATTTTTTTCCAGCCACTTCTCCTCCCCGTCCAGAAACTTCTGGATTTTTTCCTTCTCCTGCCAGAGAAAATCCGCCAGCTCCTCCGTTTCCGCATCCGGCAGGTTTTCCATTCCCTTTAAGACTTCCAAGGCCGGATAAGTCCCCATCCCATGCTCACTCCAGGGATATGCCCCGGAAAAAAGTACCATTTGCAACAGTATGACATGCAATGCCGTTCTGATTTTCATATTTCCCTCTTTTTGAACAACGTTTTTTGGAAGGGAAAATAAATGATTGCCCGTGTCATTTACTTTTTAAAAAAAGTGACTGGCACCATATTGAATAAACGCTTGACAGACCAGTTAAAACCAGTTTCCAATCAACATTAAGTGGCAAAGGCACTGATATTCCTGATTTTTATCTTCCTACCGGGGCTTTTCTCTGGGATGAATGCCTCCGGGGTGGTGGATTTAACAAAATCTTCCGAATGGGAACTGGCGGAATTTCCGGAAAAGGTGGATCCGGGGCAATTGAGCCCGGAGGATTTTCATCCGACGGAAAAAACCAATAATCCCCAGAAAAATCCAGAAAACCACCATATCTGGCTGCGAAAGACAATCCAGACCACCGGAGAGGAAAATGCTCTGTACATCAACCTGTCCCGATATACCGAGATTTACATCAATCAGGAAAGAGTTTTCCAGTTTGGAATACCAGCTAACAGAAATTTTCCAGGATGGTTTTCCACAATGATAAAAATTCCAGAAAATTCCCGGTTTGTCCTCTCCGTCTACCAGTATTCACCCACCGCCAATAATGGATTCCATACTTTATGGATGGGAAGCAAATCGGCCATTATTGAGCACCGGTACCGGCAGGAAATTATCCGCTTTGTGATTGCCCTGTATCTTACCTTTTTTGGGATTGTGGTTTTGTTTTCTTCCTATTTCTGGGGGCGGGAAAAAATTCTGCTTTATCTCTCCGGGTTTTCCATTGCAGCCGGCCTTTATAATCTTTCCATTGTGAATTCTCTTTTACTGCCCTGGCTCCATATTCCCCGAATCTGGCCGTTCATCATGTACGGCGGATTATTCTTTCTTCCTGTGTTTACCCTTGCCTTTCTGGAAAGACTCATCGGCTGGGGATGGAAACGGATTACCTTTTACATGGTGCTATGGCAGGTAGTTTATTCCATCCTTGCTCTTGTTTTGGCCGGGATGGGATGGATTCATATTGAAGAAACCCTGTTGCCAGCCCAGATTTTTATCCTTCTATCCATTATGATCCAAATCCCCAGAGTGGGCTGGCATTTGGTGAAAAACCGGAACTGGGATCTTTTCCTGTTTGCCACCGGATTGGGTATTTTTGCTGTTCTGGGCTTTGGGGATATTCTGATTTCCTTATTGTTAAAGACAGCCATCTACTCGGTTTCCCAGTATGGAATTATTTTTTTCCAAATGGCGATGGTTTTTGTCATCATCCGTCAATACCGGGAAATGAAAGATGAACTCAAGATCAATAACACCAGCCTCACAAAGGAAATTTTCCAAAAAAACAAGGAACTGCAGGAAACATTATCCCGCATTCGGAATGAAATGAACTCCGCCCGTCTGATACAACAGAAAATTCTTCCAGAAAGAGATATTGAACTGAAAAACATTATCATACGTTCCTGGTACCATCCCATGTACCAGATTGGCGGGGATTTTTTTGATGTTCACGAAGTGGATGAAAACCGTATCCGGGTGTTTTTGGCCGATGCAACTGGTCATGGAATGGAGGCGGCTCTGCTCACGATGGCAATAAAATCGGATTATGAGGAGATGAAACGGAAGAATCTTCCCATCGACCAGGTAATGGAGACGATGAACCGCCACTTTTATGAAAATTACCTGGCACTCAATTCGTTTTATACCGGGGTACTGCTGGAAATTGATTTGCAAGCGAAAATAATCCGTTACGTTTCCGCCGGCCATCCTGACCAGGTTCTATGCACGGATGGCGAAATCCACCTCCTGCAGGCAAAGGGGGCACTTGTGGGAATCATACCAGAGGAGAAATATGGGATAGGTGCCAGTCACTTTGAGAATAATTTTTCCATATTTCTGTTGACCGATGGATTGCTGGAGCAAATGAACAGTGCCAAAGCCGTTTTTGGGGATGATAAACTTCCGGCTATGATAAATCCCGAAAAAATACGGCAACCGGATTGGTTAGCCTCAATTACCGATGAATTCCAAAAATTCCGTGGTCAACAATACCAGATGGATGACATCACATTGATCCACATAATGAACAAATCGTCAGGGGATGGATAACCCACCATCCACAATAATACACTGTCCTGTGATGTAGCTGGATGCCGGGGATGCCAGAAACAATGCCGGTCCCAATATCTCTTCCGGTTTCCCTAATCGCTTTTGTGGAATCGCATTTTCGACAGCTTCGAGAAATGCCGGACGCCTCTTCAAATGGGAGGTCATGTCCGTTTCAATGTAACCCGGACAAATGGAATTGACCCGGAATCCGGATTTTGCCCACTCCAGAGCAAAATTTTTAGTAAGCTGGATGATCGCTCCCTTGGTTGCGGAATAAATGGACGCCTGGTTGCTCCCGATAATTCCCAGGATGGAGGAGATGTTGATAATGGTGCCAGTCACCCCCCTCTTTTTCTGTTCTTTATAGTAGTTTACCGATGCGTGGAAGACGCTTTTAAAGTTAATTTCCATGATGTTGTTGATATCGGCATCTGAAATGGAAACCGCTTTGGAGTATAACGCGATGCCTGCATTGTTAATCAGCACATCCAGGGTTTTTTCCTTGGCATAAACCGATTGGATGAGCCGGGCAGGGGTTTCCGGCTGTGAAAAATCTCCCCAGAGCGGATTTATTCCCTGGCCTGCCATCCATTGAACGGATTCTTCTTTACTGCCTGCTGCGTATACCACTGCTCCAGCCTCGTGGAACCCAAGAGCCAGGGCTTTCCCAATCCCGCGACTAGCTCCGGTTATGAGTACAATTTTATCTTTGACATTGAAAATATCCATAGTAACCCTATTGTCACATAATTTGATTGGTGGTAAAGCATATAAGGTGACTGGCACCATAAAATAATGCGAAAAAACCAGCTGAATAGCTCCACCGATGCTATAAATTATAATTATATATTAGTATTATTTTTTATCTAAAACTTTCATAAAATATGTTCGAAATTGGGAATGGAAAATTTATCGGTAATTTTCGATAAAATATGACATAATAAGACCATGGTGACTGGCACCTATGTTAAATCATCCATAATTATAGTGGAATTCACTAATT
>DYLW01000046.1 GCA_020721865.1 Leptospira biflexa | reverse complement strand
AATTGGACGGGATCATAGGCGAGTCCGAGCAGGAAGAACCCATTGCCCTCTCTGACAACGAATTGGACGGGATCATAGGCGAGTCCGAGACAGAAGAACCCATTGCCCTCTCCGACAACGAATTGGACGGGATTCTGGGTGAATCCGAGCAGGAAGAACCCATTGCCCTCTCTGATACGGAATTGGACGGGATCATAGGCGAGTCCGAGACAGAAGAACCCATTGCCCTCTCTGATACCGAATTGGATGGGATCATAGGCGAGTCCGAGCCGGAAGGACCCATTGCCCTCTCCGATTCCGAATTGGATGGGATTCTGGACGAGTCCGAGACAGAAGAACCCATTGCCCTCTCCGATTCCGAATTGGATGGGATTCTGGACGAGTCCGAGCCGGAAGGACCCATTGCCCTCTCCGACAACGAATTGGACGGGATTCTGGGCGAGTCCGAGACAGAAGAACCCATTGCCCTCTCTGATACCGAATTAGATGGCATTTTGGGCGAGTCCGAGACAGAAGAACCCATTGCCCTCTCTGATACCGAATTGGATGGGATCATAGGCGAGTCCGAGCAGGAAGAGCCCATTGCCCTCTCTGATACTGAACTAGATGGGATTCTGGGCGAGTCTGAGCATGAAGAACCCATTGCCCTCTCTGATACGGAACTAGATGGCATTTTGGGCGAGTCCGAGTCCGAAGAACCCATTGCCCTCTCTGATTCCGAATTGGATGGGATTCTGGGCAAGTCCGAGACAGAAGAGCCCATTGCCCTCTCTGATACCGAATTGGATAATACCCAATCCTTTGATCTTCTGGCGGGGGAAAAACTTGCCCAGAATATCCCCACTCAACATCCGGATGAAAGGTTCCTGGTTGATGATACATCACAGTTTGGGGAAGATGAACATAGTGTTCCACAGGATGAAATTATTATATTAGATGAGATGGAGACCACTCCGCAAGAGGAAACTGTCCCAAACGATGATTTGCCGTTAGCACACCCAAAAGATGAGAAAGCTTTGCCGGTTGCTGCATTGGGCATTTCCGCCCCCATTGTGGATGAAGAACCAGTTGAGATGGAACCGTTTGTTTTAACGGAGGATCTTTCCACAGCATCACTGACCATAGGCGAAAAAGGCAGTACGCAGGTTCCCGAACCTCCTGTAATTCCAGATGATGTCCCCATCGTAGAGGAAGCCTCTCCGCCCTCCCCAAAAACGCCGGAAAAAACAATTATCAATGAAAAGGATATTGAAGAGCTTTCATCGGATGATAAGATTACAACGGAAACAAAATCTGAGGACAGCAAGGAAGAAATTGGGGATTTGAGTAAAGAAGAACTCAGAAATATTATTTCCTATCTGGATCAGCTTTTGGGTGAACTGCCGGATGAAGTAATCCAAAGCTTCGCCGAATCTGAATACTTTCTTTTATACCAAAAAGTCATGGACAAGTTAAACCTTTAATCCGATGAATAAT
Source organism: Leptospira biflexa (assembly GCA_020721865.1). Classification (GTDB taxonomy): domain Bacteria; phylum Spirochaetota; class Leptospiria; order Turneriellales; family DYLW01; genus DYLW01. The sequence goes on along the minus strand of DYLW01000046.1, from coordinate 19,318 downwards.
CATGGGATTACGGGAAAAGGCTCTGGATTTCACTTCCAATACAGATTACAATCTTGCTTTGACGCCTCAGGACAGAAAAAAAGAAAAACGACATCCAGCCCTGGAAAGTAGTTTCCAATCTGGTGTTCGCCCATCACCCACAGAAAAGAGGCAGATTTCGTTGGATGACCATGACGCCAGATTGAGGGATATCTATGTCAATATTCTTGAACTTGTAAAAGAAATATCCCAGATAGAGAAAGAAGCGGATCTTTTGTCCACTTCCATTCTGACGCTGATTGGGTTCACTGGTATTATGAACGTTGCCGTATTCATCAAAGACAAAAAAAATTTCATACTAAAAGAAAAAAAAGGGTACGCCATTGCACAGGATGCCGTTTTTTCCATCCATGAGGAATGGCTTGCCCCCATCTATAAAGAGAAGGGAATCATTGGAAAAGAAAATATCCAAGCTGGTTTTTATTCCGGAATTATCATGGAAGGGGATGTTCAATTAATTGTTCCTGTTTTGCGATATGAAGAATTAATCGGAATAGTATTTCTGGATAAAAAAATTGGTAATTCTGAATTTAACGCTTATGATTTGGTGTACCTGAAAATCTTTGGGGAGATCATTGGACTGTTCTATTCCGCTCTTTCCGGAAAGACAGGGAACCGCTATGAGAATTTAGTGAACAAAACCAGACTGGATAAACTGGATAGAATTCTCCGGATGGAAGAATCACTTTCCCGTGGATCCAGAGATGCTGCAAATATATCGGATATTATCCGTAATACATGGGAAAATTTATATCCGGATTCCGCATTTCTTCTGATAATAGAAACCTATAATGGTACGGAGGAAGCGTTTCGCTACCGTCTGCATCCTGAATCCCTTGCGAAGGCTGATTTTGCCAGAAATCTGGACTGGTACGGGGAATTGGAATCCTCAGATAACTGGCTCCATTATCCAGAATTCAAAGATGACGATTTTTTTTATGAAAATATGGAATCCGGGGACTGGAATTACTACCAGACAATGCAGATACTTCCCTTCCACCAGGAAAGCAGATTAAAATCCTTTGTATTAATGCTGAATACTTCAGAAAAAGATTCTGATGATTTGTTTCATGCCGGGGTTTTTTTCCGGCTTTTGACCACATATTTTCAATCCAAAAAAAATCTGGATCTGCTGGAAAATAATTTTCAACAAAGCATTCAGGACCCGTTTTATGCGGTCAAATCCAGTCTAAAAATTCTGGCCAGGGAAAATCCTCGTTATTCACTGGTTTTTATTCAATTTGCGAATGCCCGGAGAATTGAGACCATTTTAAACAATCAGGAAAAAAAATCCATGCAGAATAATATTGCCCGCATTATCCAGGATTTTCTGCAACCTCCGTTTTTCAGTCAGGTTATGGATAATGAATTTTTATTTTTCCTGCCGATGACCACAAAAACGGAAAGCTGGCAAACCGTGAAAAAAATCCAAAGGGAATTGTCCATCGTTTATCCGGATGAAAATTTTCGTCCTCTGATCAAATCCCGCATCCATTCATTTCCAGAAGACGGAGAGATGGATTTATCAGAAGTACTGTTCCACCTATCATAATATTTTGTTTTCCCCGGATCATAAAATACCGATATTTAATTTGATGGATATTCCAATGCCCAGAAAATTTGTATTAATTCCATTATTATTTCTGATTGCCATGACGGTACACGCCAAATGGGATTTCAGAGGAGAAGATTCAGAAAATTATTCCCAACAGAATATCCAACTGCAGATTGCCTCCGATAAAACCCGTTTCCGGTATAATGAAAATATGAGGATCAGTCTGCGGATAACCAATAATGGTTTTTATCCCGCCACTCTTTATTTACACAGGGATGATAGAAAAAACTTTGTTATTATCGCAAAAGGAAAAAACGGGTTGAGTATACCCGTACTGGAGCGGGCTCCCCAGGAAAATATTATCAAATCCGGTGACCCATTTTATGAATCCTATTCTGGAACCGGGTATCAAGCCCGTAGCATGGTTCTGAAACCAGGAGAAACCATTGAAAAAATAATTTCTCTCAAAGAATGGATTGATTTACCCCAAAACAACAAATCAGAGACTTATCTTATATCCGCATTTTTTTATCCAAACCCGGACCAGTCCCAGGAATATTTTTTAACATCGGAGAATCAGTACACCATTTTCGTGGATCCGGTTTCAGAAGAGCCCAGAACACAATCTGCCTATTTCAATGTGGACAAGGGAACCATCTCCCCCAGGGAGGTTGTATTCCTGGCTCTGGCCTCCGAATATAAGGATGAATGGCCATCCTATTTTAAATATATTTCAGAACCGGATTTAATCAAGGCGTATCCTGATTTTGCGTATAAATATGCCAGAGCATCGGAGACCGATAAAAACGGAATAATCCATGATTTTATGGAATATCTGAAAAATAGAAAAACCCATGAACTCAAAAAATTTTCTGTTCTGGAAGAAAAAATTACTGACATTTTACATTCCCCTGTAAAAACTGCCGAGGTTACCGTAAAGGCAACTCGGGATATAGAAGGTTATGACCGGGAGTTTGTGTATACATACTATCTTACATCCAGAAATCATACCTGGCTGATAACCGGAATTGAAACACAGGTGGTAAAATGACAGATATTCTATCCCAGGACGAGATTGATCAGCTTTTAACAGCCATTTCCAGCGGGGATTCCCAGCCGGATGATTATACCCAGCAACCACAGGCTGAGCAAAAAAAGGTAAAAATCTATGATTTTAAACGTCCGGATAAGTTTTCCAAAGACCAGATCCGCACGGTCCAGATGATGCACGAAACCTTTGCCCGTCTGACCACCACTGCCATGTCCGCAAAACTTCGTTCCATGGTACAGGTACATGTGACCAGTGTGGATCAGTTGACCTATGAAGAATTCATCCGTTCCATTCCCAATCCCACTACCCTGGCTATTATCAATATGGATCCACTGAAAGGATCATCCATTCTGGAAATTGATCCCAATATTACCTTCACCGTGATTGACCGGTTATTCGGCGGACCGGGGGAAATATTCCGCAATCCCAGGGAATTAAGCGATATCGAATTGTCCGTAATAGAAGGGATTGTGGTTCACATCTTAACGAACCTGCGGGAATCCTGGTCCACGGTCATTGACCTGCGTCCCCGATTGAGTACCATTGAGACGAACCCACAGTTTGCCCAGATTGTTCCTCCCAATGAGATGGTGATGCTGATTACCTTAGAGACAAAAATCGGCGACAGCGAGGGAATGATGAATCTTTGTATTCCCTATATAACCATTGAACCTATTATCCAGAAATTATCCGCACAATACATGTTCTCCTCTCTGGGACGAGGGGAATCGGAACAAAACAAGGTGATGATCCAGACACGCTTGGACAGTGTGGAAGTGACGGTATCCGTGGAAATTGGAACGGCAGAGCTGTCTTTCAATGAAATCATGAATCTCAAAAAGAATTCCGTGATAAAAATTGGCAATACAACCACTAATGAAGATTTTGTCTTTAAGGTGGGGGATCGGGCTAAGTTTAAATGTCGTCCGGGCCGGGTCGGTTCCCGTCTGGCAGTACAGATTGGGGAAGCCATTGATGATGTGCCGGATGAATTTTTAATGTCCAGCAGGAACCGGGAAGAATTATAAAAATTCGTCCAGGACTTTTAATAGTTCCCTTTTTTCGACAGCCATAAGACCCTTTTGCCGAAGTTCAGCCGCATTTGTACATCCCCGGGTATAGTGGACAAAATGCTTTCTGAATAAACGAACCCCCATTTTTTCCCCATAAAATTCGACCATCCAGTCAATGTGACGGATCATGGTACGGTGTTTTTCCGATTTGCTTACACTGCTTTTGTCCATACCCGAAAAAATCCAGGGGTTTCCCATGGCATGGCGGCCAATCAACACCCCATTCAGATTATATTTCCGGATTCGTTCTTCCGCATCTTCTCTGGAAATCACATCGCCGTTTCCATAAACCGGAATGGACACACTTTGTTTCACCTCCTGGATTTTTTCCCAATCTGCTTTCCCGGAATAGCCCATGCTTTTTGTCCTTCCATGGACAAAGATGGCAGAGGCTCCCTCCCCCTCCAGAATCCGGGCTATCTCCCGGTAATTCAGGGAAGACGAATCCCAACCCAGACGGATTTTTGCGGTGACTGGTACGGTGGATGCTCGTTTCATTGCATGAAATATATTTTTCACTTTTTCCGGCTCCCTCAGAAGACCGGCACCGGAACCCCTATGAGCCACCCTCTTCACCGAACATCCCATATTGAGATCAATGGCATCGGGGGACAATTCCGCAAGTATTTTTACCGCTTCTGCTATGACCTCGGGACGGGAGCCGAATATCTGGAAAATGATGGGACGCTCTTCGGGTAAAAACCGCAGCATGGAAAAAGTCTTTCTGGAATTCCGGATAATGGCTTCTGTGGAGACAAATTCCGTGTACGTAAATGTGGATCCATACTCTCTGACCAGTCTCCGGAACGGGGAATCTGTATAACCCGCCATGGGAGACAGGGCAATTCCTTTCTGGTTCCGGAAAATATCTTCCATCAAATGGTTATCTGATTTCCTTCAATGTGTCTTCCACTGCGTTCAATGCTCCCTCCAACATCTCCTTGGTATGGGCGGCAGAAATAAAAATACATTCATAGGCCGATGGAGCAAAATAATAGCCTTTCCGGAGCATTCCATGAAAAAAAGCGGCATACTTTTTTGCATCCGATGCGGAAGCATCCTCATAATTTTGGACATCTCTGGAAGAAAAGAACATGGTTCCCATGCTGCCAATGGAATTTATCCGGACAGGGAGATCTTTTGTGATGGTACGCAGGCCACCAAAAAAATAATCTCCCATCTGGTTCAGATTTTTATAAAAATCCGGACGGGATATGATCTCCAGCACGGTCTTGCCCGCCACCATCGCCAGAGGATTTCCGGACAGAGTCCCGGCCTGGTACACCTTTCCGGAGGGTGAGAGCATTTCCATTATCTCTCTCTTCCCGGCCACCGCACCCACGGGAAGCCCTCCTCCGATGATTTTTCCCAATACGGTCAAATCCGGATCAATTCCAAAAAGCCCCTGGGCACCTTCATAGGCCACGCGGAAACCGGTGATAACTTCATCCAGAATCAGCAGTATTTCTTCCTGACGGGTAATTTCCCTTACCTGGGAAAGATACCCATTGCTGGGGATCACCACTCCCATGTTTCCGGGGATGGGTTCCAGAATGAAAGCCGCAATCTGGTTTTTATGATGCCTGATCAGTTCCTCCAGAGCCGGGATATCATTAAAGGGTACCGTCAGAGTATCCGCGACTGTCCCCTCCGTGACGCCGGGAGAATTGGGATACCCCAGGGTGGCCATGCCGGAGCCTCCCGCCACCAGAAATGGATCTGCATGGCCATGGTAGCCTCCATGGATTTTAATAATTTTATTCTTTCCGGTAAACGCCCGTGCCAGACGGATGGAAGTCATGGCTGCCTCTGTTCCGGAACTCACCATCCGCACCATATCCATAGAGGGAAGTGCGTCCACAATAGCTTTTGCTAAATGGTATTCATCTTCGTTGGGGGCACCGTAACTGGTTCCCCGTCCAATGGCTTCCTGCAATGCCCGGGATACCTCCGGATGGTTATGCCCCAGGATCATGGGACCCCAGGAGGAGAGAAAATCCATATAGCTGTTTCCCTCAATATCTTCCATGTAAGCCCCATCGGCTTTCCGGATGATCCGGGGTGTCCCGCCCACGGATAAAAAAGCCCGTACCGGAGAATTCACTCCGCCCGGAATAATTTTCTTTTTTAGTTCAAACAATTCGTTATTGGTCATTATCCAAATCCTCCGCAAAATAGGTTATTACCAGATCCGCCCCCGCACGGAAAATGGAGACCAGACTTTCCCGGACGGCCGATTTTTCCTCCAGCCAGCCTTTCTCCACCGCAGCTTTGATCATGGAATACTCTCCGGAGACCTGGTATGCCGCCAGAGGCAGTTTGGTGGACATCCGCAACTCTCTGAGTATATCCAGATAGGGAAGAGCCGGCTTCACCATTAAAATATCCGCACCTTCTTCCATATCCGCATACGCTTCCAGTAAGGAAATCCGTGTATTCGGTGGGTTCAACTGGTACCCTTTCCTGTCCCCAAATCCCGGCGTGGAACCGGCCGCATCCCGGAATGGACCATAAAATGAAGAGGCAAATTTAATGGAATAGGCCAGAATGGGGGTTCCTGCATATCCATTGGTATCGAGAGCATTCCGGATAATCCCCACTCTTCCGTCCATCATATCCGAAGGGGCCACCATATCCGCCCCAGCTTCCACATGGCTGAGGGCAATTTTCGCCAGATATGGAAGGGTGGCATCATTATCCACGTTATTTCCCCGGATAATGCCGCAGTGCCCATGGGAGGTGTATTCACACATGCAGACATCAGTGATGAGATACAAGTCATTCCCAAATCTTTTTTTGGTCTCCCGCAGGGCTTTCTGGATAATTCCATCGGCCTCAAAGGCACCACTTCCGGTTTCGTCTTTTTCCGACGGAATACCAAAGGCGATGATTTTGTTGATTCCTTTTTTCAGAAGACTCTCTAAATATGGCAGGGAGCTTTCTACAGAATAACGATAAATTCCCGGCATGGAGGAGACTTCTGTGGAGCCCGGAGCCTCCGTAAAAAAAACCGGCTGGATGAGTTTATTTCTGTCAATGGTCGTTTCCTGTAGAGCCCGCCGGAGTATGGGATTTTCCCGGTACCTTCTTCCCCTGTAAAATGTTTCCTTCATTCTTTTTCCTTTTTTCCGTTCAAAATCTGAATAATTTCTTCCGCTTTTTTATGCCCTGCCGTCAGGCAATCGGACAGGGAAATGCCGTCCACATAATTGGCACGAATATAGAGTCCGGGAAAATTTTTCTCAAAGTTTTCTCTGGCCCGGATTACCGTATCATATCCCATATTGTACTGCGGAATCGCAGAAGGCCAGAAGCGGGATTCCCGGAACATGGGTGGATTTTTGGCTTGGAGAATTTTCTGCAACTCGCCGATGGCTGTCTCTTCCACTTTTTTTCTCATGACAGGGTCCTTGTCCAAATCCGGAAGAGAGGTTCTGGCCCCGCCAATGAAAACCGTAAACGAACGCAGATTTTTTTCCGGATGATCTGCCAGCGTTTGCGGGAAAAGGGTGCTGGAGTAGATTGCCCCCAGGAAAGAGGCTTTCTCTACTTCCGGAATCAGAAAACCAAAACCATTCTCCCCGGATGCGATATCGTCACTGCGGAAGACAAGGTACAGAACCAGAACCGGAGGATATTCAATTCCAGAAAGAATTCCAGAAAAAACCGGATCCAGTTTTTTCAGAACTCCCGATGCCGGTCCGGCCGGAAGGGAGAGAACTATTTGTCCGGATTCCAGAGAATCCAGTATTTTTTTCCCCTTACTGGTATGGGAAAATTTTATTTTATAACCATTCCTGGTTTTTTCCAGATTCGTTACTTCTCTCTGGTATAGAAATTCTGCTCCCTTCTTCCGGAGATGGCCTTCTATAGACGTGGCCAAAGTCTGCATTCCCCCGGAAAAGCTGAACATACGGGAGGCTATTTTTGCTTTTTCTGCCCGTTTTTTCCGTTCTTTTCTTCCCTGGATGGCACCCCGGATGACGCTCCCGTATTTTTCTTCCAGTGCGTACAATTTGGGAAGGGCTTCTCTCACGGACAGATGTTCCGGATCGCCGGCATAAACTCCGGAGATAAAGGGGTTGATGGCGTAATCCAGAAATTCTCTGCCAAACCGGCGTTCCACAAATCCGGCCACGCTTTCCGGCACATCTCCTCTTTTCACCCAGGGTTCCCGGAATATGGCCAGCTTACCCCGGATACTGAACAGCGGAGTACTCAAAAGAGAGAGCGGACCCATCGGCATTTTTACCAGCCGATGGTTTTTCAGAATATAGCGGTTTTTTGCCAAATCCGAAGCATAAAGAATTTTATCCTCTATGCCCAAATCTTCCAGAATGGGATGGAAAAAAGAGGATGAATCCAACCCCGAATTGGGGCCAAAGTCTATGGTGAAACCTTCTTTCCGGACAGTGTGCATGCTCCCTCCGGCTTGATCCTTTTTTTCTATGAATGTGATTGGATAGCCAGCTTTCTGTAGCCAGTATCCGGTGCTCAAACCGGAGATGCCCGTTCCCATAATCAGAATTTTTTGTTCCTGTTTTTTCATCTTTTTTATACCGTCTTTGAATAGGTTATATTTTTATCTGTCCGGATATAAGCGTCGAATATCATCGCAATATTTCTGATCACGAATTTCCCTTCCTCTGTTATTTCTATGGAATCCGGATTTATCGTCAGGAGCCCTTCCTGTTCAAATCCGGACAGGGAATGGATCTCCTTTTGGAAGTAATCCCGGAAGGTTATTTTATGCCGCTCTCCCAAAGCCACAAAATCCAGACGCCGGTCACACATCAATGTCATGATCACATCCCGCCTCAGGATGTCCTCCGGAGAAAGGGCAAAACCCCGGTAAACCGGAAAAGCTCCCTCGTCCAGGGCAGAAAAATACTCCGCTTCTGTTTTATAATTCTGATAGTAAAAGGAAGCCATCTGGGAAATGGCGGTGATTCCCATGGCCAGAATATCCGTATTCTTGCGGGTGGAATACCCCTGGAAATTCCGCGTCATCTGGTTATTCCGGGAGGCGATGGCCAGCTCATCGGTGGAACGGGCAAAGTGATCCATCCCAAGGTATTCATATCCCGCCTCCCGCAGGGCATCATGGGAATCCTGGAAAATCAGGATTTTCTCTTCCGGATGAGGCAGGGCTTCCACGGGAATCAATCTCTGGTGTTTTTTCAAATTGGGTAAGTGGGCAAAATGGAACAGGGCGATTCTGTCTGGATGCAGGGATAGAATTTTATGTACGGTGTCCCGGAAAGATTCCCGGCTCTGAAAAGGGAGTCCGTACATCAGGTCCATATTTATTCCATGGAATCCACGGTTTCTTATCTGCTCCACCAGTTCCTGGATCATTTCATAGGAATGAACTCTGTTCACCGCCTTCTGTACTTTTTCCTGGAAGTCCTGAATCCCCATGCTCACCCGGTTCATGCCAATTTCCCGGAACGCATCCAGATGGTCGGGGGTTAATCCCCGTGGATCCATTTCCACAGAGATTTCCGCATCCGGAGAAAAGGAAAACCATTGGGTAATTTCCGCCCCCAGTTCCAGAATTTCTTCCGGCATGAGATGGGATGGGGTTCCTCCTCCCCAGTGCATCTGGGTGACTTTTTTGTCTTTGAAAAGGGGGGAATACAACCGGATTTCTTTTTTCAGATAATCCAGATAACGGGAGATGCGTTCCCGATTGTTGGAGCGGATCATACTGCAAGCACAAAAATAGCAGAGTGTGTCGCAATAGGGAAGATGAAAATAGAGGGAAATATCTTTACTACTTTTCCCAAAATCCTCTGCCGCCCGGAGGATTCCGGAAGCAGGAAAATTTTCCTGGAAATGCGGGGCGGTGGGATAACTGGTATAGCGTGGCCCGGATACCGAATATTTTTTGATTAATTCCAGATTCATAATCGTGTAAATTGGTGGACCGTATCCACCAGAACTTTGACCGCATCCACAGGGGTATCCGGATGAATTCCATGACCCAGATTGAAGATGTGTCTTTCCCCCGCATTCTGTAATATCTGCGTGGCTGCCAGAGATATTTCGGACGGGGAACCATAGAGGATTCCCGGATCCAGATTTCCCTGGAGGGTGATCCGTTCACCCATCACAGAACGGGCATCTTTTAAATCAATCCCCCAATCCAGACTGATGACATTGGCCCCAGACTGGGCGATTTTATCCAGATTGGAATGGAAATTCCGTAAGAATACAAATATGGGAATATTGTCCTTTTTTAGACTGCGTATAATTTTTTCCATATATACCCAGGAAAATTCAAAATAGGCAGGAACGGACAAAATCCCCGCCCAACTGTCAAAAATCTGGACGGCGTCCACCCCGGCTTTGATTTTTTCCCGGAGGTAAATGGTAACCATATCGGTAATTTTATCCAGGGCGGCATGGACCATGGCTGGATTGTGGTACATCATCGTTTTGACCGATGACCAGGTTTTGGAAGATGAGCCCTCCATCATATAGACAAAAAGAGTAAAAGGTGAACCGGCAAAACCAATCAGCGGAACATCTGCATTAAGGGCCTCTTTTGTGAGACGAACCCCACGATACACATAATCCAGCCTCTCTGTGACCACATCCGGAGGCATTTCCAGAAAGGTTTTCATGTTTTCCGGGGCTTTCAGGGGTTTTTCCAGATACGGGCCACTTTCTGTAAAACCCAGGCCCGTCCCGGCCGCTTCCGGAATCACCAGAATATCGCTGAACAGAATGGCCGCATCCAGCGGAAACTCCCGCAGAGGCTGGAGGGTGATCTCGGTGGCGAGCTGGGGTTCGTGGATCATGGTAAGGAAATCATATTTTTCCCGGACTTTGCGATAGGCCGGCAGATATCTTCCGGCCTGCCGCATGAGCCATATTGGCACATGGGAGGATTTTTTCCCCCACGCTGTGTCCACCAGCGATGAATTTTTTAATTTATCCACACAAAAACCCTTTTTCCAAAATTACCGCGAGCAAATCCTCCAAACGGGAAAACGTCGGTTCCGTTATTTTCCCCTTCACCCGTCCCGATTGTCCAATCCGCGAAGTGGTGGCCGGACCCATGGAATATAGGCAAGGATAATCATAATCGCCCAAAATTTCCTCCAGGGATTCCCAATTGGAAGGGGATGTGACCCCAATTGCATCCGGAGACAAGGCGTGGAGGATTTTTTGGATTTGTTTTTTTCTGGCCATGCTGTAAAGATCGCTTTTTTTTATGGTATCATAGGTTATGATTACTTTAGCCGATCCAGCGTTTTCCTCCACCCAGCGGGGAATTTCCTGCGATCCGATGCTGGATTTGGGGAAGAGGAAACAATGATGGAGGACATATTCCTCCCTATTGGATTCTAACAGTGCTTTTAACGATCCGGAATGGAATTTTTCCGGCAGGAGGACATCCGCATTCAGAAAATGGTTTATCCACTCCGATGTTTTTTCACCAATAGCAAAAAGAAGCACTTTTTTCTCTTGCACTTTTTGCCGAAAAATTGTCATCGTTTCCGGGGTCATCACCGTAAAAAAGGATTCCACCGACCATCGGGAGGAAAAAACCACCCGGTCGCATTCCAGAGCAAAGCGGTTTATCTCCGCTTTGGTTTCCCCATCGTATTTTGTTTTTATAGCGATCAACGGAATTCCCGCAACCCGGAGACCTTTTTCCCGGTATTGTAGCTTTGTCCTATGCGGAATCCGGGAAGTTATCAGGACATTTTTCATGGTTTCCATTCCCGCAGAATCTGGTAGCCCCCACCCCGGAGAATTTTTTCTCCCAGTGCTTTTCCATAGGCGGAAAAATTCTCTCCGTCCGCTATTTTACCGGAGATGCTATCCTTCACGGGTCTTTTTCCATCGACCGAGCTCATAAAAGCTGTGGCTGTAAATTCCCTGTTCGATGGGTCTATCCGGACATGGCATCCCGCCGGAATGGAGCATCCTCCTTCTATGGCAGCCAGAAATCCCCGGGTAATTTCCGCTTTTATCCTCGTCACCAGCGGATTATTATTTATCCAAACACCCAGAAGGGCATCCTCCCGGCGTCCTTCCACTGCGATGATCCCCTGCCCCACAGCCGGAATCATCATCTCCTCTGGAAAAATCTGGGCAACCTCTTTTTCCAGTCCCAGCCTTTTTAAACCGGCATAGGCCAGAACCAGACCATCGTACTGGTTTTTTTTATATTTTTCCAGACGGGTCTGCACATTGCCCCGAATATCGATAATTTCCAGATCCGGCCGTAGATGGAGAAGCTGGGCTTTTCTCCTGAGACTGCCGGTGGCCACTTTCCCTCCCGATGGAATGGAATCCAGACTCCCGTGCGGTGTGAGCAGAGCATCCGCCGGGGATTCTTCCAGAGGATAGGCCAGAAGGGCCAAACCATCCGGAATGGCCGTGGGGACATCTTTTAAACTATGAACGGCTATATCAATTTCTCCCTCCAGAATGGCCTTTTCCAGCTCTTTGGTAAACAACCCCTTATCCAGAATAGAGTGTAGCGGGCGGTCAAGGACCACATCCCCTTTGGTTTTGATTTTCACAATCTCCACCGGAATTGTCCGGCCAATAATCCGGGCAACCATTTCTGTCTGGTATAAAGCAAGAGGACTGGTTCTGGTCCCGATTCTGATTACTCCGGACATTTCAGGACCCGGATCGATGGGACTTTTCTTCGGATGCGGGGGTTTCTCCGGGGAAGACAATTTTCAAATCACCCCGTCTTTTCCGGAAGCTGAGCATGGGATCCTCTTCCCGAATGAGCCGGAAAAACTGCTGGAAATAACCCAGGTATTCTGTCTTTTTTTCCGTGACCACTTTCTCCCGCAGAAATTCGATGGGAGTCTGCATTAACCGGTTCAGAATGGACAGGGATATTTCTTCCATTTCCTGGTGGTATTCCGGCGGGATATTTTTACCTTTTTTCTTTAAAGTGTTCTCAATAATTTCGCTTCCCCTTTGCCGAAGTTCAATGATGGCCGGAAGGATGATCAACTCTTCCGTCCAGCGGGAAAATTTCTTCAGATTTTCTTCAATAATACGGTTTACCTGTATAATGGAATTCAGCCTGGACTTCTCTCCATCCTGGATCACGCTGGATAGGGATTCTATATCAAAGACCCGGACTTTTCCACCGGAAGTTTCTTCCACCACCCGGGGCACGCTGATGTCCAGAATATGTATTTCCTTTTCCCGGGATTTGTCCAGCGTATCCAAAAACCCTCGATCCAGAAGATACCCCTCATAGTGGATGGAGACGACAGCGACATCGCAGGAGGTCAAATAAAGAGGATAATGTTCAAACTCTCCGTATTGGATATTCAATTCTTTGGCGATCTTCCTGGCTTTCTCCGGACTCCGGTTCACGATGGTGATATCCGTTGCCCCGCTCTTCTGTAAATAACGGCAGAGGGAAGATCCCATTTTCCCGGCTCCCATCACCAGAATTTTCTTTCCGGACAGATCCCCCGTCTTCTGGACGATAAAATCCACCGATGCAGAGGAAACAGATACCTTGCCTGCCCCAATGGATGTTTCGCTCCGTGCCCGTTTCCCGGTGTTTACGGCGGCATGAACCAGCCTGTCCAAAACAATAAAATTTGGAAAGGACTCCTGCAATTGACGATACGCATCCTTTATCTGGTGCAGAATATCCGCTTCCCCCACCACCATGGAATCAATACTGGTGGCCACCCGGAATGTATGGCGGATGGCTTCTTCTCCGTTCATGAGATAAAAACTATCCCTCCAGGGTAGTATATCCGTTTTCTTGAATTTTATTAAAAAGTCCCTCAGAATAGCAAAAACATCCATCTCTTTTCTCAGAACCAGAAGAAACTCCACCCGGTTACAGGTGGAAATAACGGCAGCTTCACAGATTCCATCAATCCGGGTTAAAAACTGGATAGCGGGAATGATCTCATTCTCTGCAAATGATATTTTCTCTCTCTTATCCACTTCCAGATATTTATGATTGGTACCAAAATTGTATATCTGCATATGTTATAACCGGTAATGAAGCTTTACCGTAAAGAATTTTTCTCCTTTACGCACGGTGAGCGGAGGCCATGCAAATTCCATGAAATTTTATCTGGCCACTGGATCTCCCCGAAGGCAGGAAATTTTCCGGAATTTTTTTTCCCGGGAATTTACTGTCATCCCTCACAGCTTCTCCGAAGCGGAAGCTCAACGGGTGAAAAATCCAGTCAGAATGGTGAAAAATATTACAGAGGGTAAACTCCGGTCTGTCCCCCTGGGGTTATGGGCGGAACCATATACCGTGGTGGCCGCGGATACCATTGTCTATTATAAGCATAGGACGTATGGAAAACCCGGGAACACGGAGGATGCCTGTCGCATGCTGGCCGATTTTTCCGGACACCGGATTCGGGTGTATACCGCAGTGGGGGTCTATTCTTCCCAGTATTCATCCATGGATTTTTGCGTGGAAAAAACCATCGTCCATTTTAGAAAAATCCCGGAGGAAGAAATAATGGAGTATGTTCATAGCCCGGAGATTCTGGACATGGCCGGAGGCTTTGGCATCCAGCACGCCGCAGCCTTTTTCATAAAAAAAATAGACGGGGATTTCTTCAACGTAGTGGGATTACCCGTTTACCAGACATACCGCCTGCTACAAAAAATGATCCCCGGATGGAAACCGGATGGAAACCGGATGTAAGTTTTTACGATCGGTAAAATCCAAAAAAGAATTGCACTATGTCCCACAAGATATAAAATGACGCATGGCCGTTGTCGTTAAATCAGAGAAACTCTTTACCTACGGGGATTATATCCAGTGGGATGACAATGAACGATGGGAACTCATCGACGGTGTGGCGTACAATATGAGCCCTGCCCCGTCCCGCAAGCACCAGGAAATCGTAGCCAAAATATTTCATGCCATTTATGGTTTTTTAGAGGGAAACCAATGCAAGGTTTATCTTGCCCCGTTCGATGTGCGATTGCCGGAGAAAGATGAATCGGATGATGAGATTGGTACCGTGGTCCAGCCCGATATTTCTGTATTCTGCGACAAATCCAAATTGGACGAAAAAGGAGCACGCGGAGCACCGGATTTTATTGCGGAAATTTTATCTCCCCATACGGCCAAAAAAGATTTAACCACTAAGTTGGAACTCTATGAAAAATCTGGCGTGCGGGAGTACTGGATTGTTCACCCTTATGATAAAATTGTTCAGGTATTCCTGTTAAATGAACAAGGAAAATATAACACTGCCCATGTATACACCAGCACGGATGTGGTTTCTGTTCCCACGTTACCCGGCCTGGAGATAGATTTTTCGTTTCTGGATGCGGTGTAATTTTTCTGACCCGGTTTAATTCATCGGAATCTGTACTATACCCAAAAAGTGTTATATAAATAAAAACACTCGCATAACCTTATTTTCGGTGACTATTATGATACTTTATATCTTTAATTGTACGGAATATATGAATTTTTCCAAGGGAAAGTGGAATTCACCGCCACTTTCAACTTCGTCCGCTGCATATCGCTTTTTAGGGCTTTCCCGCCGTGTGCAATGAAACTTTCCAGGAAAAATATAAAGACAACGCTCCGCCAAAACCGGCACCAGAAAAGATGAGAAGCATAATCAATATCTGGTACCGAACCGCCTCAATGGGAGAAATGCCGGAGAGAATTTGACCCGTCATCATGCCCGGAAGAAATACAATGCCTGTCGTCATCATGGAGGCAAGCTGGGGCTCCATGGAAGCCATGAGCGAACGGGCGAACAAAGACTTCACGGCCTCCCAGGGTGCTGCTCCCAGCGAAAGGCGGTACTCTATCGATCCGGGGGAATTTTTAAGTTCCTTAAAAAAATGGCTGTGGGCAACTACGGCAGACCGCAGCATATTTCCGAGAATCATTCCAGAGAGAACTGTGAAATAGCGTATATCCATAAATTGCGGCGAATGCAGCACAACCTGGGCAGTGAACAAACCCAGAGGGAACACGGATAAAAACATGCCGGCCACAAGGCCTGGCCCATACCGACGCAAAGGGAGAGATGCAGACGAACTCACCGAATGGGCTGCAAATAACACCATGGCAATAAAAATGGCAAAATTGAGCCAAGGCTCGTTCCAGCGAAACAGAGTGAGCAGAGCGGCTCCCGCCACTGTAAGCTGTATCACCATCTGGAAAACAGAACGGAGGATTTTGCGAACAACTGCAATACCAAGATGGACATACAAAACAAGCAACATAATCAATGGCAGCCCCATGAGAGACAATTCAGCATAGCCAATGGGCAGATATTCATTCTCCAAGAGAAATCTCCTCAAGCATGCAATTATTCCACACCAAATCGTGGGATACCAGAATAAATGGTATAGTCAGGGAGCAGATTCTATCGCACACCTTTTGTTTTAATTTGGCTGGCAATGCAGAGGTGGGCTCATCCAGAAAAAGAATCTGGGGATCCAGGGACAGGGCAATACTGATTAAAAAACGCTGTTTTTCTCCTCCGCTTAAAGAATCCAGGCGGGAGTCTAACAGTGACTCCTGCAATTGCCAGAATTCCATTTCGTTCTGGAAAAGACGATGTATTTCCTGCATATTATTTTTATGTGCAGAATATGACATTATTTCTTTTATAAAAACTCGCATGGATGGCAGATACAGTGGTGGCATTTCCTGCGGAACATATCCCTGCCGGATATTTTGCTGCCGATTCAGTTTTCCGGCAAGCGGTTGTTTTAATCCCGCCAGTATTTTTAACAATGTGGACTTTCCCGATCCGGAAGTACCGGTAATGCGAATGCGGGATGCAGGATTGATCCGCAGGCTCACGGATTTCTTTCCTTCAAGAAATTGAATATCGGTTGCTTCTAACAACAGACCTCCCCAAAAGCGGGGCATTTCCTCTTCCTTTGGGTTGGTTTATTAATATTCTTTTGCATTTTATTGTATTTTCCCATATAGGATTGTTTATCCAATCCCAAGTCTACGGACAGTCTCCGGCTTTTATGCACTGCGTAAAGCCAAATGCAAAAGGTTTTTTATTTCCAAAAAAAAGCAGTTTTCAGCCACTATTCTTTTTTTGTATTAATTCTTATTAATAATGACGACAAATGCGTCGTTTTCGCATTCCCCAATGGTATTGGTGCATTCGTCCCCCATTTCCAACCGTCTTTATAACAATACAAATCGGCATTATGGGGTCAGAACTCTATACGGGTTGCATAAACCCTCCCCAAAAAACTGCTTTTCGTGTGATTTTCCCTATTTGATCGTAACCATAAAGCCCCGGAGGATGGACGTTCCGGGGGGGAAACAATCGCGGAGAGAAGAATGGAACTATTCAGAAATATAGCAAAATCAGGGAATTATGCAAAAATTATGGGGAAAAATCGGCGGGGGATTTTATGGCTACCAATGGTTTTTGCGGTGGGAACGGCTCTGGTGTTTTTTTCCGGCAAGGATGCGGTGGACGGTGCGGATGCCAAAAGCGGGAATAAACTTTACATAGCGGATTTCAAGGCCGGGGCCGGTTTGCCAGGGACAATGGGGAAGAATGTGCGGGATAAAATCAAGCTCTCCATTTTTGAGAATTACGGCCAGAAATACCAGATTGTAAGTGATGACGACATCCGGGTGATGTATAAGCAGGCGGAGAAACTGCAACAGTCCGGATGTAGCGACGAGGCCTGTATGACGCAGATCGCAGAGGCCATTGACGCCAATCTGGTGATTTACGGCAACATCCAGAAAACAGGGGGCAAGCTGGTTTTGTCTGCGTTCACTCTGGAGCGTAATCCCAGGACACTGACCATCCGTACATTTTCCATGGTAAACGAGACATTTTATGAGAGCAAAATCAACCACTATTTGCGGGAAGCGGGGATCAAGCTGATCAATCCCCGGTATGCCATCAAAAAGGCCGATGAGAGTTTCAACACGAATGTGGACATAGAGGGCATTGACACGGGCAAGGTGTCCGGTCTGGATATTTCCATTCTGGAATTCAAATCCAGCGATAATATTATTTCCCAGATCATTGACTATGGAAAAAGTCTCATTGAAAAAGGGGACGCCCTGTATAACAAAGGCAGTTTTTCCTCCGCACGGGGGGAGTATGAAGCCATTCTGGAACGCATCCAGAACAAGCTCACAGCGGATAAAAAAAGGCAGATTGTGAAATTTACCAATTCCGTCCACGAACGGATTGGTGCCACATACGTGATGCAGTACAAGGCGGAAATTGAAAAAGAAGACGGGATACTGAAGGGAAAACAGAATCCGGATGTGGCTTTTTTAAAAGAACGCCTCTCTGGATATGGCCAATTGGAATCCAGAGTGAACGGGGTTCCCTCGCGTTATCAGAATAAAATGGGCGGGATCAAAAATGCACTTTCCTCCCGGAAGAGCAAACTCTGGATTGCGATCACCGTGGCCAATGAGCAGATTGGGGACAGGGCCTATTCCGAATACCGCTTTGAGACGGCCATGCAATACTATACTCTGGCCAAACAGGAAGCCGGCAGTATTTTCCCCACCGCAGAAAAGAACAAAGCTGTTGGGAGGATTGATAAAAAGATTGTCGCTACCCGGAAGACCGGCACAAGCTGGCTGGCCAATAAGGTGAATTCCCTCCTGGACCGGGCGGAATATATGAATTTTAAGGACAATGCAAACGAAGCCCGCAACCTGACAAAGCAGGCCGGGGAAGCCCTGAACGGCTCCGCGTTTGCCACCGCTACTCTGCAGAATCGCTATGATGAGGTTGCCAGACTGTTGGGTTATACCGTGGGCGGGATAACATTTGTGCGTATTCCGGGTGGCTGCTATCTGATGGGCTCCGAGGATTGGTATTCGAAACCGGTGCACCGGGTATGCGTGAAACCTTTCTATATGGCCAAGTATGAGATCACCCAGAAACAGTATACAGACATCATGGGAAAAAACCCCAGCGGTTTCTATAATTGCGGTGGAAACTGTCCGGTGGAAGGTGTGAGCTGGTATGACGCCCAGGAGTTCATAAAAAAATTCAATGCCCGGTATAAAACAAAAATACACCTTCCCAGTGAAGCCCAGTGGGAGTACGCTGCCCGTGCGGGCACGCGGACAAAGTATTATTGGGGAGATACGGTGGATGGGGACTATGCCTGGTTTGAAGAGAATTCCGGGGATACGCCCCATCCGGTGGGACAGAAAAAACCGAACGCTTTTGGTCTGTACGATATGAGTGGCAATGTGCGAGAGTGGGTGCAGGACTGCGGCAATGATTCCTACAACGGTGCCCCCACGGACGGAACTCCCTGGACCAGTGGGGACTGCGAGTGGGCTCCTCGGCGTGGGGGTTCGTGGTTCCTCGATTCGGGATCAGCGGACCGCGTCTGGACCGTCCGTAACTTCAGGGACCACGATTCCGGTTTCCGGGTTGCCCTCGCTGAGTAGAGACTCCCGGCTTCAATTCGCCCGCTCCGCGGGCTACCCAGTCACCGGGCGTCTCTTCGGCGGACGCCACCGGGGACACCCCCCACACCGCCGCCGGATGGGACATAATAGGGACGTCACCCGGCGGGGGGAAGCCCATCCCGCACCGTATGACCCTCTATTGGATGATTCCGTGC
>DYLW01000045.1 GCA_020721865.1 Leptospira biflexa | reverse complement strand
GTCCGGATGGTTATCCGCCATGGGTCACCCCTGAAAGGTCGCGGGCATTCTTTTCGAAGATTCTGGTGCACAGCACCAAAATATTGGATCCGGCCATCGCCATTAAATTATCCTTGACCGCCCATAGTCATAACAAATACTGAAAGAGTAATTCTAATGGAGACAAAATGAAACATATTAAACAGTATTCGTATATCATCATTGGGGCATTTTTAATTATCATCGGTGCATACGGGCAGATATCCGGAAAAGACCAGGAAAAAGAAATATCTCTGCCCGGACTCCAGGAATTATTCAACACGGTATTCTACTACATAAAAACAAATCACGTGGAAGAGGTCAGCAACCAGAAACTGATGATCGGGGCCATTGAAGGGATGGTAAAGGCACTGGATGATGATCATACCCGCTTTCTGCGGCCGGAAGCATACAACGAATTCAAAGTGGAGACCGTGGGAGAATTCGGCGGGCTGGGAATTGAAATATCCCAGCGGGAAAACTATCTGACCGTGGTATCCCCCATTGAAGGGACCCCTGCCATGCGTGCCGGATTGAAACCCGGGGATAAAATAATTGAAATCGATAAGAAATCCACCAAAAATATGGCATTGAATGATGCCGTCAGTATTCTGCGGGGAAAACCCGGGACATCCGTGAATATAACGGTGGCCAGGGATGGATATGATGATGCTTTATACTTCAATATTGTCCGGGCAATCATCAAAATCAAGTATGTATCGGCAGAAATAATCCAGCCGGGTAATATTGGATATTTAAGATTAAAGCAGTTTTCCCAAAATTCCGCAGAGGAAGTGAAAAAGGAACTGCTGGAATTTAAGAAAAAAAAGGTGAAAGGGATTATTTTTGACCTACGCTGGAATCCCGGTGGTTATCTGACGGCAGCTCATGCCATTTCCAATTTTTTCATTAAAGAGGGTGTGATTGTTTCCACAAAAGGAAGAGTAGAAAGCGAAAACCGTGTTCTTTCTGCATCGCCCGCTAATGCCATTTTCACGAATGAACCATTGATCATCCTGGCCAATGAGGGGTCAGCTTCCGCCAGCGAGATTGTCACCGGTGCGGTAAAAGACCATAAAAGAGGAATATTCATAGGGACAAAAACCTTCGGGAAAGGCTCCGTACAGAATGAAATCCGGCTGAATTATAACTATGCCATTCTTCTGACTGTACAGAAATATTATACTCCCAGCGGCGTCTGTATCCATAAGATTGGGATTCAGCCCGATATTGAAGTGAAACAATATGAGCTCCCGGATTCAGATAAAAACAATTTTAGAGAGTTGCATAATCAAAAATTAATCGAGAAGTTTTTTGTAAAGCCCATTGAGTATTCACCGGAAAATCTGAAAAAATTCAGGAATTATCTGGAAGAAAAGAAATTCCCTCTGTCAGAACTGGGAGCTAAAATCATCTTTAAAAATGAGTATTATAACACCCATAAGCGGCCTGTGTTTGATCTGGAAATGGATATACAGCTGCAACGTGCTATTGATGAGATGAAGAAGAAAATATAAAAATACTTTAACGCGGGAATTACGTTAACCGCTTTATATTTTCTTTGATTCTCAACGTAACATCATTCTGGGCAAATTCCAGAGTAACCCGGATGCCGTTGCGGACTGCCCAGAAAGTACTGGAACCATGCCCAATGATGGTAATCCCGTTCACTCCCAGAAGTGGTGCCCCACCGTACGAAGCGTCATCCATACGGGATTTTACCGCTTTGAATGTGGGTTTCAGGAGCAATGCCCCGGTTTTTGCCAAATTAGATTCCAGTATTCCTTCTTTCAATGTTTTGAATATTACCCGTGCACACCCTTCAATGGATTTGAGAGCGATATTTCCAGTAAAACCGTCCGTGGTGACCACATCCGCTTTTCCGTTAAATAAATCTCTTCCTTCAATGTTCCCCACAAAGTCATAGGGCAATTTTTCCAGTCTTTGGAAAACAGCCTTGGTCAGTTCATTCCCTTTTTTGTCTTCTTCCCCATTAGATAAAATTCCCACCTTGGGATTGATGGTGCCCAGGATTTCCCTGGAATAAACTTCTCCCATGATGGCAAATTGGACCAGATAATCTGGCTTGGAATCCACATTGGCACCGGCATCAATGAGGACAGTGGCATGCCCGTCTTCCCTGGGGATTGGGGCTGCAATTGCTGGTCTCATAACTCCGTCCAACCGTCCCAGAACACTCAGAGCCGCCGCCATGGACGCTCCGGTGTTTCCCGGTGAAAAAAACCCAATCGCTTCGGAATCCCGCACTAACTTGGCAGCAACAACAACGGATGCATCTTTTTTGGCCCTAATAGCTTTTCCGGGGGAATCCTCCATTGTAATCACTTCTGACGCGTGCTGGATTTTTATCTGATCCTTGGGATACCGGTGTCTGGATAATTCTTTTTCCAGTATTGTTTTATCCCCCACAAGGATCACCTTTGCACCAAAATCCTTGACGGCCATTATAGAACCCAAAACCATGGGGTCAGTTCCGTTGTCCCCGCTCATTGCATCCACAGCTACCCACATAGTGATAGATTAATATGGGCGTTCAGAATCGCAAGTAATTTTATCTTTTTTGTGATGATTTTGGGGGCAAATCTTCGGGGACAGTTTCGTGAATTAGACATCCCTGCCCCGTCATCTGCATAGACTCATAAAACCCGCATAATGGCGATGACAATAGCCAGCAAAGAAAATCCCAACCCAATGAGCCATTGCAACGTGGAAAACCGTTTGTCCATGTACCTCTGCATATCCTCAAACCGTTTGTCCATATACCTCTGCATATCTTCAAAACGTTTATCCATGGTTTCAAAACGTTTATCCATGGCTTCAAAGCGTTTATCAACGCTCTGCTGTATGAAAATCAGCATCTCCCGCTGGTGGGAAAGCTCTTCCTCCACACGGATAATGCGCTCATACAAAGCAAAGAATTTATCATCCAGGGATGCACCCATCCCCTCCATGCCGGATTTCTTTTTTACCGGCTTGGTGGTCTTTACGTGGCTGGGTGGTTTTTTTGTGGCTATAGGCATATCGGATGCAATAAAAACAGTTTGATTTGTCAAGAAAAAAAGAATATGGTTGCAAAATAAAATACTTGTGTCGTTGACCCATTATTTTAGTCACTCTCATGAAAAGAAAATTATTGATCATTCTTTTTGTGGCACGGAGGATTGGTGATCCTTTTTCCCATGGGGCTGAATAAAGCACAGAGTTATGCAGCCAGCCTATTCGTGATAGCCACCATTCTCTGGATAACGGAAGTCATTCCCCGTACATCCCAGCTTATTGGTGCTGTTCCTGGAAGCGATTCTGCTTGCTCATACAATGAAAAAACCACCCGGGAATTGTATGAGGATTACCGGATAAAGGAAAACGGATAAACCGCCGATGGATTTTTTAACTCTAGAAAAGCACTTGGACGGAATTCTTTCTGCCCCGGAATTTGCGGATTATGGCCCCAACGGAATCCAGGTGGAAGCAGTGGGGAAACCAGAAATCCGGAAAATGGCCTTTGCGGTTTCCTCGTCTCTGGATGTGATTCAAAAAGCAGCATCCCAAGAAGCGGACGCTCTTCTGGTGCACCACGGGCTTTTCTGGAAAAACGTCCAGCCACTGCGGGGATCTCTGGCATTGAAAATTTCCACCCTGATGACTTCCGGTATTCATTTGTACGCATACCATCTGCCGCTGGACGCCCATCCGGAGCTGGGAAATAACGCACCAGTGCTCCGCCGGATGGGGGCGGAGAATCCGGAAAGACTGGCAGACATCGGTTTTATGGGGGAGCTTCCGGCGGAAATTTCCGTGGAATCCTATTGCCGGCTTGTGGATTCTGTTTACGGAAACAATGCCATACACATTATCCCGGAGGAAATAAAATCCGGAAATAGGGGAATACAAAAAGTGGGCATTGTTTCCGGTGCGGGTTATTCCTATTTTGAAAAAGCCATTGCTGCTGGATGCCATGCGTTCATATCCGGAGAATCCACAGAATGGGTGTATGCGATGGCCCGGGAGGCCGGTGTGATATTTTCCGCCGTGGGGCATAACAAAAGCGAAGAGATTGGGGTGACAAACCTGATGGAATTTGTCCGCTCGCAATGGGGACTGGAAACTTTTTTTATTGGTGAGAAAAATCCTTTCTGAAATCTATTTTTTCCGGGGTTGTTTCCGGTGTTCCATTACTTTTTCATAGAAATAAAGCGATGTCTTCGCGATGGACTCATTGGATTTTTCCAGATCAGAATAAAATCCTGTGAGAATAGCGATATAATATGGCTTTCCATCGGGCGGAAAGACAATTCCCGCATCATGGTTCACTGTGTCAATCCTCCCCGGTTTATTTGCCACTTTCACATTTTTGGGCAGCAAGGCCGGCAAACGTTCACGATGATATGTGGACGTGAGTATTTTCATGATTTTCCTTCGGGTGGACGGATATAGCTTCTGACCGGTGTAAACGAATCGGTAAAATTCCACTAGCGAACCCGATGTGATCTGGTTATCAATGCAGTTCCGGTGTGCGGTGATATCATAAACCCCACGGCGGATTTTCAGGCCGCCCATTCCCCAGCCGGCCAACACTTTGTTACAGGAATCCACCGTGATGGCGTCCACCACCAGATTCGTGGCCAGATTATCGCTGTAGCGAGACATTTGATCCAAAAGAAAGGATATCGTTTTTTTTTGGTAAAGATAGTTTCCCGCCCTGCCCACAGAATCCTTTACTCCGGGAATTTCATAGATGGAATAATCATAGATACTGCGGAAGGAATTGTGGACATATAGTTTTTTCCCCAGAAGAGCTGGTTTCTTCTGGCCAATGTAGAATGAGGCGGCCAGCAGGGGAGCCTTGTACGTGCTGGCGGCATGGAACGGAATATCCGGATTCCAGTGGAAGGAAAAACCGCTCACGGGATCCACCACAGAAACGGCAAAATAACGGGCAGTCAGAAAAAATTCAGATTCCAGAAATCGCAGATGCTCCATGCCATCGCCGGAAATCTCCGTCTGTCCCATCGCATCCAGAATGCTTTCATCCGGTTCGCAGTATCCACCAATCTGGGGAGCAAAAACGGTTTTTTTCTGAAAGGTATACACATCGGGAGAGGCAAATCTGACTGCGGCCAGCAGAATATAACTTCCGATTAAGAATGGGCTCCATTTTCTGAACCCGGAGATACGTTCTTCTTTTTCCATTGTTGTCCCAATTTATATTATTAATGCGACTGTCTTCCTAAAAAACCCAAGGACGATGAAAATTCCCTACCCGAATATTTTGATGACGGAAACCAGAGTACCCAGGGTCACAAAGCCAACCATAATAAGCCATTGCATGAGCACAAAACGCTTGTCCACCATTTCAAAACGGTAATTCACTTCTTTTTTCAGATCAATTAAGATATCCCGCTGGTGTTTGAGTTCTTCTTCCACCCGGACAATGCGTTCATTTACAAATAAAAATTTTTCTTCCCGGGACCTGCCCGTGGATAAACGCAGGCGTCCCCACGGGTCGTCACCCGCCTGGGGATATGGTCACCAGAAACCCCGGACGCAGATCATAATCCCGTACCTGGGTTTCCCACCCTTTGTACGCAGCCCATTTACGCAGGTTTTCCGCCTCAAACGCCGTTTCTGTGTAAACCTGCAAGGGGAGTCCATAAAGGGAAATTCCCCGTTTGGTCAGATGGTAGGAGTCCGGGACTTTGAGACCACGGTGGCGATCCAGTGGCATGTGGGAGGTATCCAGTACATCCAGCGTCTTTTTCAATTCCACGCGGTATTCCCGCATCAATCGTGCTTCTGCTTCTTTCCAGCCTTCCTTGCTCAGATCTTTTCGCCCAAACAGGGTACAATGGCAGGTTCCCTTGTCTTTAATATCCGCATCGATGTATTCACAGGGACACATCATTTTTCGATTAATTTCTTCCAGATTGCAGGGTTCAAAACAGGGGCAATATCTTTTTCCAAATGCGTCCTCTGACTCCAAAAGCCACAGACGGAGGTTGTATTGGAACATCAGATGGGGATTTACGGAATACCCTTTTTTTGCTGCAAATTTTTGAATCCAAGTTTGTTTCCGCAGTCGTTTGCGGTTTTTCCACAGATCGGCAAAAAATGCAGACATCATCTGCCGCATTTCTTTCCAGGAACCTTTTGCCGGAATGGGGTTGGAACAATCCGCACGGGCTCCGGGAAACACTTTACTTTGTACGGGTTCCGCATAGAGCCTTTCCGAATATTTCTGCGGATCCAGCATAGCGAACGTTCTGCCAGACATACTCTCCACTCCTCGGACGGTAATCCGGACGGTACCTTTTTTTCCTTTTGCCCGCTCCGTGATTTTCCCAATCGGCTGGATGTGTTTTTCCAGACCGTATTTTTTCATAAGAGCAACAATATTTGCCTCTTCCAAAGGATCCACCGTGAAGAGAAGTCCGCCCGCAGTCTGTGGATCCGCCAGAATGGACAGAGCCGGTTCTGGTATTGGGGAGATTTCCCCACCGTAGCTTTCCAGATTCCGGGTGAGTCCTCCGGCAATACTTCCATTCGCGACATAATATGCAAGATCGGTCAATTGATGGATTTTTCCATAATCCAGCTCCGCCGCCACATCGGAATTCTGGCATATCTCCAGTAAATGTCCCAGGAGACCAAAGCCGGTGACATCCGTGAGAGCGTGCACTGCCGGGATTTTTCCCAGCTCCATCCCCAGGAGATTCAGTTTTTTCATTTCTGCAGCAGCTACACCTTTGTCCTCTTTCCGGAGGGTGACATTTTTCTCCGCTGTGGCCAAAAGTCCGGATCCCAGAGATTTTGTTAAAAACAGCAGATCTCCCGCTTGGGCCGATGTGTTGGTACGGAGATGGGCGGGTTCCACAAGGCCGTTCACCGCAAGACCAAAGATGGGTTCCGGGTTCTCGATGCTGTGGCCACCGGCCAGCGGAATCCCCGCGTCTTTACACGCTACCCGGCCACCTTCCACAACCCGGCGTGCTTCTTCTGCTTTCAAACGGTTGATGGGCCATCCCAGAATGGCCACGGCCAGAATGGGTTTTCCGCCCATCGCATAGACGTCATTAATGGCATTAACCGCAGCAATATAACCAAAATCGAACGGGTCATCCACAATGGGGGTAAAAAAATCCGTGGTGAAAATAAGGTACTGGTTATTGCCCATGTCATAAACGGCAGCGTCGTCATGGGTGGAATTTCCCACAATCAGCTTGTCCGCATCCGGAAAAGTAAATGTCCCCTTGAGAATTGTATCCAAGGTGGCGGGAGATAATTTGCACCCGCATCCGGAGCCTGTGGAATAGCGGGTCAGTTGGATGACATCCTTCATGGGAAATATTTTTTTTTGTCAACATGCGTGCAATTTAATTTAGCCAAAAAATTAACCCCGCCGGGGCTTCGCTACATCCCCCAAAAATGGGCTTGCCCGGAGAAACCGGAGGAAAAAATAATCCATGGAAAAAAAAGCCCCGCAACCCAAAAAAAGCCGGCTGGAATATGGGAAAAACCCGCTCTGGGAATGCCTCCGGAAGAATTACACCATGGAAGGTGCATTTCATTTTTTTGGGCCGTATACCGGAGCCTCCATCTTTCCCAAAATCATCGATCCCTGGAACATAACAGTTCGAATGCCGCTGGTTCCGTCCAACACCAACTACGTGGGTACCCAATTTGGCGGCTCCATATATTCCATGACCGATCCCTTTTACATGTTTATCCTCATGGAGAACCTGGGGGAAGATTATATGGTATGGGACAAATCTGCGAAAATTGAATTTCTCCGCCCCGGCACCACGGAGCTGACTGTCCATTTCCATATTTCCCCGGAGGAAATTGAGCACATCAGGATGGAAGTGAATAAAAAGAAAAAAACAACCCGGAAGTATCACTGCGAAATTATAGACGCGGAAAAAAATGCGGTAGCAAAAGTATGTAAAGAATTATATATCAGGAAAATTAAATAGCGTCCCCGGAATTCAGATTTCCAGCCGTAAGCCGTCATAGGCTGGGGTCATGGGAGAGGGCATTTTCTCTTCCCATTGCCGATGTGTGAATTCATGAGAGAGGTGAGTAATGAGCACTTTCCGGGGTTGAAATTTTTTCATGAGCCCAATGGCATCCGTTATTTTTATGTGGGAAAAATAATCCCTCTCCCAGAAAGGTGCCCCTATAATCATTAATTCCAGATTATAGAGAAATCTTTCATCGGCAGGATAGATGGAGACAAAATCCGTGAGATATGCAAACCGTTTATCAAAGACAAATCCTGTGGAAAAAATATCGGCTCGGGGAACATGCACCATCTTAACGGGCTGCACGGAGAATCCGGCCAGAGAAAATTCCCGGTAATACGGGATGCCCGCGTCTTTTCCCTTTCCCGGATTCACGCGAAAAATCTTCATATCCAGACGAGGGAGATTCTGGTATTTCCGGTAAAATTTCAGATATGGATATCTTTTTGTTATGTCCCTCAGAGTCTGAAAATTGGAATAGCATTCCAGAGGGCACTCCCGGCGTTTGGAAATGGGCCTAAGATCATCCAGTCCCCCCAGGTGGTCATAATGAAAATGAGTATATAAAACGGCATCCAGATCCTTTACGTTTTCCCGCATCAATTGGAACCGCACATCGGGTCCGGTATCCACCAGAATTTTTTTCCCGTTTTCCGGATTTTCAATGAGAATGCTGGAGCGGGTTCGCTTATCCCGTGGATCTTCGGATTGACACACCCCGCAACCGCAGCCCAGAACGGGAACTCCGGTGGAAGTTCCACTTCCCAAAATTGTAATTATCATTTTTTCTCTGTGTGCTCCAATTCCTCATCAATGATTTTCTTCAAATCTTCATGCGAAATCATTCCCGGAATAATCTTCCCATTGACAAACAAAGTGGGGGTTCCCCTCAGACCGATGAGTCTTCCATATTCAATATCATTACTGATTTCCTGGAGTTTTTTGTTATCCGGGTCTTCCAGACATTTCTGGAATTGAGGAATATTCAGCTTTTTATCCTTTGCGATTTTCATAAAAACCGCATCGGAAAGATCCGGTGCCGCGTCGTATAGTTTGCGGTGATAAGGAAAATATTTTCCCTGTTCTCCTGCACAGGCTGCGGCAATATGGGCTTTCAGAGACTGTCTATGAACAGACAGCGGAAAATCTTTGAATACCCATTTTATTTTATTTTTGTATTCCGCTTCAATCTGGCGGACGATGGTCTGATTTTTGCGGCAGTATTGGCATTCAAAATCGGAGAATTCCACCACCACCACGCGAGCATCGTTATTTCCCCAGTACGGGTCATCCTCCGGATCAATATCCATCCGGGGTTCCACCGGGCTTTCCATATTCAGATGGACGTCATATTTTTCTACCAGAGTCTTAAAGTATTCATGCATCAGCTCTTTTTTCTGGATCAAATCCAGCTCCCGGCGTATCACCGGAACGGCTTTTTCATAAGGCATTCCCAGCTCAGAAGAGTACATTTTATAGTAATCTTTCATCACCTCTTCCGATGGCTTCTTGTAATGCTCCCGGATATAGTTGTCCAGCATTTTTTCCACGGAGACACCAAGGGCACTTGCTTCCGCTGCAAACAGCTTTTTCTTCAAAAGCCGCACCGCCACCTCGTAACGCATTTCATATTCATTCTGGCGGAGAGTATACATACGGTATTTGAGGATGGGTTCCGTTTCCAAATATGTCACGGAACCTCCCTTAAATTCCAGAATATCCGCCGATTCAGGATCCTGCCCAAAGAGTGGCACGGAAAAAATTATTCCCGTAGCGGCCAGAATCCCCAGAATCCATTTTTGGATGGGGTTTGGCAAAATTATTTCATTTCCTTGTCTATGGCTTCTTTCATAACGGGATACTGCCAGGATTTTACCCTTTTTCCGTTGATAAAAATACTGGGGGTACCTCTCACACCAATGCCCACTCCGTATTCAATATCGGCCTCAATTTCCTGGGCAATCTTCCCGTCTTTATCTTCCAGGCAGGCGGTAAAAGCCGCATAATCCAGACCAATGCTCTTTGCAATTTCATTCAGTCTTTCTGGTGAGACATCCGCACTCATTTTGCCATCCTGCCCTTTGCGGAAAATCTCTGTATGATATTCATGAAATTTCCCCTGGGCTTTGGCACAATTGGCCGCTATATGGGCTTTTTTGGACGCGGGATGAAAATCCAGCGGAAAATCTTTGACCACCCAAGCCAGTTTGTTGCCGTATTCCTTCTTGATCTGCTCTGCATCCGGCTGCATTTTGCGGCAATACGGGCATTCGTAATCGGTAAATTCCACAATGACAATTTTAGCGTCTTTGTTTCCAATTACAGGATCATCCCCAATCTCAATTTTCACAGCAGGGGCGGCTGGCTCCTCCAGTTCAAACTTGAAACTGTACTGATCGAACAGTGTCCGGTAATACTGGGAGGTGAGTGCCTCTCTCTGCTGCCGATCAATTTGAAACTGAATATTGTCTTTTTCCTCCGTAAAGGAGCCTTTGAAGAGAGATCTGTTCTGGTCATAAATTCCCTTCAGAACCATGTCATCAATGGGCTGGGAATTTTTTTTAATGTAGTCATCCACCAGAACATTCTTATCTTTTTTGGTTTTTTCCGCTTCCAGGGCAAGGATTTTATCCAGAGCCATCTGGTATGCCATATCCCTTTTTATTTCAAACTCTCTTTCCTTTAGTTCATGAAGGGCCATTTGTGCTTTTGCATCCAGCTCCCCCATGGTAATACTCCCACCTTTAAAAGTGGCCACGTCTTTTGAACATGCGGACAGTAAAACCATTGAGGCAACGCCGGCAATAATCCATTTTTTTAACATTCTTGCTCCTGTGTGTTTATTTGAATATTTCATCTCATTTTGGAAACATCCGGGCAAGCAATAAAATGGTTGTTTTCCCGCCAGGGAGGGGATTTCTTTCAGGTCGCATAAAATACGATCCATAAAGTGCTTGTCTGGCAGGACTATTGATAATATATTGCAATCATAAAGGTGAAAATTTCTTTCTATGAGCAATTCATTGGATAAACTTACTATTCGTGGCTTTAAATCCATTCGAGATGTTACCAATTTGCCATTAGGGAGTCTTAACGTAATCGTTGGAGCGAATGGTGCGGGGAAAAGTAATCTCATCTCTTTTTTCGCGATGCTGCGTTCTTTAATCGATGACAAACTGATCGATTACGTGATGGAAAATGGAGGGGCAGGCGATTTGTTGTACAACGGTCGCAAGGTTACCAGTGAAATATTTTTTGAGTTAATCTTTGGTTCTCATGGATATCGCGTTACATTGACGCCAACTCCGCAAAATCATTTTTACCTGTCCAGCGAAGCAAGGTATTATGAACATGGAACATCGGGATGGTGGGAACTTTCCCCCCGCCCGGATGGCAATTCGGAAATGGTTGCCGAGGTAAAAGAAAATAAAAAAGATGCACGGTTCAGCAAGCCAATCTATGAAGCAATTACCTCCTGGGTGGTGTACCATGTTCACGATACGAGCCACAGTACGGGGATGCGTAATTGGGAGAACGTACAGGATCATGTTAGATTACGCAGAGATGCGTCCAATATTGCTCCATTTTTATATAAGTTAAAGCAAAAATATTTGGCAGACTATAAAAATATTGTGGATAATGTTCGATTGATTGCCCCATTTTTTGATGATTTTATTCTTGAGCCACAGTTTTTTGGCGGAAGGGAAAAGATAAATTTGAGCTGGTGGCAAAAAGGCTCTGACTATCCCATGCAGCCATATCATCTTTCTGATGGAACGTTGCGATTTATTGCTTTGACCACTGCGTTATTGCAGCCACACCCGCCTTCTACCTTGATCATTGATGAACCAGAATTGGGTCTGCATCCGGCAGCTATTGAATTGCTTGCCGAATTGATTCAGACGGCTTCCAAGTGGACGCAGGTGATAGTGGCTACGCAGTCTCCTGCTTTGCTGGATCACTTTTCCATTGACAACATTTTGGTAGCAAAGCACAAAGATGGTGCCAGTATATTTGAGCATCTTACAGAAAAAGAATTTTCCGAATGGCTGAAAGACTATTCTGTGGGGGAGCTTTTGCTGAAAAATATTATTCCCGGGGGGCCAGTGTATGAATAACCCCTGGGTAGAAGTGTACGCCATTGTAGAAGGAAAGACAGAACAGATTTTTATTGAAAAGGTTCTGACGCCATATCTGGCTAAAAAAAATATCACCCTGCACGCCACACAGGTAACTAAACCCGGTCAAAAAGGTGGCGATGTTCACTTTGACAGAGTAAAAAAAGATATTGGAAATTATTTAAAACAGAGAAAGGATATTTATGTTACTACCATGGTCGATTTTTACGGTCTTAAAGAATGGCCAGGCAAGAATTCTGTTCCCAATGGGGCAAAACCTTGGATAATTGCAGAAACAATCAACAAAGCGACCGCGGAGGAAGTGAACAAAATATTTGTGGAATATAATCCAACCCGTCGCTTTATACCCTATATGTCCATCTATGAATTTGAGGCATTACTGTTCAGTAATCCGGATGTTTTATCTGATGAGCTGGGAATAGACAGGAAAAAAGTCATTTCCATTCTTGACCAGTTTAAAACACCGGAAGCCATTAATAACAGCCCGGATACCGCTCCTTCAAAAAGGCTGGATTATTTGACCAATGGGAATTATAGAAAGACAATCAATAATATTGCTGTGGCAGAAAA
Organism: Leptospira biflexa; assembly: GCA_020721865.1. Classification (GTDB taxonomy): domain Bacteria; phylum Spirochaetota; class Leptospiria; order Turneriellales; family DYLW01; genus DYLW01. The sequence continues at coordinate 8,200 of DYLW01000045.1, read as the reverse complement.
AACCGGCGTTGACACAATGCGGAAAAAGTGTCCGGTATTCAATGATTGGCTGGATCAATTAGAATCATTGAATAAGACTGATAATCACATAGAAACCATGTCAATGCAGCGGTAGCCGGTTTTCCGGTGTCCGCAAGAAAAGGGAGGGGACGCCCCATTTATAATCCACCCATAAAAAGAATGGAAAAATCGGAGGTTTGTTCGATCATATAAACAGGATGAAACGCCTGCTTCCCTTACTGGTATTCCTTCTTCTTATTCATCCCGCCATCGGAATTGATCCATGCCCGGCGAACCTTTTCCAGGAGGGAACCCGAATGGAGGATATTCATTTCCATTTAAAATCCACCCGATGTACCTACCCTGCCGAAGCGTTCCTGACCTTTGGGAATTTTTCCCTGTCCATGGGCAATCTTACGGAAGCAAAGTGGGCACTGGCAGTGGCGGAGCAAAAAAGAATACCACCGGAAACCCCGGATTTTTACCGCTCAATCCTGCTGAAGGCGGACATTTTTCTGGCAGAAACCCGTTATGAGGATGCCATCCATCTTCTGAGTCCTTTCATTCTGGAGCAAAAAAATGCACAGAAAATTCCCGATGCCACTGCTGCCAGTCTCCATAACATGTTGATCCGGGCATATTTTATCCGTGCCGGAAAAAAAGAGGATAAAAACACCCGGTATCTGGAAAAGCTTTACCGGAGTCGATACGGAAAATCCGGGTTTTAATGGACGGTTAAACAGCCTCGTCCACTAATTTCTGCATTGCGTTTTTCCGCCTTGCGTCATTTGGCCGATATTTTTGCCGGGGAATAGGGATTCCAGCATTCCGGATTTGGTTTCATAAACATGAGTTTCATTTTATTATCCACATCCGGATAGACAATGATTTCCTGTGGCATCATATTTCCCATCCGTGGATCCATGGACGGGCCATGGTGCTTTCTGCGGATTGCACAATTCCACTATGGCAGATGCTCAAAGGACGTTTGTTTTTACGGAATGTATTCTGCATATCATGGATATGCACAATGCTGAAACCATTTTACACCGCCGATTTTTCCAAGCTTTTCATGCAATCTTCCGCTTGACATGCCGGAATCGGGTTTCTGAGTGGGGTGGTCATGATTGAAATTATATTTTTTGGCAGAGGCGGACAGGGTGCGGTGACATCTTCCCAGATACTGGCGAAGATTTCCATCTTTTCAGAAAAATATTCGGACGTGTTCAGCTTTCCCAGCTTTGGAGCGGAAAGACGGGGTGCACCAGTGGAAGCATACTGCCGGATATCCGGCCAGAAAATCTGGAAACGCTCCCAGGTTGAAAAAGCCCACATCGGAATGGTTCTGGATGCCAGTACTCTTGGTGCCTCCACATCGGCACGGTTTCACAACAACGCAAAAATTCTGATAAATACACCCACGGATGAGGCCACCCTGAAAACCATCCGGGAGCGATTCTTTTCTGAAATTTCATCCGTGGAATTCGTCGCCGCCGATCTGGTATCCATTGCAAGGGAAATCCATCTTATCAGCAGGGAGAATCATCCCATCATTAATACGTCCATTCTGGGATTGCTGGCCCATGCCGATCTGGGTCTTACGCTGGAGGATATCCGTGCCGGCCTGGAAAATCATTTTGGGAAAAGTCCCCGGACAGATTTGAATTTTGAAGCCGCCCGCCTGGCCCATGAACGCAGTCACCGGATGGAATTTGCTTGATAAATAACCAATCGGCCAGAAACATCCGCCTATGGATATGCCCGGAATCGGAATAATTCTTCATTGGCAGAATTAAAAAAAATAATATAGGTGGAATACTGGGCAAACCCGGAGGGTAAATCCATGGATGCTTCCTGCCCGGGGATGATTTTGTTTCTCTCTCCGGAAAACATGGATTCTTCCTTTGCACTGCCGGTTTTATCCATGACCAGCCATTGGAATTGCGTCACGGGTTTTTCCGTTTTCTGTATCTGCGGATCCTTCCAAGCAATGTGCAGCCGGATTATTTTCTGAGCGGAATCCACTGTGGATGTGATCTGGTATTCCTTCCATAAGAAGGATTTTTTATCGGAAGTGGCACGGACAATTTTTTCATTCCGGATGGAAGAATCCATATTGTTTCCTCCTTTATTGAACAGAAAAATCGCAATCAATACAATCACGGCAATGTCCACTAAAAGGATAATGGTACCCACCCGGATTTTTCTTTGGGATCTTCCGGATTCTTCCAAATGACGTTGCAATTCTTCTGGTGATCTACTGTGGTATTTCATAGAGATAATGCTCCCATATCCGGAAAAAACCAGTCCCTGGAATTTTTCGCTAAATCCAGATTTTCTCTCAACGTTTCATCGGCAAAGGAAAAATACATACTAAATGCTTGATTGATTATCGGCTCACTCCAGAAAAATCCATTCCCTTTCTGGATTGCACGGTTTATGGACGATGCAGCCATTCCCGTGAAAATATCCCCGGAGCCGCCGGTGGAAAGCTCAAAGTGGCGGGAATTCAGGTATATTTCCAGCGGGATTTCCTCCGGATTTCCAAACTCATTTTTCAGCATCACCAGTCCGCCATAGCCCTTGAAATAAACGGATGCATTATACCGCCGGGCAATTTCCAGAGACGCATCCCGGACATTCCGTACTTCTTGGGAAAGGAGTCTTTCCGCCTCTTTTTTATGCGGCGTCAGAAGCAGACTTCCGTTTTTCCGCCCCCGGATAAGCTCCTCAAAAGCAGAAAGTCGTGAGAGCAGGGATGCGTCCAGAATGGCCATAAGTCCGGGGATGGAAAACAACTCCGGAAGGAAATGATCCTTCCAGAAATCCATACTTTCCACGCTAAGCCCCGGACCCATCACCGCGATGGCGGGCTTTTTGGTGTCCCGCAGGGCGTCCAGATAATCTGTGAGCAGGTCTGTTTCCGTTCTCTGGTGGATCATCAATTGCGGATAGCTGGCCAGAATTTTCTTTATGTCCGGGGATGTGGAATATATTTTTGCCAGCCCGCCCCCAGTCTTCAAGAATGATACTCCGGACAGGATGGCCGCCCCCTCCATTCCGGAGGAGCCTCCCAGAATATGCACCACCCCGGAACGGTACTTATTTCCCTCCGGCGTCCGGAGCGGGTCCAGCGGGACGGGAGTAAAAACTTTTTTGGGGGGAAGATCCTTTTTATAAAATCCAATGGGGAACACCCGTACCTCCCCGCACTGGTGAATCCCCGGCTCCAGCAGATGGCCGGGTTTATACGCTCCAAAGGTGATGGAAACATCCGCCTTCATGACGGGATGGGAAAAGGTGGAGCCATCTGCGTAAACTCCGCTGGGAATATCCACAGCGTATTTCCGGAGGCATTGGGTTTGATTATATTTCTCCGCAAAAGGGTGCAATTCTTCCCGCAACGGTTTGTTAAACCCAATCCCGAATATGGCATCCACAAAAAGGGACCGGGATAAATATAGAGAATCCGCATCCCGTACAAAATCCTGTAGCGAATGAAAGACAATTTTATTGCGTATTCTTTCTGAATCGGTGGAGGCATTCTGGCATAACCCATAGTAATAAAGAGCATTGGGGGTTTTGGGTTCATCCATCATCCAGAAATGCACTTCTTTTTCCGTGGATGTGATGATATGCCAGGATATGACAAATCCATCGCCGGAATTATTTCCGGTTCCCGTAAATACATGAACACTTTCAGCGGCATCCAGGTCACCCTGGTTACGGATATACGTAAAAGCGGAATACCCCGCCCATCCCATCAACAACCGGGATTCCACTCCGTAGGTTTCTATGCTTTCCTTATCCACCAGTTTGGCTTCCGGGGGCGTAACTACCCTTTGGATTTGCGGCTGCATTTTATCTCCTATTAATTCCACTCATATATTTTGATTGAATCTTTGAATGTCCTTATGCTGTAAAAATTCCCCTTGAGAGTATAATATGTCCGCCTCCAGCTATGGATGAACCCATCGAATTCAATCTCCAGATTATTTTTCAGGGATCCCCCGGTGGAATAAACCGCAAAGCGTATGGTATTGGGGGAGCGGGTTTGCCAAATAAGAATATTATTGTCATCATAGGGAAGGAAGGGGAAATCATCCGGATCATTCATTTTTTCAAATATTGTTTCCGCTTTTCTGGATTCAATGTCATAATATTTAAAAGTCCTGTACTGAAATAAATATCCTTTTTCATTGGAATCTTTTTCCGGCTCTTTTTCCGATCTTCCCACCAGGAGGATACGGGAACCATCTGGAAAGGGGTACATATATTCGCAGACATTCTGGAGGTTTTTTTCCTGGTGTTCTCCGTATAATTGCGAAAAGCATTTGTTTTCTGTCATGGAAAAAACCATATTTCCCTCTGAATACATATCCAGATTCAGCTCATCCAATTGCCGGTAAAAAACCCAGAGTGCCCCTTCTTTATCCGTGTCCATCCACATGATATTGTCAAAGGGAAGCTCACTTTGGCCTTTTCTTCCTATGATGCCCTTGAAATTTCCGTTTAAATCAAAATGCAGAATTCTGTAAAACCCAAATCGTCCGGAACCTTCATCTGCATTTTTTATGGGATCATAATTCTCCACATAGAAATCATCCTGCTCCCCAATGACAATTTTACCGGGAACATTCAATACGTCGCTTTTCTTGATTTCCACCTGTGCGGAAATCAGTGCCTTTTTTTTCTCCTCCAGTTTTTGTGCAGAATCTGCATCCGGGGCACGGTTGGACTTCAGGATCATCAGGAGTTTTCTGTCTTTGAATATTTTAATCTGGTTGCGGTATGGCTCTGGAAAGATGATCAGATTGTCTTTTATTCCCACTCTTCCGGGTATCATCTGTAATACCCCGTTATCAGAGGGGAAATACACTCCGTGAAGATTCTCCTCCGTAATGGGCAGTGAAATAACGGTGCTTTTGGAAAGATCGCTCACCCGGAACCGGGCACAACCAGACACCAGAATTAGAAAACCCGCCGCTATTATCCAAATTTTTTTCATGTTCCCTCCGTATTGCATTGTTATATTTCCATTTTTCTGGTACGCCGTATCTGAAATATTCTATCTGTTATTTTTTTCTTTGGTTTGGGATGCCAGATTTCCGGTTTGAGATCAAAATCCACCAAAGTATCGTTTATGAATTTCATAATATAATGATGTACTCTTTCCCGGGTTTCCTCATGGGTCATCAAAACATGACGGGTGGTCACATTGTCATTGATGGAAAAAAGAAATGCCCTTTTTTCCCGTGAACCGATTTTCTCCAGTATGTAATGCAGATTATAAACCGGTATGGTGCGGTCATTATTTGCCTGAATGAGACATGCCGGTGAATGGATTCCCTTTAAAAATGGTCTCACTTTCCCAATGTTAATTTTAAACGAATGAAGGCATGGCACCGTGTACCGGTCAGAGTACCCCACCCAGGGACTCAGCACATCGCCGGCAAGATTTTGATTGTCTTTCGCAAGATAGGGCATAAAATAACGGGTGATTCCGGAGAAAAAGAGCTTCCAGTTTTTGATGATCACCCGCCCGTCCACAATCCCATTCAGAAAAACCGGAGTGGAGATGAGAATAATCCCGGTGGGTGGCATAAACCTGGCATAATTTGCAGAAAGCCGGAGCGTGAGATTCCCACCCATGGAAAATCCCAAAACAAAAAATTTTTTAAAATGTGGCCTCTGTTCCTGGTATATTTTATGTACCGCAAAATACCAGTGCTCATACCGGGTTTTGATAAAATCTTCCGGACTTGTCCCATGCCCCGGCAGGAGTGGAGCCATAACCGTATGGCCTTCCTGGTGCAGGTATTCCGCCAAATGCTTGAGAGTATACGGGGATCCCTCAAATCCATGTATCAGTAAAAAAGCGACATCGCTTTTTCCCTGAAAGAAAATGGGCTCTGCCCCCGGCATCATGGAATCCTTGTCCGGTGGCCCCTGGTATGCGGATGGATCAATTTTCTCCGGAAAGCCCTGGCTGGCCACATATCCAATAAGGATAACCAATATGAGGATGAGGGCAGTGGTCATAAAAGAATCTTTTTCCGGAGAATTTCATTCACCATTTTTGGATTTGCCTTTCCCTGGGATTTTTTCATCACCGCCCCAACCAGAAATCCCAGAGCTTTTTCTTTTCCGTTTTTCAGGTCTTCCACACTTTCCGAATTTTCCACGATGACCTCATCAATATATTTTTCTATCGCTGAATTATCTGTGATCTGCACCAGCTTATTTTCCTCAATAATCCGGGAGGGATTTTTCTTCTGCTCCAGCATCAGAGAGAAAACATTCTTTGCAATTTTTCCTGAAATGATTCCGGATTCAATGGAGCCGATGAGTTCCGCCAGATGGGAAGGGGGAAATAAATCGCCGATGGATTTCCCCTCTCCGGTCAGTGCCAGCATTTCCGTCATAATCCAGTTGGAAGCTTTTTTGGGTGGTGCACCCAGGGCCACCGTCTCCTCAAAATAATCCGATGTCTCTTTTTCCGCCGTCAGAACTTCCGCATCATACTGTGGCAGAGCAAACTCCTGCGTATAACGCCGGATTCTCTGGTCCGGAAGCTCCGGGAGATTTTTTTGTATCCGTTCCAACTCATCGGCCGTATAAACAAGAGAGACCAAATCCGGATCGGGAAAATAGCGATAATCATGAGCTTCCTCTTTTGATCGCATGGAGGATGTCCGCAACGCATCCGGATCCCACAATCGGGTTTCTTGGATAATGCTCTCACCGGTTTCCTTTGCGTCTGTCTGTCTTTCTATTTCATATTCAATGGCGGCTTTCACGGCTTTGAAAGAATTCAGATTTTTAATTTCCACTTTGGTACCCAGCGGGTCCGATGTGCTCTTCCGGATAGAGACATTCGCGTCCACCCGCAGGCTCCCTTTTTCCATATCACAATCGGAAACCTCCAGATAACGCATGATGGATTTGAGTTTGTGCAAATACTGGTATGCCTCCTCCGAACTCTCCATCTCCGGTTCAGAAACCACCTCAATGAGAGGAGTACCTGCCCGGTTCAGATCAATATAACTTTCTTTAATGCCCGGATTATCCGAATGCACAAGCTTTCCGGCATCCTCTTCCATGTGAATGCGTGTGATGCCAATTCTCTTTGTTTTTCCATCGGGCAGCGTAATGTCAATATGCCCATTCCGGCAGAAAGGAAAATCCATCTGGGAAATTTGGTATGCTTTTGGTAAATCCGGATAAAAATAATTTTTGCGGTCAAACCGGTTTTTCAGAACAATCTCTGCGGAAATTCCGAATGCCGCCATGGCTGCTTTTTCCACAACGCTTTTGTTGAGCACGGGCAGAGCCCCCGGCAATCCCAGACACACTGGGCAGGTATGGGTATTGGGTGGATCTCCAAACGATGTTTCACAGGAACAAAATATTTTTGTCTTTGTATTTAATTGGACATGGACTTCCAGCCCGATGGTGGGTAAATATGCCATAAACCAGCCTTAATGCCGGATATTGCCCGTCAACCGCATAAGAAACTTAAAACGGGAAAGCAATCCCCTCTTTCGTCCCGGATTTTGCCAATGGCGTCCTTCCAATAAAGGGGTTTACAGTTTTAGGGGTGCAGGCCAGACGCGGTTATGACAAACAATGGTTTGTGTATATGAATGTCTTTTAAATCCGGATCAAAATAAAAGGGAATTATCACAATCGGATGATAGATCTCTCTTCCCCGGTCAATAATCATTTTTCTCCCACGTCACCGGAGGAAGCCGAAGAGACGCCCGGCTTGGGCGTCTTTAATCGTCATAAGATTTGACATATTCTGGGGGGACATCCCATAGGAATTTAATAAACATTTAATGAGGAGAGAATTTCACACCGCCTGCCGTGGTCACAACGAACGGAAATGGGAGCTAAACCCGGATTTTCTGCACTTCTTTTACCGAAAGTCCGGTAAATCGGGATATTTTTTCTATTGGTTCTCCTTCCTTCAGCATGTTCCGGGCCGTTTCCAGACGGGCGTTTATCAGACCCTCATATAATCCTTCCTGCCGACCTTCCTGCCGACCTTCCTGTCTGCCTTCTTGCCGTCCCTCCTGTCTGCCTTCCTTTCTGCCTTTCAGCATTCCTTCCTGCAGGATCATGTCATAAACCGGTGATTCCACCATGATATCCCTCCTCCTTTTGATGATCTCCAGCGATAAATTTTTATCCCTCA
>DYLW01000044.1:14899-22031 GCA_020721865.1 Leptospira biflexa | reverse complement strand
GACTTTAATTTGCAACTAAAATCCGCCTTATGGGGTCGCTATCCGGGTTGCATAATACCAGATAAAAAAACATTTGACAATGCTTTTTTATTCTGTAATGTTATCCATGCCCGAAAAAACTTCGTTTGAGAGCTCTGGGATTGAAAAAAAGTTTGGTACCCTTGTTGGGCATTTTATCAAGCAGATTCCCAAGGATATCCATGAATTTCTGAAGGGTTATTTCCGGCTGGAGATTAGCGGGTGGGAAAACATTCCGGAAAATTCCCGTGCCATTGTGGTGTCCAATCACTCCAATGCCATGGGAATGGATGCGTTCATGCTGGGATACTGTTTGAAAAAAAAGTATAAAAAGACACCGTATACCATGGCCCATGAAATGTGGTTTGCCAATGAAGTTATATCGGATATGATGCGGGTATTCGGTTTGTTCCCGCCGGATTTACGGGAGGGTTTAAATGCCTTGAAGAATGACAAGCTGGTGGTCATTTTCCCGGAGGGGCCGGACGGTAATTTCAAGGTAAGCTCAAACATGTATAAACTGGTGGATTTTAATCCGGGGTTTGTTCCCATGGCCATAATGCAGAAGGCACCGGTTATACCGGCAGTAGTGATTGGTGCGGAGGAAAGTCATTTGAATCTGGCAAAATTCGATGAATTTCGGGATATCATCAAGCTACCCATTCCGTTTGTTTTGAATTTGATACCGTTTCCGGTTAAGTGGAAGATTAAATTTTTAAAGCCCATCGATTTCAGCAAGTATTCCAAAAACGATATCAAGAATGAAAAATTTGTCCGGGAAATCAACCAGAATATCCGCTACCGGATCCAGCATGAAATCAACAAAGAATTAAAACATCGGCAAATAATATTCAGATAAGGGGTTATCATGGAGCAAGCAGAATTTAAGAAAGCCATCCGCAGGCTGAAAAGAATCAGAAACCTGACCGTATCCGGATTTATGCAGCGGAAAGTTATAACGCTGGATATTTCCGATCTTCTGGCAACGGCGGCAAGGACTTTTATAGAAAATAAAATAAATGGCATTATTGTTATGAAGGAAGAAAAGCCGTATTCCATTCTGACAAGTTGGGATCTTCTTCACCAAAGCTATCTGGAGAGTTTTTCTGACAAAATGGATTATTTAAAAACTCCATTGGGGGATTTGATTGAGGAGCCTGTGTTATTTACCATCAAACCGGATGATAGCATTGAAACCGTGGCGATATTAATGACAAAAAATAAGATAAAAACAATACCGGTGGTGGAGAACGGGGAGCTGGTGGGATTGGTATCCATGACCGATGTGGTAAAAGTATACCACCATCTGATTCTGGAAGACGGCAATATGCGTACTTTCAACGAAATGGCATAAAATTGGAAATCCTTTATACTCAGGAAAGAATAAAAAATGAAATCCATCGCATGGCGGGGGAGATAAACCGTGATTATCGGGCGGTGGAGTATATAAAAGTAATTGGACTTCTGAAAGGATCATTTATTTTTATGGGTGATCTCATCCGGGAATTGGATATTCCCGTCCGGGTTGATTTTATGGAAATTTCCAGTTATGGTAACGAAATGGAAAGCTCTGGAAACATAAAAATATTAAAAGACTTATCCCATGATATTGCCGGGGAGCATGTTCTTGTGGCGGAGGACATCATTGATACCGGCCTGACTTTGAATCACACCATTTCTCTTTTATTATCCAGAAAACCCCAGTCATTGAAAATATCATCACTTCTGGTAAAAAAACAGAAGCACCATTTGGAATATCCCATTGATTATGCCGGTATTTTTATGGACGATGTATTTGTTGTGGGTTATGGGATGGATTCCATGGGATACTACCGTAATCTTCCTTACATTGCCGATTTTTCCGCACCGTAAGAGAAAAAACGGGAAGATATGATCATCCGGGAAATATCCACCCAAAGCCGGGAGTACATAGAGGAGGCTGCCGGATTTTTAAGTGTGGATCAGATTGTGGCCGGCCCCAGCGACACCATTTACGGAATGTTTATGAGGTATTCTCTGCAAAATGCAAAAAATCTCCACCGGATAAAAAAACGGGACCAGCGTAAACCCTTTCTGGTGGTTCTTCCGGAAAAAGAGAATCCCGGACGGCTGGTGGAAGAAATCAGTGACAGTCACTTTCAGGATTTTATACGGGATAAATGGCCGGGGAAAAACACTCTGGTGTTTCGGAAAAAAATGGGTATACCATATCCGCCGGAAAATACCATTGCTCTACGGAAGCCGTCCCGGCTGGACAACCCCTGGTTTTATGAATTGGTGAATGCACTGGGGTTTCCCATTCTGGCTCCCTCTCTGAATATTACGGGAGAGAAACCGATGGATGATCCGGAAGAGGTACAGAAGACATTCTCCGGTTCCATTGCTGCATTTTATTATGATCCGGACTGGAAAAATTCCATGGCATCCAAAATATTTGATCTGACCGGAGAGAATGTTATTCCGTTGTGCTTACGGTGATTTTCTCCTGTATTTCCCTTGCTTTTGTATTATCCGGTTCCACGTTGAGTACTTCCTGGAGCATTTTCTCCGCACGGGATGGGTTTTTCATTGCCCGGTAAATTTCAGCTAAAAGGATCAGGTTTTTGATATTACCGGGTTGACGGAGGCGGAGGCGTTCTCCAATGTCCGCTGCAAGATTCATTTTTCTGGCGTAAAATGAGGAAAGAGCAGCGTAGTAAATAAATTCAGTATATCCCGGATGCATGGCAATGAAGCGGCAGGAATACACCTGGGCTTCCGGGTATTTTTTTGATTTTATCAGGCTCCGGATCAGGATCATCCAGATTTCCGGCAGGTGTGGGATGGACAGTTCACTTTCAATAATATGAACCGCTCTTTCATATCTTTTTTCTATAAATGCCTCCTGAGCCAGACGCAGGATTCTGTGTTCATTTTCATCCACTTGAGGTGGCTGGATTCGGGATTCTATGCGGAGAAGGGAGAGATCATCCGTGAGATCCCCGGCTTTTTTAATTTCTTCCACTATCCGCAAAATATCTCCATCGGCATTTTCCACATGTCTCAGGAATGCGAATTCATCTTCATTGATAATGCGTTGGTTCTCCTTGCCCATTCCCAAGAGAATATCATCCCGCCCGTCAGAGCCGATGATCAGGGTGTCATTATAGTGCATTTCAAAGGTGCGTATCCATATTTTTTTCTTTACTCCCTTCGTGCCCAGTTTATGAAATGTCATTTCATCTTCAATGAAACCGGCCGTTTTATCCCGATAGAGGACTGTCCAGGGGTGTTCTGCGTTGATCATATAAACAAATCCGTTTTCCTCATCCACCAGACCAAAAACACAGGAAATGAGCATGGAGCCGTCAAAGCTTTCAAATACTTTCTGTAATTCCACGAATGTGTTTCGCAGCCATTTTTCCGGGAATAGATTTTTTTCCACGGCGGACAGGAGGGTTCTTTCTGTCACCGATTTCAGAACGGCACCCAGCACCAGAACGCCACCCGCACCCTGCATGGATTTTCCCATGGCGTCCGCGTTCAGAAACAGGGTATATGCTTTTCCCCGCAGATCCAGGGAGTGTGCAAAGCAGATATCCCCACCAATTTCCTTCTCCCATCGGCGGAATTTGAATTTCTTTTTTTCTTCCACAAAGAAATCCACTTTAATTTTGTCATTATGGGCATAATTGGAATTGAGAGGATCAATCAGAAGGGAAGTCAGAAAATAATCCCCATCCTGCTGGACTTTGAGAGCGTTCACATGTTCCAGGGTTTCCGCCAGTTCGTTGGTTCTTTCCTCCACTTTTTTTTCCAGATTTTGGTTCAGGTCTTCCACCTGTTTATATACATTCAAAAACCGGTTTGCCAGAGACACTGCAATGCCCATTACAAAGATAAAGAATCCAAAGCGGGTCAAGGTGATTCCCGTTTGGAAAATTGCGGCGTCCAGAATGTCATAGACAACCGCTACCATCAGAACAACAACCCCTATGATCAGATTTCCCGCCTCGGTGAGAGCGAAGGTATTCGCCAGGGAATTGAAAATCTTACTCCTCCCGAATTTCTCTCTGTGCCGGGATAAATAACCCCTGAACTCAAAAATAAACCGGGAGAAGGTAATGTAGAGAATGTAAAGAATGACAGGGATCATGGAAAAATGCCATGTCCGGAGGATGTTGTTAGATATTCTGAGGGAACCGGTGATTGGCATGATGATGATTATTGCGGTGCTGAGCAGGAGTGCCCAGAAGAAATATACTTTGGAAAAACGGGAGAGTCTTCCCGCCAGATACCTGTCCATGAAAAACAGAAAGGGTGCAACAATCAGATATAAATCTACCAATTCCACCAGATACAGAAAAAAAGTAGCATGAATGAATACTTCGTGCACTGCATTGGACCGCATCAGAAGATAGATGAACAGACCGATGCCAAACAGGCCAAAATCCAGATTATATTTTTCTTTGGGACGCCGCAGATACAGCAGAATATGGTAGAGCCCCACAATCAAGTATGAAAAGATAAAGATCAGATCCAGCCTTTTATCTCTGTGTTTCAGCAAATCTCCATAATTTCCCAGAATCTGTTCATTGGCCATGACAAATCCGCTTAAATCGCTCAGTGGATCACCTAAAACGTGTATAATGAGATAATTTTTCCCCTTGTGCATATAATTTTTATCCACGGCAACCTGGATATTACGGGTGTTGTATGTTCGGGGTTTTTCTTTTGCCTCATCCAGAAACTGTATCCGACTTTCCAGTAAATAACCATTCAGATAGATCTCCCATCCCGTTCCCGCCAATTCTGCAATGAAAAAGGATGGATTAACCAAGGCGTTATATTCGGATTCTGTTATTTTAAACGGCGTGATATAGGTAAAATGTCGGGATGCAAAATGGCCGAATTTATAGAAGCCGGCTTGGGGCAGGCCTTCAAAATGAAATCGGGAAAGGGGGGCCCGTTTACGTCCGGTATTGGTGGCGGGCAGTTTATAGATATTTTTCCCGTTTTTCTTATCCTTTTCTTCCTGAAGTTGCTTTTCCAAATCAGGAATCAGTGTTCCGTTTTTTATCCCTTTCTGCAGATAATCCATATCAAATCCCTGGATCAGATATGTATCATTGCGGTTGAGGTCAATATTCGCCGTGCCCGCATGGAGAAGGGGGGAATGAAAAAGAGCCAGAAAAAGAATCCAGATTTGTGTTCTTCTATGCACAAAATACCCTTTCATAAAATATGATGTTTACCTATGCAAAGTCTCTCTCTTTTGTCAAGATGATTATTCATTGGCCGGGCTTTTTTTTAAGGGAAATAAAAAAACCACCATTTTCGATGAAAATTGGAATAAAAAAATATTGACGAAGCATTTGGCTTTGCCGAAAATAGCTCTGGCTATACGTTAGGAAGAAAGATTCGTCACACCGTTTAATCCCCCGAAAAACCATTTTTCTGTTTAAACTTGGTGGGAAATCTTGATCTAACTCGCCGTAAACGTAAGGAGTTTAAATGCAAGGAACAGTAAAGTGGTTTAACAACCAAAAGGGTTATGGATTTATTGAAAAAGCGGACGGAGGGGACATCTTTGTTCACCACAGTGGTATCGCCAAGTCCGGATTCCGTTCGTTGGAGCCCGGAGTGAAGGTGGATTTTGAAATAGAAGAAACCCCCAAAGGCCCAAGGGCAGTATCCGTAAAAGAACTATCCTGATCCCATTAAATTGTAACGATTAAAAACGATGAAGATGGCTTCTTCATCGTTTTTTTCTTGACCCATTCAAAAAGACGTCCTTCATGGTTGGCCATGGGATCGTTAGAGAATCATCCACAGGAAAAAACTGTTCTTATCATTGGTGGAGGTCTTGCGGGCCTTTCCGCCGGGGTTTATCTCCAGAAAAACGGGTATTCCACGCAGATTTTTGAAATGCACTCCCTACCGGGGGGGCAGTGCACTTCCTGGAAGCGAGGGCCTTTTACGTTCGATGGATGTGCCCACTGGGTGATTGGCTCCTGGGAAGGGGAGATTTTTTATGATATGTGGAAAGATTTGGGGGGATGTGCCCGGTTTCTGGATCATGATATTTACGGAATTTTCTCTTTTCCCGATGGGGATGTTACCGTTTATACGGATGCGGAAAGGCTCCGGCAGGAATTCCTGAAAATCGCTCCGGAGGATGCGGAGGAAATTGAGGTTTTCATCCGTGCCACCAAAACTGCCGTCGGTATCCAACTGCCGGATTCCTTGTCCATGCTGGAAAAAAATCCGGTGAGCCGTTTTTTTGCCAATATGGTTTTTCTGGCAAAAATTCTGCCGGTGATGAAATGGGCAAAAGTAAAAAGCCGGGATTATGCAAAAAAATTCCGGAATCATAAAATGCGTACCATTATCTCCCATCTGTTTCTTCCGGATTTTTCCATGATGTTCAATCTGTTTACACTTGCCTGGCTGCAGAATAAAAATGCGGGGTATCCATTGGGCGGCTCGCTGGAGTTTTCCCGCTCCATACCATGGATTATGATCCGCATCGGCACCCAAAGGAAAATCCGTTCTGTCTATAATAATCAATACAGACTATGATTACTGGGATTCGCTGTACCAGAAAGGGAAAAACGAGTATGAAAAAGCTAAGGGAAACGGAGCAAAGACAATCATTGATTATCTGGATAAGAAAATTTATCCCGGATTAAAAAAGAGAATTGAAAAAACCGATATCGCCACTCCGCTCACCTGGGTGCATTACACCGGGGTTTATCGGGGAGCCTATGAGGGAATCCAGTTGACGCCGGATATTTTTGAGACAGGATTTTCCCTGCCCCGGCAGTTGAAAAATTTGGAAAATTTTTATCTGGCCGGCCAATGGATTGAACCCGGTGGCGGAATGCCGGTGGCAGCCAATTCGGGCAGGATGACGGCGTTCCTTATATGTAAAAAAGATAAAAAGAAATTCCAGCACGGCTTTTCGTAAAAATTCATTTACCGCCGGTCGTGGATTTATTTTTTTCCTTGTTGGGGACGGGTATGAAAGAAATTTCAGGATTATTGAGCTATTGGCTGGCAGTTCAGGAAGACAATCGTCGATATATTTGACCATATTCGGGCAACCCCCATCCCGTTTTTTGACCTCAAGCCA
>DYLW01000044.1:1235-14799 GCA_020721865.1 Leptospira biflexa | reverse complement strand
CGATATATTTGACCATATTCGGGCAACCCCCATCCCGTTTTTTGACCTCAAGCCAGGAACCCTCCGGGGAAGATTTTAGAAAACAAAAAGGTACATAATTATGAAAAAAGTAAGAACCAGATTCGCTCCGTCTCCCACCGGAACCCTCCACTTTGGGGGAGCACGCACCGCCCTGTTCAATTATTTATACGCAAAAGCCACCGGAGGGGATTTTCTTCTGCGGATTGAGGACACAGACCAGAACCGCTCCACGGAAGACAGCTACCGGGAAATGGTGGATTCTCTCCGCTGGCTGGGGCTGGACTGGGATGAAGGGGTGGAGGTGGGCGGACCGTTCGGGCCATACCGCCAGTCCGAACGCAAGGAAATATATCTGAACTATGCAAAAGAGCTGGTGGAAAAAGGTCTGGCCTATCCTTGTTTCTGCTCTGCGGAGGAACTGGAGCGGAAAAAGGAAGCCCAGCTCAAAGAAGGGAAAGATCCGGTTTATGATGGTACCTGTCGCCGCTTGTCTGTCCAGGAGCGGGAAGAAAAAATTGCCCGGGGTGAACCCTATGTGATCCGTCTCAAAAACCCCGGCTCCCACTATCTCATCCATGACGCGGTGCAGGGGGATGTCCGGTTTGATGTCTCTCTTTATGGGGATTTTATTCTCATCAAGTCCGATGGGTTCCCATCCTACAACTTTGCCGTGGTGATGGATGACCACGATATGGAAATCACCCATGTGATCCGCGGAGTGGGGCATCTTTCCAATACTCCCCGCCAGCTTGCCGTGTATGAGGCTTTTGGCTGGCAGCCGCCGGAATGGGCACATGTGAGTGAGATTGTGGGCACAGACCGGAAAAAACTCTCCAAGCGGCATGGCTCCGCTTCCGTTATAACTTTCCGGGATCTGGGTTATCCCCGGGAAGCGTTGATTAATTATATGTCTCTTCTGGGCTGGTCCCCCGGCAATGATGTGGAGTTTCTGACGCAGGAGGAACTCCAGTCTGTCTTTGATATAAAAAGATGCGTGAAAAGTCCCGCTGTTTTTGATGTGTTTGACCTGAAGAAAGCTCCGCAGAAAGAATGGATGGATATGAATCTGGATGATTTCCGGAGCCTTCTTTTTGATAAATCCAAGCTAAACCACCTTTCTGCTTTGCATATACGGTCGATGGATGAGGATGCCTATATCCGGTTGTCGCTGCCATGGATTGCCCGGATTGGGTTTATTCCGGATGCGGACAAGGATGGTCCATCCCCTGAATTAAGAGAGCGTCTGCTGAAAATCCGTCCGTATATGCACCGCTTGGAACAGAGCCGGGATCTTTTGGCCGTCTTTTATCTGGATTTCAATCCGGCGGATTTTTCTCCGGAACAAAAGGAGATGATCCACGGGGAAAAGGTAATTTCTTTGCTGGAGGCATTCCGGGATCATCTGAATGCTATCGATACTTGGGTGGGAGAGAACCTTAAAAAAGCAGTTTTGTTATCCGGAGAATCCGCCGGGGTCAAGGGCAAGGAATTATTTATCCCCCTTCGGCTGGCGGTGACCGGAAAGGAGCATGGGATGGAATTCAATGTATTCATGGAACTCCTGGGGAAAGAGAAAACCCTGGCCAACTTAGAAAGAATGATTGTTTATCTCAAGTCATAATTCCTGTTTCGCACCCAGGGGAATAACCCATAAAATGGAATTACCCCTCGCAGATTATCCATTGGACGGATTTTTTTCATTCAATTGGTATTCCACAATCCGGTCCAGAGGTCTTTGCAGGGTATTCACGCGGGTGGTGGAAAGCTCCGTGAAGTGGGTTTGAACCACACCGATGGATTTTCCCAGAGCGTCCATTTTTTCTGTGAATTTTTTCCACTCTTTTTGGAACAGGGAGAGCAGGTTCTGTATTTCGCTTGCTTTTTCTTCCATGGAAAAATTTACAACAGCCTGCCGCACCATGGATAAAACCGCATACAGAGTGATGGGAGAGCACAGAACAATTTTATTGGAAAGAGCAAAGTCCACCAGATCTTTATCTTCAGAATGAATAAAATAATAAACACTTTCGCTGGGGATAAATACCAGGACATAATCCAGCGTTTCCGGGGTCACATAATCTCTTTTGGAAACATCTTTCAGGTGTTTGCGCACATCGGATAAAAACTGGTCTTTTGCCCGTTTTTTATCCGATTCATCCTCTAATTGCAGGAATTCCTCATATTTCTGGAAAGGGAATTTCACATCCATATTGACTTTTTTTTCCCGGGGGAGCAAAAAGGTAAAGTCCGGGCGGTTCCCGTCTTTCTGAATTTGTTTTTGGTAACTCACTCCCTCTTTTAATCCCATAAAATTGAGGATGTCCTCTACGATTCTTTCCCCCCATTGGCCTCTGGCCTGGTTACTGGAGAGAATCCGCCGGAGGCTGGCTGTATGATCGGAAAGCTGGACAATGCCCTTCTGGTTTTCTTCCAACTGGCCCTGGAGCCGGGTAGTTTGCGTGGAGAGATTTTCCAGTTTTCCTTTCATCTCTTCCAGCGTGTGGTCAATGAGCTTTTTCTTTTCATCCAGCTGGCTTTCTGATTTCTGTGCCAGATGCCCAAACTGCTGGTTAGCCAGCTCAAAAAAGCTCTTCTGGTTTTTTTCCAGGGCTTCCCTGGAGAGATTCCCAAAGGCATTTTCCAGCAGCCGGCTTTTTTCTTCCAGAAGTGTATTTTCCTTCCGTTTCAGAAACAAAACCATTATCGCTCCCGCAGCAAAACCTGCCAGAAAAAAAACGGAATAGAGTACGGCATTTATCATATTTCTCTCCTCAGAAAAAATTATATGTACGGTTTCAGAATCAATTATTCCCAAAGAATTTCATAAACGATCAGTGTAATGTCAAGAGAAAAAATATGCGAAATAAATTTTATAATTATTCTATCCTGGAAAATTTCAGTACGTAACCTTTTTCCTGTACATCGGTATCTTCCATGGATATTTCAATAAATGGAGAAAGATCAATGAATGTTTTCCGCACCGGGTGATAAAAAACGCATTTACCAATCAACGGACGGGTTTTTTCGATCAGTTCCTCATGGGTGGAAATATCATCCTGGGTGGGCAGAATGATATCTTTGAGTATATGGTATTCGGATGTTCCTTTCAGGCTTAGCTGCCGGTATCCGGGCTCTATGATGATATACAATCCATATCTTTTTAATATGGAAAGATCAATGAGAAGTGTTTCCAGCATGTACTGTATGGTAATTTCATAGCTGGGATTCTGGGGAAACGCATTTTTATCTTTGTAAAATTCTTCAGAGAAATCCGCAATTTTATAAAGATTATCTTTATGGACAAAAGCAATATCCAGCAGATTGGGAACCAGAAGATTTGCTTTTATGGATTTTAATCTATTCAGAATTTTATAAACGGCATCCAGCATGGGCCTCATTTCCGGATAAGGAAATACAATATCCTCACCAATTTTCATCATTTTATAATTGCCCAGAATAATGGCAGCCAAAAAAGATATGGTCTCTGAAACCAATTGGAACAGATTTTCCATTAACTGTGGATTTGCTTCTCCCGTTCCGGTGGTATTTTCCTGTGGAGTTACCTCTCGGAAATGGTGGTATGCCTGGGCGATGGGGAAGGGATATTCCCGGATGACTTCTTTCTCGTTTAAAATATTAGCATAAAAATCCGGAAGCCGGGAAATAGATCGCGTGAGGCGGACCTCCGGGTTTCCCATCAAAGAATATGCCGCCCAGATAATGTTATGGATGGAAAAATTTTCCATAGCATATTTCCGGGCTTTCTGGAGAGATTCCCCAATGGTGTTCCCGGATAGCAGGTGGTGGTAAAAATCCAAGGTAAACAAAAGAAGACTTTCACTGTCTTCAATTTCCCACAGCGTGCCAATATAATTGGTTCTGCCGGAGTTAATGAAACTGGAAGCAAACTTGGAGAACCAGTCTGCGGAGGATATTTGTGAGTTATGGTTGGCTGCACTCAGGCAGGAGTTGGAAAAGATCAGCACCGGGTGGGCTCCGGATTTTTCAATTTCTCTGGCATGGAGGATTTTTCCGCCGGGAAGAATCCAGCCGTTTTCTTTGGGGGAGGCAGCGAAATGCAGATGCCCGGCGTAGTGGATGATATCTTTATCTGAAATAATGTTCAGCAGGTCCAGTTTGGTGATGCTGGATCCTCCAATGAAGTCAATATTCAGCTTCTTATCAGAAAATTTTTCCGATATAAAATCGTACAAACTTTCCCCTTCTTTTTTTGCCCAAGGAAGGTTCTCTGTGGGATCTGCGATGATGGCAATTTTGATGATTTCCTGGGTTTTTACCGGAACAAAAGCCTGGTGGTAGCCTTTTATCATTTTCCCCAGATAGAATTTATTCAGAAAAAAATCGTCCCCGTCATGAAAAAGCTCAAAGGGGATGGAAGAAAGAGCCGGGTCTATGTCAAAATAAATGTGCTCATCCCGGTTTTCCGCGATCATGCGGTGGAGGGAGGAGGGAAAGAATTGGCGGAAAAAAGCCTGCCCGATGTTTTTCAATCGGTTGGTTAAATTCAATTCATTGAAAAAGAGTCTTTCCTGTCCGGAATTATTCTCTATGGAATGGATGGACCTTCCCAATTGGACGATGTGCCGCAATCCCTCAATGAATTCCATGATTAAATCATCATCCACATGAGAAATGAAATTTTCATCTTCCCGCAGGACGGGATTCACCACAGTGGAATCCCGTATCACGTTGAAAACATTAGTCTGGTTCACCCGGTCAATAATAATGGTTATCATAATAAAAAAAGCGGCCCTTACGACCGCTTCGCTTTTGCGTTCAGAAATTCAAGAAAAAAAATTATTCAAACATTCCGTTAATGAGTTTTTCATACATTTCCGTCACTACGTGGCGTTTTAATTTTAATGTATTATTTAGCTCAACGCCCTGTTCAAACGGTTTGGTCAGAAGACGGAATACCGGAATTTTTTCAAAGGCCTTAAATCCATTCTCCAGGTTAACCAGTCTCTGTATTTCTGTCTTGAAAAGCACGTTGATTTTTGGGTTGGATATTGCTTCTTCAAGGGAACCAATGCTGAGCTGGTTGTCTTTTGCATACTGAAAGATGGCCTCTGCATTGGGGACAATCAGGGCACCCAGGGTTTTTTTATCCTGCCCCACCACCATTACATGGTCGATGTACGGACTTTCCTTCAGTTTTTCCTCAATGGGAGTGGGTTCCACATTTTCTCCGCCCACCAGTACGATGGTGTCCTTGGAGCGTCCCACAATGGAGATTTCACCGTTTACGGTGATTTTCACCAGATCTCCGGTGTTGAACCAGCCGTCATCATCCATCACTTCTTTGGTTTTGGCGGGATTCTTATAATAGCCGGCCATGACCTGCGGACCCCGCACATAAAGGGTTCCCTTGGCGTCTGGAATTCCGGTGACATCTTTTCCGTCAATATCCATCAGCCGGATCTCTGTCTCCTCCAAAGGTGCACCCACGGTGCCTGTCACCACGCGATCCGGATCCCGGACGGCCAGAACGGGAGTGGTTTCTGTGAGACCATAGCCTTCTAAGATTTTCACCCCAATGCTGGCAAAAAACTGGTCCACATATCCCGGAAGTGCCCCTCCGCCGGAAACCGATCCCTTGAGCCGGCCTCCGGTGGCTGCGATCACCTTTTTAAAGACCAGAACATTCCCCAGCATTTTGGGCAGGATATAAACCGCGAGCATAATGGCGGAAAACAGTTTCAGGGAAATATCAGTGGCTGGATTGCGTTGCTTATAAATGTTTTCCCTGCCGGTCAGTATCCGCAAATACTGGTAGTACTTAATGGAAATATCTTTGAAAAAATTGAAAATTCCTTCTTTTCCGCTGCTTTTCACTCCGGCAATGACTTTGTTATAGACCCCTTCCCAGATGCGTGGCACCGCCGGCACCCAATGTGGCCGAACCTTCCGCAGGTCTTCCCCAATGGTTTTGATGGAAGAATAGGTAATGGAAACCCCATTGACGATGAACATGTACTCCGCAATCCGGCCGAAGACATGCCAAGGGGGGAGCAGAGTCAATGCGAATTCCCCCTGTCCCGGACGCAGCCGATTGGTGACATATTCCATCTGGGAAGCATAGTTTTTCTGGGTGAGCATTACGCCTTTGGGTTCTCCGGTGGTTCCGGAAGTATACACAATGGTAACCAGATCATCTTCGTGTATTTTTTGTCTGCGTTTATCATATTCCTGGGCTTCCTTTGCGTTTGTCTTGATGGCCTCCCGTCCCGATTCTATCAGGTCGGAAAGGGTCATGATATTCTTCCCTTTTTTGGTTATTTTATCATCCATGACAATAAACCGGGAGACGTCGCCTTTATATTTTTTGAGGCCGGAGTTAATCTTATCAATCTGGGCTTCATTATGCACAAAGACAATTTCACTGCCGGAATGGGATATAATATAACCCAGCTCTTCTCCGGTGGAGTCCGTTCCGCGTGGCACATCCGCAATGCCAATCATCTGCATGGCCAGATCACACATCGTCCATAGCTGGGACACATCGGCAATGATGGCTACATGCTGCTTGGGTTTGACTCCCAGATGGATCAGACCCACGGCAATTTCCCGGATCTGGTATTGTGCCTCTTTGTATGTTATGTCTTTATAGGTTTCCCCTGCCCGCCACCGGAATAGGAGATTCTCCGGATACAGCCGGAAGGATTCTTCCAATGCTTCTGCCAATGTTTTGTATTTTGCCATTTTTTTCTCCGCTATAATTTATTTGCCCGTTTTATGGAAATCTTCATGGGCTTATTTTAATGCCGAAAATGATAACCGGAATACGTGGGGTCAAGAAAAATATGTATGGATTATTCAATGAGGCTTTCTTCTGAACGTACCGGATTTCCCAGAGAGAAATGCACGGTAAATTCCAGACCCGCATACAGAGCATATTTGTCCAGTCTCTCAAAACCGTCATAAAAAGCACTTTTCAGTGGCAGTTTTATATCCAGATATCCGGTGGTAAACCCCGGAGCTAAGGTTGTCCCCCAGCCGTAATTGTGCTCCTGATCCCCCAGGAAAAACACATCGGCCATGAAAAAGGGATGACTGGGGATCACATTCTGTATGGCAAAAAGATAAAAATCATATAAATAAACCAATGGCAGGAACAGAGCAAAACCGCCCAGTTTTTCTTCCGTGGTTTTGGAAAGGTTGGGTTTATAAAACTGGAATGGTTTCACATACTTAACGCCCATTCCATAGCCCAAGTATTTATAGCTGAAATTTTGGGAGACCATTTCCTGGTGTTCCAGCCGGGAGTATGCCATCCAGCCGTAACGGAACCGGGGTGAATACTCCAGCTCCCCAATCAGGTTATACGCAAAATACTGGTTCCGGGTTTCCTCTGAAAGAGAGGTATAGGAATAGTGTCCCCCGGTACCCACTCCCAGAAAGAGAGAAGCCCAGGCAGGGCAGGGGAGAATGGACAGGACCATAAAGAAGGATAATATATATTTTTTCATCTTCGCTCCTGAGATTACGTATTATCCGGGATAAACCTGACGTATAGTATTTTTTAAAAAATATTTACACCTTGTAAAAAAAGAAAGCTCTAACCTATGATTGATAACTCCCATTTCAAAGATCCACAAAAAAAAGAAATCCTGCTGCGGACATTGAAGAAAAGAAATTACGATTTGTCCCTGGCAGAAAAAGCAGAAAAACTCATTGTTGAGAGAAATGACCTCATCCAGAAAACAGAAAATCTCCAGAATGAAAAAAATCTGGCGTCCCGGAAAATTGGGGAAGTCATGAAAGAAAAGGGAGCAAACTCCCCGGAGATAAAAGAAGCTAAAGACCATGTCTCCCGGATTGGGGAAAATATAAAAGAATATAAAGAAAAAC
Source organism: Leptospira biflexa (assembly GCA_020721865.1). Taxonomy (GTDB): domain Bacteria; phylum Spirochaetota; class Leptospiria; order Turneriellales; family DYLW01; genus DYLW01. The sequence continues at coordinate 6,906 of DYLW01000044.1, read as the reverse complement.
TGGCCGATCTGGAAAAGGATTTTGAGGAGCTCTCTCTGGCGTTTCCCAATATTCTGGACGAGGAAGTTCCGGAAGGGAAGGATGATGCGGATAACAAGGTGCTCCGGGTGGAAGGGAGTATCCCTGGGTTCCCCGCTCTCCCGCATTTTGAATCGGCGGAAAAACACCAGCTCATAGACTTTGAAAGAGGAGTGAAAATTTCCGGCTCCCGCTTTTATGTGTATAACGAGCAGATTGCCCGGCTGGAAAGACATCTGGTGAATTTTATGCTGGATATCCATACTTCCCATGGGTATAAAGAACGCACAGTGCCGCTTTTGGTGAAAAATGAAGCGATGAAAGGCACCGGACAATTCCCCAAATTTCAGGAAGAATACTACCACCTGGAAAAAGATGAACTGAACTTGATCCCCACGGCGGAAGTGCCCCTCACCAATCTGTACTATGATGAAATAATCCCCGCAGAGGCACTGCCCATCCTCCTCACCGCACAAACCCCCTGTTTCCGCCGGGAAGCGGGGAGTGCCGGAAAGGATACCCGTGGCCTGGTGCGCGTCCACCAGTTTACCAAAGTGGAGCTGGTCAAATTCACCCGCCCGGAAGAATCCGCACGGGAACACGAAAAACTGCTGGCGGATGCAGAATCCATTCTAAAGCGGCTGCATCTCACCTACCGGGTGGTTCTGCTTTCCTCCGGCGATACCTCGTTCTCTTCCGCAAAAACATACGATCTGGAAATCTATATGCCCGGATTAAAACGATGGATGGAAATTTCCTCCGTGTCCAACTTCCGGGATTTCCAGTCCCGCCGGGCAAAAATCCGCTATAAAAATCCGGATACCGGAAAGAATGAGCTGGTCCACACGCTGAACGGCTCCGGAGTGGCCGCAGGCAGACTCCTCGCCGCCCTCATGGAATACTACCAGACTCCGGACGGCAATGTGGATTTTCCCCGGATTTATTCCCTGCTGGGATAAAAATAAGGACTTCCCACCCCGGAGGGCGTCCGTTATGTCGCATAAAGAAAGGTGACTGACACCACTCCGGAGGAACTGACAGAAATTTACTTTTTTTTCGGGGTTTCAGGCCGATTTAAGAGGATAGATGAAAAAAGCTTCCTCGATTTTTCTGGTCTCCTGGATACTGGCAGGGATGGCAGGGTTTAGCATAGCCGGCTTTTTGTATAATCCCAATACCCCGGAGCAGATTAAAAAAAATATAATATCCGCCTTCCAGAATAAAAAGTCCACCCGCCTGATGGATGTCCTCCCCGGCCTGTTTGATTCCAATCCATCCCTGGGAGCGGTCTTCATTCTTTCCGCCGATGAAAATTATACCATCTATGCCAGCCTCTATGAAAAAAACCGCATTTCTGAGGAACAGTACCGCTCCTTAGTGAACAATTTCCGGGAATCCATTGTGCGGTTGCAGAAAGAAAAATCGTTCCAGATATTCCGCTTTAATATGGAAGAAAAATCGGTCTATTTGTTTTTTGCTCGCAATGGCGGTTTTTATGTCTCGTATTTTATCAATCCATCCCGCTATCCGTATTTTACACTGGTTTTTATTCTGTACATCCTGGTTTTCTTCTTCAGCATTCTGTGGACAATCTATGATATGTCAGAGCATAAGACGGAAAGAAGGAAATTTACGGATAGAAAGCCCCCGGAACCGGTCCCATCCTTCCCGCCCTCCGGGTTTTCCGGAAAAACACCGCCACGGAAATCCGGGAAAGAAATGGAATGGGATACCAGCCGCTATCTAATGGAAAACAAACTAAAAGATCTGCTGGAAGCGGTGGAGCAGACATTCATGGCAAAGAAAATTATCTACTATTCCGGTGAAAATGGCCGATGGAAAGGAATTCTGGAAAAAAGAGACACGTTATATATCAAAGGTGAATCCATCCGTCTTCCGTCCATACCCTTTTCCTCCGGTTTTTCGGATCCGGTGGTGAAAGCCCAGACCAGAGAAATATTTTTTCCCATAATCCGGAACCGGGGGCTGGACGGAATGCTCTATTTTCAGTATCCGGAAACTTACCATTTTTCCATGGATGATCTGAAGATTCTTACCTCTCTGGTTTCCCGTTTCAGCGAATCTCTTTTCATCCAGAAAACCTATGAAAAAGCTGTGTTCAACGAAACGAGCGGATTTTTTACATTCCCGTACCTGTATTTCCTGCTTCAGGAAAAATTAATTAATTCCTCCTCCTTTGAAGTCCTTCACTTTATCGTGCCGGGAGACAGCCAGGAAACGGATCCCCGTCTGGGCGTTCTGGCGGAATTATTGAAGAAGTTCCTCCAGAGTTTTCTGTCCATCGCGTATGAAGATCCCAAAGTCCTGCCGATTAAGATTTTCCAGGTGGAGATGAACCAGTTTTACGTGATACTGGACAGGGAGTTTTATCCCCGCCTGAAACGAAACCTGACAGATAAAGATATAAAAGAAATTATTCTTGAAATCAGAGAAATCCTGCAGCGTGTTTACGCTACCTTTATCCCCGGAGCCTTGGTTTCCGGTTCCGCCGGAGAAAAAGATGTCCACGCTTTCCTGAAAAAGGTACGGCTGGAATGGGAATTGGCACGGGATGGGAAGATATTTGGGAAGATTAAAAAAGAAAATATAAAACCAGTCTATGAAACCCCAGCTTGAGACAATTTTACGGGAAATTATCCATTCCAATCTGCTGACCGTATTTGAATCTATCCTCCATCTGAAGCTGTTTCTGGAAAATGATTCCATTTATCACAATGAAGGGATTATCCATGATTATCTTTCTGAAGGCCAATTTGAATGGAAAAAACGAAAAATCTCCCTTCTGATGGGCCATGAAAAACCATTCATGGGCAAAATTACCCCATATATGGTGAAGCATTTCAAAGCTTCTCCATCAGCCAATAATATTGCCAGCGGGGCATGGGATTCTTTTATCTCTTATCTCTTTGAATTTGCACAGCAATCCCTGCAGGAAGAGTTGCTGATGTTTTCCTTAGAAGGGAAACTGGATTATTCCGGTAAAATCTATCCCCTGACCCAGGAAAAAAGTAAAACAATCCGCCAGATCTTCGTTGTCCGGGATCCCATGGTTCTGGAAAAAGTCATCGGCCGGTTCAGCATCTATCTGCACATACAAAACCCGTATTGATTAATCCAGGAAGTCTTTTAACCGCCGCGTTCGGGTGGGGGTTCGCAACCGCCGCAGAGCCTTCGCTTCAATCTGGCGGATACGTTCCCTGGTCACTTTGAATACATATCCAACTTCTTCCAGAGTATGGGTATATCCATCGTCCAGACCAAAACGCATACGGATGACTTTCTGCTCCCGTGCGGGCAGGGTGGCCAGAACCTGTTTGATCTGGTCAGTGAGGATGGCCTGTGCGGTGGTGGCAATGGGACTATCCGCCAGCTTGTCTTCCACAAAATCCCCCAGCTCGGAGTCTTCATCCTCTCCCACAGGAGTTTCCAGGGAGACCGGATCCTTGGCTACGCTTTTCACCTGCTTCACCTTCAGTGCCGGCCATCCCAGTCTTTCCGCAATTTCCTCATCGGACGGCTCTTTGCCCGTTTCCTGGGTGTACATCCGAATCTCCCTGTTTACCTTATTGATCTGCTCAATCATGTGGCTGGGAATCCGGATGGTCCTGGCCTGCTCGGAAATGGAACGGGTGATGGCCTGGCGTATCCACCAGGTGGCGTAAGTGGAAAATTTATATCCTTTTCTGTATTCAAATTTCTCCACCGCCCGCATCAGCCCAATATTGCCTTCCTGTATCAGGTCAAAGAACTGCATACCCCGATTGGCAAAACGTTTGGCAATGGAAACCACCAGACGCAGGTTTGCGTTGATGAGCTCTTTTTTTGCCATCTCAATTTCTCTCTGCCCCTGGGTTATTTTTTCACCCCAAGACAGAATTATCAGAGTGGGGGAGCCGGCTTCCTGCTCCATGCGACGGAGCTTTCTTTCATTGTTGCGGATATCCTTAATAATATCTTTGACATCCTCAATGGAGCAACCCATCTCTTTTTCTACATATTTGAGCTCTTCATTTCTTTCTATGAAGCGGTTAAATGCTTTGATCCCCTTAACATCGTGGCCGTATTTCTCTTTTAACCGCAGGAAATGGCGTTTGATCTCCTTGATACGGAAAACCATGCTTTTTACCTTGTTCACATGCTTGGCCAGCTCTTTTTGGGATACCCCGACATTAACCATATACTGGGATGCCTCGAATTCCAGAAGAAGAATTTCCGCCCAGATGTCCTGGTGTTTGTTGCTTTTATGGGTATAGCGTTTTAATTTGGATTTCAGATTCTGAATTTTTTCATCGATTTCTATGATGGGCTGCATGTTCGCCATAAAGTTCTCGTAAAGCTCTTCCTGCTCTTTCATGCTGATGTAGTATGTCTTGGAAGCCCGGCTGATTTCCGTGATTTTCATGGATTTGTTTTTTATCTTGGGATAATATCGGATAAAAGAATTTCTCAGAAGCGAAGACCGTAAAATAGCATTCTCAATAATTACTTCACCTTTTTCAATCCCTTTGGCTAACTCCACTTCCTTGTCCCCGGATATAAGGGATATCTTGCCAATCTCTTTCAAATATAAACGGATGGGATCATCCGCCGCAGAAGCAGTGGGCTTGGATGCCTTTTTTGCTTTTCCACCTGTGGGCTTGTATTCCGGTTTCTGGAGAAGCTGACTCAGAGTCTCAATATTGTAACCCTTGCTCATCAACTGAATGGCCAAATCCTGGATGGTTACCCCTTCGCTTTTTTTGGCAACCTTTACCTGGTATCCCTGCTTTTCCAGCTCGTTGATGAGAGACTCTGTTACCCGAAGCCTGCCCATGGTTTCAATATTTGTGGCAGTGTCTTTGCGGGCATTGTTCTGTAGCTTTTTACTAACTGCCTTCCGGTCATATTCTTCCACAACATCAATTCCGTACTGATTTAACAGGATAAAAACATCGTCAATTTTATCCGAATTGGTCAGCTTCTCCGGCAAAATGTCATTAATCTGGTCATAAGTGATTTCCCCGTTTGTTTTACCTATATGAATAATTTTCTGGATTTCCGGTAGTTGTTCAAGTTCCATTACCAAGATTCCCCTTTCTATATAAGATTTTTCTTTTTTTGACGAATTTTCAAGGAAGCTACCATAATATAAACACTAGTCAGGTTGTAAATATAATCAGAGATCGTTATTCTGGCAAATTTATTGACAATTTTTCGCAGTATTTAATGATATATCGTGTGCTCTTCACTGGATTTCATGTTTATGGCGGATAACAGGTTCTTTGCGTCAATTTCATATCCCATCTGCGAGGCCGTCTCAGCATAAAAAACGATAACTTTCTTTAATCGCTGCGTGGCCCATTCCCGCGTGGGTCCATAAGAATGTACATCCAGCTCTGGGCAGCTTGCCACAAATTCCCCTTCTTTTTCATCCACTTTGATTGTCAAGTCCACAGTATATCTTCGACCGAACCGGAATTTTTTGAAGAATTATTCACCGCAATGATCGGTGACAGTCACCCCGGCGTTTTTCCGATATGGTGACAGTCACCCCGGCGTTTTTCCGATATGGTGACAGTCACCCCGGCGTTTTTCCAGTATGGTGACAGTCACCCCGGCGTTTTTCCAGTATGGTGACAGTCACCCCGGCGTT
>DYLW01000044.1:0-1135 GCA_020721865.1 Leptospira biflexa | reverse complement strand
TTTCCAGTATGGTGACAGTCACCTTGAATGATGTCTATCAGATTAGGGATGCACCTCCAAAAATTGCTGACCGTGTAAATGTTTTTTAATAAAAAAATTGTAAAATTGAGCGTGTTTTTATAAATCATCCATGGAATTAATTGTTATCTCAATATTTTTCTTTATTAACACTTTTCTGGTGTTACTGGTGAATTACTACCGCAAGCTTTTCACTCAGGATAAAAATACCTTTGAGCGGGATGAAATTACCGATTTAAAGCAGATTCTGCTTTCTTCCTGGAATCGGATTTTTGAAAAAGAACCACTCTCTTCCTATGGAGGATTAACCATTGGGATTTTTCTGGGGCTTCTTTTTTCCTATATGGGTGGTGCCTATGGCCGTTATTATGAAAGTTATTTTTTTCACAGTGCGGTGATCCCAGTCCTCTGGTATTTGGGGTTGCCTTATATCAAGGAAAAAATATCCATGTCCATGGAAGAAAATTTTATCACCAGAATTGTAGATAAGGATATTGCCTTCTTTTTTGGTCTTTCTGTGGTTACCGTTTCTTCTTCTTTTGCGGCCTATGGGATCTACCATGCAATAAGCTTTCTCTGGGTTTTTGCTAATGGTATGGGCATTCTGGGACTCCTGCTTTTCCGGATTTACCGCGAGGAAATGGATGCTCGGATGATAGAAGAAAGCCTGACAGATTTCACCCGTGGCGATGGGAATCCTCCATCGGGGGGTTGATGATATAAAGTGACAGTCACTCCTTGAATGGTGACTGTCACCTTATATCCTTCCTCGGAGTTCCAAGTGCTTCTATTACATTAAGTGGTGAAAAATTAGATGATTTCTATTGGATTTCACTGGTGAATGCTGGGCAGGGCCACAATGAAAGAGTTTTCCGACGGTGATTTCGCATTGCAATTTGTCAAATTGAATAAACCGGTCGTTTTTCCGTGATTGAGGGTGTTTCCTTTTGGAGGCGGATCTCTTGGTTTGAAGAGCTCCGCCCGTAAGATTGCACGAGTCTGGGGCATCAATCGGCATCACGTAAATAGCAAGGTGCGGATTATTGGGGGAAACGGAGCTATTTCCGGTCTTTTTCGTAACCCTTCAGTTTGAATTTTTTCCGTAGCTCCCGGACAA
>DYLW01000078.1 GCA_020721865.1 Leptospira biflexa | reverse complement strand
GCCCCTTTTTTTGAAATTAATAAGGAGATATTATGAAAACAAAAGTCGGTTTGTCGCCGAAGCGCGGTTCCGTACAAACAAAATAAGGAGATATTATGAAAACAAAAGTCGGTTTGTCCCGCTTAGTGGAAGCTGCCGATGGGTTTTTTTACACAGCGGACATCTGGACAAATCAAGAAAATAATGGCAGAGGATGTGGAAAGAATTGAACTCTTTGTGGCCCACCATATTCCGGATTTAACCACAGCCATGGTGCTTTCTTCTGTGCTACTCTTTCTGATTCCGGCTTCTGTTTATCTGTCCCTCCACGTTCCTTCCTATCCCCAATATGTTCCTACCATTCTTTTGTTTCTGATCCTGGGTGGAGGAATTTTCTTTCCTATGATGAAACTGATGTGGATTTCCGGATTATTGAGGCAGAATACTTCGGGCGTTAGTTTGGTGGATGAGATACTTCTCAAGGAAGAAATCTCCGAACCGGAACACCCGGAACCCCCACAGACGACAGAACAAGGCATACCCGTGGAATTTCGCAATGTCAATTTTGCTTATGGAAACACCCCCATACTCAAAGATGTATCTTTTTTAGCTGCCCCAGGGACAGTCACTGCACTGGTGGGTCCATCCGGAGCCGGAAAATCTACAGTGGCCATGCTCACCGCCCGTTTCTGGGATATTCAGGAAGGGGAGATCCTCATCGGAGGGATTCCCATAAAGAACATACCTACGGAAACGCTGATGCAGACCATAAGCTTTGTCTTCCAGGATACTATGCTGTTTTTTGATACCATTGAAGAAAATATAAGGATGGGAAACAAATCGGCGTCCTTTGAGGAAGTGGTCTCCGCTGCAAAATCTGCCCAATGCCATTCCTTTATTGAACAACTGGAAAATGGGTACCTGACACTGGTGGGAGAAGGCGGAACATACCTTTCCGGCGGCGAAGCACAAAGAATATCTCTGGCCCGTGTTATTCTAAAAAACGCCCCCATTGTCCTGCTGGATGAAGCCACCGCGTTTGCAGACCCGGAAAACGAAGGAAAAATTCTGGAATCATTTTCCCACCTTATCCGTGGAAAAACCGTCCTGGTGATTGCCCACCGTCTGAGCACCATCACCAGTGCAGACCAGATTCTGGTGATAGATGGAGGTATCATTGCGGAACAGGGAAAACATAGGGATCTGTTAGCCAAGAACGGCATATATAAACGAATGTGGGATTCTTACACCCAGTCCAGGGAGTGGACTCTCTTCGCTGATAAAAAGTCCATGGAGATTATATGAAACTCAGAGATATATTAAACTCGGCTACATTGGGAGAACCAGGACGGTTACGTCCCATGATTGTCTGGACTATGCTGGAATATTTTTTTCGGGGAGTTCCATATGGATTTCTCACCATAGTTATCTGGCATATTTTTGAACCCCTTCAGAACCCTGCTTTACCATTGAATGTCCATGGGATTCTGTTTGCCTGCCTGGGGCTTGGGATCACGCTGATAATTACGTTGTTTGTAAATTATAAATCGTATTTCACAGCCTATGAAAATGGATACGTACTGGGTGCGGAGGGAAGAATACACATTGCCGGTCATCTGCGGAAGCTTCCCATGGGTTTTTATAACTCACGGGATCCTGGTGACATTGGAGCCTACGTGGTCTCCGACTATGCAAATATTGAAACTCTGGTAACCCATCTGATTCCGCAATTTTTGGGAGCCGTAACTATGCCACTCGTGGCGTTGATTTCCCTGTCCTTTTTTCACTGGCAATTGGCTCTGGCGGCCGCACTGGTGATTCCGTTGTCTTTGCCGCTATCAAAATTTTCTAATTATTTGGTGCACTCTATGGGGAAAATTCACCAGAAATCAAAAGTGGAGGCAGCCTCCCGCATGATTGAATACGTGCAGGGAATCAGGTTATTCAAAGCATTCAATCTGGGGGGAACCCGGTTTGAGCGGATGGGAAAAGTATTCCACAGGCTGAAAAGAGACTCCATTCGCCTGGAAGCGGGTAGTGGGCCTACCATGATTATGGCCTCCTTTGTGCTCAATTCCGGGCTGGTGATCATTGCTCTGGCTGGATTAACGTTTCTTTTCAAGGGTAGTCTGTCTCTGCCCAGTTATCTGATGTTTCTGGTGATTGGCACCCGGATTTATGAACCTCTTCTCCACGCCCTGATGTTTCTTGCTGAACTAAATTACATGGAGTTGGGCGTGGAACGCATTGAAGGTCTTCGGAATACACCCCCTTTAACCAATGGCGGGGAGACGGCCATGGCTTCCCATGATATTGAGTTTAAGAATGTCCATTTCCGTTATCGCAATGCAAAAGTTCTGGATAATTTTTCCATAAAAATTCCGGCCAAATCTTTGACTGCCTTAGTGGGGCTATCTGGTTCCGGAAAGACCACGGTCACCCGATTGATTGCCCGTTTCTGGGATGTGGATTCCGGAGAAATACTCATTGGTGGAAAGAACATAAAAGAATATGATATCGATTTTCTGTTGTCCAGCATATCCATTGTCTTCCAGGATGTGTATCTATTTCATGATACCATTTACAATAATATCCGAATTGGCAGGGAGGATGCCACGGAAGAGAAAATTCTTGCTGCTTCCCGGGCCGCCCGCTGCCATGAATTTGTTGACAAAATGCCGGATAAATACCAGACGATGGTGGGAGAAGGTGGTAGCACTCTTTCTGGGGGAGAAAAACAGAGAATTTCCATTGCCCGTGCCATTTTAAAAAATGCCCCCATTGTCCTGCTGGATGAAGCCACCGCCAGTCTGGATCCGGAAAATGAACTGCACATTCAAGAAGCCATCAATGACCTTGTGCATAACAAAACGGTGATTGTGATAGCCCATCGCCTGAACCACATACGCAAAGCAAATAAAATTGTTGTTATTGAAAGCGGCAGAGTGATTCAGGAAGGAGTCCATGATCAATTGGTAGCTGCACCTGGCCTATATAAGGAACTCTGGGATGAACAGCAACGAATCAAGGGCTGGAAATTTTAGTACGCGATAAGGATCTATTATGAAGTGACATCGAAAAAGATACGTTGGTCACTTTTCTAACGGATACAGCATTTCTCATCGCGACCAGTCTGGTTCTTTGGGTGCCACATGGAAGGTTGACCTATTGGAGTAAGCGAAAATTCCCGGGATGACAGAAATAAAAAAAGCCCGCTTTCGCGGGCTTAGTTATCCTTATGCACCCCCTAGGGGAGTTGAACCCCTGTTGCAGGAATGAAAATCCTGAGTCCTGACCGCTAGACGAAGGGGGCATTGTGAGACGACCGGGATTCGAACCCGGGACCCACTGCTTAAAAGGCAGTTGCTCTACCGGCTGAGCTATCATCTCAAATGCACTGCCTTTCCGACAGCACCACCGGAATCTATTTTACACACACGCTGTCAAATTATTTTTTCCCATATTATATGCAACCCGGATAGATTTCCGACACCCATAAGGCGGATTTTAGTTGCAAATTA
>DYLW01000043.1 GCA_020721865.1 Leptospira biflexa | reverse complement strand
CATCGGATCTTCGGGAAAAAACCGGAAAAGTCCTTGCCAAAGCTTCGGTTTCCTCCAATGTGTAACCGATGCGACCATTTTTTATTATAATTGGAGGGATTTCTGCCAGCATACTGCTCATTTATGCCTGTAATCTGGTATACCGGGAAATTGAACCCGTTCTCCGGGATTCAGACCCTTACCGGTGTGGCATTTTTCAATCCGAATTGCCGGCGGATGTAGCGGAGCAAACCAAAGAAGTGTATCCGGATCTGGGGGTTGTGCTGGCCAATGCAACAACCCTGCAACTGAGCGATGGGAAAAGAAAGCAGATTGAGTCCATGGCAAAGGAATGCCATACCATCTGTAGTTTGCAGAAAATGGAAATCCACAGGAAGGAAAAACAGATAAAAATTGATCTGGCAGCGGGAAAATTCCGGAATAATCTTGACTTATTATCCAGAGAATTAAATGAATTAAACAAAATGAAAAAAGACTGGTTGAGAGGGCACCGCACCCGGTATGATCGAGGTGTGGCACTTTTAAATCCGGAAGAGCTGAAAATCTGGATTTATATTGAGAGTGGCATGAAGCCCTTCCCCAGGGGTACCAGGTAAAATAGAATTCATGATATCCATTAGAAAAACAATATTTAGGGAAATTATCTATTCCCTTGCCTATAACCTTCTTTTTTTTGCGGGGTATTATCTCCTTATGCTTTTTTATCGTGAGTATTCCATGGTAATTTCCATTTTTTTTATTGCATCATATTTGTTTCTTCTGATACCGATGAGGGATTTTATTTATGCCCGCCTGTTTTTCCGTAGAAGTGCCATACGGGATGCTTCCTGGAATTCCATTGAAAACCGTATCCACCAGATTGTGGATTACCAGGATATCTTTCAGTTTCTGACAGATTTTGTCAGGGAGACAAAACTCAGTGGGCTCCGTGTGGTTTTATATCAGCCCCATCCCAGAGTAATGTATTATAATTCCATCGGTAGGAAAAAATGGATTTCCGTGCGGAAACCGGAACCAGAGGGATTGCTGGAGTTTTTCCGGAAACATCCGTCCATACACCGTTTTGAGGAGTTTCCGGAGATTTTCCGTAACTACTTTTCCCGCATCAAGGTGAAAACCATTTTCCCCATAATGATCCGCAATCATATTGTGGGAAGCATTGGCATAGCGGATGTCCTTTCTGACCATACAACCGGGATCACAGAAAAATTTGCCCGCCGCCTGGCTCTGGTAACAGAAAATGAACAATTAAAAAAGGAAATTTCTCAGGGACAATTTCTGGAAAAAGAATTTACATTGGCCAGAAAAGTGGAAACCCTTCTGGAAAGAAAAGAAGATGTGAATCGCTGTGGGTACATTGTCAGTAAAATTGATAAAGGATGGAAAGAGAAATATTTTCCTGCTCTGTTTGAAGTGAATCAGAATTTTTATGCGGATAATTTTTTCGCCAAGGAAGAGGAAGGGCAGAGAAATCCGGAGTGTCCTTATTTTATTATTATAGCCCGTTTATCCGAACTTTCCCACTCTTCCCGTACCATGCAGCTTTTCAGCGTGCAGGGATACTTTCTCTCTATAGCAAAAAGCTCTCGTAATATCACCGTTCTCTCTTCCCAATTGAATGAATCTCTGGTGAGGCTGGAAAACGGAAAAATCCAATTGGACGGATTTCTGATGCAGTTTTACCAGAAGGGAGTCTGGGATATTCTTCCTTTTGGAAAAAACCTGGGTCTTTTTCAGGAGAATACCTGGAAAAAAATCCCCCGCACTCCCGCTTTGGGATCTCCGGAATTCCGCACCCCCAGCCCCTTGTCCATATCCCATCCGGATTTGCTCCAACTGTCCATTTCCGGATATCCTCTTCTGTGGATTGGGAAAGAGATCAAATGAGAAGAATGCGGCTGATATTACCTGTTCTTTTCCTGATTCTACTGGCTTTTGATGTGTTCCAGGGAATCCATTATTATAACGCCAGTATACACAAAAAAATATTATCCACTCCCCATGGTCTATCTCTTTATCCTTTGAGTCCGGAACTGGGAAAAAAGTATTTTTATTTTCAGAAATTTCCAGAGAATCCGGAAATGGAAAACCGGGGGGTTTCCGTTTATTTTTTCTCTCCCATTCTGGGGACCATCGGTGTTTATTTCCTTACGTCCATGCTTCTTTTTCTGTTTGCCCGGATTCGGAAAATAGAAAAAGCTTTTCTGATATTTACTCTGTTCCTGATTTTGAATCTTTTATTTTTCTTTGATCTGGTTACTGTTTCGCAGTTTTATGTCCTTTTTTTTATTACGTCATTATTTATAAATATTCCGTATTTATATTTATTCCGCACCCTCCATGGTTATTCCACCCATCCCCGGATACTTATCCTTCTGGTACTGATTTTTGCCGCATTGTCTGTTTACCTGATTCCGGAATCCTCCGGGGAAGAAATACGTTTTTTCCGGGTGGCGGGTTTTATCCATATTGCATTTATTATTTATTCCGTTGTTTTTTATCTGAAAAAAAGGAATACGCCCGGAAGAAACTCCATCATTACCAGTAAAAGCACCCGGAGCATTCTGACCCTGGCATTAATTGGCACGGTGGCATTTCCCGCCCTCAGCTATCTGATTGCCACTTTTTTTGATATTAAAATTTCCATTTCCCATAACGTTTTATTCTTTCTCCCTTCTGTGTTTCCCATGCTGTTTTTCTTTTTTGCTCTGCGGCAGGGGATCATATATTTTGAGATTCCGGTTCCGGGGGTATTTCTCCGGTTTTCCTATTTCACGTTTTTTCTGTTTTTATTCTGGTTTACGGTGGGTTTTCACCTGGTACAGATTCCCTATAATTTCCAGCACATGGAATTTCATTTTGGCATAGCGTTGGTTTTTATGCTCCTCTTGGAAACTATTCGTGGGTTGATATATTCCACCCTGCAGAAATCCAATGTTCTGTACCGGGAGAGCCTCCTCAAGTCTTTTGCCTCAATCGCCAGCTCTAATAATCCCCGTAATGTTGCCCTGTTCCTGCGACAGTTGGACAAGATTGTCCAGAACAGTCTGAATATTTCCTGGATGAAGGTGGTGGTGAGGGACGATGTTTTTCCTGAATGGACGATTGATTATTCCAATATCATCTTCCTGCCGCAGAATAATCCACTCTGGAACCACCGGAAGTTTATCAAAAAGGCAATTTCATATCCCTATTTTACGGGAGTAACCAGTGCCATCACCCGGGATTTTCTCCAGAAGAATGGGGCTTTTCTGGTGATAGCGTACCAGGATTTTCCGGCGATGGTTTTAATATCGGAAAAGGTGAACCAGATGCCTTTTAACACGGAGGATATTAATTTTCTGCGGCAGTTTCTAAAACAAACAGAGCCATACTTTAAGAATTACCAGTTTTTAATTACCAATATCCATCTGCGCAGAAGAGAAAGAGAGCTGGAGCTGGTTTCCCGGATACAGAAGAAAATTCTGCCGGAAAAATACAAAGACCGCTTTATTCATTATTCTGGAATATTTGCCCCTTCCCAACTGGTCACTGGGGATTATCTGGATTTGGTGAAGATAAAATCCAAAAAATACTTGATGGTATTGGGCGATGTGTCCGGACACGGACTGGGGAGTGCGTATATTATGAGTATTCTGCGCACCATCATCCGTGGATCCGTCCAGATAAACCGGGATCCCCTCTGGAAGACATTTGTGTATCTAAATGAATTCCTGGGTGAACAATACCAGGGCAGTGATTTTATGACACTATTTGCCATGGAGGTAACCCTGAATCCCGGAGAGACAAACATCCGGTTTATCAACGCTGGGCAACATGCAGCCGGAGTTTATCTGAAAAAAAGCAACAAATTGATTTTCTTAAAAGAAAACCAGAGAGTTCTGGGAGTGGTTGCAACGGATTACCAGGAAAGGGAAATTTCCTTCCGGGAAGATATCCGGATTATTCTTTACTCGGATGGTGCCTTTGAAACGGTCAAAAACAACGGGGAAATGATTGGCGAACAGAAATTAAGAAAGTGGATCCGGGACAGCGTGAACCTGTCACCGGAAGACCAGAAAGACCATCTGTATAAAAAAATAACCGCCCGTGCTCACAAAGATATGGAGATGGACGATATCTCTTTAATGATTGCGGATATCAACCTTGATAACGGATGATATCCGTGCTTTTCCGGAAACCTTCCATCATCATATCAAAACCCATGAACTGGTAATTGTTGCTGCCGGTGGAAACCGGGGCATCCGCGTTTTTTAAATCTTTTTTCTCCGGCGAGAAAACCAGAATCTTTCCTCCAAAATAAAATGGAGCGGAAAGGGAGCCGGGTTCCAGATTGACCAGGTTTTTCTGGAATTCCTCCTGGGTTTCCATTCCGGAAAATTCAGGGGGGTTGCCCTGTCCGTCCAGCCGGTACTCTTTTACCCGGGTGATTTTCATTTTGTATGCCATACCCACTATTGCAATATTCCGAGATTTTTCCCCGGATATGGCATCCATTACTTTTTTGATATAAACGTCTTTATTTTTCTGGAAAATTTTCTCAATAATAACCTTTTTTTCATCATTGGTGATTCTACCTGCATTGAAAACATTCTTTTTGTCTTTAACCGGTGTCCCGGAAGAAGCTTTCCATTCGTCCTGGATTTCTTTTTCTGATATGATCTGGTTGTTGGCAAGATAATTTTTTATGGCTTCCGCATCCATCTCGCCAAAGGAGATGGAATAAACGGTATCTTTGAGGATTTTTTCCGCCTGGGCTTCCTGTTCAGAGCCGATATGGGAAAATTCCAGAAATGTCCGGTAGTTCTGGTTGAAAGCATACTCGGAAACAATGGAGTTTTCCAATTCGGAAAATGTCAATTTGCGGGCGAAGAGGATTTCATCCTGGAATTTTTTGAAATCAAAAGTCTTGTCTTCCCCAATGTATTGCGGAAATTGGAGGCGGATATGATCGGCAATAATTTTCTTCCGGGTTTTTTCCGAAGGGTGCATTCCATACTGTTTCAATAAATGCACGAATAATTTTTGGTATATGTTCTGCTCCTCCGCCCGGGACCTCAGAAGATCATCCCCCGCTGATTGGTACTGTGCCTTCATCTGCTCCCGGGTACGGGAAACATCCGCTTCGGTAATTACCTCATCGCCCACTCTGGCCACATAAAATTGTCCGGTAACATTGGATCTGCTCAGATCCGGCATACCAAAAGATACAACAATCAGAATCACAATAAAAACCATAAATGTAATTGAAAAAGCCTTGAAGATTTTTGTTTTCCAGTTTCCCATGGGTAAATTTCTAATTTCTAAACCCGCATACAAGCGAATTTATTCCGGCTCATCCAAAAAATCCTTTCTTTTTTTGGCGGAAATTTTTTTATAAAGATCTTCCATCAGGGAAGTGGTATAGTCCAGATCATGATGGGAGGCTATCTCAATGGATGCCTGGGAAAATTTCCGGGCAAGGGATTCATTTTTCAGAATGGCCACAGAATATTCCGCTATCTTTACGGCATCAAAAGGAGGAGCAATAAAGCCGTTTTTTTCATGGTGGATCAGCTCCGGCAGAGCGTAGGAGTCCACACCCACCACCGGCAATCCGGAAGCGATGGCCTCTAACACCACCAATCCCTGGGTCTCCATGGTGGATGCAGTAATGAATAAATCATATTTGGGATAAACTTCCGGCAGGTTTTCATGCGGCCAATATCCCAGAAAAGATACATAGTCTTCCAGTTGCAATTGACGGGTTTCAATTTTTAAGGAAGAAATTGCCGGCCCATCTCCAATGATATCCAGAGTGGTCCCCGGAAATTCCTGGTGAATTTTTTTTAGAGCCCGCAGAAGTATCTCCACATTTTTCTCAAAGGAAATACGCCCCACATGTAGCAACCGGGGGGGAGAGGATATTTCTTTTTTTTCCACTCCCTTAAAATTATGCAGGTCCATGCCGTTGGAGATAACCGCTATGGGAGCTTTGATTTTCTGCTCCCGGAGTGTCTTTTCAATCAAATGGGAGGGGCTCACAATGACATCCGCTTTCTCATACATGGAATTCACCACTTTTTTGATGAATTTTTTCCGGAGTGCCCTTTTACGGGTGCGGACCACTTTGTCCAGATTCCGGGAGATTTTTTTCTTTGATTTCATTAAATTAAAAAGACGGTCCACCTTCAGAAGCCGATACGGAGAAATATACATGGCCATCTCCGTAACCAGGGTGTGATAGGTGGAGACCATGGGAACTCCGTATTTGACCGCCAGCTTTGTCCCGTATTTCCCAATCAATCCGGGAGTGTGGATGTGAACAATATCTGGTGCAAATTCTTTCATGGTCTTTTTTATTTTTTTCCTATTAGGCAGAACCACTTTCACGTCCGGATAGGAGGGCAGGGGAAAATTACGGAAACGGATTATCTCTGTGTGATCATCAATCTGGTAGAAGTCATTTTCACCATACCGGGGACAAAAGATAATAAACTCATGCCCTCTGGCCCCCAGAATCCGGACCAGGTGGTCAATGGAAATGGAAATTCCGTCAATCTTGGGCAGAAATGCGTCCGTGAATATGGCTATTTTCATGTATGAAAAAACTATCCATAATTATGTTGTCCATCATAAATTATGGTCTATAGGAAAATTTAATTGTGAATATGCGAACCTCTGGCCAATGTGCTATCTCCAATCTGCTGGGGAGTTTTAAGGGGACGTCATAATACGGGACATATATCCCGGAAAGATGCGACATAAGACGGGGGACATATAATATTATGTATGTCCTTTGGGGTGACTAGTATATTTCCCAGTTCTCTCTGGATTTGGGGATTTCCGTGCTCTTTGAGGGGATTGAAAAGGAGCCGGAGTTGGTGTCTGCCATTGACTCGGGGGCCTTTCTTTTGCAGGGGTTTTATTTTTCTGAAGCCGGGGAAAAGATCCTCCGTTCGGATAAATACAAAAATATTGTGGCCATCCATCGGCGGATGTCCACGGATAAATCCATCCAGTTCCAGAAAGAAACGGCACGGGCATTCTCGTGCTCCCTACATCGACCGGGAGGAAAGGCGGGAGGTACGCACTCTGGTTTTTCCGCTCACGCAAAAGGTTTTTTTGTTTGTGGATCTGGAAATAAAGCGCCGGGTTCCCCAAAACCGTTTTTTTTTATAGACAAGATATCTATCATTTTTATATTACAGCATGCTGAAGAGAATAAGAGATTATATCAGATCCATTAGAGTGGCCACAGTAGCGGTTTTTAACACGGTAATTTTTGGTGGGCTGATGACGTTATCTTACACGGTGAGAGGCAGAATACACAGAATACCGGATTTCTTTCTTTGGATGTGGGCAAAAGTTTTTGTGATTTTCTCCGGCTCCAGAGTGGAAGTGGTGGGTAAGGAAAATTTTGATGCAAAAAAACCCTTTGTGATCATGGCCAACCATACGAGCTATTTTGATCCCCCCTTTCTTATGTATACTCTCAAAAAAAGAGTTAAATTTATCATGAAAAAGGAGTTGGCCGGTATTCCCATGTTCCGTCCCGCTTTAGCAAGTGCCGGGCATATTTTTCTGGATACCAAAAATCCCCGTCTGGCAAAGATCGCCTTGAAGAAAGCCTCCCGTTGGCTCAAAAAGGGAGTTTCTGTAGTGATTTTCCCGGAAGGGCATATTGTCCATTCGGATACAATGGAATCTTTCAAGAAAGGTGGTTTTCTGCTGGCCCTGGAAAATAAAGTGCCCATTATTCCGGTGGCCATTTCCAATACCAGAAAGGCCTATGATTTGAGTGCTTCCTGGTGGAAGATTAACAAGCAGAAAATCCGGATTGTGATTGAAAAACCCATCGAAACGACAAATTATACCATGCAGAAAATCCAGGAATTGAAAGACGCTGTAAAACAAAAAATTGAAATTCATTATAATGAAAAGCCGGTAGACGGAATATTAAACACCCAATTAATTAACCGATGAACATAGAAGAGATAGAAGGATTGGATTCAGATGCCCTGGGGCAGATGGATAATTACGAAAAAAAAGTATATGACCAGCAACAGCTGATTGAAATCAGCAAGGCATTGAATTCCACGCTGGATTTGTCCACGCTGATTGATTCCATTTTGAATATTTCTCTTGCCCAGAGTCAGACATTCCAGATTGCCATTTATCTGAATCCGGAAATTGACACCAATGATTTTTCTATTCATGGAAATGTCATAGGGTTTGATATTGAATCTCCGGAAAAAATGATCATTCCGGCCAAGAGTCCCATTCTGCAGTTTTTCTCCGCCAATAAAAAAGCGTATTCTTACGCACAATTGATGGAGCTCCAACGCCAGAACCGGTTAAAGGTGGAAAAAGAATTGATGGACCAGTTTGAATCCATTGCCAAGGATCTGACATTCATTCCCATGGTGAACAAGAATAAGGTCAATGGCTTGATCATCATTGGGCCCAAAACCAGTGGGCAGGAATACATATCCTCAGAGTTGGATTTTTTACTGGATCTCGCTTCCATTGCCGCCATCGCGGTGGATAATGCCCGCCTGTACCAGCTTGCCACGGTGGATATGATGACAAAACTGAAGATCCACCACTTTTTCCAGACCCGTTTACGGGAAGAAATGGAGAAATCCCGGGAGACCGGTGCTCCTTTAAGCATGTTCATGACGGACATCGATCATTTTAAAAAATTTAATGATACTTATGGCCACCAGCAAGGCGATGTTGTGCTAAAGGAAGTGGCCCAGGCTTTGATCCGTAACGCAAGAGGAAATGATGTTCCTTCCCGGTATGGTGGAGAGGAGTTTGCCATGATACTTCCCAATACTCCCCTCCAGGCTGCGAAGGAAATCGCGGAGCGTGTCCGGAAGAGTGTGGAGAAAACCAAAGTCAAAAATTATTCCGGCGTGGGGGAGGATGAGTTAAGCGTGAGCATCTCCGCCGGGGTTGCCCAGTTCAATCCCGTTCTGGATGAGACAAATAAGCATTTGATTGAAAAATGCGATCAGGCACTTTACAAAGCTAAACATAATGGCCGGAACAGGGTGGAAATCTCCCTGGGCAACGAAACCACCGAAATCAGATGATATCATGCATGCGGACAAGGCCGCAGATTTTTTTGTTTTGGTCCACAACGGGTAGGACGTATGTTTTTTTCTCGTGCATAATGGACAGGGCTTCTTCCACCATTGCGTCCATGCGGGTAAACAGTGGGTCCGGGGTCATGATTTCTTCCGCCGTCCGCTCAAAAACGGAGGTCAGATCGTTGCCATCCAGAAGCCTTTTGATATCCCCATCGGTGATGATTCCTCTCAGGTGGCCTTTGCTTCCTCTAATAACCACCGCACCCAGATTGGATGTGACCATTGCATTGATGATATCTTTTAATTTTGTCTTTTTTTCTATGACAGCACGTGGGTCATGTTTATAACGGTCACTTACCTTTGTAAGAAGTTTTTTCCCCAATGCACCCGATGGGTGGAATCTTCCAAAATCTTCCCTTTTAAAATTTTTGATTACCATCAGAGCGGAGGCAATCCCATCCCCAATCATCAGGGACAAAGTGGTGGATGCCATGGGAGCGAGATCCAAAGGGCATCCTTCTTTTTCAATTTTGTAAATGATAGCAATGTCCGATTCTTTGTGCAGGGTGGAGTCTGCCTTTCCGGTGACCCCCACCAGACGTGCCCCCAGCAGGCGGATATGAGGAAGCAGTTCGATGATTTCTCTGGTCTCCCCGGAGTTACTGAAGGCCAGGACGGTTTCCTTTTTCTGGATGTTTCCCATGTCTCCGTGCAGTGCGTCCGCCGGATGCAGAAAAACGGAAGGGGTTCCTGTGGAGGTGAGGGTGGCACTGATTTTCTGGGCGATGATTCCGGATTTCCCCATACCGGTGGTAATGACCCGGTCGTGGGTGGATGCCAGAGCACGGGCAGCGTTATAGATATTTTCAAAAAAATGTTCCTGACTGATGGTAGCGGCAATGGAAGCACTGGCGGCTTCGAACGTATGGCGGGCGGCCAGGGTGGCCTTATCAATGGAATCCATTTATGAATTACTGCTCTCCCCGGAGTCTTCCATCTCCAGAGAGAAGTCCCCAGTTACTATATCTCCGGTATTTTTATCTTTTTTTAATACCTTCCATTTTTTTTCTGCTTCTTTTAGTTTTTTTTCGCAGAATTCTTTTAGTTCCACCCCACGGGTATAAAGTTCCATGGAGTCTTCCAATGACTCATTTCCCCGCTCCAGCCTGCGGGTGATGTCCTCCAATTCTGCCAGAGCGGATTCAAAGGTCATTTTCTTTTTTGATGATTCCATAAATGCGGATTTCCTCTTTGGCGTATTCTGTAAATGAAAATTTATAATGGGAAGCCGCTTATGGGTAAATTTCCGCCAAGGCACTTTCCAGTTTCCGGATATTGGGATTATCGGGTTCATACCCTTTTGCTTCCTTGAGAACTTTCTCTGCCCGTGGAATATTATTTATCCTGCGATACAAATCGGCCAGGAGGATCAGGTTTTTCACGGCCGATGGATTTCTCATCCGTAAAGCTTCCGCATAGGGAATGGCCATCCGCCCCTTGCCGGATTTTTTTAATGATAAAACCCGGTAATAGAGTGCCGCATCAGAAAGAGGGACTTCCTGGTAGAATTCACCGGAAATTTTTTCCATGAGCTCCATTTCCTGTACCACCGATGCTGTCCGGATGCAGATTTCATAGAAGCTTTCTTTGGTGGTGCGGGGGACATGGGGATGATTCACCATGTCTTTTTTGTCATGATAGGCTTGCATTATGATGGGATATTCTTTTTTCTCAAAATTTATTTCCATTTGTTGCACTATTTCTGTGATTTTTTCTGCCGGAACCCGCGTGCCTACACTATGCGGTCGCTGCCAGGTTATTTTCATGATGGAAAAGTCATCCTTGAGATTTGCCTCTTCACGGATTAAGCGGTGAATTTCTGCCGTATTCGCTGCCCCTCTCTCCACATATTCCAGAAAGCGGTTCTCATCTTCGTTCAGAAGAGTGGAGCCATCGGCCTGGCGGAGCATCAGATCATCTTTCCCATCTGATCCCAAAAGAAGGGAATCCCCATCCTCCAGCATATATGTACTCACTTGGATTCTTTTTTTCATATCCAGAGTCCCCAGTTTATGGTACTTTAATTCTGTTTCAAGAAAAGATGCCTTTTGATCCCGGTACAGGATCAGCCAGGGATGTTCTGCGTTGATAAAATAAACCGCTCCGGTGGTTTCATCCAGCAACCCCAGAATGCAGGACATCAGCATGGAGCCATCAAAGGAAATAAACGTTTTATGAAGTTCAATGAATAGATTTTTAATCCATAATTCCGGCAGAACTCCAGTGTTATCCGGATTATTTTTTGTTCTGTCCAGAGACGCATGGATGAGGGATCCATAAATGATGACGCCGCCAGCTCCCTGCATGGATTTTCCCATGGCATCGGCGTTCGTGAAAAAAGTGAATGGTTTTTCTCCCAGCAAAATTCTGTCTGTGATACAGATATCCCCGCCAATGTCTTTTTCCCATTTGCGGAAGCGGAATTTTTTATATTCTTCGATGTGATAACTCACAAAGACATTTTCTGATTCAGAATTCACCCTGGTCAGAGGCTGGGTGAGCAAAGATGTGAGAAAATAATCCCCATCCTGTTGGGTTTTCAATGCCTCCACTTCTGTCAGAGTCTGCTTGAGCTCGCTGGTTCTCTCCCGGACTTTATTTTCCAGATTCACATTCAGCTCTTCCACCTCATTGTGGATTTTCACAAAACGGGAAGCCAGAACCCCGGCAATCCCAATCACAAGGGACAAAAAAGCAAAATCCGCCAGTTTGGGGGAATCGATGATTTCCATATCCCGGAGGATGTCATTGACAGCAGCCAGTGCAAGGAAGACAAATCCTCCCAGAATGTAATAAGCCGCTTCCCGGTTTTTACCCCGGATGGAATTTGCGGTGGTATTTTTCGTGAGTATTTCCCGGATAACCACAAAAAGAATATACACGAGAGCGGGTAGAACCATGCCATAAAAAACCATGAGGGTGGTATCCTGCACCGGATAAGGGGAGACAATTTCCACCAGCCAAAGTAATAAGCTGAATCCGGCATACACAACAGAGAATTTTGTATAACTGCGGGTGAAAAAACGGGTAGTGAACAGGACCAGAAAAGCCACGGAAAGATACAGCAACAGATGCTGGGTATACAGCCGCAGATGCACCGCATACCCAAAGATAAAATCCCGGCTTGCCATATAAAAAATACCGAGCAATCCAAAGAACAGAGCAAAAAGTCCAAAATACAGATTATAATGATCCACCTTTCTGCGGAAAAACAGGAGCAGATGGTAGAGAGCCACAAAGATATAAATTCCCAGGAAAATCCCCTTGAGAATATCTTCTTCAAAATACGCAGAATACAATTCCGCCGCACTTCCGGCCTTTACCTCCGGTCCCCAGATACTGTTGGGATGCCCCTGTTCCCGGTATAACGCAACATAAAGATAATTTTTCTCACCGGATTTGGCATATTTGGCCAGAGGGAAGGGGAATATTCCTCTTATGTACAGTGCGGACAGATAGGGTTTCACTTTTCCTTTCTGTGCAAATAACTGATCATTTATGTAATGGAAGTTGACATCGGAGACCAGGCCATAGTCCAGAGCAAGCGGGATCCCATCTGCCGCCATTTTCATAAGGGCTTCCGGAATCTGCCGGCGCAGGGTAATCCATTGGCCGTGTTCTTCATCGGACGGATGGAACGGAAATTTAACCGTCTGCCAACGCAGCCAGTTATACTTTTGTGGATTTTTTATCCATTCAATATTAAAACCATTGGCGTATTGCCAGCCTTTTTCCAGGGAGACAATCTGGGATGTACCGGAATGGTCGTCTTGTGCCACCAGGGTATTGTGCCCAAACAAGGACAGGATGAGCAATATTTTTAATAGATTTTTTTTCAAGGGAACTCAGTTTTATACTTACTCCGCAGATGTCAAATATATTTCTACAATTCCGGATAGTTTGGATATAATTTTCTTTACGGAGAACGCCGGGTTTTGAGATTATCGGTATGATCAGAGCCGGATTTTTTTTGACCGTGGCAATTGCCTTTTCCATTTGCCTGGCGGATATCCGGTGTGGCGACGGTTGGAAAATATTTCATGTATTCTTTTTTAACTTGGTGAGTGGCGGACTGGTGATTACCTGTATCCACGTCGGAAGGAAAGCAGGCCCAAGGGTAATCCTTTATTTTATTTTAACCATTCTTCTGGTTTTCTTCCTCCGGTTTGGCGAATACCTATGGGCATTTTCCGTTATTCCCGGCCTGGTATTCATTACAGAATCCATCCGATGGAATAAGTACCCGGTCTTTCCTGTGGATTTTTTTCGATGGAAATCTTCCGTGGCGGAAAAATTTTCCCATGCCGCTCTGCTATGTTTATCGCTTTCCCATATACTAATGGGAGCGGTGATCCTGAATAATTATTTTTTCCACTGGTGGTTTCTTCCCAAATTGAATATTCAGATTTTTTATCTGGGGTACTCATTCCCGGTATCCCTCACGATTATCTCCTATATGATTCGCCATATTCCCGGCATGGGGAGGTGGATGAATTTTGCCAAAGACGGTGTATTCTGGATGCTGAACCTGGGGGTAATTACGCTGTTTCTGGGGATTATCACTGAATCTTTTCTGTTGGAAATTATTGTTTCTGTGGTCTTGTTTCTGGGGGTTTTAATTTTGGGAACTATATATTTCCTTCAATTTCCCGGCGGTGGACCAAAAACCATGATCACGTCCGGGCTTTTCTTTCTGATCACCACCGCTTCCAGTGGCATTGCATACGCCGTGGTGTCCGGCAGGCCGGAGTATGAGCCCGCTGGGAAATACCTTCTGAAGCTTCATGCGATATACTCCCTCTTTGGTTGGAATCTGAGCGGGCTTTTGGTGGTGGTGGCCAATCGTCTGCCGCAGAATAAGATTTCCATAATTCCCCTTGTGGTTCTGCACTGGGTTTCCCTGACTCTGGTGATTGCGGGGCTTTTTTCCTATCCCATATATATGGCCGGGGTGGTTGTGTTTACGATATTTCTTTTTTGGGGAATTTATAAAATGGGGCCGGAGACAACCCCGATGAGCAGCCAGTGAAAGACCAGGTTTTTCAATCCCGGAAATCCAGAGAGGCCGATTTTGATTTTAATCCGGAGGTGGCGGACGTATTTGAGGATATGCTGGAGCGGTCTGTTCCCTACTATCATGAAGTGAAATCCATGACGGCGTCCTTGATCCGGTATTATTATGAACAGGAAGCCGGAACGGATAAAAAAATAATCTATGATCTTGGATCCTCCACCGGAGCTTTGGCATATACCCTCTCCCAAAAATTTCAGGGGACGCCGTTTTACTACACCGGAATTGATAATTCCCCCGCTATGGTGGAGAAGGCGGTGGATATTTTTTCCCGGAATCCCGGGCGGCCGGAACACCAGATTAAATTTTTATGCGATGATATCCTGTCATTTCATTATGAAAATCCTTTTGTGTTTGTATCCAATTATACCATACAGTTCCTGCGACCCATGGAGAGACTTCCTTTTCTGAGAAAATTATACCAATCCCTTGCTCCGGGTGGAGTGTTCCTGATGAGCGAAAAAGTTCTTGAAAACAACTCCGGTTACAGCAGGGCATTCCAGAAGCTTTATTATGATTTCAAAAAAGAAAATGGATATTCGGAAATGGAAATTGCCGGGAAACGGGAAGCACTGGAAAATGTATTAATTCCCTACCGTACAGATGAAAATATCCAGATGCTCTCCGAGGCCGGTTTTGATTATATTGATCTGTATTTTAAATGGTTTAATTTTGCTTCATTTATTGCCATCAAGAAGCCCTGAATATGAAATATACGGATATCGCTACCCATACATTTTCTGACCAAAACCGGCCACGGATTCTGGAAACCATCCGGACGGTCGCACAGGGAAAAAAAAACCCGGTGAAAATGGATACATATATTTCGGCATTGGAGGAAGCGGAGAACCGGGATGTTCATATTCCCGATGATTTTACTTCCGATATGTTTAAACATCGCCGGCTAAGAACCCCGGTGTTTACGGATTTTTCCGGGGACGCCGTGGTCATTGGAAGAGAGGAGGATCTCCCTGTGCTGGAAAGAGATCAAATTCTCCAAGGCGTCCGGGAGGATCTGCAACGGCTCATTCCCTGGCGAAAGGGTCCGTACCGTATCCTGGGGATGGAACTGGATGCGGAGTGGCAGAGCCATCTCAAGTGGAATCGCTTTGCCCCGTTTGTACCTCCTTTGGAAAATGCCGTCATCGGCGATATTGGTTCCAATTCCGGATACTATCTATTTAAAATGGCGGCTCATAATCCCGCTCTGGTCATGGGTTTTGATCCGGTGCTGAAGTTCCGTGTCCAGTTTGAATACCTGCAGAATCTGGCACGGGTTCCTACCTTACATTATAATCTTTTGGGGTGGGACGCACTCCGGTATTTTCCGGATTTCTTTGATGTCATATTCAACATGGGAATTATCTACCACCACAAATCTCCGCTGGAAGTTTTGGAATATTCTTATAACGCCCTTACCCCGGGGGGAACCCTGGTGCTGGAGACAATGGGACTGGATTCCCCGGAGGAGGTGGTGCTGTCACCGTCCCGGCGTTACTGCGGAGTCCCCGGCATCTGGTTTGTGCCATCGGAAAAAAGTTTGATAAACTGGCTGCGACGTATTCATTTTACAGATATCCGGGTGGTATACAATGCCCGCCTGGGAGTGGAAGAACAGCGGTCCACTTCCTGGGCACCCTATGAAAGCCTGTCTGATTTTCTGGGTAAGAAAAATCCGGATTTAACCATTGAAGGCTATCCTGCCCCCAACCGGATTTATGTCATGGCGAAGAAGCCGGGGACTCTGGTGCCGAGGCCTTCCGCTTTGTCTTGATGGCCAGCTCGCTGAATTTTCCGGCGTGTTCATTTTCATAAGCATAAAGGAGATTCTTTCCCGGAATAAGAGAAAAATTATCGTCATGGTGCAGAAGATAATTGTAATGATCCTGGATTAATTTGAATTGAATCATGTTGGTCAGGCGGTCTTTATTTTTCTGGTATTCCCCGATGACTTCCTTTTCTTTGGGGAACAGATAATCGTCCAGCGTCTGTTTCTTATTCTGGGACTTTTCCGCTGCCGGGGTGTTCATTTCCATCAGAGAAAGAAACGCCAGTTTTTTTGCCTGTCGGGCAAATTTAATCCCTTCAATGTAATATTTAATTTTACTGCTGTACAGGTGAAACCCAATGTTTTTTCCCAGGCTGTGGTTTTCTTCGCTCACGCGCAGATCCCGGAAGCCCAATTTTAGAAAGGAAAGAGCACGGGCATCCTGGGACTGGATCACAGCTCCGGCGGATAGCTCCAGAATCCTCCGGGTATCTGCCTGGTACACATCCGCGAGAATCTGATCAAAAAGAATGGTCTGGATTTTCTGCGACCGGCGAATTTCCACAAAGGCATCTTTGTAATGAGATGCCAGAAAATACTTCTGGGCCAGAAATTGATGATAGGAAGCCCGGTGAAGAAACTTCTTATGGTCTTCCTTCCCAAAATTGGAAACCGGGGCGTTGATAAATTCCAGAAAATCCCTGTTTTCCTTTAAAAGCCGCTGGATGTGCATGTAATTAAACGCGTCCGCGAAGATAATCTGCGTCCAGATAAAAAGAAGGGTAACAAGAAATGCTTTCCGGAAATATGCCATAGAGATATTATCGGAAAGCGGAGGGGGCAAAATTGAACATCTCAGGTTTTTCTTTCCTGCTTTTTGGCCGATGGCAGAAATATATTATTGAGGATGATCCGGTATCCGGGGCTGTTGCGGAATAGCTCCAGATTGGTATTGGGGTCTCCCACGTAATGAGCATAGTCTTCCGGATCATGCCCCGCATAAAAGGTGAAAAATCCTTTGCCGTATTTTCCGTAAATGTAACGTACCCGGTTTGTCCCCGGAGTGTCTCCTAAGATGATCACCCGGCTTTTGATTGTGGAACGCCGGAACGCATTGGTTTGACCCAGAAAGCCCCGGATGTCCCGCTCATGGTTCTGGGTCAGCAATGCGGGAATGGGATCGTATTTTGCGTTGAATTCAAAGAGAGTGAAAAAATCTTTTTCATATAAAATTCCCTCTTTCACTGCGTCCATATCAATATCGGAAAATTCATAGATCTCCGGGTCTGTGATCAGGGTGAAATTCTCAAAGGCAAGAGTCCGGGAAAAATCCAGCTTTTTTTCAAAATCCGGCGTAATGGGAGTTCCGTCAATGCGGGGATCCACAATGTCCACTCCGGTGGAGGCGAGGGCAATGTCCAGACTGTCTGTGGCAGAACACATAGCAAAGAGATATCCTCCGGCAAAAGTAAATTCGGCAATTTTCCGGGCAACGGCGTTTTTCAGCTCCGGCACAGAAGAAAAACCCAGATTTTTGGCTTCACTTTCAAAGGCATATTTTCTTTTCTGGTACCAAAGCTCGTGCCGGGATGTGGCGTAGAATTTCCCCATCTGCCCGGTAAAATCCTCATGGTGCAGGTGGAGCCAGTCAAAATCCACCAGCCGATTGGTCAGCACTTCGTTATCATAAATCCGGGTATACGGAATCCCTGCGTATTCCAGAGCCATCACCACCGCATCATCCCAGGGGGCGGTACCGGGGGGCTTGTATACTCCCACCCGGGGAACTTTTTCCAGCTCAAGGACACCCATATTGGTTTTCTCACTTTGGCTCAGAAAATGAGAATAGTCTTCTTCCGTGAATGCCTCCAGAGAAACTTCCTGGAAAAGACTTTTTTTCTCGGCAGGGATATTTTCCGGATTCACCACCAAGAAAGAGCCACCCCGGTAGTTCAGCAGAATTTTTACCTTTATGCCACTCTGGATGAGGGAATACATCGCCCCATAAGCTTTCAGATGATTTGCCTGATGGGAGTCCATGGGCACCAAGGCGTAAGGCCACAGCGGGGAGGAGACCAAGGAAAACACGAAAATAGCCCAGTAAAATGTAATCGTAACAATTAAATTATTGAAATTCATTCAGCCACTTCCTCTGGTGCGGGTGTTTCCCTGTTTTGCATTCCGCTCCGTGTATTCAATGATTTTAACCGCAATGTCCTCGCCGGTAATCTTTTCAATCTCCTGCAAACCCGGGGAGGAATTCACTTCCATGACCATGGGTCCTTTATTGGAACGCAGCATGTCCACCCCGGCAATATTCAGTCCCAGAATCTGTGCAGAACGAATGGCGGTGGTGCACTCTTCCGGCGTAATATTCACCGGATACCCGCTTCCACCCCGATGGATGTTGCTGCGGAAATCCCCCGTGCCGGCCACCCGTTCCATGGCTCCCACTACTTTATCTCCCACCACAAAAAGGCGGATGTCCTTTCCCTGGGATTCCCGTATGTACTCCTGTACCAGAATGTGGGTATTTAAACCCCGGAACGCTTCAATCACACTCTGGGCGGCTTTATTGGTGTCCGCCAGCACCACCCCAATGCCCTGGGTTCCCTCCAGAATTTTCAAAATTAAAGGGGCTCCCCCGGTCAGATTAATCAAATCTTCGCTGTAGCGGGTGGAGTGGGCAAATCCGGTGATGGGCAGACCAATGCCCTTCCTGGCCAGAAGCTGGAGGCTGCGCAATTTGTCTCGGGAACGGGAAATGGCCACGGATTCATTCACGCTGTATACCCCCATCATTTCAAACTGCCGCACCACTGCACTTCCATAAAACGTGATGGAAGCCCCAATGCGCGGAATGATGGCGTCAAAACCCTCCAAAGTGTCTCCTTTGTAATGAATGGATGGACGGGACGGGGTGATGTTCATATAACAAAGGAGGGGATCAATCACATGGACATCATGGCCCCGCTCCAGGCAAGTTTCCTGCAGCCTTTTTGTGGAATAAAGATTTTTATTCCGTGATATGATCGCTATTTTCATAAAATTCTCTTGTCATGAACTTTTTCCCGGGATGAATAATTATATGGTTCCGCATAGAATTCCGCCCAATGAGTACCGGAAACCGCATCCGTGACCGGTCTGCCAAATTAATAATAATGGGCCAGTTTTTATCCCCCATAAGAATCCGGGTTTTGATATAGATCCGCTGCTGGATTTCCCCGTTGGAGCTTTTCACCGCCCGGATGTCGTATATGGGGAAGTTGCACTCCATGGCTTTTCCGGTGGGAGAATATGTAAACGTGACTGTCCCCTTTCCGCTACTTTTGGCCGATGGGTTATAATGGACAGAAATATTCCGGGCATGGATGGAGGAGTTATAGGCTCCGGTGTCCAGCTTGGCCACGCTATTCTGGATTCCCAGTTCCGGGAAACTGGCGTATTCCAGCCAGCCTGCGTGAATAAAATCCTGTGCCATCGCGGAACAGATTGTGAATGCCCGCAAGCTGTCACCATAAAATTTTGTTGACCGCCCGTGGCCCAATGTCGCTCTTCTGTGTGGGCAGGATAATGGGAATCACCGGACCGGGAAATTCCGGAAAGACAACATTTATTGTAAACTTTATGGAAACCTTTCCGGAAATGCAGTATGCAGTCCTCAAACATGACCCCAAAGATAAAGCCCGCCTGGATACCCCCGGAAAAGACAGCTACCGCTTTTTCCACGCCGGAGCCAATGTGGGGATTTTCTCAGAGAAAAAAACCGGACTGTTTTTCCACCATCCTGTGAGCGTGGAAAACCTGGTGGCTTCCATGCGGCCCTTTGATCTTCTCTTTCTGGAAGGATTGAAAGAAAACCCATACAAGAAGATCGGGATTTTCCACCGGGAAATCCAGACTTCCTATCTTCCCTATGTGAGTGCCATCATCCTCCGCAATCCGGATCCATCCATCGACCTGGGCAATGACCTGACAGAAGGCGGAATTCCGGTTTTTTCTATACGCGACGGAAACCCGCCGGAAAATGCTCCGGTGTTTGCAGACATAAGGGAGTGGATTATCCAGAATGCGTCCCCGGAATAAATCAATCATCGCAGCCCTGGCGTTTTTATGGACCCATCTTCTTTTCCCTCTGGAAGACAAAACATATTCCTTTGCGGATTCCCTTTTTCTGGAAAAAGATTATGCCTCCGCCGCTCTGGAATACCGCCGGGCTTCCTTCTATACCGATGAGCCATCCATAAAAATATATGGAATTTATAAAGCCGCAGAGAGCCATTTGTATGCGGGGGAATACAAAAAAACCAGAGAAACGCTTTCCATTCTGCCGCCATCGGACATAAGAACCCCCCGTGCACTGTGGCTGCAATTTTATTCCCTCCATCAATCCGGGGAATACGGGGACGCCCAGAATTTTATGCTGGATTATCCGGAGACTTTTTCTCCCTCCCCTGTGTGGTCATTCTATCCTGTGATGACAAATCCCGCAGAATGGGACAATGTGGAGCAGCTCCGGGTCTGGATGAACAACGCCGGGCAGTCGGAATGGAACACCGGGGGCGTTGTCCACTACTCATACTCCCGGAATGATCTGTATGAAAAAATTAAAAGCGTATACGAAAAAAATGCCCCGCTCAAAAATAAACGCCCGGTGTATGGTGCACTTTTTTCTGTGTTTCCGGGGGGAGGGCAACTCTATGCGGGAAGATACGGCGATGCCGCCTCCGCATTTCTGGTAAATATTGCTCTGGCTGCGGTCACTGTTCTGGGAATCTACTATGAGGAACCGGGTCTGGCCGCTATTTCCGGAACCCTCACTTTTGCTTTTTATGCTGGCAATATCTATGGCGGTTACCGGGCAGTCAAAAGACACAACAACCGCAATGAAGCACTCCGCCGGAAAAACTCAGAAGAAATTTTTCCGGCATATATGCCCAGATTGCAGGAATAACCTATTTTTTCCCCTTGGGACGGATAACCATGGTCATCATGCGGCCTTCCATTGCGGGCTCTTTCTCCACCACTCCGTCTTCTGCGAGATCCTCAATAAATTTCATCATTTTTTCCAGTCCAATTTCCGTATGGGCCATCTCCCTTCCCCGGTACCTCATGGTGACTTTGACGTTGTCGCCTTCGCGGAGGAAAGAGCGGGTGGCTTCCACTTTTCTATCAAAATCTCCCGTATCAATTTTGGGACCCATTTTGATTTCCTTAACCTGGATGACCTTTTGTTTTTTCTTGTTTTCTTTGTCTTTTTTTATTTTTTCAAAGCGATATTTGCCATAATCGATAATCCGTACAATGGATTCTCCATTATTATTGGCAATCTCCACAAGATCCACGCCCGCTTCCACCGCTTTCCGGAGAGCCTCTTCAATTGGGATAAAGACAGAACCATCGTCTGTAATTAAACGGACATTGGGACCGGGGATCTCCTGATTTGTTCTTACGTCTCTTGTGACTCTCTGCGGGCGGGTAAACTTCTTTTTTCTTCTCATGGAATTAAGCAAAAACCCCGGTCTTATTGGTTTTTTCCCAAGGGAAAATGTCCCGTCCAAAATGCCCATAGCTGGCAGTGGGAAGATATTTAATTTTGCGTAAATTCAGAGTATCCCGGATTCCTCTGGGTGTTAAATCAAAATTATCCACAACCAGCTTTTCAATTTTATCATCCGAAATTTTCCCTGTGCCGAATGTGTCCACAAAAACGGACAAAGGATGGGCCACCCCAATGGCATAAGCAAGCTGAATTTCGGCTTTCTGGGCAATTCCGGAAGCGACAATATTTTTAGCCACATAGCGTGCCATATAAGCAGCACTGCGGTCAACCTTGGATGGATCCTTTCCGCTGAAAGCACCTCCTCCGTGCCGGGCAAATCCGCCATAGGTATCCACAATAATTTTTCTGCCTGTGAGTCCCGCGTCACCGTTGGGGCCTCCCACGACAAATCTTCCGGTGGGATTCACATAATATTTGGTATTCTGCAGCAGATTAGCAGGGATTATTTTTTTGATTACGGTTTCAATAACAGCTTCTGTAATCTGTTCATGGGTCGCATCCTCTGAATGCTGGGTGGAGACCACAACCGTATCAATGGAATGAATTTTTCCGCCTGCATAGCGGACGGTCACCTGGCTTTTTGCATCCGGGCGTAAAAATTTCAATGTGTTGTTTTTGCGTACTCTGGATAATTCTTCCAGAATTAAATGGGAATAATAAATGGGTGCTGGCATGAGGCCTTCCGTTTCATTAATGGCAAAGCCAAACATCATGCCTTGGTCCCCGGCTCCTTCTTCCTTGAAAAGGCCGCTTCCGTCCACCCCTTGGGCAATATCGGGCGATTGGGTATGCAGAAGAATGTTCACTTCCGCTTTGTTTGCGTCAAAACCCTTTTCATCGGAATCATAGCCGATGTTATAGATAACTTCCCGCACCCGTTTTTCAATTTCTTTTTTATCCACTTGATGCAGGGAAGATATTTCTCCGGCCACCGTCAGATGGTTGGTGGTCACCAGCGACTCTGCTGCGACTCTGGAATTTTCATCTCCTCCCAGAAACAGATCCAGTACAGAATCAGAAACCTGGTCGCAAACCTTGTCCGGATGCCCTTCGGAAACAGATTCTGAGGTAAAAACATAGTTTTCTCTTATTGCCATATTCGGCAATATAAAATTTTACATTATCCGGAAAAGCTTTTTTCATGGCGTCGCAGCAGTCTTTTTATCGTGCGGCGACCAATGGAGGATTCAGTTATCGGATTTTTCTATGCAGAAATGTTTTTCTATTAGATTAATTTTCTCCAATATCTCCCTATCCAGAAGATCAATATCGGAATAATCCACCAATTGGTAAAATTTTGATTTATCCATGAGGTTTCTCGATTGTTTCATGCTGTCAAAGAAATTTTCAAACAGCGGGGTCAGATAATGGTCGCTGATTTTAGTCGTAATCCAAAAATGATCCTTTTTGTCCTTGAGTACTGCGGGCGGTGTCTGGTTTCTCATGGTCTCCAGAAAAAGATTCCGGAAGAGAGCATCTATTGCCTTTTCTGCATAGTTCTCCAGAGTTTGCGGCATGGGAAGATAATTCTCCATTTCATTCCGATTCCATTGTGTTCTGGCCCCAATTAATCAAGCACTTTTTTGTTTGTCAGAATAATAGGCAT
>DYLW01000042.1 GCA_020721865.1 Leptospira biflexa | reverse complement strand
ATCATAAAACATACCCATATTATCGCATAAAAATGATGGTGCCAGTCACCCATGGTTTGAGTTCTAATGTGTTTATCTTAATAATTACAATAAACAACCAATTTGTCTGGGTAATATTATCATTGATAAAAATACTTGAATATTTTTAAAAAAATACTAATGGAAATTTTGGATCATACGAAAATACAGAAAGAAACTGACAAAGGCAAGGATGCCAAACCCAAAGCCCACGGTGGAGGGAAGTTTCAAGGAGGGAACAAATGATTATTAATCACAACATGAGCGCAATCTTCGCTCACCGTACGTTAAAATTCCAGAACTGGTCCATGCAGAAAGATATGGAAAAATTGTCCAGCGGTATGCGTATCAACCGTGCCGGGGATGACGCTTCCGGTCTGGCTGTTTCTGAAAAAATGAGAACCCAGATTAATGGTTTGAGACGTGCAGAACAAAACACAGAAGATGGAATGAGTTTCATTCAGACAACTGAGGGGTATCTGAGCGAAACACAGGAAATTGTTCAGCGGATCCGGGTTCTTGCTGTTCAGGCGGCCAACGGAATTTACACAGAAGAGGACCGTCAGCAAATACAGATAGAAATTTCGGAATTAATTGATGAAATTGACCGGATTGCTTCTCAGGCAGAATTCAATAAAATGAAAATGCTCACCGGTGCTTTTGCAAGGCTGAATCCAACTGCGTCCATGTGGTTTCACATGGGAGCCAACATGCACCAGAGAGAAAGAGTTTTCATTGAGACAATGACAACTGCCGGACTGAAATTAAGGAATCCAACTGTGTTGACTTTCATCTCCATATCCACAGCCGGAAAAGCCAATGCGGTAATTGGACTGGCAGATGAAGCACTGCGTGTGATCAGCAAGCAGAGAGCGGATCTGGGTGCGTATTATAACCGTCTGGAACATTCCGCGAAAGGTTTGATGAATGCCTATGAAAACATCCAGGCAGCGGAATCCAGGATCAGAGATACAGACATGGCAGAAACCATGAGCAGCTTCACCCGTTATCAGATCCTCACCCAGGCTGGAACTGCGATGCTGGCTCAGGCAAACAACAATTCCCAAAGCGTATTGCAATTACTCAGATAAGCATAAAGGCTTTGGATCTTTTCCTCCGGCTTCTGGCCGGAGTTTTTGTTATATAAATAAAAGAGGCACCCAGGGGCACCTCTTTTATTTTTTCTTTGTCAATCGCCGGCACTCACCGGAATTTTTTTCTGTACAGCATTTTTGATTGGCAGGGTGATATACAGAACTCCGTTTTTATACGCAGCCTCGACAGAGTCGGTGTTGATATCCTGACCAAGCTGGAAAGATCGGCGGAAATCTCCAAAATCGAATTCATTTTCATAGTCATGGTATCCTTCGGTTGCCATGGACATACCCTTGGCATAAATACTCAGGACACCTTTTTCGATAGAGATTTCAATGTCCTCTTCCCTTGTCCCGGGAAGATTCCCCTCCAGATAAATATGGGTGGGATTGGAATACACATCAAACCGGGGGGTGAACACAACCCTTTCCTGCAGTTGCTCTGTGGATTCTTTTTTGGCCACTTTCGATTCTTCATTTTTTTTCAGAAACATATTATCCTCCTTCATTGATCTCTTCTTTTTCCGTTCTCTTAAGAGCTAATCCCGATTCTTTTGGGTTTTTCTGATTCCGCTATGGGCAGGATAACAGTCAGAATTCCATTTTTTAAGTCTGCCTTAGCTTTGTCAGCATTCACTGTGTACGGAAGCTCAATTCCACGGGAAAATTTACCAGTGTAGCGTTCTTTCCGGTGAATGGTGATTCCTTCCTTTTGAGCATTTTCGCTGTCTTTAATTTCACCGGAAATCTGGAGCAAATCCCCTGTAATTTGGATGTCCAGGTCTTCCTTGCGGACCCCGGGCAGAGTTGCGGTAATCCGCAGTTCATCCTGCCCCACCCCAATGTTGACGGATGGAAGATGGCCACGGGAAGTGGACACTTCATCAAACACCCGGGCAACCTCCCGATGCAGCTTATTCAGCTCGTCAAAGAGCGATAAATCTGTGTAAAATCTCATAATCTCCTCCTTAAAAGTTATTAATATTCTTTGTGGATGATCCGCCTTACCCCAATACAAGCACTCATTATCATTGTTTGTTAGCACTCTTCATCCAACACTGCTAATATAGAAAACAATAGACGAATCGGCAAATATTTTTTTATTTTTTTATAAAAAGGTGCCAGTCACCCCGGCTTTTTTAGGAAAAACCTAAATATATAAAAACAAATAGAAATATACTAACCCATAAAATGTGTATCTGGGCAAAAAAAAGCCGGAGCGGACTCCGGCTTGTCAATGGTGGACTTAAAAATTAACCTAAGATTTTGGCTTTGATCTCATTCTCAATGGTCTGGAGTTCTTTTTCTGCCAGAGCCCGTTTTTGGCGGCCTTCTGCCTGGATTTTTATGGTCTCATCGATGGTTTCTATCAATTTCTTATTGATACTTTTCAATGTTTCCACTTCCACAATGCCCTTTTCGCTTTCTTTGGCTATTTCCAGGGTACCGGTTTTCAGCATTTCCGCGTTCCGTTCCAGAAGTTCATTGGTGGTTTTGCTCACTTCTTTCTGGAGTTCCAGAGCTTTTTTCTGGCGGAACAGGCTGATGGTGATCACAATCTGGTTTTTCCACAATGGAATCGTGTTCAGAATAGAGCTTTGGATTTTTTCCACCAGAACATGGTTGGAGCTTTGGATCAGCCGGATCTGGGGAGCGGTCTGGAGGGATAATGTTTTGCTGAGTTTCAGATCATGCAGTTTTTTCTCAAAGCGGTTCAGCATCTGTTCCATGTCATGGTATTCTTGTACCATCAATGGATCCTGACTGGCGGTTGCTTTTTCTTTCATGGAAGGAAGTATGCTGTTCTGGAATTCATGCAGTTTTTTTTCACCGGCAAGGATATATTTAGTGAGTTCGTGGAAATATTCCAGGTTTTTTTCGTACAGATTGTCCAGCAGGGTTATATCTTTCAGCAGGCCGATGCGGGCTTTATGCAGTTCGTCTATGATTTCTTCAATCTGGGTGGATAATTTGTCATATTTATCCATAAACCGTTCAAAGGAATTCACCAGAGATCCCAGAAGAGGAATTTTGGAAACCAGGCTTTTCTCCGAAGAGATGGAATCCACTTTCAATTCCTGTACCTTTTCCATTAAATTCCGCAGAATTTCGCCGGCAAATCCTGCGTCTTTGGAGCGGATGTCTTCCAGCACCGAATTGGAAAATTCAGAAATATTCGTCTGGGCTCCGGTTCCAAACTGAAGAACCATCTGAGAATCCTTGATATCAATGGAATTGGCTATTCTTTCAATATCCGCCCTGTCTTTCTCATCCAGCTCCTGGACGGCATGAACATCTTTGATTTCAGGCAAATCTTTTTTAACCAGAGCCTGTGCTTCCGGTGTTGCGGGTTGACTATTTTCCATGATGCAGAAAATCAATTCCACGGATACCGTCAACCAAAATTGGAAGATGAGTGGAAAATCCGGGAGGATTACCATTTTTCATTTCTGCTCAATTTTAACATCGCATCCGCCAATGGGACATAATAAAAATAACGATCCGGAAAAGAAAAATCCTTGCTTTCTTAAATCAAAATTAAAAAGATTTCAGAGAAATCCCATGAAAATAAAAAACGGCAAGGTCTTTCCCCTTCTGGCAGCCTGCATGCTTTCCACCCTGGTTTATTCTCAGGAAATGAAAGAGCCATACAACCCGCCCGATGAGTCTTTCATCCAGCTTTTATCTCCACCGGTAAACACTCCGTATTATGAAACCATGCCGTTTATTTTGCCTGATGACAGCCTTTTATATTTCCAGAGTGATCGCCCCGGCAGTGTGGGAGGATACGGCGATTTTGATATATGGTCTGCCGCACGAAGGGGGGAAAATATCTATGATGAACCACGCAATGCCGGTATCCCCCTGAACGACGATAGGTTCCAGGGGGCTCCCACGGTGGTAAAGACATCCCGGGGAGAACTGCGTATCTATTTTACCGTCGCAGGGGCAACCCAATCGGCGTATCCGAATAAAACGGATATATTTACCTCCATCCAGGCCAATGGGGTATGGTCCGCACCGGAGCCGGTGTATATAGTAAACAGCGATTTCCATGACCGCATGCCCAGCATTTCGCCGGATGGGAAAACGCTTTATTTCTCCTCTGACAGACCCGGCGGGTTTGGGAAGGACGACATCTGGATATCCACTTATGATGAGACCGCCAAACGCTGGCAGAAACCGGTAAACGCCGGGGCGGCCATCAATTCCTATTATTCAGAGATATCCCCGTCCATCCATCCGGATTCCATTTCTTTTTATTTTGCCAGCAATCGGAAGGATTCCATAGGCGGATATGACATTTATGTAACGCAGAAGAATCCGGATAATGCCTGGGCATCTGCTCAGAATCTCCAAGAACCCTATAATAGCCGCTACGACGATGAATACCCCACATTGACCATGGACGGAAAAATCATGTATTTCAGCTCCAACCGCCCCGGGGGTTATGGAAAGTTTGACATATACCGGGCCATCGTACCGGAATATGCCAAACCCAGAGTGATCATCACGCTTAAAGGGCGGATTCTGGAGGGGGAACAGACTCTGATGCCACCCGCCGGTTTGGATAAGGGCATTGAAGCGAATATACGGGTGGATTCTCGGGAGGACAACAGAAACATTTCTTCCTCTTCTCCGGGCGGGGAATACCAAATTCTTCTGCAGAATGACCGGATTTATACCTTTGTGATTACCGCCGCCGGCTATGAACCCCTGACGGTGGAGGTGGATTTGCGGGATGAACATGTCACACGCACCCTGGAAAAGAATTTCTATCTGAAAAAACTGGTTCCCACCCCCTGGAGAGACAAATCCCAGGAACTGGTCATAAAATTGCAGTTTCTGGATCCAACCGGAGCCCCCCTGGCTCCCGTTGTTTCTGCCCGGAGCGGGATACCGGAAGCCATGAATCCCATGAATTTTCTGTATAGTGCAAAAGACCAGATTTTCCAGAAAGGGTTTTCCCGCAACAATATGGACTCCATGCTGGAAACCCACTCGCTGGAGCTGAAGGCGAGCCTCACCGGATACGATGATTTTTCTCAAGTATTCCGCTATGCCGATATTGTCCAGAAAAAAGAGAATGAATACCCCAAAGAAATTGTCATAAAGATCACCCTGCAGAAAATTTCTGAAAAAGAAAAAGAAATCATCACATTAATTCAGGATAAAAAACCGGATGAAACCATTTATTTCCCGTATAAAATGCACCAGCCTTCTGCCGCAGAAGCCCAAAAACTGGAAAATCTGGTAAAAACAATTAAGGACAAAAATATCATCAAGGTCATTATCCATGGCCATACTGATTCCATTGGTCCGGATGATTATAACCAGGAACTCTCCAGAAAACGGGCCATGGATATAAAAGAACGCTTTGTAAAAGCAGGGATTCCGGAGAATATCCTGGTGCCGGCCTGGTTTGGAAAAACTAAAATAAAGCATCCCGGAAATAAAAAGGAAGACCAAGCAAAAAACCGCCGTGTGGAAATATATCTCATCCAAACCGAAGAAAAAAAACAGGAAGGTAAAAATGACAACAAAAGAAGTGAATGAAATGATTGAGGGATATTCCCTGGTTTCCCACCATCTGGTGATGAATGAACACCTGAATCCAAACCATAACATTTTTGGGGGGCAGCTCCTGGCCTGGCTGGATATGGATGTCTACATGAACGCGGCCAATCTGGTGAAGTACACAAAAATGGCCACACATTCCATGAATAAAATTTACTTCCGCAATCCGGCTCTATTGGGGGACTTTATCCAGATATATGCAAAGGTTCTGGAAATAAAAAAAAGCAGTATTGTCACATCCGGCATCGCCCTTTCCCATGACCCCGCCACCGGAAACCGGAAAATCATTATCCAATGTGAAATCACCTACGTGGTGCTGGATGAAAACGGGAAGATATCCCGCTCCTTTAACCCGCCCCCGCTTTAATTCCGGAACTGGTGCCGGATGCGGAAGCTGAGTTCCCGTACCCGGTGTTCCGCTCTGGCGTTGATGTCATCCCCCCATTCGGAGCGGATTTTGGTGGCGGAGCGGTAGCCGGAGTATATGGAGCCCACATAAAAACTAATTCCCAGAGTAGAAAAAATCGTGGCCTGCACCATGTTTGCATCCACCCATCCATCATACGCCAAAAACCCCGTCAGTCCAATCAGGCTCAGGCTCACGAAGGCATAATCCCATTTTTTTAGATAAAAATATCCTCCGCCCGGGAAAACCCCCGCGACGCCCGCCAGCCAGGGAATGGGACGGTGGCGTTCGTTGATATTTTTCAGATCCTCCGATGTTTTGTGGATAAACGTATGGTAATTTTTCAAATCTGCGAACTCCGGATTCTTACTCTGCTTCTGGATTTGCTGGAAAAGGATTTCCGCTTCCGCATATTTACGCTGGTTCATCAGGGACAGGGCAGAGTAGATATCATAATCCATTCTTTCCATCGGCCCGGCGTTTTTCTTTAGATCCTGAAATATCTGGTAGGAAACCACATAGTCCTTGTTTTCATAATGGGCAAGCCCCAGCCAGTTGAGCGTGTACAGACGGAGTTGCGGATCCGGCGTGTTAGTGAGGGGCGTTAAAAACCCAATGGCCAGATCATAATGCCCGCCCATATAATACATCCGGCCAATCTGGAAAAAAACCCAGGGCTTTTTTTCATATTCCGGAAAATAGAATAATACCTTTTTATATTCCCCAATGGCCCGGTAGTAATCCCCGCTATCCGCCAACCAGTCCGCATAATAAAGGTGGGTTTGCGGAATATTCCAGTTGATATTTTTCCCGGGATTTGGCGGAGTGGGAACATTCTGAGGAAATAACGAAGGAATGCTCACCCATAAAAAAAGGAGAAAAATCGACCAGGAAATGCCTTTATTCATGGGAAGTCTCCTGCTCCGGATACACAAAAACCGGTGGATCCCAAAGGGCTTTTTCCGTGATCTCCATCGCATTGGAACAACGCAGAATCCTGTCCATCATCATCAAACCCGATTGGATTGCATTGTAATGATCCAACACATAAGGGAAATAAAAATCATTGGAGGGCAAAAGGCCACAGTTCCCAAAATCCAGAGCGTCCATATAGCGGTAGTAAACCCCCAGAATTTGCGAGGCGGCACTGCGGACCGCTGGGGCTTTTTTTTCCGGCGGGAAGAGGGCATCCATGGTCACAGGCTCACCGGGGTGGATGCTCCAAGGATCTTCCGCAAACGCTCCGCCGGCCAGAATTAAAAAGATAACCAGCCCCGGAAATATGTTACTTGCCACCTACGGGTATATCAAAGGTCACGGAACCGTAAATCTCATTGGAGGTACGGTCCACCATTTCATAGCCTTTCCGGTAAACATTCCATCGGCTGTCTGCGGCTGGATTCACTTTCCAGAAATGGTATTCATAACCTATGCTGAAAAACAGATACCGGCTCAGGGAAAAATCAATGCCGGTGTTCAGGATATGCTCTTCTTCGTTATTCTGCACGTCCTTTGTCCACCGGGAAATGGCAGAAAACATGGGCCAATAGTAATGGGCACGCAGCCGCATTCTCCGGAATATCTGGATGTACTGGCGCCAGACGATGGAAATATTCGTGAGGGTGTTGTCATTCCCCAGCCGCTCCATCCGCATGGGATCGGAATATTCATTATAGTATGCCACCCGCAGGCTGGGACCGATGGACGCATCAAACCAGTTCACATTATACCCAAAAGTGAGCAGATAATTCAGCAGATTCACATGGTAGAAAGTGCTCAGATAGGCCATAAATACCTGGGAACCCACCTTGCCTGATTTTTTTACCTGTTCTGCGGTCAAGCCGTCGTTTTTGGCTTCAGAGGGAATCATATTCAGAGGACGGTAGATGGTATAGAGGGTATTTCCATCCGCATCCGTGATATCGGTGTAATAATTCATGGGGTTTAAGTCCACATACTGGCCGGTAAGACTGTCCTTCCCGCCGCAGCCGGATTTATCCGCCCCATCGCATTTTACATCATAAGAATATCCGCCCGGATTGGTTTCGGCTCCATAGGCCCGGACACCCATCTCAAAATCGGTGAATATCCCGGAATTGGAGCGGTAGTAATGGAATCCCGCCCCCTCATCATGGGTATAAAACTGTTTGGGATTGGACGAATCCTTACCTAACCGGAACGCCAGATCAATTCCAGCCATGGGATACGGGATGGGCATATAATAATTACGGGTTTCCTGTTTCTCTTTGTTTACCCATTCAGAGTTGTAGTTATACAAACCGTAGCTGACGGTGAACATGACATTCCCCAAATACGGTTTTTCCGCATAGTCCTTGTTTCTCTGTTTGTCCATCAGTTCATTGGCTTTCTTCTGGTTATACTCCGCATCGGAAACTTCCCCTTCCTGTGGGGTTTCTTCCTGAATCGGCTCTTCCTGTGCGACCACATTGACAGGAGACATCCATACAACAAAAAGAGCCATTGCCAGAACAAATCCCGGAATCCAGTTTATCTTCTTACTATTCATTGATACCATAAAGTTTTCCTTTCCAGTTAATTAACCGGCTCCCACACAAAGAAGTTGGAATATACCGTTTTCTGCTTATTGTCTTTGTCCGTAAAAACAAGCCGCAGAATATAAGAAGTTTTCACCAAAGGGGCGACCATGGACACATCCCCGGCAAAGCCATTGTTTTTGTCATATTTCATTCCTATGCTCTGGGAGGAGGTACCGGTGAATGTGCCCGTCTTTACCGCTTCAATGTCCACCGCCGATGGGCTTCCATTGATCCAATGCAAATCTGAAGATGTTAATTTAATATCATCCTCTGATATCATTCCGGTGTCCGTGTAAATGGTACTCCACTGGACTTTGTATCCGTTTTCTGTGTTTCCCGCAAAAAGGGAAACCCGGTATCCGTTCGATTCATAGAGCATATCCATCGGGTTTGTGTGATCTTCCCCCGGATCCACGTTCAGACAGGCGGAAAACACCAGCGGAATGGCCAGAAAAATAATTCCAATATTCTGAGTGATTTTTTTCATAATATTTCTTACCATGATGGCCTCATATTTTTCATCATAAATTTCTGGATGGGGGAGACTTTGCGGTCATACCGGAATTTGGGGAAATACATGTCATGCACCTTATCCAGAATTTCATCCGCTCTTTCCCTGTCCTCAAAGGCTTCCCATACCGAATATCCCCAGGTGATCACTCCGATGGTATACATGGTCGCGGCCACCCGCTGGTGTTCCCGGAGTATTTTATATTTGCGTTCCGCATCCGTGGGGTCGGTGGCGGAATTATACGCATTACGAGCCCCTGCAATTTTGCTCTGCCGATGGTATCCATATCCAATGGAGCCATAGGTGATGAGGGCCATGGTGGTACCCGCATAGTAACTCCGGTTAAATATCTGCCCCCAGCCG
Organism: Leptospira biflexa; assembly: GCA_020721865.1. Taxonomy (GTDB): domain Bacteria; phylum Spirochaetota; class Leptospiria; order Turneriellales; family DYLW01; genus DYLW01. Next base: position 13,922 of record DYLW01000042.1, on the reverse strand, counting down.
GCAATCACCATCGAACGGATCATGGCCGCTTCCGCTGTTTTGAGAATTTCTTCTGTAAAATAATCCAGATCCAGAAAACTCACGGTGATTTCCACATCCACAATGGCCAGTTGGTACGGAGCAAAACTCAGATCATGATCATACTTGACGGAGATAATTTTCTCTTTGGATATTATCTTTGCATGAACATCCTCCGCCACACTGGAATCTACAAATTCCCCGTCTTTACTTTCGGAGAGAACATGGCGGAACGTGGAGGTCACCCGCACCAGAGCTTTTTTCCGGGCGTCGATGATGGCATTCTGCAGGGCTATCTCTTTGGAATAACCCCGGCCAATCCCGTCTGTGACCCGGATTTTCTTTTTGGTGGAATAGAACTCCTCATCCAACGCCACTTCCTGGGAGAAAACAGGGACGGAAAGCAGGAAAAATGCTATCCCTGCACAAATGATTATGGTATTTTTTATTCTGCGGTTCATTTCCATCCTCTCCTTACCTTTTCCATAGGCGGTATAAGGGCACTTCAAACAGAATCAAATCCAGTTTGAATCCCCTTTCTGTCATCTGGGCGTATTGGGGTTTAAAATCATCCAACCGGTATGCCTGCCGCAGGCTTTCCAGACCCTTTTTCCCCATGTACCGGGCGGTTACCGCATCGGAAACGTTCAGTGACCAAAAAATAATTGCAGGAAGCTGAAAATTCAGAGCTGCTTCGTTGATGGCCACAGAATCCCCATGAGCCCGCTGGGACTCCCCAATAAAGAAAACATAAAATGTCCAGAAAGCGATGGAGTAGAGAAACCCGGTGGTGTACTGCCGGTTGTAAAACTGCCCCCATCCGGGAACGGCCATGGAACGGTACATGGCACCCTTAACGGTTTTCTGGTAGTCATTCATAAACGCGGGGACATCCAGATATTCCAACGTCACATCAATCTCCACATCCGTGATAAGTTCATTATCAAACCCCGGAGCATTCAACCTCCAGAAGCGGTGGTTCAGTACCTGGAGATCCACCACCTGGAGATGGGATTCTTTCTGGATCCACATTTCATCTAACACTGAATCCTGGGAACTGGCACGGCCACGAATGGTTCCCTGACCCAGACTGATAGCGTCCTGGGTGGCATAGTTAATGGCGGAATTGAAAGATTCCACCGGATCATCCTTCATGCTTTCCCCTTGGGCTTTCACCCGCAGATGAAACTGGTTGGTATACTGACCGGCAAACACCCCCTGGGCAGCAAGGAAGATAAATAAGGCAAAAACCGCAATCTCTTTTCTTAGCATCATATCCAATCCTTATCCAACCCTCTAAAAGTTTATGGGGGCAAAAATATAGCCCAGCCGATAACGGGTATCCACATCGCCCTGTCCAGGATAGCCGGTAAACACCACGCTGTAGGTTATGTTATAAAACTCCAGACCAAATTCCCCGTAAAGCCCCCAGCGGTCATAGTTCGTGTTATAAAACCGCAGATGCAGCCCCGTTCCGTAGCGGACTTTCAACCAGAAAGGCAGATGAGACCGCATATAAATCCCCGGATTGAACGCCATTGCGAAGTTTTTGTCCCCCGGATACGGATACCCGGAATACTCCGTATCTGTCTCCATGTCCAAATAATAATACAGAAATTTATGGCCCGTCCACTGCTGCCCCATGGGGACATTGATCAGAGTCCCAAATCCCATTCCCAGATGATCCACAAAAGCCACATCGTCGGAATCATCCAGACCCCGGTTGGAATAATTACCATATACTATGGGAATAAATTTGCCCGGCTCTCTGTGGAATTCTGTGGGCTCTCCCACCACCGGCTGTTTCACAACGTTTTTGTTGCTCTGGCACTGGAGGGAAAAAAAGACCAGAAATGCAAATATCAGAATTAGTTTTATCTTCTTCATAATATCACCCGTTAAACCAGTTGGTGGTATACTTGAACCCAAAGGAATAGCTTGTCCCCCGGGGATAGGCAAAATCCGCCGCATTGTTTTCCATAATCCGATAATTATAAAAAACCCGGAACGCCTCCGTGAAGAAAAAATCCGTGCCAATAGTAAAATGATACGCATACCGCCGGGGAATGAAGGGCATGATCCCCACCCCTGCGTAAAAACTCATATTGTCTGTGCGGATGAAGTGGAGATATCCGGAAAAGGCAATGAACCAGAGTTTGTAATCATACTCATGAAAATAATACGCAGCGTCATTCTGGAATGCACGGGTGGACGCAAAAAATTCCATCTCTGCATCAAACCGCTTATCCGTGGTAAAAAGCCCAAATCCGTAGAAATTGGTGTTGGCCGCATTCATGTATTCAAGCTTGGTACCAGAGAGCTCAAAAGCGGAGGAGGCCACCATCGGCAGGGCCAGAATCCCCACCAGTAAAATCTTGCGGAAAAACCGCGTCAAGAAAAACGAACCTTTATTCATTTTTATTCTCCGTTTTTGTTTCATCTTTTTCTATTTGCATTGTTTCCCTGAGATTCAGCGAATTTTTTTTGCAATTCCGCATCCTGCCTTTCCTGTTCCCGGAGCTCCAGCATTCCCTCAATGACCCGATAATAATTTTCGGACACATCAGCTTTGAAGCGGGTCATTTCTTCTTTATCCATGGACGATTTTTTCACATACTGGGAAGTGATGGACACATCCCCTTTTCTGTAAACCAGGATATTCAGATACACTTCATTTTTCTGGTCATCCACCACCATGGAAACAAAGGTGATCGCATCCAACCGATGAAAAAGACACAGACGATTGAGATATTTCACATAGTTTTCCGATTGCTCCCTTTTGGGGGTGAGTTTGTAACGCCCATCGCTCATGGTTTTCAGATATTTATCCTGCGTGGTGGCTCCCAGCATGGACTGGCGGATTTCTTCCGGAAGAGTGATGGTACGGGGCTCGGAGGCGGAAAATTCCACCTGGAAAGGATACAGGGCGATGGTTTTGGGACGGATCACCGGAGGAGCTGGCTTTTGGTCATCCGGTCCGGGCTTGGGTTTTTCTTCGCTCGGAGGCGTCTCCTCATCCGGAGGTACCGGTTGTGCATTGCCATCGTCATCGGAGGTGTCGTCAATAATATCATCAATCAAATCTTCCGGATCAATGAACCGGGCAAACTGGAGGGGGGTATTATAGCGGTCAGCCTGGGCAATGGGGATCACCTTTTCTTTTCCGCTTTTGGTTTTATAACGATAAATTTTTTCAAAACTCTGGATAAAGGCAAACCGATGGAAATATTCCGGATGGGAGGTGCCCGCCGGATATTCCACACGGGAGCCGGAATACTCTACGGAAAACTTGGAGGATCCCACGCTTTCACCCAGACCCACTCCCCAATAGAATCCACGGTAATCATCCACATGGTAGAAAAGTGTCTGGAAACCGCCACGGATAGCCAGGAAACGAGCGGGCCAGAATTCCACCCCGTATTTCACTACCGTTTCCCTGTTTTTCTGGCTCACAATATCCACATTCCCCATGAAACGGTAGTCATAATAAAAACTGACCCCCAGATTATATTCCTCATCGGCATAGGTGCCCTCATCCGGAAGGCCGGTTGCAAAATGAAGATTCCGGGCGGAAATCCCCATAGCCACGTTGGGGAAATAGAAGAAGAATCCCGCCAGAAGAGAAAGATCATAGGTATAAATAAATCCCAGGTCAAAGTATATCGCCTGTGAAAAAGGCTCATATCCACGGTTGGTGGCGTCGGCCGCTTTGTCCACAGGACGCAAATCGCTAACTGCGTATTTTATGTTAATCCCACCATGCAACTGGTCTTTATAGATGGGAGCTCCGTAGGAAAGCCCCACATAGCCGGCCTGCTTATTCGCATCCGGATGGGTATTTTCTCCCTGCCGTACATGGTAATCATCCCGCACGTAATGGTATACTCCCAGAAGCCCCAGACTTCCATAAGGAAGCGGAATGGAGACTGCCCCAGTGGTTCCATGGGTATCGTTGGGAAGCTCTTTATAGCTCAAACCATATTCCCAGTAACCCATCAGCGAAAGCCCGGCCGGGTTATAATACATGGCGGAGAGGTCATCCGGACGTGCGGTCTGGGCTTCCCCCATACCAAAACTCCGCACCCCATAGGAAGTGTTCATTATGTAGTCATGCGTGAGATACGGGACAGAATACCCATCCGTCTTGGTGGTAAGATCCGGCGTATAAGCTCCCAATGCCGAAATGGAAACGCCCAGCAGTAAGAAAATGGCAGCATTTTTTATCGTGCAAGATTTTTTCATAATTCCCCTATGTTGGTGGATACTCTATTGATATGGAATCCATTGTCCATTTTTTTTTCCATTTTCCACCACCCGGAGTGATTGATCCATTCCCTTTGCATCGGAGAGCACACTAAAGGCCCCAGTCCCGGGGATTCCGGAATTCCCTTCCAATGGTCATGGAGGAGGCTTTCAGAATCACCGGTGGATTTCTCTTAAACTGGCTGCCCTTTACCCGGTTAAAAATCCGGAGGATACTTTCCCGGACAGCGTCCGGCGATGGGCTTTCCCGGGTAAAAATATCCAGGACTTTCCCTCTGCTTAAATGCAGATCCAACCAATGGTATAACACCCGGTCGGCCAGATCATAGGTGAGCTGGAGTTCCTCTTCATCGCTCTGGCCTTCCCATAAATCCGCACTGGGGGCTTTGTCCATAATCTCCGGAGGCATCCCCAGATGGCGGGATAATTCCCGCACCTGGCTTTTATACAGATCCCCCAGCGGATTCACGGCGTGGGCCATGTCCCCCCAGAGAGTGGAATAGCCCAAGAGCATCTCCGTTTTATTGCTGGTGCCTGTCACCAGGGCGGAATATTCCGCAGATTTATCATAGAGCACCATCATACGCATCCGGGCAAAAATATTCCCCCGCCGCAAAGAGCTTATTCCGCCGGCACGGGAGATATACGCATCCGCCATGGGCGATATGTCCACGGTTTCGCAGTGGATTTTCGCCTGATGGCAGATCAGGTCAGCATGGGCCAGGGAAGAAGGGGAGCTTTCTTTATACGGCATTTTTATGCCAAAAACATTCTCCGTTCCAAGAGCCTCCACGGCCAGAAGAACCGCCAGAGCGGAGTCAATGCCACCGCTCACTCCAATCACCGTCCGCTGGATTTGGGTTTTCCGGATTTCTTCCCGCAGACCATGGACCAGCATTTCCCGTGCCAGCTCCGGATGAAACGGAGGAAGGTTTCCATACGCCCAGTTATCCCTTTGTGGTTTCATTGTTCACCTTCCCTGCGTATGGGCTGCCGGAGAAAATCGTCCTCGATGAAGGGTCCACCCAAAGAAATCCCAGCCCGGAGCGTCTCCGGATCAAACTGAAAATATGCCGATTCATTTTGTTCCAGAAAAATATTTTCATAACCGGAGGGATGGGCATAGATTCCCTGCCCTTTAAAATACACCCCATCTTCCACACCGGAGCGGTTGATGTAAAACCAGATGGAGCCAAAACTTTGGGCATACACCCGGACGCGTGCCATCCACATTTCATTGGAAGTATAGGTCTTCTCCCCAAATCCTCTGGCCGGGGAAGCGGATAATATAAAAACTGCGGATGCTTTTTTCCGTGCCAGCTCATCGGCCAGATGCGGATGCCAGGCGTCTTCGCAGATCAGGATTCCCGCATTTCCCATGACCGATGGATATGTCTGGAGAGAGGATCCCCAGCTCCAATAGCGGGATTCATCGAACATGCCGTATGTGGGAAGATAAATTTTTTTATGGATATGGATTAATTCCGCATTTTTATAGACAAGGGCGGCATTATAATACATCCCGTCTTCTTCCAAAAGTGCCCCCAGAATGATTTCCCGTCTGCTGGAGAGTTTCCGGATTTTTTCCAGAGCGGGGATATTTCCAAAATCCCCGGAAAGAGCAGCATCCCGTCGCAGATTCTCCAGTAGATAGCCGGAAGTGGCCAGCTCCGGAAAGACAATCACATCGGATTTTTTTTCATCCGCGTCTTTTTCCATGATCAGTGCGATCCGAGATAGATTTTTTTCCAGATCCCCCAGATGTGGATAGAAGGAATGTAGATGGAGGGAGGCTTTTTTCATGGGCAATGCTTTATTTTATTATTGAACCGGCAAGATTAATCCATGTTCAGGGGAAGCTGAACCATAAGGGTGGTACCCTCCCCTTCCGCACTTGTAAATGAGATTTTCCCTTTCATCGCCTCTGCCATCAGCCGGGCACTGTATGTCCCCAGGCCGGTTCCGGCCTTTTTCCCCATGGTGGAATATTTTTCAAAAAACCGTTTCCGTATTTCCGGCGGGATAATGGTTTCATTGTGAACTTTAAAAATGGCATCTCCCGTTTCTCTGCACTCCAGAGAGATGGTCACCTTCTGTCCCGGAAGGGAAGCCTCCATCGCATTTTTTACCAGATTGGCGACCATGGCATAAAAAATTGTTTTATCAATGGGGATAATACATTTGTCCTCCCCGGTGGCGGGATGGTCATTGAATACCAGTTCCACCCCCAGCTTTCTCTGTCTGCCCAGAGAGGAAAGATCCCCCATAACAGAACGCAGGACACGCAGGATGTCCTGGGGAGAGGGGCTATACACAAAACGTTTTTCCTCTATTTTTGCCATGTTCATGTACAGATCCACCTGATTCAGAATTTGCTTTCCGGCTTCTTTGATGAGCCCCAGAATCTCCCGTGTGTCTTCCGAAATTCCCGGATCCTGCAGGGCAATGTCCGGGAAATTAATGATTCCGTTCAGAGGGGATTTTATGTCATGACGCATCATTTTTTCCATGTCATTCTGGAATTCCTGGAGATGCTTTTCCTTGGTGATATCATCCTTGACGGCAATATAGTTCACAATAGTTCCGTTTTCATCCCGAACCGGGGTGATGGTGGCTCTTTCCCAGTACAGAATCCCATTCTTTTTGCGGTTTAAAAAATCCCCATTCCAGGTTTTTCCGGAGGCAATGGTTTCCCATAAATTGCGGTAAAACTCCGGATCATGTTTTCCACTTTTGAGGAAACGGGGATTTTTTCCGGCAACATCGGCGATTTTATATCCGGTAATTCTCTCAAACGCGGGATTGGCGTATTCAATATTCCCTTGTGCATCCGTGATCACAACGGTGTTCTCACTCTGCTCCACCGCCACGGATAATCTCTTTACCATGGTGGCCATTTGCTTCCGCCCATTGATATCTTTGATCAGATAAATATAACCCGTGATATTTCCATCGGGACCGGTTGCCACGGAAATAGAAATCTGCACACAAATTTTCCCGCTCCCCGGAAGATCCATGGTGCATTCCATCTCCAGCACCTCATCTTCCGACTGATTTGTGGTCTGGCAACCGTGCGTATACCGGCTCAGGAAATCCTCAATATTCATATCCCGGACATCCAGCTCGGACAGGCCGGTTCTTTTTTTGAATTGGGAATTCACAAAAAGAATTTTTTTCCCAGGATTTGTGATGATAAAAAGATCCCGGGTTCTCTGCAGGATTCCATTCAGCATTCCCTCTGTGTTAAAAGCCTTATTTTTATTGGCTCCCAGAATATATGCCAATATCAGATTGGGAAGGGCAAAATATGCTGTCAGTGAAAAAGTGATATTGATGCCCACAATGACATCCAGGATATAATGGGTGATAATTCCCAATGCCACTGGAAAAATCATAGCCAGAACCACGACCATCTGCATCCCTATTTTTTTCCGGAACGTAACCAAAACCAGATGTCTCCAGATGTTCCACACTCCCATTAAGGCCAGAACGGAAGGAACCAGAAAAATCACTCGGTAAAAATTCAACTGGGATGGATTCCAGACGGAAAAATAAATCCCATCCTGATACGCCGCTTTCTCCGGTTGCAGAAAAAAGAAAATCACCGCCGCTGCAAAAACACTGGTACCGTAATACGGAATACGGAAAGACAAATTGTCCATAAAGGATTTTTTTGCTACTACAAGAGAAAAATGATAAAAAATAAAAACAACGGGGAAATAAAAAAAATCCAGATGTTTTACCCGCAGAAAAAATTCCGGCGATGGGGCTATAATTATATGGAGGTCCACCAATGTCCATAGCACCATGAAAATATTCAATATGGCATACAATCGGTAGGTTTTGGATCTTCCCTGGTATGCCAGCGAATAAAAGGAAATATAAAGAAATGTGCCAGCCGCAAGGAGATAAACAAGGGAATATATATTCATATTACGGATAATCCCCGGAGCATTTCTTCACTGAAAAAGCCAAAGCCAATGGATGCCACAGGTCCGGTCATCCAAACTTCGCGGGAATTTTCATCGACCTGGATTTCCAGCATCCCGCCCGGCATGACCACATTTACCCGTGGATTCACCAGACCCCGCAGAAAGGATGCCACACTGGCCGCACAACTGCTGCTCCCGGAAGCCAGCGTATAACCCGCCCCCCGTTCCCAGATGAAAATTTCCAGACGGCCACGTTCCGTTTTGTCGGATTTAACAAACTGAACATTGGTGCGGTTGGGAAATGCAGGATGGTTTTCCAGGACGGGTCCCCACTTTCTGGCGTATTCTTCGCTGGCTTCCGGAGTAAAAACCACACAGTGAGGATTTCCCATGGAAACCACGGCGATGGAGAATTTTTCCCCATTTAGCATTATTTCTTCATTAATAATGGCATTCTCCGGCAGGGAGAAAAGGCGGGGATCCACCGGAACATCCGGGGGATGGATTTCATATTTTCCCATATTCACCCGTATGCGGTAATAATCCGTATCCTCAATGGAGGCACTCACCCTCCCCCCCGGAGTGAAAAAGGAAAATTCCGGGGCGGATATAATTTTTTCCTCGTGCAGAAAACGGGAAAATATCCGTACTCCATTGCCACTTTTCTCCGCCTCCGAGCCGTCCGGGTTGATTATTTTTAAATGGATGTCCGCTTTCCCTTTGTGGTAAAGTGGCCCCAGCAGAATTCCATCGCTGCCCACTCCAAAATTCCGGTCACAGATCAACCGTGCCCGCTCCGGGGTCATCGCAAAAGGAATCCACTCCGGGTGGATCACCAGATAGTCATTCCCCAACCCATGATAACGGTAATAATGCGGTTTTTCCATAAACCCCCCGAATTTAATTCCTTTTTGCAATATTTTCCAGAATAGCGGTAAACTCATCGGACATGGCAGCGGAACCACCTGCTTCCACATCGGCGTCTTCCACCCGGGCAATATCGGCAATAATGGCATTGCGGTACAACATCCGGGTCATCAGAAATGCCTTTCTGTTCAGGCGAAGAAGAAAGTCCAGCTTTTTATAACTCATTTTACGCAGGGATTCTTTGTCCACAGCGATTTCATCAATCAGACCGATTTCCAGTGCCTCTTCAGGCTTATATGCTGCACCGTATAAAACATCTCTTATATATTTGGGTTGCACCAAATTTTTAAATCCCATCACATAAGCCGCCGGAAGTGGCATTCCCACCATCATTTCAGAGAAACCAATCCGACCGGAACCCGCCAGCATAAAACGATTATCCGCCGCTGTGGCAATCACCGCCCCTCCCGCCATGGCATGTCCGGCAATCTCCGCTATCCAGGGTTTATCAATGGAAAAAAGTTTCCCGTAAATCCGGATCATCTCCTCCACGGTGGCCTTTCTTTCCTCCCGGTCCAGACCCAGCAGAGTAGCCCCGTCCAACCCATTACTGAAAAATTTTTCATTGGCCGATGTGACAATGATGCCATCCGCTTTTGCCGATGTGTCTTTCATAATGGAAAAAAATTCCACCAGCATCTCTCTGTTCAGGGTATTATTGGGGGCAATCCCTTCCATGGTCAATGTAGCAATTTTTCCAAATTTTCTGTCTTCGGTTTCTATTTTAAATGGCATAAATATTCCTTACCGGGAAACTGTGCTATGGTTCTCCGGCGTAAAGGAAAAAACGATGTATTGTTTATGGGTTTTTCTGCATCATCGCCATGGCGACGTCCGGAAGGACAGGCTTGGAGATAAAGTATCCCTGGATCACATCGCATCCCAGATTTTCCAGAAATTCCTTCTGTTCCAGTGTCTCCACCCCTTCCGTGACCACATCCAGATGGTAATTATTGGCCAGATCCAGAATGGTCCGGATAGTGGAAACTGCACTCTGGTCTCCGGGGATATCATCCACAAAGGACTTGTCAATTTTCAGAATGTCCACCGGGAGACGTCGTAAATAGGAAAGGGAAGAATACCCGGTGCCAAAATCATCCAGGGCAATTTTTACCCCCATCTTACGGATCTGGAAAAGTGGATTGATGGCGGATTCTTCATAAAGAAAAGCGGATTCTGTGATTTCAATTTGTATATTTTTCGGCGGGACAGAATATTTTTTCAGAATTCGTTCCACGTCGTCAGCAAAATTTCCCTGTTTCAATTGCAAGGGAGATGCATTGATGGCGATGGAAAAATCCGTTATTCCGGCTTGGAGCAGAATGGATGTGAAAGAAACGGTTTGTTCCAGAGCAATCCGCCCAATCTCCCCAATGGTTCCGTTTTCTTCTGCGATGGAAATGAAGCTGATGGGGGAAATCATCTTTCCGTCCTTTTCCCATCGGACAAGGGATTCAAAACCCACAATTTTCTTTTGCGTCATACTATACTTGGGCTGGTACAGCATGACAAATTCTGAATTATCCACAGCTTTTTTGAGATCATTTTCGATATTTAAACGTACCTGCGTGAGTTCGTCCAGATACGGGGTATAAAGCTGGTGGGAATTGGCTCCTTTTTTCTTGGCCGATTGCAGTGCCAGGTATGCTTTGTCCAGAAGAGTAAAGGGGGTTTCCTCTTCCTCCGCAAATGCGATCCCCATCCCGGCACTGATTTCCATTGTTTTTCCATGGATGATGAAGGGGGTTTTCAATATTTTTTTTATGGCAAAAACGGCCACGGTAATATCCTCTTTGTTCTTCAGATTTTTCACCAGAAGGGCAAACTCATCACTCTCAATCCGGGCACCAAAGATGTTGGAATCCTGCATCCCCCGGATTCTCTCTGCGAATTTTTTCAGAATTTCATCCCCGGCTTTGTAACCGTATTTGTTGTTGATTTTGGACATAGCGTCAATGCCAATCACCACCAGTCCGAACACGGATTGAGAATTCTCAATGGCCTCCGCTATTTCATGCAACATGGAATCTCTTTTCGCCAGTCCAGTCAGAATATCAAAATTTTCCATATAATCCAACTGGAATTGTCTGGATTTGACATCCGTCAAATCATGGAAAATCGCAATATACTGCCGTATTTTACCGCTCTGGTCTTTGATCGCGGATATACGCAGATATTCTGCGTATTCTATGCCGTATTTATTTCTATTCCAGATTTCTCCTTTCCATTCCCCGCTTCCGCTGAGGGATTCCCACATATTCCTATAAAATTTTTCATCATGCCGTCCGGAATGCAGAAAAGCGGGACTTCTCCCAATGGCTTCTTCCTTTGTGTAGCCGGTAATTTCCGTAAAAGCGGAATTTACCATGGTGATAATATTCTTTTCGTTGGTAACAATAAAGCCCTCTGTGGAAGTTTCAAAAATCCGGGAAGCCAGCTCCATAAATTCCCTGTTCCTCTTATCCGCAGCGATATCCCGGATGAAAACAGAGAGATAATTTTTTTCACCATCCTCCACTTCCTGAAAACGGGCAATACTGATTTCGCACTGGAGGACATCTTGTCTATTGCCCTTGAGAAATAAAGTTTCCAGACGCTGGGGGACTCCGGATTCCGCTTTTGCAGCCGCGTCCATCAATGTCTCCCGGTAATTTTTTTCTCCCTCATCCGGTGGAAGGAGAGAATAGACGGAACTGTATTTCAACGATTCTGAATCCATTCCAAAGAGGGATAATGCTTTTTCATTGAATTCCACAATATTATTATTATGCAACAGAAGGAAACCATCATTGGCCTGGGAGATCAGTCCATAGTATCGGTTCCGGGACGCCTCCAGAGCCTGGTTCAGCTCCCTGAGGCTCTCCTGGGTAATAGCCTGTTCCTTCTGGATGAGTTCCAGATCCTGGGTTTTCAGAAGAAGCTGGTTGTTAATTTTTTCCCTTTCTTCATTCTCCTGTAGCAAGGAACGATTTGCTTCCATCAAGCCGATGTGCGACTTCCGGTAAATATAATCCAAGGCCAGAGATATGATCACAACAATAGAGAGAGAAATACTGGCATCCCGCAGGTACAAAATACGCTGATCATCCGGTACTATTTTCCATACAGGGGAGACAAAAATAAAAAGAATATAGGCAATGAAATTGAACAGATAATAAAAAATAATCCCACGGCTATCCAGAATAATGGGGGCTGCAATAATAATGACGAAAATATAAAATAAGGTGTCCAGAGTGTTTAATACCGGGACATTTTCCATGTTGAAGAACATTGTGGACCATACAATAACGGAAAGAAAAAACAAATATAAAAAAGCTCCCGCCTCTTTTTTGCCAAAATAGACTAGCACCAGAAAAAGAATCCCCAGAAACATGCCGGCAGGAATGACATAAAATACAATCGGCTGGAAAGTTTTATAAAAAATAAAATGGATAAAGAAATAAGAAAGGATCAATGTACTGGCCACCCCAATGTATGTGGCTGCCGTTATCTTGAGCCTCTCCATGTGGGAAGCCTTAGGATACCGACGCAGGAATATGTCGTCAATTTTTCCCATTAACCCTCCCGGTCCTTTCATGATTCATAATTCCCGGGATGATCATAAAGGCAATCCTTTTTTCATTGGAATGGGGTTTAACCGGGAAATTTTATTCCGGTAAGATTCTCACTGATTTCCCATAGTTTTTGTGCCGTTACTTTATTGTAGGATTCTCCGGATGTCTGGGTGACTTTTTTATTGGAATAGTATTTTCCGCTCTGGCGGATGCCTTCATCATACAAGGCCAGATACAGAATAGTAGCCGCACCTTTTTCCAGGGAGCTCCCCGTCCCACCCCAGCCGGCCCGCAGCAGTTTGGTATTGATAACTCCAGGGTGCAGGCAGTTGACCGCTATTTTTTCTCCCTTTAACTTTTCCGCCAGAGAATAGGTAAAAAGAATATTGGCCAGTTTGGACTGGGAATATGCCTCGTAACCGGAAAACCTTTTTTTCAGGTTGAGATCGTCAAAATGAATGGTGTTCCCATGGGCCATGGAGGAAACATTGATAATCCTTGCCGGGGTATTTTTTTGCAGGAGCGGGAGGAGCCGTAGAGTCAGGTGAAAATACGCCAGATGGTTCACAGAAAACGTCATCTCCACCCCCCGTCCATCCTCCTGGTATACGTTCATAAAAACGCCGGCATTATTGATTAGAATGGAAAGATCCGGGTGGTTCCGGAGGATTTCCTCTGCCATGGCGTCAATTTCTTCCGGGCGGGAAAGATCAGCATGGGCTGCGTGCAGGGAATATGATGCGTCTCTGGACGCCAGCTTATGGATGGTGGCAGAAACCTTGTCTGCATTCCTTCCATGCAGAATGACAGAATACCCCAGGGAAGCCAATCCCTGTGCAACCGCAAAGCCAATCCCATCTGTTGCCCCGGTGATGAGTACTTTTCCGGGGCGGGTTTTTTCCATCGTTTCCACGGACTAAATATACACTATTTTATCCGTTTGATCAATTATTTCTTTGTTATGTGATTAATTATTTATGGCAATGATCTCCCCTGCCAGCTTTAGTGCTCCCACAACATGGGTATGCACATTGTTTTCCCCAATGTTTTTCAGGAAGCCAGAACCTCTCCCACCTCAATAGCCAGAGCGGAAGGAAACCGGCCAGCATGGTCCGGGAAAATTCCGGCATCGTGGAGCCAGTAACCATAAAACGGGGAGATGGCCAACTTTACCCTGAATATCTCATATTAATATATACTGGCCCCGGTTTCAACCGAGCATAAATTA
>DYLW01000041.1 GCA_020721865.1 Leptospira biflexa | reverse complement strand
GTCGACTGGTGGGGAATCCTGTTATTTTTTATCTGGTTTGTCAACTTTTTTTTGGTGGAAAATAGCGTTTTTTTAAAAATAATTCGATTATCCGGGAGTTTTTTAACTGAGTGGCAATTGCGGATATTCCCATAGCGGCGGGTCTTCTAACCGGGATCAATCTCTCCGTGGGTTATACCTCCATCGGCGGGGGGGTTATTCTGGCGGATGTTGTCCTGGTCGGCAGAGCCGCCATCGGGCAGCCAGGGGAGCGGGTTCATTGTGCTGCATTTTTGAAAAATGATTTTCCGGCTGGCCGATGAATAATATCTGCCTTGGAGAGGAATAACGCACATTGGAGAGCACGGAAATAAAAAACATTTTCATCTGGGGGATGGGTCTTCTGGGGACATCTCTGGCCCGGGATTTACGGCAGAAATACCTCATCCGGGGCTGTGATATTTCCCCGGAGAATCTGGATTTTCTGAAAAATGATTTTTTGGTAACGCATTGCATGGAAGAGAGGACTCTGGCTTCTCTGCAGCAAAGCGACATCATTATTATTGCCACGCCGGTAGATGCCATCTATGGAATCTTTGAAAAAATAAACGTACTCATAAAAAATGGAAATCTTCCGGAGCATATTCCCGTAACCGATCTGGCATCCACAAAATCGGATTTGATGGAATATTACAATGCCGGGGACTTTCGCTTTGCTTATGCCGGCTCTCACCCCATGGCGGGAAGCGACCGCAGTGGTCCGCAAAATGCAGAGGATGGCATCTTCCAGAATGCGACTATTTACATAACCCCTTCCCGTAAATATCCTGATACCGTTGAAAAAGTGGCACAAATATGGAAATCCATCGGTGCGTGTCCCCATCTTCTGTCCCATGAAGAGCATGACCGGTATGCGGCCTATCTGAGCCATGGCCTGCATCTGGTCTCCTGCATGGTTTCCCATCTAATGGAGGAAATTCCCGGGGTATACCAGATCCGGTCCAATGCGGCGGGAGGGAGTTTCCGGGATATTACCCGGGTATCTGGCAGTAATCCGGTTTTATGGGACGGCATAATCAACAGCAATAAAAAAGAGGTCATCCATTATTTAAAATCCCTGCGTGGATTAACAGACCGATGGATACAGGATATGGAAAATGGGACTCTCTCCGTAAAAGATATATTTGAGGCTTCCTCAATAATAAGGAAAAAGGTAATTGGTCATGAAGATTAAAGGTAATTTATTTTTCGCCGGGGATAAATCCCTCTCCCACCGTGCGGCCATAATAGCGGGACTGGCTAAAGGAAAATCATTGATCCGGAATTATCTGCCGGGTGGGGACACGCTGAATACGCTGGGGCTTTTTGAGAAACTGGGCTGCCGGGTGGAGCGGGATGGAACCACCGTCCTTTTGGATTCTCCGGGAGTGGAGAGCTGGAATACGGATCCCGGAACGGCAGACTTGGGCAATTCCGGAACCATAGCCCGGCTGGCCTTGGGTTTTCTGGCCGGGAAAAAAGGGTTGACCATTACCCTCACCGGGGACCAGAGCCTTTCCAAAAGACCCATGGGAAGAATCCTCCGGCCCATGATTTCTGCCGGGGCGGAATATTCGCATAAGGGAGAAATGGACAGACTCCCGGTGGTCATCCATGGGAAAAAACTTCTGCCCATTTTCCACAAGGAAAATCTGGGCTCCGCACAGGTCAAATCTGCGTTGGTTTTTGCCTCCCTGGTGTCCCAGACCCCGCTCCAGATGGAGGAAGCAAAGCTCAGCCGGGACCATACGGAAAACATGCTCTCCAGTGCGGGGGTACAGATTGACATCCATAAACTGGACTCCGGACGGCTTCTGGAAATGGAGCCACCCTTCACGGTAAACCCCATTGAATATGATATATGGGGGGATATTTCGAGTGCGGCGTTTTTTATTGTTCTGGGATTGCTCATGAAAAAGGGGGAGCTCCTCATCCGGGACGTGTTGCTGAATCCCTTCCGCACGCAGTTTTTGGAAGTATTGAAGAAAATGGGTGCACGCATGGAAATCATGGAAAAAGAACTCCGGGGAGGGGAAAAAGGTTGCGATCTTCGGGTATTACCATCGGAGTTGAAGGGATACAAAATTTCTCCGGCAGAGATTCCATCCGTCATTGACGAGCTGCCCATTCTGGCGATTGCCGGGATTTTCTGTGAGGGGGAATTTTCTTTCCGGGGTGCAAAAGAACTGCGGGTAAAAGAATCGGACAGGATTGATGCTCTGGTGAAAAACCTGCGGGCACTGGGGATGGAAGTGGAAGAATATGACGATGGTCTGGCTTTCCTGGGGAATCCGGAGCGAACTCTGGCCGGAAGCATAGAAAGCTTTCATGACCATCGGATTGTTATGAGTTTTGAAATCGCCCGCATTGTATCCAGCCAGAATTCCGGTAAAGAGCCGGATTCCCTGGACGCCATATTGAATGATCCAGAATTCCGTATTTCCGGACAGGAATGGACCACCACCAGTTTTCCGGATTTCTACGAAAAAATCCGCAGTGTGCTGGATTTTACGGAGAAATTGTGAACCTATCACGTGGAGTGGTGACCCTGGATGGTCCCGCCGGTTCCGGAAAGTCCACATTGGCGGCCATGATCGCGGAGAAATATCCATTTTATCAAATTGATTCCGGAGCCCTTTACCGGGCATTCACTTATCTGGCCATGCTCCGTATGGAAAACCACCCCGAATTTTTGAATGGCCAATGGGAAAATCTGGATGAGGAGACCACAGATATCCTGCTTTCCCATAGGGTGGAAATTGCCTTTGGCGGAGAAGGCACTGACGGAAAAAAGCAGCGGCTTCTTTGCGAAATTTCCGGGGAAAAGCGGGAGCTATCCTCCGAACTGCGGGGGAAAAAAATTACGGATTCCATAAAATACATTGCAGATTCCAGAAAAATCCGGGAAAGGGTTAATTCCATCATTAGAAATGTTGCGAATGATTTTCCGGTGGTTGCGGATGGAAGGGACATGGGAACCGTTGTCTTCCCGGATGCGGACATCCATTTTTTCATCACCGCGTCCCCGGAAGAAAGAGCCCGTCGCAGGTATATGGAAATGAAAGAAAAAGATCCCAATGCCGATTATGATGAAATTCTGGCTTCCATAATAAGCAGGGATTGTGCGGACGAACAAAGAAAATTTGGTGGTTTAAGGCAGCCTTTTGATGCCATTTTCGTTGACACCACCACTCTGAATTTAAAAGTAGCTTTCCAGAGTATTGAAAGAGTGATTCTGGAAAAGTTCAAAGCTCTACGATGACAAAGAGGTCTTTATGGCAATAAAATTTCAGATGCCCAGTGAATCCATGGAATCCCTGCTGGAGTCCAGTGTAATGCCGTCTGCGGACGTGCAGAAGGGGGAAACAGTCCACGGAAAAATCGTTGCATTTCAGTCAGATGAACATTCTGAATTTGTAATTGTGGCGATGGGAACCAAATCCGAAGGCAAAATCAGCCTAAGGGAGTTCGATGAAAGACCATCGATTGGAGAAGAAGTGGAAGCTATGGTCAAGTTCATCGACAAAGACAGCGGACTGGCAATCCTGTCCAAAAGAGCTTTGGAACAACGCCGGGGATGGGAAATGGTCAAGGAAGCATTTGATCACGCCGTTCCCATCAGTGGAACCGTTAAACGGCAGATGAAGAACGGTTATGTGGTGGATGTGGAAGGGCTTCATTTGTTTCTTCCCCACACATTAGTCGGCTCCCTTGCGGATTACCGGGGTAAAACCAAAAAAGCAGATATCATTGGAAAAACATTAAGTTTCAAAATCGTTGAACTCAACCAGCGAAAAAAAACCGGAGTAGTAAGCCGGAAAGACTTTCTGGATGAACAGAACAACCAGAGATGGGGTGAGCTTGCAGAGAAAGTCAAAATCGGCGATGAAATTGAAGGTATTGTAAAAAAACACATAAGGTCCGGGGTATTCTTGGAAGTGAGAGGAGTTCAGGGATTTCTGCACAAATCAAACATAAGCTGGGACAGAAAAAACGATAATTTTAAAGAAAAACTGCCCATGGAAGAGACTATTCTGGTGCGGGTACTGGAAATTGACCCGGAAAACCACAAATTGTCCTTGGGATTGAAACAGCTCACAGAAGACCCATGGGATAACGTGGACGAGCGGTTCCAGGTTGGCCAGACGGTCTCCGGTAAAATCAGTTTTGTAGCCCGTTATGGTGCATTCGTGGATATTGGTGAGGGAATGGAAGGCTTACTGCATATTTCCGAAATGAGCTGGACGCGGAAAATTAATCATGCCCATGAAATTGTAAAAGTGGGGCAGGAAATTGATACAAAGATTCTGGGCATAAACAAAGAAGAAAAAAGAATCAGCCTGGGACTCAAGCAGTTGTTTGCAAATCCATGGGATGAAATTAAAGAAAACCATTCCGTGGGTAAGGTGATGACAAGTACTGTCCGGGATGTAACCAATTTTGGGGTTTTTGTTTCCATTTCTGAAGACGTGGACGGATTGATTCGCAAAGATGATCTCACCTGGGACGAGCCTGCTCCGGATCCAAGAAAGCTTTTCTCCCCCGGACAGGAAATTGAATTTAAAATTACAGAAATTAATCTGGAAGAGAAAAAAATCGGATGTAGCAGAAGACATCTTCTTCCCAACCCTTATAAAGAACTCAAGAAAAAATATCCTCGGGGAGCCATTATCCAGGGAGAAGTAAGCGGAATTGTGGAATTTGGTATTTTTGTTAAATTTGACGGAAGATTTGAAGGATTGGTTCACACCAGTGCCATGGAAAAGGAGCAGAGTGCAAATCTCAAATCCACTTTCCACAAAGGAATGAATGTGAAGGTGGTGGTCAAAAGTATTGATCCGGACAATAGGAAAATCTCTCTTTCCATGCGGGATGTCAATTATGCCATGGAAAAAATGGAGATGTCTCAATATATCGGGAAAAGCGATGACCGTCCTTTGACCGACAATCCGTTTAAAAATATTAAGTCTGTGGTTTTCCCCGGGTCCTGAAAAAAGTCCCGGGATTTCCTTTTTCCCAAAATCCAAAAATGGGGCGTCATTGTTTTCCTATGACTGTCCCCTTCTTTTCTTGTTTACAGGGTGCATCGGTTTTGATCCTGATAAAATCCAGAGTTTTGCATGAAAGACAAGATTATGATAAAGACCTCCTCCGGTAATTACCCGGTGGTATGGTTTGGGGAAATGGCTCCGCTTGCGAAAAGAGTGGAAAGCATGATGCAGAATTACCATCGGTCTGTTTTTTTTCTTTCCTATTCCATAGAGAAGATTTATGGAAAAGTCCTGGATCATTTTTTCCCCGGAGTGAAAAGGATGATTCTTCCGGATGGAGAAAAAACAAAATCCCTGAGTGTAATTGAAGAAATTGCCGTCAAGCTCAGCAAAGATGGGGTTCATCGTAATACTCTTTTTATAGCTTTTGGCGGAGGTGTCACCGGAGATTTCACCGGTTTTATGGCGTCCATTTATATGCGGTCAGTGGATTTTATCCAGATTCCCACCACTCTTCTGGCCATGGTGGACAGCTCCGTGGGCGGGAAAACCGGTGTGAATCTGAAAACGGGAAAAAATCTGATTGGCTCATTTTATCCCCCCCGTGCGGTCTTTATACTCCCCGGTTTTCTAAAGACGCTTCCGGATAGAGAAATTAACGGAGGCCTTGCGGAGATGGTGAAAACCGCCGTAATCTCCCCATCCAGAGATTTTTTTTCCTACCTGGAAAAAAACGTATCCGGAATCCTGCGGCGTGATCCCGCCATTCTGGCAGAACTTTCCTATAAAAGCATCATGGTAAAAGCCAGCATCGTCCAGAAGGATGAGAAAGAACAGAATATCCGGGCATTTCTAAATCTGGGGCATACCCTGGCACATGCCATTGAATCCCTTCTGGACTATAAGGGAGTGATCCATGGAGAGGCGGTTTCTGTGGGTCTGCACTTTGCGGCGTATTATTCCAAGGAAAAAGATTATCTGGATGACCATACATATATTCGCATCCGGGATTTACTCATACGCTTGAAACTTCCATACAAAATGGAAGATATACATAAAGAAAATAAATTAAAATCCAAAGATCTGGCGGTCAATATGCAGAAAGACA
This sequence comes from Leptospira biflexa, assembly GCA_020721865.1. Classification (GTDB taxonomy): domain Bacteria; phylum Spirochaetota; class Leptospiria; order Turneriellales; family DYLW01; genus DYLW01. The sequence goes on along the minus strand of DYLW01000041.1, from coordinate 18,103 downwards.
AAAAAGTGACCAAATCCAGAATCCGGTTTGTTTTTATCTCCGGAATTGGGCGTCTGCTTCTTCCCCAGGAAGTCAATGAAAATGAACTTGTACAAACATTGAAAAAATTCAAGAAGGCATACCAAACGGTACTTGTGCAGGAGTAATTTTTATAATGGAAATAAAAATCATCAATGGTCCAAATTTGAATATGCTGGGAAAAAGGGAATCCAATCATTATGGAACTTTTACCTTGGCCGATCTGGAAAAAGAATTAACATCCAGATATGGGAAACAAGCGGATCTGGATTTTTTTCAGAGCAATTCAGAATCGGATTTAATTCATTATATTCACGAAAATGGCCCCCATGCCGATGGGATTGTGATCAACGCTGGGGCATTCACCCACACCAGTATTGCCCTGCGGGATGCACTGCTGGCTGCTGGTACTCCCTTTGTGGAAGTGCACATCAGCAATGTGTTCGCAAGAGAAGAATTCCGGCATGTTTCTTATCTGAGTGATAAGGCTGCGGGGGTGATCCTGGGGCTTGGGAAAATGTCCTATTTTTTTGCTGTGGAATATTTTCTGGAGTCATCCGGCCAGATTACCAAAGAGGGAATATAATGGAATTTTTTGAAAAGAAGCCGGATGGGACTTATGATTTTACGGACTATGGCATGTACATGGCCTATTATTATGCCCTGCAAAAACTGGTATCCCATTATCTGCAAAGCGGTTATAAGTTACCCCCGGAAAAAATTTCACCCATTATAAAAAACCTGTACCCATTCATTTCTGAAAATATAAAAGAGATTGATGACTATCTGAATAAATTACCGGAAATTGCCGGATTTATTGGCGAAAAAAACCCCCAAAAATTTGCCACTTTTGTTTCCCGGAATTTTCTGCCTGTCCTGGAAAAAAGCAAAGAAAGCCTGCGGCAGAAGGAGCTGCCAAAGATACAAAACCGGCTGGATAATCCTTACTATGCCACCGGTGACCAGATTCTGGAACTTTTTGGGGATTTATTCCGGAAATCCAAGCCATTGGTATACCCACCGGAAGCCGGGATGGAGGCAGCAATTCCGCAGGAGGATATCCCCGCTGTTTCTGCTCCGAAGAAAAGGGAAGATCCCATGCTGACCATGCCGGGTCTGGGTGTGTTAAAAAATTATTCTCCTCTTTTTGCGGCTGCCCAAAGGCTGGATACGGCTGCCCTTCTTGCGGGAAATAAGCCAATGGAGGAGGATACAGAATCCGAGGAGGAATCCACCTCCGATGAACCCATCACAACCCCCGTGTCCCGGAAAATGCCCGGTGAAGTGGTGCTGGCTCAATGGAAAAGCCTCTTTGCTTCCGCTTCTCCACTCCGGATGCCCGCTTCTGCGGAAAATCCATCGGCGGTGGCGGAAATTGCACCCGTATCCACGGTTCCCCGCCAATTTACCCTCCGGGAGTATGCCAGTCTTATGGGAAAAATTAACCAGTTTGTCCGCAATAAAGATAATGCCGGATACAATGCATGGTACCAAACTGTTCCCATCAAGTATCGGGTTTTGATGAATTTGAATTCCATCCACCAGAGATCACAGAAGGGACAGCATGTGGACTGGGATGGGGAATTATACCAGATTTCCCAGAAGACGGCATGGGAACCCGATGTGCTGGAAAAAATAAAAGAGGAAGTGATTGCATACCGGGAAATCATTGACTCCATTCAGTCCATGCTGCGGGACATTTCTGCAAGGTACAAAGACCCCGGATTGAGTGCCCTGCTGTACGGACAGATGATCACTATTTTTGAAAATGACGGTGATACCAAGCAGAAATCCATGGCACTGAAAATGACTCTTTTGCAAATTGTAAACCCCCAGGAGAAAAAAGAGCTGGAGGATTCTTCCGGAAAGCTGCTTGACAGGCTCAGGGATTTGTTCCATATTGATTAATGCCATTTATTGATGTGAAAGTTGCCGGTCCTTTAACAAAAGACCAGAAAGAAAAAATATCCCGCCAATTTACCGCCACGCTACAGGAAGTCGCGGGCAAACTCCCGGAATCCACGTACATCGTCTTTACAGAGGTGGATAGGGAAAACTGGGCAAAGGGCGGAAAGCTTTTATCTGAATCCTGAAATATTTTTTATTTTTTGGGGAACCTTTTTTATTTCTGAGGGTCTAAACTGGAAAGTAAGGTTAGTTTTTTCATGGAACCCAAAAAGTTAAGAAGTAAAAAGGAGACGTTATGAAGAAAGTAAGTTTGGCGACTTTTTTTCTGGTCAGCCTTGTGGCAGCGGGGTTTATTTATTCCCGTCCTCCCGGTGCGGGAAATCCTCCCCATTTTGATTCCGCTATGGGTCTGAACCATCTGCAACAGGCGATTGGATTGAGCGATAAACAGGTGGATACTTTGTTCCAGATTGGGACAAAATACCGAAATTTGTGTTTTGAAAACCGCAAGAATCCGGAGAAGCTGTACTCATTGAGAGAAGCCCGCCGGAATGAAGTGGAAAAGGTCTTCACAAAAGAACAGAAGGCAAAACTGGATGAGATGAAAAAAGATCGTCCAATGCGAGGAAGGGGCTGCCGATAAGGCAGCCTTTTTTCTATAAATATGAATAAAAAGTGGATTTTCATAATTTTCTTTATCCCCTTTTTCTGGCTAACTTCCGGTCCGGGGGAGGATGGATTTCCGCCCGATGAACCACACTTTTACCGGGGGAAGCATTTTTTCTTTGGTTATCATATTCTCCGGGATGGGCGTCTGGAATTAAGCCAAGCACAGATTAATTCCATTGCCGGAATAAACATTAAATACAAAAAAAACTTTGAAGAATACCACAATAAAATTCAGCCACTGAAAAATGAACTGCAGCCACTCATAGAAAAAGAAAAGAAAACCACCTCTGATTATTCCCGAATCCATGTTCTGTTGAAAAAAATATCAGCGTATGAAGTGGAAATACGGATGATGAAAATACGGCACCGGGATGAAATTTTTTCTCAATTTACTGAAGCTCAGAAAAACCAGTGGAGAATAAACCACGTTCCCCGGGGCAAGCATGGAAAAGATCCTTTCTGAAAAGGAATTTGAGTCCATCGTAAGTAACACCAGGGGGATTGTTCTCTCTGCGATTTCCCGGAGTCTGCGGTCAGAGTATTACGATGCCATTGACGATGTAGCCCAGAATACATATCTGCGTTTATACAAAAGTCTGGTGGCTGGCAAGTTCCGGGGAGAGGCAAAAATGGAGACATATCTCTATGTCATCGCCCGCAATGAATCCATCCGCATGAACGCCAAACTAACACGAGAAAAGCGGAAAGCGGAAAAACTCATATCCTTCACAAAGAAGGAAGATTTTATAATGGAAGACAAAAATGAGGACAATAAAAACGCGGTGGAAACGGCACTTCTGTCCCTTCCGGAGCCTTACCGGGATGTGATGACCTGTGCAATGGAAAATCTCAGCACCACAGAAACCGCTGTACGGCTGGGAATTCCGCTGGGAACGGTTAAATCCCGCAGCAAGAGAGGAAGGGATATGCTTAGGAAAATACTGGAGGGAGAACGTTATGAAAGACCATTCAAAACAGAACAGTGATTTTGCTTCTATCATGGAAGCAGAAATCCAGAAACGCCTGAGGAGTGAATCCTGGCCCGTAAACATATCACAAAATGTCATTTCTCAGTATAACCGTGAGCAAACCAAAAGAAATACCTTTTACCGTTTCGCCATTCCCATAACTGGTGTCGCTGCCGTTTTTCTGCTTCTTTTCAATCTGGGCATTGGCTTGGGTTTTAATTCCAATCAGAAAACCATTGCGGCTGCGGACAATCCCTTTGAGAAGGTCATTAACCAACAGATTCTGGGGACATACCACCAGACCGATCCGGAAGGCGTACCGGAGAATTTTACTGGAACATATTCCACCGTCATGCATTCGGATGTGGACCAGTGGATGGACAGTACGTTATATGTATCCTATGACGGTGGATCCCGGTAGTACCGTTTCAAACAATATTTTATTGCTTCTGTATGAGAAGCTATGTGGTTATCGCATTTTCAAACTTTTCATAGCTTCCGATTTTAGCAAAGTTTATTTCAAAATTACTATTATCAATTTTATCAATTCTTACTGAATCGATGCCCAAAATTTGCAATCTTTGGTATGTCAAAAGCTCTCCTTCTTTAAGCTTTAAAACATCTCTTAAGATCCATTGTCCTAATTCACGATTTGAATATGACATAAGAGCTTTCCCGCCATCCTGGCATATTTTTGATTGCATTGTTTTTCCATTTGGAAGTTTTAAATCAAAAGACGTTTCTCTATCAGGGAAAAATCCTGGAAAATATTTATGAATGCCCGCTGGAATTGGGATATAAACCTCGTCAGGGTGTCGGTCTCTTTTAAAGAGCAAAATTTGTTTCTTTTATTATTTCATATAAATCTTTCATTCCAACTAAATTAATTGGAGTTTTACCAGTTCCTTGAGATTCACTGATTGCACTTGATGTAAAATGACTTGTAGAAATAATAACTCCAAAACTATTAAATCCTAAACTTCCTCTTAAATTTGCAACCTCTTTTCTTCCGACTGAATGCTTCCATCTTTTTACTTGAAATTGGTATCTTAAATCAAGGCTAAATCTGTGTTTCAAAAAAGCATTAACATCAATTCCGTCATCACCGCTTTTTTTAGTCACTTCAACATTTATAAATCCCGTATGTTCAATGAGTTTTGACATTAAAACTTCAAACTCATAAGGATTTATGGTCAATAAATTCTTTTTTAATGTTTCAATGTTCTTTAAGGTTTCTTTATCTAATTTTGGCAAGATGATTTCATCTTGTTTTTTTTCAGGAAGTAAATAGTCGATAATTGTGTCTTCTGGCAATATTTCTTTTTTAAATTGATTATAGAAGGGTGAAAAAGTATCATTAAAGTTACCAATTGTTAAAGGTGGAATAGTTGAGAATATTTGAAATTCAAAAAGCCAAACTGTTCTTAAATTTCCTTGATTATCAAGTTGATAATCTTGATAATTTCTCAACAAAAATAAAAAACCAATAAATTTATATTGATTAACCCCTTCTTTTAGAAAGCCAAGAATTGGAACAGGCTTTTCTTTTTGTTCAATAAGTCTTTTGTTTACTCCTGAAATATCTTGATCTCCTTGTAATCTTGCTCCTGTATAAGTCAAAATATCTCCTTCAATTTTATCAACATAGGGATTTCTAATTATATTTTTTGTTTCTTCTGCAGAAGTTATTAAAACAATAAAATCAAGTTTTTTGTCTTTAATTTTTGGTCTAATTCCGCCTAAATTCGCAACCTCTAAAGCATATTTAATTTGATCATTTGAATAATGTTCGCCGACTTTTAATTTATCTGGAATAGAAAATTGTTTCATATTTTTACTCGGAATAAAAATAATTTTCTAACAACAAATCAGTATCTAAATTCATTATAATATAACCAGAAGCACTATCTATCCATTTTCTTACTTCATCTTTATTTTTACATTGAAAAAGAAGTTTCATTTTTTCTGATTCAGGCTCTTGATCAATTACAAAATTTCTTACATCATCATAAAAATACTCATTAAAATTTTCAGGTTTTTTGTCTGCTAATTCATTAAGCCAATTAATAATTTTTTCTTTATTCATAGTGATTTTTTAATAATTTAAAACCAATGGAACATTATGACCACCCATTCCCATGTTTGCCGTTAAAGTAGGGCAGGCATTGTTTTTATTCTCTCTGACATATTTTCTTCTCCATTGATAAACTGTATCTGTTTTTTTGACTTCTTTTTTCAAAATATTGTAAAGCGGTTTATGGTTGTAATAATACTTATCATCAACCTCATTTTCTTCAAGGCAGTCGTGAATTGTTTTTGTTAATTTAACTTTTTCAGGAAAAGAAAATTTATCGTACGCTTGTTTTTCCAAAAAACCAACTATATATACTCTTTCTCTATTTTGTGGAAGATTGCCATATTCCATTGTATTCAAAACTTTGTATTTTACAAAATAACTAAGGTCTTTTTCCAGTTTTTCCAGTATAACCCGCATTGTATTACCCTTGTCATGTGTACTTAAGTTTTTAACATTTTCGAGAAAAAAAGCTCTGGGTTTTTTTTCCTTTAATATTCGCACAATATCAAAAAACAAATTTCCTCTATCCTTTTTATCGTTAAACCCTTGTTTATATCCTGCGATAGAAAAAGGTTGGCAGGGAAAACCAGCACATAAAATATCAAAGTTTGGAATTTCATTACATTTTATTTTTTGAATATCACCCAATACCAATGTATTTTCTTTATTCTGGATATTCAGGTCAAAAGTTATTTTTGCCTTTTCATCAAAATCATTTGAAAAAACACATTGAAAACCAGCTTTTTCAAAAGCTATTCTTATTCCCCCGATGCCAGCAAATAAATCTATAAATACCATAATAAAAACATTCCTTAATTTTTAAAGGCCACAAATTATTTAACTATTACACCCTTTTTTACATCATGTCAACATAAATAATAGTGGACATACAAAAAAAGAAATCACTGAAAGATGAATGCAGATGCTATCGTCGTCTCGCTTCCCCCCCCATCGGACGAAAAAGATTTAAAGCTTGTCGTACTCAATCTAAGAAGAAAATCGGCGGGAAAGGAATAGATAAGGAGCAGTTATGGAAATGAGCGGATCAGCAAAATACCACAAAGGAAAAATCGCAATTGTGGCGTCCAAATTCAACTATCCCATCACTCGGGAGCTGGCCATGGGTGCCTCCGCCACTCTGTCTGAACACGGGGTTCCGGCGGAAAATGTGGATCTCGTCTGGGTTCCCGGTGCGTTTGAAATTCCTCTGGTATTAAAAAAAATGGCCGCATCCGGAAAGTATGCCGGGCTGGTGGCTGTGGGAGCGGTCATCCGGGGAGAGACTGCCCATTTTGAATATGTGGCGGGAGAAGCAGCACGGGGCATCGCCCGGATTTCCCTGGAAGAGAAAATACCCATCGCCTTTGGGGTTCTGACCACAGAAAACGTGGAGCAGGCCTGGGCCAGAACCGGGATAAAGGGTGGAAACAAGGGAAGTGAAGCCGCTCTGGTGGTTCTGGAAATGCTGGATTTATTCAACCAGATGGAAAAATGAAACCCCACCGAGCACGGATTCTGGCCATGCAGGCAGTGTACCAGTTGGATTTCCATCCGGAGGGCACGCTGACATTCAAAAGTTTCCCATGGATTGACTATGAGCTCCCGGAAGACGAAAAAGCATTTGCGGGAAAAATCATCCAGGGTGTGCAGGACAATATCACCATTATTGATGACTTCATTCGGAAGCATTCCAAAAACTGGATCTTTGAAAGAATTTCCCCGGTAAACAAAGCAATCCTCAGAATATCTATTTACCAACTGATGAAAATGGCCGATGAGGTACCATACAGGGTTGTGATTGATGAGGCTTTGAAAATCACCCGCAAATATTCCGATGAAGCCTCCACGTCCTATATCAACGCACTTCTGGATGTGATTTGGAAAGAAGTTAAATGAACAGAGAAAACACAAGAATCACCGGTATCGAGGATGAACTGGTTGTGCAGCCCAGCGTGGAGGGGAATGATTCCCGCTGGTTGAAAGCCTTGGGAATTTCCGTAATTCTCCTTTTGATAGGGGCGGGAATTGCCGGCGGGGTCTATTATTTAATGTGGAAAAAAAACCAGGCAGGTCAGAAATCCCGGCTGGATAATCTGCAAACGGAATATTCCGTGGAGTCCAAAATCATGCTCCCGGACAAGGTGATCCAGGATCCGGATCTGATCAAAGCCATAGATTTATACAAAAAGGATTATGTCAAATCGGCCAAGTTTGCTTTCAATGAAATTCTGGAAAAAAATAAACCGGACGATGTGCGGGCCGCCTCTCTGGTGTATCTGGGAATCATAGCGGATGAAGAGGGGAATTTTAATCTGGCCCGGGATTTTTTTCAACGTGCCATAAAAATAGAGGCGGATAATTTTTTTGCCCATTATAACCTGGCCATTGCTTTGCGGCATTCCGGCAAATTCAAGGAAGCCCTGGAAGAGCTGGAGATTGCCAAACGGATTAACCCGTCTCTGGTGCATCCGGATTTGGTCAAAGGGCAGATCCAGTATGAAAGCCAGGATTACGCAAACGCGGAGGAAACCTTCCGGGACGCCACATCCCGCACCCGCGACCCGCTGGCGTACTATAATTTGGGGATGACATACAAGAAGGAAGGGAAGATAGCGGAAGCAAAGGCCGCTTTTATGGAAGCCCTGAATCTGGCCGGCTCCGGGGAAACGGCTGCTCTGGCCAGCTCCCAACTGGGGATTATCCACGCCACCCAGGGGGATTATGAAAATGCGGAGCATTATTTTGAACGTTGTGTGAATATCATGCCCGCCACTCCCCGCTATTATTATAATCTGGCACGCGTACAGTATGCCACGGGGAAATTTGAGGATGCCATCCGCAATATGAGCATGGCGGAAAAATACGGAGCAAAAGATCCCAAAATCTATGTCTACCTGTCCCGCCTGTACTCAGCGATGAATGAAAAGGAAAGGGCATTTCTGGTATTACAGAAAGGGCTGGACGCTGCTCCCCGCAGCTCCATGCTTCTGAATGCTTATGCAGACGCGGCCATTGAGATCCAGAAATGGAATGAAGCCATTGTGGCCCTGCGTCGGGGGCTGGAAGTTTCCACCGGCAGCAAAGAACGGGGAGCCCTCCTGTATAATCTGGGGCGGGTATACTATGAACTGAATGATCTGGAGAACGCGGAAAGCCACTTGGAGCGGGCTCTGGATCTGGATCCCGTTAATGATGAAATTATTGTTCTTCTGGCCAGATCCTATATGCGTTCCGGAAAAAAAGATAAAAGTGTGGCCGCGTTTAATAAAGCCATCCAGATAAATCCGGATAACGTTAACCTGCGGGTGGAAGCCGGGCGGATGTACTATGAAATCGGGTTGATCACGGAAGCGGAGAATCACTTCAAACGAGTCCTGGAAACTCCGGGGGCACAGAAGGATCAGCAAACATTATCATTATTGTATCTGGCAAAAATCCAGAAGAAGCGGCAGCATTATGATGAGGCCGTAACAACCCTGGAAAAGGCACTTCTGCTGAATCCGGACAAAAACACCCTGGAAAGCATTTATCTGGAAATGGGGGATTCCGTTTTAAGATCCAATAAGCCATCGGCGGTGGCTGTGAGTTATATTGAAAAAGCTCTGGCGGTGAACCCAACCTCCGGCAAGGCCCGGATTCTGCTGGCGGATGCCCTCATACAGAAAGGGGATATGGCCTCCATGGAAAGAGCGGAAGAAAATTTGTCTTCCATCATCCAGTCTTCCACCCAACCGTCCGTTCTGACCAGTGCGTATACCTTTCGTGGGATTCTCTATTTCAAAAACGGGATGTTCATGAAAGCCTTGGACGATTTTAATTCCGCATTAGAGAAAGATCCTTCCAATGAAACCGCATTCCACAACCGGCGGATGGTTCTGGCCAAACTGGAACGAAACTGATGGCTTATTCCGGAGATTCTCCCCGGTTCTGTAAAGAACTCCGTAAAAATGTCTCCAGCAAAATGGCGGCGGCAATGGAATCCAGCATTTCCTTTTTCTTTTTCTTCCGGTTCACTATCTTTTTTTCCGTAAGCTCTGCCCATTTTTCGGATGCCATTTTTGTGGTATAATTTTCATCCCAGAGCAGAATTTCCATTTCTGGAAAGAGTTTCCGTAGCCGTCCATGGAAATCCCGTGCGTCCCGGGTCATGCTGGAATCATTTCCATCCGCATGGAAGGGCAGACCCACCAGAATTTGGCGGATATCCTCTTCCCGGATGATCCCCCGGATTTTTTCTACAGCGTCCGGGGTATTGGGAATTTGTGGCAGCGGGCGGATTGTAATTCCCAGGGAGTCAGAAACCGCCAGCCCCATTTTTTTGGTGCCATAATCAATGGCCAGCGTCTTCATCGGTGAGTTTTTTTAACTGCTCATACATTTCCGGAAGTTTATCCATCAGAGCATGGATCCGGTGCATGTGCCGTGCCGGTTTCGCAGGGATTCCAAAATACATCTGGTTGGGGGCCAGATCATTCGCTACCCCGGTGAGTGCCATCAGCATGGATTTTTCTCCCACGGTAACATGGTCAGAGATGCCACACATTCCGCCCACAAGGACATTGTCTTCCACAACAGCGGAACCGGCCACTCCGGCATTTCCGGCAAAATAGCAGTTTTTGCCTATGATGCAGTTATGACCAATGTGTACCTGGTCATCCAGTTTGGTGTTTTCCCGGATAATGGTGGATTCAATGGTAGCACGGTCCACGGTGGAGCTGGCCCCTATGTCCACATAGTCCTCCAGAACCACATTCCCAATTTGCGGGATCCGGTACCGTATGCCGTCCTGGTCGTGGTATCCAAATCCATCGGCCCCGATGACACAGCCCGCATACAGAATGCAGTTTTTTCCAATCTGACAGTGGTGTCCCACAACCACATTGGGATACAGCATGCTTCCCTCTCCAATCTGTGCATAGCTTTCAATGACAACCCCCGGATACAGTGTTACATTATCCCCAATGACCGCGTTTGCCATGATACTCACGCCGGGATAGATGGCCGTATTTCTGCCAATCTCTGCTGTGGGATGGATCAACCCCTTTTCCTGGGGGCTGGGCGGAGGGATTTCCGGGGCAAATATCCCCAGCATGGATATGAATTTTATCCGGGTTGTTTTATCTTCCTCATAGATAGCATTGGGATAGGAATTCTTCAGGCTGGTCGTGCATAAAACAGCGATGTCTGGATTGTGCATGAGATACGGGTGTTTTTTTTCTATTTTTTTGGCACCCACATAGTAAACGGAGCCCGGCTGGATATCCTCCGCTTTTTTCAATCTTTCCGTGTCCTTTATCTGCCCGATATGGAAATTTCCATCGCCCTGGAAGGGGATATTCAGCTTTTCTGCCAATTCTTTGAGGGTCATACTGCCTCCTTTTTTTATTTTGCCGTGGGAACCGATCTCTGGTTTACTTCATTAATAATATCAATAGCTTTCTGGCTCATATCCCGGGAATATTTTCCATAGACCACGGATTTGCGGGACACAATCACCGGCATATTTTCTTCTTTGGCGATGATTTCCATGACATTTATTATTTCATCAAAAACCCCGGCCATGGTATCCGTTTCCCATGTAGCCATCTCATCCTGAAATTTTTTCACTTGTTCCCGGTAGTCATCCAAGGCTTCCTGGGAAGCTTCTTTCTCTTTTATGTACTCCGAATACCCCAAAAATTGTTTTTTCTGCTCCAGAGATTCCTCCATCTCGTGAACCCGCTTTTGGGCATTCTCTTTTTCTTCCACCAGTCGTTTTTTTTTGTTCAGATATTCCTTGTATGCGGTGTCCTTCAAATTGGAATTCTCAAACACATACTGCATGTCAATATAACCGATGACCTCCCCCTTTTTCTCCCCAAACACGAAGGCCGATGGGAGAAGCATAAGAAAAAAGAAAATCCTCCGCATCAGAACTGCCTTGTGAAGGAAAAGACCCCTCGGCTTGTAGATGGATCATAGTATGTGTTAAACCTTATATCCTGGAAAAATACCGGATACACCATTCCAGAAACCAATCCCAGACCGGTTCCGACCAACGCCCCATAACCCAGGTATTGGAGCACATCGTCCGTGTTTTTGCTTTCTGAATACGGAATCATGGAATAGGATGCACCCACCAGAGAGCCAATGATGAATCCCAGCCAGGAGTGGCGGAACAATGGTTTGCTGTAAAAATAATACCGGTCGCTATAAATTTCAATACCGGAAAAAATCGCGGAAACACCCATGGCTCCCAGGGCAAAGCCACCGGTGTACAGCCCTTGGTATTTTTTATAATCGGCATTGGATATCATGGAATAAGAGGAAACATAACCAAATGCTGCCCCGGAAACCCCTGCGACCAGTAAATTGATGGTGAAATACTCGCCGGGATCTTCCTTTTCTGATGGCAGGAATTTCTGGATGAGCTCCGGATTTTTCAGGGAAGTGTCTTCATCCACTTTTTCCTGGGAATAGATGCCCGTGCTCAGGGGAAATATAAAAATTCCCAGACAAAATGTTGTAACAAATGATAAATATTTCGGGGTCTTTCTCATATCGTCATTTCTCACCGGGCGGATATACTTTCAATTTCTTTTATAATGTCATTCATGGATTTCTGGCTGATGTCATCCGGAACTTTCCAGAAAGAAAAGATATAACTTTTATAATTGGATTTCCGGATAAACGGATATTCCTTTTTTTCCATGAGACGGGAAATTTTGTCAAAGTCTTTCTCATTGCTGGAAATCACAAAGGATTTTTTTCCAGTGTTGTAATCAATACGCAGGAAGACGGTCACCTGATAATTCTCAAGCTGGTCCACAAAATTGCGAAATTCCGGGAGGATTTTTTCGTTTTTGGGTTTGTTTTCAATATTGGTGAATTTCCTGAGTATACGTTTGAAATAATATGTCCTCTGGTTTTTTTCATTGACTTCGCTGCCGTTGATGAATCTTCTCTCATCCACCAGCTCCCGCATCATGAATTCCCCCCGCCCCCGGTCATTGTCAAAATTCAGCAGTGCGGCGTCCGCTTTTTCATTTGCTTCTTTTAGAGAATAAAATTTATTATGTGGGATCTGGTGTTTGAAGGACATTTCCATATATGCGTTTTCTTTATTGATATTGTCAATTTTAAGCTCAATCTCCGCCTCTCTGCCGTTTCCGTGTTCAAACAGGTTCTGGAGGGCTTCTGTTACCGCTAAACGGATGGTATCCGGATCTATATGGATAATCTGTGCCAGATCAGATGCGGTCTCCTTGAAAATATGGGCGGTGCCGTGCTTTTCATCAATCCGCTTCTGGTATTCATTTTCAATGACCTTCTCCCGGTTGACTTTTCCCGTAAACGAAAGGGATTCAATGGAATCCGGCAGATACGGAGAATCCTTGATGGCGTTGATATCTTTCTGTTTGCGTCGCACATCGGCCAGAAGCTCCTGGATCAAGGCGTCCTTTTCCGATGAATCCATGCCCTGGAGAAGCTGCAACGTTTTAGCGGAAACATCCTCCGAGGTATCCGGTGATGCGGAGATGATTTCTTTCCATAATTTTTTGGTTTCTGGTTTCATATCAGCGGGAAAATGCTCCTATTTTTATTTTCTGGAGAATATGGAACAGAATCCCCAGAATTCCGGAAAAAATATACAGAATCAGAAAGGCCACAATAATAAAATACCATTTGAGTAATAAAAAGGAAAGTATCAGGATGCCCACAAACAGAATGATCCGTAACCGGGTAAGATGGGAGCGGATGGTGACAGTCACTTTGGAATACCGCAGATTGCTGACCATCAGAAAGGAGAGTGCCAGCATGATGGGAACGGTGTACCACAGGGATACCGGATACTGGTTAGCAAAAAAAGGAAAAAACGCAACAAAAAGCCCGGCAATGGGCGATGGCAGGCCAGTGAAAGAATTCGCAGAATGGCCGATGTTGAAACGTGCCAGACGGAAAGCGGTGGCCATGGGGTATATGGAGGCCACCAGCATCCCCAGAGGAAAATTTTTGGGATTATCAAAAAAAGAAAACGGGATCACAATCTGAAAAAGGGATATTTTGTATAAGAGAAACGCAGGGGCCACTCCAAATGTGGTAAGATCCGCCAGAGAATCCAATTGTTCCCCCAAGCTGCTCTGGACTCCCAGAGCCCGTGCCACGGCTCCGTCCAGACCGTCGAACACGGTGGCCAGGAGAATTAAAAATCCGGAGACCAGAAAAAGATTCACGGCTGAGGCGGAGTTTATATCCACAACCGATGAGGCAACGGTAACGGAAAGAAAACCAGACAGAAGATTTCCAAAGGTGAGAGTATTAGGTATCCAGCGGCGTATCATTAAATGCACTCTCTTTCCATTTTTCAGCTTGGCAACTGTTTTTATTATATTTTGATGGATTTTTTGTTGGCCACGATTCCATCCAAACTGGTGCATAAATTAGAATTATTCAAATTCTTGACATATTCCATCGGTTTTAAAAAGTGCAACAAAATATATTAAAAAGGAGTAAATATGAAAAGAAGTATAGTTTCCTTTGTGGCCCTTGCGGCTTTTTCATTGGGACTGATCCTGGTATTGGAACCGAATGAAATCTCCGCAGGCGGTAGTTATAAACTTGCCGATGCTGCCTTCGCGAAAAAGTTGTGCTGGGCGTGGAATTCCGGCAGTCTTCCCAAAAAGCTGGGTTCAGAAGCAGCGGGTGGAAGTGGCTGGATTGATAAGGACACCGGGGTTTCCCAAGTGCCGGCGGGATACCAGAAAATTGTGAGCGGCCGTGCGGACTGTGCCAATTGGCCCAAGTTTGAGCTGGTGATCCAGAAAGATGAAAAAGGTCTGGCCAGGTGCGTATCTGGTGGTCCATACTCTGGAAGCCAGATGACCTGGCAATTTCTGCCATCCACAGAAAACTGGTTTAATTACGCTGGTAATTTTGGGATGCGTGCGTTTGCCCAGCTCTGGAATAACGGGATGAAAGGTACATACACAACCGCTTACGCAAACCGGGGGAATTTTTCCATTTTTTTCCGCCAGGCTGCATGGATTGGACTTGCCTCTGACTACACATCCGGTTGCACTGGCATGGATAAAGCAAAAGTGGATGAAGCTGTCAAAGAATTAAAAGCTGCCTGGAAAATGAAATAAGTTTATTTCCAGAGATGAAAGTAAAACCCAAATAGCTGCCCGCAAGGGCAGCTATTTTTTTATCCCCGGCCTATATTTCACCACGGCAAACCGGTTGCTTCCCGTCTGCCACCACCGCAGGGAAAAAATTTATTTCTGCTCTCCTTTTCGGATTCCAGTCTAACGCCGGAGGGAGGCAACCATCTCAAAGTGTGCCGTGAAAGGGAAGAAATCGAAAAGGGCAATGCTATCCATCCGGTATCCATATTCCTCCAGAATTTTTAGATCCCGTGCCATGGTGGACGCGTTACAACTGGAATATACAATAGGCGTATTTTTCTTACCGATGACTTCCGCCAGAAAGAAGCGGAGGGACTCCGGATAGAATCCTGCTCGCGGAGGGTTGATAATGATTCTTTCCGGAGAGAAATCCCGGATTCGCTGGATTCTGGATGGATGGAGGGCGGAGAGGTTTTCCAGATTATGGGAAATATAGGCATTTTGGAAAAAGCCCGCATCCGGTTCTGTGTACAGGTTATTCTGTATGGAAACCTGGGCAATTTCTTTTTCCGGAGAAATGTCAACCCCCATGGAAGTGATTTTCCTTTTAAATGAAATCAATCGGGAAATAAACCCAAATCCGGAAAAAATCTCCAGAATGGGTAACGGCCGGGCGGAATTTTCCGGGATTTCCAGCAGGGATTCTATATGGGAAAGCCATAAGGGAAGGATGGATGAATTCACCTGAAAAAAGCCCGGATTGGGTATGCGGATGGAAGTGCGGGATCCTTCCGGATAGGGGATGGTATAGGTGAAAAAATCCGCTTTGTCCTCCGGGGTATTCAGCGAATGGAAATTTATGCCCCCCTCCGGATAGTCCAGCCGGGAACGCACCACCCTTTCCAGCCCCAATTTGGCAGGAAAACCCTGGTCAAATTTATCCTGCTCAAAAAGACGGCAACCATGTGCCGGAAAAGGAATGGTGCGGTAGGAATACGGTGCGTAAAATCCTCTTTCCTTATTCTTGTTGATATGCACCTGGACGTGATTCCTGTAATGAAACTTCCGTGGCGATGGAATAATTTCCAACTCAGATTCCGCCACCGGATGGGATAATTTTTCTCCCTGGAAATGGATGGCTGCCCAGCGGGCTTTTTCTTTCAAGGTCTTCTCATAGTCCAGATGCAGCAGGCGACAGCCCCCGCAGGAGATGAAAGTATCGCACTGGTCTGGGATTCTATCCGGGGAGGGGTGGCTCAGTGCCCATTTGGGGTGTTCCCACGCCATGTTTTCCCATTGGTGACTGTCACCAAAGGCAGATTTCCGGTCAGTCCCGGATGCGGGCACATCGGCCAATTCTTTTTGGGAGGCAAGCACGCCGTGGAAATGGTTTTTTTTCACCTGGGTAACCCGGATAATGCCTTCTTCTCCGGGCAGAAGCCCCAGGATAAAACCGGTGGCGGGAAAATAATCCTCCTGAAATTCTTTGTCCGGGAAGGAGATGGCCAAGCCTTCCGGCACCAATTCAGAGGCTGTTACCTTCAGGTACTGGTTTACCCGGAGTTTTCTTTTCTGCACCGTTATCCGTGGCGGAAATGTCTCACGCCGGTGAAGGCCATGATAACATTACTTTCATCTGCGGCGGCTATGGATTCTTCATCCCGTATGGAGCCGCCCGATTGGATGATTCCCCGGACGCCCGCTTTGATGGCCAGATCCACCCCGTCCCGGAAAGGGAAAAACGCATCGGATGCCAAATAAGAGCCTTCCAGCGAAAGGCCGGCTTTTTTTGCTTTGGCAATTCCAAATTCAATGGAATCCACCCGGCTCATCTGTCCGGCTCCTATGCCCAGGGTTTGTCCGTCTTTAACAAAAACAATGGCATTGGATTTGACATATTTTACAACCTGAAATCCAAAGAGCATCTGGTTTATATCTTCCTCATTTGCGGGGGTTTTTCCCACAATTCGGATATCTTCTTTTGCGATGATTTTGCGGTCTGTTTCCTGTACCAGAATTCCAAAGGAGGAAGTTTTCAATTCCAGATAATTACTTTTGAGGCTGGCCATATCCGGGACTTCAATTACCCGTAGATTCTTTTTTGTCTTCAACGATTCCAGGGCTTTTTCTTCAAAGGAGGGAGCCACAACAATCTCAAAGAAGGATTTATTCAAAAGCTCTGCGGTCTCCGCTTTCAGGGTATCATTGAACGCAGCAATCCCGCCAAAGTAACTGACCGGATCCGTGGCAATGGCACGCTCCAGATTTTCTTTCTGGGACTTTCCGGAAGCAATCCCGCAGGGATTGGTGTGCTTGAAAATGGCACAGACACTGGAGGAAA
Source organism: Leptospira biflexa (assembly GCA_020721865.1). Lineage (GTDB taxonomy): Bacteria > Spirochaetota > Leptospiria > Turneriellales > DYLW01 > DYLW01. The sequence goes on along the minus strand of DYLW01000041.1, from coordinate 1,018 downwards.
AATCCATGGCCACCCGTATGGCAGCATCCATGTCCAGCAGGTTGTTATACGAAAGCTCTTTTCCGTGGAGCTGTTTCCATGGGATGGATTCTTTGCCACCTAAGGAATAAAAAGCTCCTTTCTGGTGAGGATTTTCCCCATAGCGAAGATCGGAAAATTTTTGGAAGGAGTGGTTCATTGTTTCCGGAAAAAAATCACTCTGCAGATGGTTCATATACGTGGATATCATGGCATCATAGGCCGATGTGCGGGAATATGCTGCACGGGAGAGCTCATAGCGGAATTCCTTCGCGACCGCCCCACCATTTTCACGGAAGCGGCGGATAAATTCATCGTACTGGGAAGGATCCACCAGAACAGCCACATCCGCAAAGTTTTTTGCCGCAGCACGGATCATGGACGGCCCACCGATGTCAATATTTTCAATGGCTTCCTCAAAAGAAAAATTCTCTTTTTGGATGACTTTTTCAAAGGGATACAGATTCACCACCACCAGATCAAATTCCAGAATGGAGTGGGTTTTCAAACTGTCCAGATGGGCGGGGAGGTCTCTTCTGGCCAAAATTCCGCCATATATTTTGGGATGCAGGGTTTTCACCCGGCCATCCAGCATTTCCGGAAACTGGGTATAGCCTTCCACCGATTTTGCGGGAATACCCGCTTCCATCAGTGCCCGCAGGGTTCCACCAGTGGAAAACATTTCCACACCTTTTTCGTTCAATACTCCTGCCAGTTCCAGCAGTCCGCTTTTATCGGAAACAGATACCAGTGCCCTTTTAATTTGTCTCATACTGCAAAAATCGGTTTGGAAACCCGGTGTCAAACAGATTAAAGGGAAAAGGCGGTGTCTCTTCCACCTTGTTTTTTGGATTAAGCCTCAAAATTTGTGATAAGTCACTTTACTTTGCAACTAAAATCCGCCGATGGGGTCAGAAATCTATACGGGTTGCATATCCCCCCTAAAATTTTTTTGTTGCTAAATGGTGACCACTTGGGACATGATCCGGTTATCTTAGAG
>DYLW01000008.1:45956-83371 GCA_020721865.1 Leptospira biflexa | reverse complement strand
TGACAGTCACGCCGGGGGGATACGACATAATATGTGACAGTCACGCCGGGGGGATACGACATAATATGTGACTGTCCCCCCCTATCAAAAAAGGTTGACATCCACTGAAGGTAACATTCCATACAGCATGAGGGGACAGTCACGTTTCATTTTAGCAATTCTAATATCGACATGCTTAATGGACAGCATGTATTCCAAGGAGTTATCCAACTTCAAGGAAAAAACAGAGAAGGAGAAAAAAGAAAAAACGCAAACATCCCCAAAGAAAACAACATCGGAAGCACCATCCGGGGAAGACTCACTAGCGGCGGAGTTGTTTCAATTCTTTGGAAAGATATGGTATGATTACAATTCCAGAGTTTATTTCCAGAGATATCCGTATCGTGAAAAAGAGAAACCCTGGATTTTATACTCTCCGGATAAAGATCCGGAAAAAAATTATTCTTCATTTTATGCCACAATTTTATCCGGGTATCAGTATCTGGATAATGAAACGGCATCTATTTTTTTTCGTGGGGAATTGCAACTTACGGGAATTCTGGCTGTGGAGGCTTCTTACCGAAGATATGGCGAGGGGCGGGGATTCACATCGGCGGACAAGTACCTTGATTTTATGAAATTTGTTTTTTCCATACCGGTTATCCAGTACAAAGTATTTCGATGGGATGTTTATACAGGGTATTCCGGTTTTCGAAAAGAAATTTATGGGGATGGGACAAGCTTGGGAATCAGCTTGCGGATTTTTCCAGGAGGAAATTCATTCTTGGAATTTAAGACCGGTCAGATTGCGTTCGATGATATAGATTTCAGGGAGTTAGAAGCCAATGTGGGCTTTTCCTGGGGGAGAGTTTTTTTCTTTGGTGGGTACCATGCCATTACCTCAAAGACATCGGAATTGGGGGGTCCGCAGGCTGGGATACAAATCTGGATATGATTATATAATTTTATGGAAAAAATTGACCAGAATTCCCATCTTTTCCCGCCGTTGGTCTTCTTCTTCATCGATCATGTGGGATGGGTATATTGTTTTAGCGTAAATGGAACGAAGATGGTTTTTTAAAGTTCCGTTCTGGATTTGGAGCATTTCCGTTATTTTATTTCTGGAGTTCCCTCTGAATATCAGTCCACAGATGAGGGCTTCCTGGTAGCTCAGGTTATGTTCCTTTTGCAGAATATCTATCAGTTCGATGGATTTTTTGTAATTTTCCTCCGGAGATTTTTCTTTTTTGCTATCCTTTCTGTATGCGTAAAAAGCAAGCAGGCGTTCCATTGCCTGTTCAAACCGGTTTTCTGTAACGGGTTTCACAAGGTAATCCACGGCACCCATTTCCAGAGCATCCAGGGCATATTTTTTATAGACAGTGGTAAATATTACATAAGGAGGTTTGGTGATATGTTCCAATATTTCAAAGCCGTTTTTACAGGGAAGCTGGATATCCAGAAAGAGGACTTCAAAGGTATTTTCATTAATCAGATCCACCGCTTCGCAGCCGTTTTGTGCAATTCCGTCCAGGGAAAGTTCCTCCCGGTTTTCAATATACTGGATCATCATGGATCGGGTATATTCCTCATCCTCCACTATAAGCACAGATAATGGATTTACGGGGGGGCTCATCGGACAGAATTTAGACCGAATCCATGAAATCAAGGAGAATAACTTAAAATGGTCTTGACGTTCAATATTCCGCCGGAAATAAGACTCCCATGCGAAAAATTAATATACATATTATATTCTATGCTATTGTTTTCTTCCTGGCGGTATCCTTCTCAATGGGTTGCAGCAGTTCTCCGGAGAAGGGAGTAAATGAGGGGAATTTATTCCATTCCGGATATCCCCGGAGTTCCTTTGATTTTCAGGGTCATCGGGGGGCACGGGGCTTGGCTCCGGAAAATACCTGGCCGGCGTTCCAGACAGCTTTGTCTTTGGGAGTGGATACTTTGGAGTTAGACTGTCACCTTACAAAGGACAATGTTCTCATTATTCATCATGATGATTCTATTAACCCGGAATTATGCCGTTATCCCGATGGCAGGGAGGTTTCTGAAAAGAAACTTCGGGAATGGACTCTGGCCGAATTGAAAGAGCTGGACTGTGGTTCCATGAGGAACAAAAATTTCCCGGAGCAAAAACTTTTTCCTGGAACAAAGCTGATCACATTGGATGAGTTTTTTCAGAGTGTCACCGGCTATGAGAAAGAAAACCCATCGGCCAAAAAAGTAAATTTTAATATTGAGACAAAAATAGAAGAAGGGAAGGATTCTCCGGAGGTTGTTCTGGAGTATGCCCGGACTATGACAACGGTTGTGGCGAGGAACAATATGGTGGAGCGGACCACCATCCAATCCTTTTATCTTCCTGTACTTCCGGAAGTAAAAAAACTGGATTCCCGGATAAAAACATCGGCCCTTTTTTCCCCCAATTACTGGACAGGATTCTGGATGTACACCGGTATAAAATCGCGGCCAGGCCGGAAAATTATCCAGAAGGCGGTTGAATTTCAGGCCGATATTATATCTCCCTATTATCTGTACGTTGGTACTGAGTTCATAAAGGAAGCCAGAAATCATCATCTGAAAGTGGTTCCCTGGACGGTGAATGACCGGAAGAAAATGGTAGAGCTGATGCGGTATGGAGTGGATGGTATAATTACAGATTATCCCAATCGTTTTAATATGATCATAACGGAAAATAAGTGAACATGATTGCGGATAAGAACGGAGCTAACCAAAACGTCCCGGCTGGGGAGGAAATTGTCTCGCAGGGAGGGAAAACCAGCAATCTCATTTTACTGCAAAAAGGGAAGGCCAATATTTTTGCAGCACCCATAGGTGATGTGGATGAGATCCCTCTGGCTCCGGCATATATGTACTCTGTTTCTGCTCCTGCGGTGATTGGGTGTGCTTCCGTTCTTCTGGATTCCCCTTATATGTACACAGCAAAGACTTCGGAAGCTTCCGTAATTTCCGTGTATCCCAGCAACCGGGAGCATCTGGGGAAGGTTTTCGCTTCCAATCCAAACATTGGGCTGGTACTTTTAAAATCGGCGGGAAATCATTTATTTTTAGCCGCAAAGAAAATAGGAAGTGCAAGGGAATTATCCCAGAAATTAAAATCCATGAATGCGGCTTTATCTCTGGCATATTCCCATATTGTGCCCGCGTTTGGGACCGATGACGGGAGCATGGATAATTCGGATCCGTTGTTGGAATTTGCTCGTGGTGTCATCCATCATTTCAAGGAGGGTGGTGGCAGTCTGCCCAATCCCATAACGCCGGCGTTTTTGAGTCAGTACCAGTATGAGTCCGATGATGATTTTCTGGGAGCGTTATGGGAAGAAGACGATTTGAATTTTTACAGAGATTTTATATCCATACCCGGAAATATTCTCACTGCGATTTCCCAGGCCAAGCCGGCGTTTCTGGTTACCATGGCGGACAAAATGGTACGGATGGGAGAGACCGTTTTCCGCTCCCTCACAGATTCATATAAGGAAAGCAGAGATCACATCGGTTTTGCTGCGTCCGGGGATGGAAGCTGGGCAGACCGTATTTCCGTCCAGTGTGAAGTTTTTGCTTCCGGGAATCCTTCGGAGGGAATTTTGCGGGCTGCTGCGGAATTTCTGGTAAAGACAGTGCCGGGACAGTTAAGTATTTATTCACAATTCTGGCAGGACAAAGGCGTGGTCCTGCCCCAGGAAAAACTGGCAACCATCACGGCATTTTTGCAGAAAAAACCCCAAAGCACCCCTGTGACTGTCCCTCCGGTCCCTCCGGATTCTCCATCGGTTGCCCCGGCGGTTTCCCGTTCCGGCATGGAAGGTACAGAGGCTGGCATGGAGGACTCCGGGGGGGCAGAGGATTTTGATGAACTGGAGGACAAACCAAGACCTCTGGCCCAGACCGCTCCCCTAATAGAAAGGTCCTTTGTTACAAATCCAAGAGCAAAGGAAGACACCAAAGATTCTGCCCGGAAAATTTTTAGCTGGGCACAGATGGATGATAAATTTCCGGAATATAGTCAGCTCATGCAGAAACTGATGGAATTTGAAAATCCCATGGATGCGGACACGGAAATCCGCAGAGTGAGGAGACAGCTTAATGGGTTATTCTGGGATGTTTTCAAAAAAGCCATCAAACGACATCTGAAAACAAATGAACCTTTCCCACAGCTTCTGAATATGTTTTTTGAGTATGGTTATCTGGATGAAAAACTACTGGATGAACATCAGGTTGTTTTCCTTTATGAAAATGCGGGAGATCATTACCAGAGTCGCTTTCCCATCCATAATGTGGTGGACTGGTTGCGGTTGGTTTACGAAAAAAAAGTTGCGACCAGTATTAATGAGCTGGGGTTAACCTATTTTGAGATTGTTAAACAGGAAAACCGGGAAGCCAAATGGAAAAAGCCCACGGATCTGCCGGCAGATCTGGATACCCCGGAAATCCGGTTGGATTTTGAAATAAAAAACATGATTGAGACCAATTGTCGTCTTACCACCGGTACTCCGTTGAATTTTTTCAATATATTGACCCGTTTTCAGGTCAACCAGAATATAGACAACGCTCAGGTGAGTAAAAAAAAGCTGGAGGCAAGTCTGGAAAAACTACTAACGGTGGATTTTTCCGCGTTTCACAGAGAAGTCTTATATGAGAAACCGGAAATTGGCATCCAGCGTGAATTTATCCAGTACCAGGTGATTCCCAATTTTATTATTGTTCCATCGGCCGGGACAAATTTTCAGTATTGGCAGGAGAGGGACGGTAAAGACCGATATTCTCCCGGACGATTGGTGACGCCATCTCTGGCCATGCTGGATCTTTATGATATGTTACTGGGTGCGGTGGGGGCATATCGCTGGGAAATGACAAAAACTTTGATGGGGGTGGACTGGAACAATGTGGGAAAATCTTCGCTCACTGCGGATTATGTTGATTATATCCAATTTTATAAAAAAAGTCATGACCTGAGTCTGGAGGTGAAAGAAAAACTGGCCAGCCATTTCAAACGCTTCCGGGATGATAGATCCAAATTTATCAATGATTATAAAATCTGGGTAAAATTTGAGTCTGAAGGGACACAAAAGCTGAATAAAGTTGCCAGAAAAATTTTTTCCAAACACTGTTTGTTTGCAAAGCCCATCCGCGAAGAACTGTTGAAGGCACCCAACTTCACGGAATTTATCCAGAAATCCATCAATATTCGGAGGAAAAAAGCCCTTGCGTTGAAGCCCAGGTATAAAAAATACCAGACAGATAACGGGGAGCTTCCAGAAGAATTGAAGGAAACCTATCGCTTTTACAATGGAGACTATTAATTTCTTTTGGACGCAGATGCCTTTTATGATTATAATATTATAGAGAACCATGAAAGAAGAAATAATCGATATCTCCAAAGAAATGGCCTTGATGCACCAGAAAATGCTGAAGAAGGGGTTAAAATCCACTCCCCAGAGAGATGAAATTGCCCGCTGGATTTTTCAAGTACACAGTCATTTTACTGTGGATGATCTGATTGCGGGATTCCATGAGGAAGGGAAAAGAATCTCTTCTGCCACAGCATACAGGGTGATCCAGATGATGCTGGATCTGGGGTTGCTCATTGAACATGATTTTGGGAAGGGATACAAGCACTTTGAGCATGTTCCCGGCCACCATGACCATGATCATATCATTTGCAGTCAATGTGGGAAGATTGTTGAGTTCACAGATGAAAGATTAAACGCAATTCGGGAGCATATTGAGAAGGAGAATGACTTTATCGTGGAGAATCATGTCTTGAATTTTTACGGAATATGCTCAGATTGCCGGAAAGAAAATAAACGGAATTAAGTCTCTGTCTTCTCAAACTGTTCCCGGGACGTCAGATGGGATTCTCGGAAAGGAAACTCCAGTTTGGCTTCTGTTTTTGTTTTAAAATCAGAGACAATGGTAAAGGAATGAGGATCAATTCCTTCTGCCTTCAGCAGCATCATAATAAGCGTAATGCCCATGCCTGCCCCTTCTGCGTTATCCATTGTGGCCATGTAAAATTCTGCGATGTTATCGTATTTGGTGCCGTCTTTAAATTTCTGCCGGATACGGGCGTCTTCCTGGGGAGATAAAAAAGAGTTATTGACAACCCTCAAAATCAGACGATCCGGATTATAGTCAAAGTTTACATCCACATACAGGTTTTTGTCTTTCGCTTTGAGGGCATAATCAAATATTTTTTTTGTATTCAATTCTGCTTTAAATCCCTGCATAGCTTTTTCATAGTCTTCATTGGTAGCGAAATCGGCTCTCTTTTCCTCAAAGAATATCCTCTTTATATTGGCCTTGGCACCATTCAGTGCAAGTTCTTTTACAGCGGTATAAACCGCACTGAGCAGATGATCCTTTCCGTTGACTTCCAAAATGTGGGTGGTGATATAGTTGAGTTCTTCTTCTGTTTTGGGGAGAAGGGCATACAGACGTATTTTTATTGGCTGGTTTTTTGCCACTGCTTCATTGATTTTATCTCGTACTTTGTTATCCATCCCCGATACCCTTGTATCCGCTGTGGTGATTTTAGTATCCCGGTCAAATATTATTTTTCTTTTTTGCTTTACGCTTTTACATATAAATGATAGGATGTTTCACAAATATCAAAGGTGGAATTCATGAAGAAAATTATATGGAATTTGGTTAAATATGCGGGCATTGCCTTGGTGCTTTATCTACTCTGGGTGATTCTTTTTCCCAGACTGTCCCTCATTGGCGGGGAGACAAAACATAAGGTGTATGTTGCATTTGGTTTTCATGGGAATATGTATCATTCCTTCCGGATTGACACCAATGATGAAGCGGGTTTTGGCAAGGATATTCGGGTGATTCGTAATACCATTCGAGTGTTGGATAAGTATAACAAAGCCGGGGTTCCGGTCCGAGGGGTTTGGGACATTGAAAATTTGTTCACCTTGCAGGGAACCATTCCCGCAAATGCACCGGATATAATTCAGGATCTCCGCCGGCGGGTAAACAAAAATAATGACGAAATGATTATCATGAGCTATAATAATGGTCTTTCCTCCGCCATGAATGAAAAAGAGTTTGAGGATTCTCTCCATAAGGCCATATCCAATCCCGCCAAAAGCGGAATAAAAGATCTTTTTGGCAGTTATACCCCCACTGTGCGTCCCCAGGAAATGATGTATACTCCGGGGAACTACCGGCTTTACCAAAAGATGGGCATTGATTCCATGAGTATGTATTATAGTGCCATTACGTTTGATACTTTTCGGGTTTTCTCCCGGGAGTTGTCCCGCAAAGAGGCTCATAATCCTCTCTATTACGTGAACAAAGACACCAAAGAGAAAATGGTGGTCATACCCACCTATAATATTGGGGATCTGGTGGAAAACGTGAGTCTGCGTCGCTGGGTGCAGGAGCTGAATCGGGAGCAGAGGCGTGGAAATATAGATTCGGATGTGCTTCTGTTCATAAACTTTGACGCCGATGACAATTTCTGGTATGGGCTGGCCCTCCCGGACTATCTGAAATCTCTGCCCAATACCGGCGGTCTGGACCAGTTGATTGGGGATATCCAGGATCTGGATTTTGTGAAATTTACTACCTTAAAAGAGTATATGGCTACGCATAAACCGGTGGGTGAGGTGGAATTTGGTCAGGATACTGCGGACGGCAGTTTCAACGGATACAACAACTGGGCAGAAAAAGCCTATTCCTCCACATATTGGAAATATCTGGAACATGACCGCCGGGTGCATGATCTGGTGGAAGCGGTTTACGGGGCAGTGCCGGGGGATATGAAGGGCGTTGCGGACAAATCCTACCAGAACCGCCTGCGTCTTCTATCCACCACCAATTTTGGGATGGCCACTCCGTATCTGGCACGGGCACGGGAAAGAGTGGTGGAGGGCATCATAAACAATATGAATGCCGCCTCCACAGATATGGAAAACAAAACCCGCATGAAATTGATGGCGTCCATTGCCAATCCGGCACCCGTGAACGATGCCATATTGGTGGAATCCTTTATTTCCCTGGAGCTGGAAAAGGATGTGGCTGGTGCCGGAAAAATTCTGAAAATACGCCAGGACATTCCTTCTCTTCTGAAAAAAATAAATGCCGGCAGTATAAAAGAAATCTCCGGAAAGAAAGAATCTTTTTACCTTGCGGACCCATCGGGTAAGAGGGTGGAGGCATTTCCGCTTCCCTGTGAAATAGCTGGAAATATTATTACTCTGCGTTTTTATGTCCAGGGCGATGGCAGTTTCCATAAAAAAAGTTCTTCCCTTTTTTATGGAATTCCGGCTTCCTCCGGCTCGTATAAAACCACCGTTTCCGGAAAAAGCATCACCAATGGTCTGATCACTCTGTCCTGGGATGAGAGTGGGAATATCACAGAGGTTTCCACCGGGGGAGAAAAGCAACTGGAGAAAAACAGCCTTCTTCCCAAAATTCACTACAACGGAAAAATTATAACCTCATCCAATCATAAGGTGGGTATCATAAAAGACGGGAAAGCCGGGGTGGTTTCCGTGCGGATTTCCGGGGATATCCTGCTTCCGGAAAATGTGCGTAAAGGGGATTTTATGTATACCTTCAGTCTGGTGGAGGGAGTTCCGTTCCTGATCCAGGATGCTTCCATCCGCTATCCGGAAACCAGAAGAGAAGATGTGATCAAAGGACATATCCCGTCATTGGCCCGGAAAATAGATAAAGGCTGGTTTGAGGTCATGCCCGCCGAGTTGCTTTTCGCCCAAGAGGCCACCGAGGATGCCCCGTTTAAAATTCTCAAGCGGAATTATCTGGAAGTGGAAAGTTCTTATCTGGTGGATTATTTTCGGCGGGTTTCCCGGAACGCGGAGCTGGATAATATCAATAACCACATCACAGCGGAATATGTGGGTCTGGTTTCCACCGCCCGGAAGAAAGGGGTTCTGGTGGCTTATGACACCACGGTGCTGGCCAATTTTGCTTTTGCCCCCATGAAAATGACCAATCCGGGGGATTTGGCAATGGCGGTGAATCCGTTTGGCACGTACTTTGGGCGGCAGTATACCCAACCCACTTGGGGAAACGGAAATGGATTTGATTCTGCTTTTATCACCGGAGAGCAGTATGCCACCGCCGGCCCCACATTCAACGGGTATGAACACCAGTTTACGGTTTTCATTGCTTTTTTCCAGGGAGAAAAAATTCCAGTGGATCTGGAAAAAACGGCACGTTCTCTGGCACACCCTCCTTATGTTGTGGAAAAAAGTGATCCCAAGCCCACTCCGGAAATTGTCCGCTCCGTTTCCTCCCCCCAAGGGTTTATGGCACTGTATAATATCCCCAATAAAAAAATGTCCAAATTTGAAGAGGAGGGAACCTATTTTCATTGGGAACCGGTGAAAAATGCGGCACGATATCATCTGTATATTGCTTCTGAACCCGGAAAATACGGCAAGCCCATCGCGGTGACGGGAACCACATTTTTCAGCCAAAACCTGAAAAAAGGTCAGAAGTATTATGCCGCCCTTTCTGCGGTTTTACCCAACGGAATGGAAAGCAAGAAATCTCCGGAAATTGACTTTTTGGCGGATGGAAAAATGAGTGGCAAAAAAGGGCCGGCGATTCCCATTTCCCTGCAGTTGAAAATACTTATGGATACTCTCATTTCCTATGTGGATTAAAGGCGGCTGGAAAAAAGGCGGTGAATAGCCACTTTTTTCCTTTACGTCGTTTCCATGTACACATATTCCGTGTTATTATGGAGAAGAACCATATCCGTATACTGATCATTGAGGATGATGAAATCCAGCAGAGGTTGTTAAAAAAAATGCTGCTGGATTTAAAAGAAATAACCCGTTTCCGTTTCCACATAAAAATTATTTCCCAGGGGAAAAAAGGACTTTCCCTTGCCATGGAATGGAAACCGGCCATATTGATTCTGGATATCCATCTTCCGGATCTGCATGGTTATGAAATACTCCGCCAGCTCCGGGTAAATAATCTTCTGGAAGAGGATATAATGGTTCTTCTGATGACGGCGGATACCTCTAAAGAGACGGCCATTGAAGGACTGGCCAGCGGTGCATTGGATATCATTTTTAAACCCATCCGGAGTATTGAACTGGCATTAAAAATCGCCAATCTGATAGATGTGAAAGACCGGCATAATAAGCTCTTCCAGGCAAAAACCCAGTTGGAGCGGGAAAAGGAATCTATGGCACGGTTTTTCTCCTCCGATGTCATGGAACAAATATTAAAGAGGAAAGATTTTGCGGAAATAGGGGGGATAGATGCCTATGCTACCATGATGTTCTTTGACCTGAGGAATTCCACCACTCTGGCGGAAACCCTGGGGCCATCCCAGTTTGCCGATTTGTTGAGCCAAGTACTGGAAAATGTGACCAACATCATTTACCGGCATTTTGGATCGGTGAATAAATTCCTGGGAGATGGAATTCTGGCCACCTTTGGAACGCCGGTGGTGTATACCAATGACGCTCTGCATGCGGTACACTGTTCCATGGATATACTGGTATTTATTGATGAATTTAATCGCAATATTCCGGAATATCTGGATGGCCCCATTTCTTGTGGGATTGGAGTGGCCACGGGAAAAGTTTTTGCCGGAAATATCGGATCCAAACACCGCATGGAATACACCGTTCTGGGGGATGCGGTCAATATTGCTGCACGCCTGCAAAGTCTCACAAAGGAAGCCACCAGTAATGTTCTGATTGAGGAGAATACTTATGCGGAAACCAGTGAGTATATTAACGCAGAAAAAATGAATTTCAGCCATATCCGGGGGCGGATTGGAGAATTGGCCATTTATGCCGTTCATGGTCTTCTGGAAAGCAAGATGGAGGAGCTTTCTGGAGAAAACGGGATGGATAAAGACGCCGCAGGGGATGTGGAATTTTTCTGATGATGCGTTCCCCCCATTTGTTATACTCCTTCCATTCCGTTCCGTTAAAGATTTTCATGGAAATGGGGCTGGTTCTTTTATATTGGTTATTTATTGCTTTCCTGTACCCATCCGGAAAGGATATTTTATGGGGGTTGTTTCTGCCACTGGCTGTCCATGCCGTATCCCGTCCCGGTTTTTTTTATCTGGCCCGGATTTATTCATCGGACTGGAAATACCTCCAGTATAATCATTTCATTCTGTATTTCCTGTTTATTCTGGCGGAAGCGGGGTTTGCCTCTTTTTATATTAATTCCGGAGTCATGGTGTCCTTTTCTTCCCTCCGGATTTTTATTCTGTCTGTGGTTTTTCTACTGGCTCTCACTCTGGCAAACCGCATCCTGTTTTATTTCATTCTGAATCCGGAAGGACGCAGAAAAAAACACGGAGAGATTCCCATCCTGCTGTACGGGGCGGGAACCGTGGCCATGCACCTCCTCCAGGATTTAATGGACGCGGATTTAACCGGAAAATACCGGGTTTCTGCCATTGTGGATAATGACGAAAGAAAAATTCATACCCGGCTGGGTCCGTACCAGATCCAAGCAGGAAAGGATATCCAGAAACTGGTCGCCCAGTATGATATACGGGAAATCTGGTTCACCATGCCCCTTTCAAAGAATTTTATAGAATCTGTAATGGATTCCTTGAAAAAGTTTTCTGTTATTTATAAAATTGTCCCCCGTAAGGCGGAACACATCGTCCCGGATATCCGTAGTATACGGATTGAAGATCTGGTGAAACGTCCAGAAATCCATCTGGATTCCTCTCTTCTGGCCGATTATTTTGCCAACAAGCGGATCATAATAACCGGTGCTGCGGGTTCCATTGGCAGTGAAATTGCCCGGCAGGTTCTCCAGTATCATCCCCGCCGGGTGGTATTCGTGGACCAGTGGGAGAAGGGCATCTATGATCTGGAGAAAGAATTCTCCCGGGATGAATATGCCCGGCAAGCCACCATCGGCTATATTGCGGACATCCAGAATAGGGAGCGGGTGGAGGAAATCATCCGCAGTGAAAAACCCCACATTATTTTCCATGCAGCTGCGTACAAGCATGTCCCTTTGATGGAAATCAACTATACAGAAGCCATCCGCACCAATGTGCTGGGGACCCATACTCTGTTTCGCGTAATTTCCGCCTATGCCCGTTCTGCCCAATTTCCGGTGCAATTGGTGAATATATCTTCGGATAAAGCAGTGGCCCCCCGTAATATTATGGGTATTACAAAAAGGGTCTCCGAACTTCTGGCGTATAATATGGGCACCCGGCATTCGGAGAATTTAAAAACCGTTTCTGTCCGCTTTGGGAATGTTTTGGGTTCCAGCGGTTCTGTGGTGCCACTTTTCTGGGAACAAATCCAATCTGGAGGGCCGGTGACTGTCACCCACCCAGACATGGAAAGATTTTTCATGACCATTCCGGAAGCGGTGCATCTGGTGTTCCATTCGTTGCTCCAGTCCACCGGCAAGGATATCCTGGCTCTGGATATGGGAGAGCCAGTAAAAATTACCGCATTAGCGGAAAGGCTCATCCGCCTTGCGGGTCTGGTTCCGGGAAAGGATATTGATATGGAATACATTGGGCGGCGTCCGGGGGAAAAACTGAGAGAAGAGTTATTCTGGACAAAGGGAAGTGTAAAAACAGAAAATCCTTATGTCTTTCGCTCACGGAGAGATCTGAAAAAGCTGGATGTGGATGACTTCATAAAGATGGTAACGGACGCATTGGCGGAGAACCATTCCCTGGCTTGGTGGAAACGATTTCTTATCCACCACACGGAAGGCGGGGTCTCCGGGCAGGAAAAAACGGAGGATTAAGCGGAAAAATGGAATGGAAAATCGGCCAGGGTTTTGATGTCCATGCGATAACGGAAGGAGACTCCATCATTCTGGGAGGAGTGACAATTCCCGCTCCTTTTTCTCTGGAAGGCTATTCGGACGCGGATGTATTGCTACATGCGATTACGGACGCGGTTCTGGGAGCGGTGGGAGGCCGGGACATTGGGTATCACTTCCCGCCGGGCCAGGAAGAAAATAAAGACAGGGACAGCCGGGAGTTCCTGCGTTTTGCTGTGGAATTTGCCCGGGAGAAAGGGTATTCTCTGGGCAATTTGGATGCGACGGTGATAGCGGAAAGACCCAAATTGAACCCATATTTTGAGAAAATGATCCCCATAATAGCGGATATTTTCCAGACTCCGGAGGAAAATATCTCCCTGAAGGCCACCACCACGGAAAAACTGGGTTTTACGGGTCGTATGGAAGGGATTGCTGCTCTTGCGGTGGTTATGATGAAAAAAAACCAGGTTTTACCGTAATTGGGCAGGAAATATTTGACATACTGAAGCTATTTTAATAGTTTGCACATCCCGGGTGAATAAAAATCAAAATTCCGGAGACAAGAGAAAATAGCGGAATAATGCCGCAGCTTTAAATTAAAAAGAGGAGTTATTATGGCAGAAGTGATAGCGAGCATGGATGGGAACGAAGCGGTTGCCCATGTTGCCCATAAAACAAATGAAGTTATTATTATTTATCCCATCACCCCTTCCTCAACCATGGGTGAATTTTCTGATGAGTATACCGCAAAGGGCAGGAAAAATATCTGGGGAGTGGTACCCAGTGTAACAGAAATGCAGAGCGAGGGCGGGGCATCCGGAGCGGTGCACGGAGCACTCCAGGCAGGATCCCTGACCACCACCTTCACCGCATCCCAGGGCCTTCTTCTGATGATCCCCAATATGTATAAAATTGCCGGGGAACTGACATCCACGGTCTTTCATGTATCTGCCCGCTCCCTTGCCGCACAGGCACTTTCCATTTTTGGGGACCACCAGGATGTGATGGCTGTCCGCCAGACTGGTTTTGCTCTGTTGGCCTCCAACAGCGGACAGGAAGCAATGGATACGGCCCTCATTGCACAGGCGGCCACGTTAGAGTCCAGAGTACCTTTTCTGCACTTTTTTGATGGTTTCCGGACAAGCCATGAAGTGAGCAAAATTAAAGTTCTTTCCGATGAAGTGATCCGTTCGATGGTAAACGACCAGCTTGTTCGGCAACACCGGGAGCGGGCCATGAATCCGGATAATCCGTTTCTTCGCGGATCTTCCCAGAACCCCGATGTGTATTTTCAGGGAAGGGAAACCGTGAACCCATATTATACCAAAGTACCGGGTATTGTGCAGAAATACATGGACCAGTTTGCCAAACTGACCGGACGCCAATATAAAATATATGAGTATTATGGTCACCCGGAGGCGGAATCCGTTATTGTCATAATGGGTTCTGGTGCTCAGACCACGGAGGAGACCGTGGATTATCTGAACCAGAAGGGAGCCAAAACCGGGTTGTTAAAAGTGCGGCTTTTCCGTCCCTTTTCTGTCACGGATTTTGTTCAGGCAATTCCCAAAACGGTAAAAAACATTGCCGTACTGGACAGAACCAAAGAACCGGGTTCTGCTGGTGAGCCATTGTATCAGGATGTATTGCTGGCCTATACCGAGCAGTTGCAGGAAGGAAAAATATCGTCCATTCCCCGGATTCTGGGGGGACGGTATGGTCTTTCCTCCAAAGAGTTTACCCCTGCCATGATCAAAGGGGTGTATGACCACATATCTGCACCCAAGGCCTTCAACCATTTCACCGTGGGCATCAATGATGATGTGTCCCATACCTCCATTGCCTATGATCCCCATTTTCATATTGAAGGGGATGACGTTATCCGTGCAGTATTTTTTGGTTTGGGTGCCGATGGTACGGTCAGTGCGAATAAAAACTCCATCAAAATTATTGGCGAAGAGACAGAGAATTATACTCAGGGTTATTTTGTGTATGACTCCAAAAAATCCGGAGCCATTACCACCAGTCACCTTCGCTTTGGAAAAAACCCCATCCGCTCTCAATATCTGATTAGCCAGGCCAGTTTTGTTGCCTGTCACCAGTTCAGCTTTGTTGAAAAATATGATATGCTGAAGTATGCTCAGAAGGGGGGGATTTTCCTGATTAACGCACCTTATGAGAAAGATCAGGTTTGGAATCATTTACCCCGGAAAGTGCAACAGGAAATCATTGATAAACAAATTCAGCTTTATTCCATTGATGCCTATAAAGTTGCCAAAGAAAACGGCATGGGTGTGCGGATCAATACCATCATGCAGACCTGCTTTTTTGCCATCAGCAAAGTTCTCCCCAGGGAAGAAGCCATTCAGAAAATTAAAGCCTCCATAAAAAAATCATTTGGCAAAAAAGGTGATGAGGTGGTCCAGAAGAATTACCAGGCGGTGGATCAGACCATAGCACATCTTTTCAAGATTGATATTCCGGCTTCTGTGTCCAGCAAGGTTGAGCTACCTCCCACTATGTCGCCCGGAGCCCCGGATATGGTCCGGGATATTCTGGGAAAAATCGCACGAGGAGACGGGGATTCCCTTCCTGTGAGTGCAATGCCGGTGGACGGTACTTTCCCAACAGGAACCACGCAGTATGAGAAACGGAATATTGCTTTGGAAATTCCGGTATGGAAAGAAGCTATCTGTATCCAGTGTAATAAATGCGTAATTGCCTGTCCGCATGCCGCCATCCGGGCCAAGGTTTATGATGGAGGAATCCTCAAGAATGCTCCGGAAAGCTTCAAGTCCGTGGATATAAAGGGTGCGGAGTGGCCTGCGGGCACCAAATACACTCTCCAGATAGCTCCGGAAGACTGTACCGGATGTAATCTGTGTGTGGAAGCCTGCCCGGTGAAATCCAAAACCGAGGAAGGTGTAAAAGCCATTAATATGATGCCGCAGATTCCTCTGCGGGAAAAAGAGTCCAAAAACTGGGATTTCTTCCTGTCCATCCCAGAAGCAGACAGAACCAAATTGAAGATAGATTCTGTGAAGGGCTCGCAGTTCCTGCGTCCGCTGTTTGAGTTTTCCGGTGCCTGCTCCGGTTGCGGGGAGACTCCCTATGTGAAACTGGCCAGCCAGCTTTTTGGAGACAGAATGATCATTGCGAATGCCACAGGATGTTCTTCCATTTACGGCGGCAATCTTCCCACAACCCCCTGGGCAAAGGATGAGCATGGCCGGGGTCCCGCTTGGTCCAATTCTCTATTTGAGGACAATGCGGAATTTGGAATGGGCTTCCGGTTATCTGTGGACAAGAAGAAAGAGCAGGCAACTATTCTGGTAAAAGAATTAAAATCCGTGATTGGGGATGACCTGGCCCAGAAGATTCTGGACAACCTGGAAAACAACACGGAAGAAGAGATTGGCCGGCAGCGGGAATACGTATCCCAGTTAAAGAATAAACTGAAGGATAACAAATCGGAGCCGGTGGCCATGTTGCTCAGCCTGGCGGATTATCTGGTAAAGAAAAGTGTATGGATTATGGGAGGAGACGGCTGGGCTTATGATATTGGCTATGGCGGTCTGGACCATGTTCTGGCTTCGGGAGAGGATGTGAATGTTCTGGTGCTGGATACAGAGGTGTATTCCAACACCGGAGGACAAATGTCCAAAGCCACTCCCACCGGGGCTGTAGCAAAATTTGCCGCAAGCGGGAAACCTACCGGTAAGAAAGATCTGGGACTTCTGGCCATTACCTACGGAAATATATATGTGGCACAGATTGCGATAGGAGCCAATGATACCCAATCCGTAAAGGCTATGCTGGAAGCAGAAAGCTATAAGGGTCCGTCTTTGATCGTTGCCTATTCGCATTGTATTGCTCATGGATACGATTTACGCTATGGCTTTGACCACCAGAAAAAGCTGGTGGAGGCAGGCCTCTGGCCGTTGTACCGTTTTGACCCACGGCTGGCAGAGCAGGGGGTGAATCCGCTGAAACTGGATTCTAAGGAACCCAAAACCGGTATCAAAGATATCATTTACAGTGAAAACCGGTATCGCATGCTCCAGCAAATGGATCCGGATAGAGCGGATATTCTGGCATTGGGTGCCCAAAAGCAGATTGACCGGAAAATGTTCCTGTATGCCACTCTGGCGGGGGCAGACTATTCCACCATGAAAAAGTTTTAACAATTTACTGTACAGGGTGGCTTTAAAGTTTGGGGAAAAACGTTTGGGGAAAGTTTGAATGGATAGAAAAATACTGATAATTGATGATAACCACAGTTTTATTGATGCACTGAAGTATATGTTGCGGGATTTGCCGTTGGTTTTTGAGAGTGCTTTCCGTTTTCAAGAGGCATATAATAAAATTTCGCAGAACGGAAGATTTTTTGACCAATCGGTGGTGGAATTGATTCTGGAGTTTGAAACGGCTCTGAAGTCTTATGAAGCGGCAAAAGAAACGCTTTTGAAAGAGCCCAAAAAGAAAAATCCCAGTGCGGAAGAAGAAACCCAGAAAAAAATGGATGAGCTTATTATGCCGGAATTTCCTTCCATCCAATCCAATCTTTTCCAGGATGACGGGTATTCGCTGGTGATTGTGGAATATGATACCGAAGTCAGCGTAAAGGGGATGCAGTTCATCCGGGATCTTGTGGAGAATGGAAAGGGGTGGAAATATGCCGATTTTATTCTCACAACCAATCGGTTCAATGAGCTGAAGTCCACGGGGGATTCCTTGGGTCTGGTGGTTTTGGAAAAGCCTCTGAAAAGTCCGCAATTGGTAGCGGTGATCCAGGAAAAAATACGGGCAATGGATGACTTGCAGGCTCGGGTCGTGTCTCTGATGGAAAGATTCCATCGGGAGGAGCCACAGGAGAAAAAGAAATCTCCATCCCCAAAAAAGGCCGTTTCCAATCCAGCACAGGATAAACTTAGGAAAAAACCGGTCAAAGATAAGGCAGAAGAGAAAAAAACGGCGGCAAGAAAAACCACAAAGAAATAAGGGTAGCCGGTGGGGCTGTTCGATGGATTAAACCGTTGGACAACTAAAAAAGAACTTGCCCGCAGGAATCTTTTTCACCTTATGTCAATTTGACAAAAAGAAGATGGAATAAGAAAAGAAACGGAAGAAAAAATGATAACAAAAGAAAAGAAAAGTCAAGTTATTAGTGATTATAAAACCAATGAGAAGGATACTGGTTCGCCGGAAGTCCAGATTGCAATTCTCACAGAAAGGATCAATTCTTTAACAGAGCATTTTAAAGTGCACAGTAAAGATCACCACTCTCGTCTGGGTCTTTTGAAGCTGGTGGGAAGAAGAAGAAGATTGTTAGATTATTTAAAAAAGCGCAGTAATGATAAATATCAGGAAATTATCCAGCGTTTAAAAATCCGTAAATAATCCACGGGGGAACATTGTATACTGAAAAAATTTCTATAAAAGGTGCCGACCTGGTACTGGAAACCGGGTCGTGGGCAAAGCAAGCAAGCGGATCTATTGTTTTAAAATGGAAGAAATTGGTTTTATTATCAGCGGTTACTGTATCCAAAGATCCACTGGAAGGTACGGATTTTTTTCCGCTTACCGTGGAATACCGGGAAAAATATTATGCAAGCGGGCAAATACCGGGGGGCTTTTTCAAAAGAGAAGGGAAGCCATCGGATAAGCAGGTTCTGGCTGCGAGGGTGACAGACCGTCCCATCCGGCCATTGTTTCCCAAAGGTTTCAAGAACGAAGTCCAGATTTACAATCTGGTTTTAAGTTCGGATGGGATTAATCCGGCAGATGTGCATGCCATTACCGCGTCCAGTGCGGCGTTATTAATATCCAATATTCCTTTCAATGGTCCCGTTGCAGGAGTGAGGGTTTCCCTTATTGACAATGAATGGGTGATGTTTCCGGATATCTTAGAGCAGGCAAAGGCAAAGATCAATCTGTCTGTGGCCGGGACGCGGGATGCTGTGACCATGATCGAAGGTAGTTCCCGGGAAGTGTCCGAAGAGACGATGATTGAAGCCATCAAAATCGCTCACGCGGAAATTATACGTTTATGTGACATGCAGTTAGAGCTTCAAAAAAAATGCGGCAAAGAAAAAATGCAGGTCACGGTAAAAGAGGAAAACCAGGAGCTGGTATCTTTTGTCCGGGAACTGGCTTTTGCCGGCGTGAAGGAAGCCAATTCAATACGCAATAAGGCAGAGAGGCAAAATGCCATTGATGCCGTTAATGCGTCCGCTCTGGAAAAAGTACAGGAAAAATACGCAGAGGCAGAGCCTGCGGTTTACGCGGATGTCATCAAATCGGCCAAAAAAGCCCTGGAAGAAATTGAAGTGGAAATTGTGCGTGAGCAGATTTTTCAGCAGGGAATCCGTGCCGATGGGCGGAAACTGGACGAAATCCGGGATATATCCATTGAACTGAATGTCCTTCCCGGGACGCACGGCAGTGCTGTCTTCACCCGGGGAGAAACCCAAAGTCTGGGAGTCCTCACTCTGGGAAGCGAGCGGGATGTACAGGTTACGGATGATATCGAGGGTGAATCCGAGAGCCGTTTTTATCTTCATTATAATTTTCCATCGTTCAGCGTGGGCGAAGTCCGCAGGATTATGGGTCCGGGACGAAGGGAGATTGGGCATGGAAAACTGGCGGAGAATGCTCTGTCTGCTGTCATTCCTGATGAGAAAGCATTTCCTTATGTTATTCGCCTGGTTTCCGAAATTCTGGAATCCAATGGATCCTCTTCCATGGCCACCGTTTGTTCGGGGTCACTGGCCTTGATGGATGGCGGGGTTCCCATAAAAAGCCATGTGGCCGGGGTTGCCATGGGACTGATCAAAGAAGGGGATAAATTTGCTGTCCTCACAGACATCGCCGGTTTGGAAGATCACTTTGGAGATATGGATTTCAAAGTGGCCGGAACCAAAGATGGGATCACAGCGTTCCAGATGGATCTGAAAGTCCAAGGGGTTTCCTATGAAATTATGGAAAAGGCCCTGTATCAAGCAAAGGCGGGACGTCTTCATATTTTGAATAAAATGAATGAAGCGTTGCCCGAGAAAAGAAGTACACTAAAGGAACACGCACCGCAGATAGTCACAATCCACATAGAAAAAGACCAGATTGGAGAGTTGATTGGCCCGGGCGGAAAGAATATACGGTCCATTTCCGAAACCAGTGGATCTGAAATTTCTGTCAATGACGATGGAATTGTCACCATTATGTCTCCGGATCAGAGAAAATCCGACGTTGCCAGGGATATGATTGAACGCCAGTTCAGGAAAATTGAAGTTGGTGAAATCTATGAAGGTATTGTAAAACGCATTGTGGATTTTGGTGCATTCATTGAGCTGGCTCCCGGGAAAGAGGGGCTGTGCCATATTTCCAAAATATCCCGCAAAAGAATTGCTGATGTTGCCTCTGTGCTCAAAGTAAACCAGAAAGTTAAAGTCAAAGTGCTTGGGGTGGATCGACAAGGGAAAATCAGTGTTTCCATGCGTGATGCTGAAAATGATGATTAAATGAAACCGGCTGGGAAAAATCCGGAAATTTTTGTTTTGAATAACGGGTTAGCCGTTGTTCTGGAAAACCTGCCGGGACGAATGTCTGCAGCAATGGGGTTATGGCTTCCGGTGGGTTCCCGTAACGAAATAAAAAAGCAGGGTGGTTATGCTCATTTCACGGAGCACATGCTGTTCAAAGGAACCGGGAAGCGGACCTATCTGGATATTTCCCGTGAGGTGGATAAACGGGGAGGCAACATAAACGCCTCCACTTCCAAAGAAGTAACCAATTATTATATACACATATCGTCCCGTTATATCCAGGAATCCTTGGATGTACTTTCTGACATGTTTTTTTCTTCCGTGTTTGATCCCAAAGAGTTTGAGACAGAAAAAAAGGTGATTCTGGAAGAGATTAAAATGACAGAGGATACGCCGGATGATTTTATTTTTGATTTATTTTTCGCGGATTATTACGGAGACACTCCCATGGGGAGATCCATTGGCGGGACCATTAAGGGAATTTCCCGGACATCACGGGATGATCTTTATGATTTTTACTGCCGGTATTATGACACAAAGGGGGCTGTCCTTTCCATGGCCGGCAGTTTGTGGAATTCGGATTCAGAAAAAAAAGATCTTATCAAATCCATTGAAAAGCTTTTTGGCAATGAAAGAGAACGATGTGGGGATAAATATCCGCCGGAGCCCTTGGTAGTGCAAGAAAAATCCGGGCAAATTGCCGCCTTTGCTCATGAAAAAGATCTGGAGCAGCTCCATTTTGTCTGGGCACTTCCGGGCTTGCCTCTTTCCGCTTCCGGGGATGAATTTATGAAAGTTTTTACCCATTACATGGGCGGTTCCATGAGTTCCCGCTTGGTACAGAAACTGCGGGAAGAAAATGGCCTGTGTTATTCTGTGGGAGCATTCCACTCCCAGTCCCTTGATGATGGAATTTGGGGCGTTTATGCGGGAACATCCGCAAAAAATTTTCCTCTTTCCATGGAGCTTTTGACAGAAGAGATGGAAAGGATATTGTCATCCAAAGAAAGGGAGGCATCCATGGAAGAAAGTATATCCGGGATTGCCGGAAATTTTGCCCTCTCCATGGAATCTTCTTACAGAATCGCGTCTTTTAATGCGAAAAATTATTTATTTTTTGGGAAAACACTCTCCCTCCGGGAAATCGTTTCCCGGTTGGAAATGCAAAATCCGGAAGAAATTATTCAGAAAGTACGTGATCTATGGAAGGATAAAAATTACCATTTGACAAGCCTGGGAAATTACAGTCAGAAAAAAATATCCGCCCTCCGCAGGAAGTATACTATTTCTCTTTGAAATCATCCACCGTATAAAGCGAAAAAAGCTCCACCCCGTATTCCCGGAGGGCTTCTTTGCCGCCTTCGTTTCTATCTACTACGCAAAAGGCTTTGTCAACGACCGCTCCGATTTTTATTAATTCATGATAAGCGGAGAGGGTGGATTTTCCGGTAGTAATCACGTCGTCAATGAGAGCCGTTTTTCCGGACATCCCATCCAGGATACCTTCCACGCGTTTCCGGGATCCATGGTCTTTGGTTTCTTTCCGCACAATCAGTGGCATTATGGAGACTCCCCGTTCCAGAGCATAGAGAGTGGTAGCATAGATGATGGGATCGCTTCCCATGGTCAGACCACCCAATGCTCCCGGAGGCTGCTTCATTGTGGATAAAATCAGTTCATACATATCTTCCGCTATTTCCTTCAAATAGGCCGGGCGAAAAACCAGAGATTTTAAATCAAAATAATAAGGACTTTTTTTTCCGGAAGCGAGGACAAAAGGCTGGTCATGGTTTTCTTTATAAGCATATTTGTAAATGGCAGATTGGATGCTTTCCCGGTTCAGTGACATATCTTCTCCTTTGTTTATGAATACTTTTTTAATGATCGCAATCGTTCATTGATATCATTTGCTTTGAAGATATAGGAACCAGCCACCACAATATCGGCTCCCAAGGTGGTTAATTTTTCTATATTTTTATTGTCCACCCCGCCATCCACTTCAATGGCCAAATGCGGATATTTTTTCTTCCATGTGGCCAGCTTTTCCAGTTTATCCCAGACGGAGGAGATAAACGGTTGTCCGTAATAACCCGGCTCAACAGACATTAACAGCACCAGATCCAGAGAATCCAGAATGCCTTCCACTGTTTCCAGTGGGGTAGCCGGATTCAGGGAAATTCCAGCCCGGATACCCTGCTTACGGATCTCTGAAGCCAGACGCAACGGAAAATGAGTGGTTTCCGCATGAAAGGTAATTATGGACGGTTTTATGGAAAAATATTTGGGAACCTCTTTTTCCGGAAACTCCACCATCAGGTGAACATCCAGACCGGGTTGGGGATGGAATTCTCCCAGAAGGTTTTTTACCATTTGGGTATAGGATTCCCCAAACGTTATGGGGGGAACAAAATGACCATCCATGACATCAATATGGATATAATCCACAAGGGACATATCCATACTTTGGAAAATTCTATCCAGCCGCGTCAGATCCGCCGCCAGAATGGAGGGGGAAATCTGCATCAGCTTTTGTAATCCAGAGAGAGGATGTAATCCGGTTCCCGGTTAATTTTTTCCTCCGGATTTTTACCGGCGTTATCAAAAATAATTTTACCTTTTTCTTTGCCATCCGGAGACGATTTTTTTTCCGACGATTGTTTCTGCTCTTCCCGAGTTTGGGCATTGGAATTTTCTTCAAAAGGGACATAATATCCTTTCCAGAGTGCCAGTTTTTCCTTTTCAAAAATAAAAGAGGGGAATGGATCTTTGCCAATTTCCAGATAGGAAAGAACCGTATATTTTTGGTCTTCCTGAAATCCGCCCGGATTCTTCTGCTCTCTGACAACGGCCAATGTGTATTTGCCTGGGTCAATGTTATGATCATCCGGGTTGACCAGAATATGCTTGAACGGACCATCTTCCGATTTGTACTCATAGGGGAAAAAGGCTGTGGTAACATTCCAGGATGTTTTGCTCATTGGCTCATTCCATTTTTGGGGAGGATTTTTTATCTCCGACCGTATGATCCGGGCATGTTTATTCTCATCATTAACAGATTTAACCTTAATAGTAATGGGAATTTTTAGATGGAATGCCATTTCCTTTGCAATACCGATGGGCAGGTTTTCCACATCGGGGAATTTGAACGCACGTTTCTGCTCTTCCGCACCCAGAGACACCAGAAGCGAAACCGGGCTGTCCGGAACCACCGGAGTGCCGGCTTCCGGAAACTGAGCCAGAATTTCTCCCACGGCTTTGTCACTGGGAATCCGGGTGACTGTCCCAATGATCAGACGGAAATTCCGGCTGCCGATGTGGATATTATTCAGGATGTTCTGGACAAGGTCTTCTTTCATTTCCACCAGGCGGGGAACTTTGACAATATTCTGGCTCTGGTTCACCACCAGGGTAATGCGGCTACCCTCTTTGACAATTTTACCCGGAGAGAGACTCTGAAAGAGGATAAAACCGTATGGATACTCTGTGGTATGTTCATTTTTGATTTCAATTTTGAGTCCCAAATCGGTCAGATGGTTATGGACATCCAGATAAAGTTTCCCGGTTACCGATGGGATTTCCACTTTATTTTTCATGGTGATCCGGACGGATATGATGATAAATCCGACAATAAAGAAAATAGATAAGCCAATAAAATAATAAACAGATGCCCGGAAAATTTTCTGCATGATGGTAAATCTGGTTTCCGTATCCTGGCCGGAAGCGTTTTGTGAGTTTTCCATAAAGCAGGGAAACAAAGCCGCTCCGGGGCGTAAATGAGAAAAATGGTTTACATGTTGTGGCAAAAACATTTTTTTACGCTTTGTGCGCCCATAGCTCAGCTGGATAGAGTGTCTGACTACGAATCAGAAGGTCTGAGGTTCAAATCCTCATGGGCGCGTATCTTTCTCCTTATGAAAATCAACACGATGAAAAAACGGATTTTACTGATGGGTGCGGGCGGAAGAACCGGGGTATGGTATTCCCGTTTGCTCCTGTTCCATGGGCATGAGCTTTTTATGCAGGATTCCAATGCCAATGCGGTCTTTCCTGATGATGTGTTTTCCCATCCGCAGTGCCACCGGGTGGATATTCGCGAGGCTATGGAATTGGTGGAAACCCAGGCCGTGGATGGGATCACGTTAAGTCCCGGAGTGCCCCTTTCTCTGGAAATATTTTCTACCGCAAGGAAAAAAAACATTCCAGTTTTTTCCGAAATGGAATATGGCTGGCCATTATTTTCTATATTAGGAAAGAAATCTGTGGGGATTACCGGGACAGACGGGAAAAGTACCACCACCCATTTTACGGCCACAATACTGGAGGTTCTTGGAAAGCCATCCCTGGCCGCGGGTAATTTTGGGATTCCTCTTTCTGAAATTTTATTCCACTGGGATAAATATAGACAATATGAAGTATTTGTCTTTGAACTCAGCAGCTACCAGTTGGAGCTTTTCCGGGATATTTCCATGGATGTGGGTATCTATCTGAACATAGCTCCGGATCATCTGAATCGATATAAAAGTCTTGCGGATTATGGGAACACCAAATGGAATCTGGCACGTTCCATGAAAAGCGGCACATTTATTTATTCCTCCCGTCTGGCAGATTTGAAATTATGGGAGAAAAGCCCGCTGGATGAAATAAAGAATTTATCTCTTGTTAAGGTGGATACGGATGCCCTGGAATCAGAGCATTTCTCCATAAGAATGATAAAAAATCCGGAGGAATTAATTCTCAAAGGAAAATCCAATCTGGAATCCATTTCTCTGCGGGAGATTCCGCTTGGATTTGCGGGAAGGCATAATTTCTGCAATCTTCTGTTTGCCTTGGAGGGCGCACGGTCGCTGTGGGAGGGGGGAATTCCGGCGGAAAAAATTCGGGAGGCACTCCGGAACCTCACATCCCTGCCGCACCGTTTTGAAATTCTGGCTTCCGGGGACGGGAATACCTATATCAATGACTCCAAGGCCACCACTACCCAGGCAGTGATGACGGCTCTGGAGAATGCCCAGGGGGAATTTTTTCTTTTTATGGGAGGAAAAGGGAAAGGGGAAGACTATTCCGTTCTGGTGCCCCGCCTGCAGGAAAAAAATCCTTATCTTTTCCTGTTTGGGGAGGAAAGAGAAAAAATGGCCACCGCTTTCCGGGATTCCGGTCTGCGGATAGTCTCCATGGAAAAAAGCCTAAGGGACTCCTTTTTTTCCGCTCGGGATTTTCAGAAAAAAAATCATCTCAAAAAGGTGACGTATCTTCTCTCCCCTGGGGCCACTTCCTGGGATGAATTCAAAAGTTTTGAAGAGCGGGGCGATTTTTTTAAATCTCTGGTAAAAAGGTCCTGAAATGGTATGCCCATTGGGAGGAATTCCCCGCCCCAAAAAAGACAATCACTTTTTTCCCCGGATTTGTTTCTGGGGAATTACTTTGGATATACCGGGCCAGGACGGATAAATCTCCCTGTGACGGGAATTTCCATTCCATAAAAGATTCCACTAGTTTTTTCTTCTCCTCAAAATCCGGATAATCCTTCGGGACATCTCCGGAGTAATAAAAAGGCATCAAACCCCAGCGGATATCCCGGGTTTCCCGGATGAGGGAGATAAAATCATCAGAAAAATGGACAAACCGGCTGATCCGGTGGGGTTCCCAGACTGCGATGATCTCCGTGTATTCCTTCCGGAGGGTTTCCAATACTGTCCGGATTTCCGTGGGATGGTGGCCGTAATCGTCCATGACCACGATTTCTCCGGCGGGAGTTTTCCATGTGTGGATGATTTCCATGCGGCGGGACACCCCGGTGAACGTAGATAGAGCTTCCGCGATGGTTCCATCCGGAATCTGAAAATATTTTCCCATAGTAAACACCACGCTGGCGTTGGTTAGATTATGCTGGCCTTTTAGCAAAACGGGGAAAAAGGTTCCGCCCGACCGGATTCCTCCGTTTTGTTTATCCAGTTCCAAAGGATGGGAAAAAATACATTCTTTTGCGGAGCAAAGGTTTTCCGCCAGGTGGGTGCTTTCTTTGGAAAAAATCACTTTCCCGTCTGCGTGGCACAGGTGGGCGATGAATTCCTTGAAATTATTTTCCACATCGGTCATGCTGGCGTAATGGTCCACATGATCCATTTCCATATTGAGTATACCGCCCACATCGGCGGCAATGTGGAGAAAGCTGTGGTCAGATTCATCCGCTTCAATGACAAAAAGAGGTTGCCCCTTCCATTTTCCATTCCCCAGACGCAGATTGGAACCCCAGGCACGGATGGTTCCCCCGGCCAGGACGGTGGGTTCCAGTCCGGCTTTTTCCAGAAGATAGGCCACCCATGCGGTGGTGGTGGTTTTTCCGTGGGTGCCCGTCACTGCCACTGTGAATGCGTCCCGGGTCAGGTAATGCAGCAGAGGATGGCGGCGGAATTCATGGGAATTTTCTCTGGCCCATTTTCTTTCCGGGTCATTTTCTTTGATGGCAGTGCTGTAAAAAACCACGGAACCGGGAAGGATATTTTCCGGGTGGTTTCCTGTCCAAGTGGTTATTCCGTGGGCTTTGATTTTTTCCAGATAAGTCCCGCCGGAAATATCGGATGCGGTGACGGTAAAACCTTTTTTCTGTATGAGTATGGCCAGGGCACTCATTCCCACCCCGCCGGCCCCGATGATGTGGATGGGCGGATGTTTGTGGAGTAGCATTTCCAGATGAGCTCTTTCTTCCATAAATCAAAATGTGGCGGGGAGATACGCGGTAAATGTAAAAAAACTTGACGATCAGCATCCCCTAACGAACCCATCTTATGATCAAAAACATACTAAGGTTGTTCAAACAGGCAAAATTGAAAAATAAGAAATTTGTCCGTGGTTTTACATTAATTGAACTGATGGTGGTTCTGGTGATCCTGGGGACATTGATGGGGATTTTGATTTTTAACCTTTCCGATTCCGGCATTGATGAAAAAAAGGCACGGGTTCAGCTCATCGCTTCCAAGGCTCATATTGAAATGGGATTATTTAATTTTCAGCAGCAATTTGGAAGATATCCCTCCACCGATGAGGGGTTGGAAGCATTGATTCGGGCTCCGGGGGATCTGGACCAGAGCCAGTATCCGGTGAAAGGTTTTATCCAGAAAAAGCACATTGAGGATCCCTGGAAAAGAATCTATAGATATGAACTGAAGGAAGATGGGTCCTATGATGTTTATTCCCTGGGTGCGGACGGAGCGGAAGGCGGAGAGGGAAAAAACGCAGATATTCATTTATCTGAATTAGAGTGATCCGGACTAAGCGAGAAGGCTTCCCGGAAAGATTTCTGCCGGCGTTTTCCCTCATTGAGGTCATGGTGGTGATTGCCATCGTGGGTTCCGTGATGCTGGTTCTGTCTTCTCTTCTTTCTGATCTTCTGAACCGGAGATTCACGGAAAGCGAAAAAACAGAAATCACCGGTGTGTTTTCTTACGGCAAGAAAGAAGCCATGCGGACGGGGAGTATTCTGACCATGGAAATCAACCTGGAAAAAAAGGAATTCGGGATAAAAAAATTTTCCCGGGAAAAGGAAGTCCGTAATCTTCCGGATACAATGAATAAGGAATTCCTTCTGCGTCCACAGGGGAATTCCCGGCAGGATGAGGAAGAGCAGGAGGAGGCGTATTTATTGAAAGGGAAGAAAATGCCGGAGGATCTGGAGGCCGTCCTGGGTGTCTCCGGGAATAAGGAAAGTGGCCCTTTTGTGTATATCCATTTTTATCCCGATGGAACCAGCGATCCGGTAATTTTTTATTTTCCCGCAAAAGAAAAACCATACCTTTATGTTCCTTCTGGAAATCTGCCGCCCTTTTATATGGAAAACCTGCGGGATAGCATCTATGAAAAAAGCCAATCCGGAAGTTAAGAAAATCCGGAACCGGTGGAGGATCCCATTTCTCCGGAGGACGGGGCTCAAAAAGGGGTTCACGCTCATAGAAGTGATGATTTCTCTGGCGGTGGGAGTTTCTCTGGGGGCATTGACGCTGGGGTTATTTTTCCAGAGTCTGGATTTACGTAAACGGGCGGCGGATATATCCCGGGCGTCGTTTGTGGCCGCCAATGTGATGGATGCGGTGAAGGCAAAATACCAGCCGGAGACAGGAGAAGGGGTACTTCCGGGGTTTGAATCCTATCCCTATAAATATCTCATAGAAGAAATTGAAATTGATCTGGTAAAAAAGGCCCAGGAAATTATGGGGGGAGGGGAAGCCTCCCAACAATCCGGAGAAGAACGCTCCAAAGATCTGGAGGAGATGCCCGGAACCGGAATGATTTTTAAAATGCTACATTATGAAGTGACCGTTCTATATTTTCAGAAGGAATATAAATTGGAGTTTTACCGAGGGCAAGGTGTATTTTAAAAGAAATAATATGAAAAAAGGGTTCACTCTGATAGAAGTGGTGATTGCCATTGCTCTGACCGGAGTATTATTTATAGCGGTATTTGGGATTTATTTTGCCATCCAGAAAAGTATGAAAAACCAGGCCCGGTATTCTTCCAAATCCACGGAAGTGATGAATCTGGTATACCAGATTTCCAATGACCTGAACAATCTGGTGGAACAGAAATGGAATACAAAGGTTGTCTTCATTGCAAAGAAAGAAATCATATCCGGGAAGCGGGTGGATTCCATAGATTTTACACGTGCGGATCTGTACCAGAGGCTGGGCAGAAGCACGGTGTATGATGTCTCTTATCATGGGATGCCGGACCCGCAGACAGGGGAAACCATGTTCATAAGAAGAGAAAACGCTTTTTTTATGCCCATGGACAGAAAAAGCGGAGTCTATTATCCCATTATCCGGGGTTTTGAGGAATTCACTCTGGAGTTCAGTCTCAGCGGAACGGACTGGGAGGATGAATGGGATTATACCACAAAAAGCCGGCTTCCCAAACTCATCCGGGTAACCGTCAAATGGAAAGAAGGAGAAATGGAACGTTCCTTTTCCCAGGTGATCAAGCCTCCCATTTTATGGTACTGATATGAGAAAATATATATTTCTATTGATATGGATACCATTAATTTCTTTTCATCCCATGGGAGCGGACAAACCAAAAGTTGAGGAAAAAAACCCCGTATGGAAAGACACATCGGAAATGCTTTTTGTCATCTACAACCGATGGTTCAGTGTACAGGATGGGGACCATTGTGAATTTAAACCAGTATGCAGCGAATATGCCCGGCAATCCATCCAAAAATGCGGATTTTTTCGTGGGGTGGTCATGGGGGCAGACCGGTTGATGAGGGATAATCCGTTTGTGGAGCCCTATAAAGATCCGGTGGTTTGTCCGGATTAAAGAATAGTTTTTTACAGAAAAAGTATCGACAATTTGTTTCGTCATTCTATTTTCATCTGAATGTCCAATGAAATCATTATTTTAGACTTTGGTTCCCAGTATACGCAGCTCATAGCCAGAAAAATCCGCGAGCTGCATTATTATGCGGAAATTTATCCTTACGGTATCTCCTACGAAGAGCTGTCCCAAATCCGTCCGGCGGGTCTTATTTTATCCGGAGGTCCGTATTCCGTGTATGATGCGAATGCACTGGTGATTGACCAGCGGATTTTTGACATGGATATCCCCATCCTGGGTATCTGCTACGGGCTTCAGCTCATCACATACCAGCATGAAGGAAAAGTGCACGCCTCTTCTGAACGGGAATACGGGCGGGCTAATCTGACCATTGCCAAAGAAAATCCACTTCTGTCCGGGATAAAAAATAATTCCGTGGTTTGGATGAGCCATGGGGATAAAATTGATAAAATGCCCGCATCCTTTGTGAGCTTGGCCAGAACATCCAATTCCCCTTATGCCGCCATTGGTCATAAAACAAAAAATATTTTTGGTGTGCAGTTCCATCCGGAAGTCCATCACACAGTAAACGGAAAAAAAATTCTGAAAAATTTTGCCCAGAAAATATGTAAAATGAAAGCTAACTGGAATATGAAGAATTTTGCCGCCGGAAAAATCCAGGAAATCAGGGAAATTGTGGGATCGGAAAAAGTGCTTCTGGGGCTGTCCGGCGGAGTGGACTCCATGGTCACGGCTAAAATTCTGCATGAGGCTTTGGGATCCCGATTAAGCTGTGTTTATGTGGACACCGGTTTGATGCGGGAAAATGAAACCGAAGAAGTGAAAAAAAGGTTCCGGGATTATTTCTCCATTCCCTTACATGTGGTGGAAGCTAAAGATGTTTTTTTGAGTGCACTCAAAGAAATAACGGATCCGGAGCAAAAAAGAAAAATTATTGGCAAGCTGTTTCTTATAGAATTCCAGAAAAAAGCCTCCTTTCTGGGGCATCATGAATTTCTGGGGCAGGGTACACTGTATACGGATGTCATTGAATCGGTTTCCGTGAAGGGCCCATCGGAAACCATAAAATCCCACCATAACCGGGTCCAGGAAATTCTGGATCTGATCCAAGCGGGCAAGGTTATTGAGCCGCTTAAGGAATTATTTAAAGATGAAGTCCGGAATCTGGGGCTGGAGCTGGGCATGCCACCTGAAATTTTATACCGGCATCCTTTCCCCGGCCCGGGTCTTGCCATCCGGATCATAGGGGAAATTACAGAAGAGCGGCTTTCTGTTCTGCGGCGTGCCGATTTTATTCTCACAGAGGAACTGCACCGTCATAATTTTTATGGGGATATTTGGCAGGCGTTTGCCGTTTTTCTGCCCGTGAAAACGGTGGGAGTTATGGGGGATAAGCGGACCTATGAAAATGTCATCGCTCTGCGGATGGTCACAAGCGAAGATGGTATGACTTCGGATTTTGCCCGCCTGCCCTATGAATTTCTGGGAATGGTTTCCAACCGCATCATCAATGAAATACCCAAAATAAACCGGGTGGTCTATGATATTTCATCCAAACCGCCATCCACCATTGAGTGGGAATAAAAGGAGATCATTTTGAATAAATATATCCGCTTAAAAATCATCACAATTCTCACCCTTGTGGCAGTGGGGTTATTCTCCGGAGTGTATCCGGAAGTGTCCAAAAGTGGCACCAATGAAAAGGAAACGTCCACCAAACAGCAGGAAAAAACCATCTGGACGGTTTATTTTAAAAATGCCGCCGGGGTGGAAGTGCCCCTCTACTGTGAAGTGGCCATCACAGAAGAGGAAAAACGGATCGGGCTGATGCACCGGGATTATTTGGAAGAAAACCAAGGGATGATTTTTGTGTATTCCAAACCCCAAATTTTGAACTTCTGGATGCAACACACAAAAATTCCTCTGACCATTGCTTTTATTGCAGAGAAAAATTATATCATATCCCTGCATTCCATGAAACCTTTTGATAAAACCGTAATAGAATCAGATAACCCGGCTCTGTATGCAGTGGAGGCCAATGCCGGATGGTTCCGGAAAAATCTGGTTTCCATCCATGACAAGGTCAGAATTGTTAAGGCCAAAGAAGAGAAAAAAAATTCTCCCAATGCCATGGAAGCTAAAAGGAAGATGTTGAAAGAAAAATACCAGAGAAGAGGTCCATAACCCCACCCAATGGATGCCTCCAGTTTATACCGCCATTCCATATCGGAATACCAATATAGTGCCCTTCTGGTGGGACAGTATGGAAATCTATCCTATCCGGAAAAATCGGTGCAGGAAGAATCCCTCAATGAGCTTTATCTTTTGGCGGACACGGCTTATGTGGAAGCCAGAGATCAGCTTTTTATCCGTCTGAAAAATCCGGATCCGGGCAGTTTTTTTCCGGGCAGGGTGGTTTCCTATATCAAAGCAAAGCTTCAGGAAAATGAATGCAATCTGCTCATCGTAGATGCCGCCCTGAAACCCGGCCAATTGAGAAATCTGGAAGAGAAGCTGGAGGTTAGAGTCATTGGGCGGATTGAGCTGATTCTGGATATTTTCGCTATGCGGGCAAAAACAAAAAGCTCCGCATTACAGGTGGAACTGGCACAGTTGAATTATATTCTGCCCCGGCTCAAAGGTTTGGGAAATGTTCTCTCCCGGTTGGGTGGTGGTATTGGTACCCGTGGTCCGGGGGAATCCATGCTGGAAACGGACCGCCGCCATATCAGAAACCGGATTTCCAAAATTAAAGGCGAACTGGAAGCCCTGGAACGACACCGGGCAAATACCCGAAAAAACCGCAAAGATATATCCTTTACATTGATTGGCTATACCAACGCCGGGAAGACCAGCCTGCTCAATGCCATCGGGTCTTCCGCCGTTCCCCTCCACGCAGAAGACCGCCTGTTTGCCACCCTGGATTCCCAGACCCGGAAAGTATACCTGGGACAGCATAATTACATCCCCCTCTATTCCATGGTGAGTGATACCATCGGGTTTATCCGGAATCTTCCGGCGGCTCTGGTGGCGGCATTTTCCTCCACCCTGGAAGAAATCTCCTATTCCGATGTGCTGGTTCTGGTACTGGATGCGTCCAGTCCGGTGGTTCTGGAGGAATACCGGGTGGTACTGGAAGAAATTACCCGCCTGGGGCTGGAGAAAAAAGATAAAATCATTTTTTTCAATAAGGACGATCTTCTGCGTGAAGAAATAAAAAGCATCCTGTCCCAGAAATTCCCGGAAGCTCTCTGGGGAAACACCCTCTCTAAAGAAGGAACGGAGGAATTGAGACAAGCAATGCTTGGATATGCTCTACGGTTAAAAAACGGCTCGCCAGAAAAAGAAGCCAGATAAAAAGCGTAAAAAAAGACAAGGCTATCAATACCCGCACGGAATCCAGATCACTGGCGGCGTAAAAGACAAACAAGGTGGTAATGGGCCAGATCCAGAAAAGTGCCAGAAACACGGAATAGATTCCTCTTCTGATCATATCCAGATAATACGCCGCATTCTGAGCATCTATCCCGGAAAAGAAAAACAACATCTCATCATACCAGAATAATACCCCGGAGGAAAACAGGAAAACCATAATTAATTTGAGCAAACCGGGGATTCCTTTCCGGAAAAGCAGGAAAAAAAGGAAGACTCCCCATAGGATTAAAGGGATGAGTATGTGTGTATCCATTTCTGGTTATACCTCATGGCAAATTGGACCGCTTTGATGATGCTGACCGGATTTCCCAGGTCTTTCTCCACCATGGAATAGGCTGTGCCATGGTCGGGAGAAACCCGGAGCCGGGGCTGGTTTAGTGTGATATTCAAACCGGATAATCCCGCCAGAGCCTTGAAGGGGATCAAACCTTGGTCATGATATTGGGCAACCACCAGAGAATAATTTTTCCGCTGATCCCGTCCAAAGATGCCATCGGCAGGAAAAAGCCCATCAATTTCAATCCCGGCTTTCTGCAGATTTTTCAGATGATATTCCAGAAATTTTTCCTCGTCGCCAATCCTTCCATGCTCCCCGGCATGAGGATTCAATCCGGTCATGGCAAAATTTTTTTTAGGGTGGAAAAGATTCCGGAAAAAAAACAGGGCTTTTTCCAGAGAATTAAAATCGGTCTGGTAGATTTTTTCGCTCACGCTGGCCAGAGGAATATGCTCTGTGAGAACCATGACGGAAAGAGTGGGGTGGTACATGCACATAAACGCCCGGTGTCCGGTGAATTCTTCAATGACCCGGGTATGGCCAGAAAAGGAAATCCCGGCTTTCATGATCATTTCTTTGGAAACGGGAAGAGTCACCAGTGAGGAAACCGGCAGAATGTCCCACAGTCGCAGGGAAAGGATAAAGGCACGGTAGCTCTTCAGGGCGATGAGGGCATCCTCTTTTCCGGGAATATATGCCCTTTCTTTTCGCAGTGACAAAAAAACCGGTTTCTTTCTGCGTGAGTCAAACAAAACGGATTTGAATTGAGCTCTCCATTTCCGATAAGCACCAAGTTTCAGATCCGGAGGGGTTTCCACCACAAGAAAATTCTTATGGATGAAGGGCCCATCGTTCTCAAACAGAAACCCAACGGTTATGATATTCCGGAAATTTTGTATCTGGGATGCGGAAAAAAAATCCGCCGGTTTTTTCAGTATTTTTTTCCAGAGATGCCAGCCTAACCCGGCGGCATCTCCTTGGGAAATAATGATAAATTCATGGGGTTTCAATTATCGGTTTTTGGAGCTACTGGCTGCTTCAGGAAATAATATGCTCTCTTTTAAGTTATCTTTATTGTATTCCGCTTCAATGAGGTCTTTGGACGATGTTTTCAGGTCATTGGAAATGGTACATCTTCCTTCCAGAATCACACCATTCTGGATGATTAATTCCGGAGTTTTAA
The DNA here is from genome assembly GCA_020721865.1 of Leptospira biflexa. Classification (GTDB taxonomy): domain Bacteria; phylum Spirochaetota; class Leptospiria; order Turneriellales; family DYLW01; genus DYLW01. The sequence continues at coordinate 48,824 of DYLW01000008.1, read as the reverse complement.
TGTCCCCAAAAACCTTCGCAGTGGGAAGCAGCATCACCCTGTTCCGGGCGGTTACATTCCCCACAATAATTCCTTCCACGATTACAGAATTTGCGGTGATATTTGTTTTAACTTTGCCCGTGACGCCAATATATAATTGCTCCGACTCCAGGACTTTTCCTTCAAATTTTCCATCAATTTTCAGGCTCCCGTTAATGTAAAATCTTCCGGAAAAAAATGAATTAGGGCCAATTGTAGAATTTGTTATTTCTTGTGATCCTTTTACCAGTGCCATATATTTCTCCAACCGTTTTTACCAAACTGTATTCTGGAAATAAATTGTCCATTTGAAAAAGATTTTTTCGCGTTTATAGCAGCCAGAATTGCCAGCGTGAGACAATTTCTGTGGAAAATGTGACATAACGAAGGAAGAAAAACCCCAGAGAGCGATTATGTCGCTTATCTGTCTACCGGGAATGCCCGAAACTGGATGCGGGTTTTTGGGCAAATTATCATTTACTGTCCGTATCCGTATCAAAACGGGGAACTTACCATGGGAGAGATCAATTTTAATTATGAGAATACTTACTCCACCAGAATTAATGTCCATATTGGATATCTGAACTACAGTGGGCATGTGGGAGCAGATGGCTTTCTGGCACTTTTACACGAGGCACGGATTCGTTACTTTGCCGATTTTGGTTTTAAGGAACTGGATATTGCAGGGAAGGGGACATTTATCATAGACTCCTATACAGAATATAAAGGGGAAATTTTCCATAACGATGAAATCATTGTGGAAATGAAAATCACGGATCTGGAGAAAACATCCTTCAATATTTTTTACAAAGGAACCAACAAAAAGAAAGACCGCCTTGTGGTACTCTGCCGCATGAAAATGGCCTTTGTGGACAGGGAAACCCATCGCCCGGCACGGATTCCGGAAGCATTTCGTAAAACTTTTTCCGATTGATTCCGCTTTCATCGGGATTATGTCTCATTATAGGGGGGACGCATAGGAGACATATCCTGTGAATTTGCCATGGGACTGCTTTTTTGTGTTTTTCCCGTTTTTTGTTGACCGTCTATTTATATTTGGCCAAATGACCATGGAGACTATGGGGGAAAAATTACCACAGAAATATGAAAGCAGAGCACAGATAATTAAGGCCATTTCTCATCCAAGCCGGCTTTTTATAATCGAAGAGTTGCACAACAGCCCCCGCAGTGTGGGTGAACTTACGTATATGATTGGTGACGACGCTTCCACGGTATCCAAACATTTAAGCATATTGAAAAATTCGGGTCTTGTGTATGATAAAAGGAATGGCACCAGCATCATATACCATTTGAAATCCCCCTGTGTTTTAAATTTTATAAGTTGTATTGAAGATGTACTGGAGAGCAGGGTGAAAAGCGAGATGGAGGCCCTGCAATCCTGCCGGATACGCTGATTTTTTTTTGCCTCATCCATGGCAATATGGGAAAATATACAGGTTAAGAAAGGAAACACGATGAACTGGAAAGATGAATGTAAACCTCCTGTACTGTGCTTCCTCTTTTTGCGGGTATTTACAGGATGGGGGCTCGGTCCGGCGGTGGCATTTTTATATTCCGGGCCGGCCATAAATGTTCTGGCAATTGTTTTAACCGCCAGTGTTCTGGGAGTGGAGCTGGGGATTGCCCGGGCTCTGGGAGCTGTTTTTCTGAGTATAGTCATCGGACGATAATGCAGATTCTCTTCAGGAAAGAGCAGATTCAAAGAATACAGCGGTTTCGGGAGTCCTGGGGGGTTGCCCGCCAAATTTTGCCGCTTCTTTTGTTTGGGGTATTGCTTGCCGGTTTCTTTTTGGGTTCATCCGGTGCAGAAGGGATTGCTCCCAAAAAATGGATCAGCGATGCAGTAGGCGGGAATTCCATTGGGGTGAATTTATTCGCTTCCATAGCGGGGCGTTAATGTACTTTGCGACCCTCACAGAAATACCCATTTTGCGGGGTCTCATGGAGGCCGGCATGGGCAAGGGGCCCGCATTGGCTTTACTTCTGGCCGGACCGGCGTTGTCCCTGCCGAGTATGCTGGTTATCCATACGGTGATGGGACCCAAAAAAACGGTGGTGTATATTTCACTGGTGGTTCTGATGTCTGCACCCAGCGGATTTATTTTTGGGAATTTTTTTTGAAGGAGCTATTATGAAGTATGTTCAGTGTTCCCATCAAAAACTGCCACAGGAAGCCAGAAGGAAAGATAATGATTATAAAGACGTTAATAAACTAAAGGAAAAAAAATGAAAAATTTATAAATTCTGGGGTCAGGTTGTCCCAACTGCCGAGGCTGGAAGAATTATCAAGAATTGCTGCCGATGAGCTGGGTATTGAGTATACCGTAGAAAAAGTAACGGATATTTATAAAATTATGGAATTTGGGGTAATGACCACTCCTGCCCTTGTTGTGGGTTCCGTTGTGAAAGTGGCCATAAGAATCCCTCGCATGGAAGAGTTAAAAAAAATGATTGGATAAACGTTCACTGGGATTGTGCCCCTTTTTTTAATTCCCGTCCTGTAAACAATCCTCCCCGGGTTTCCGGTGAACGCTTAGAGCCCCACCAAGGGAAAAGTGGAGGCTTTATGACAGCTTGAGCACCGCAATGACGATCCCGGCTGCTGAAAAGGTAATACCAAAAGACCAGAGCATAAAGTGAAACATCCGGGTTTCTATGCTATCCAATCGCCTCTCTACCTGCTCGATACGTTCATCTACCTGCTCGAACCGCCGGTTCATTTCTTCCTGGAGTTGATCAATTTTCCTCTCATTTTGTTCGATACGTTTATCGATCTGCTCGAACCGCCGGTTCATTTCTTCCTGGAGTTGATCAATTTTCCTCTCATTT
>DYLW01000008.1:0-45856 GCA_020721865.1 Leptospira biflexa | reverse complement strand
GGAGTTGATCAATTTTCCTCTCATTTTGTTCGATACGTTTATCGATCTGCTCAAACCGCTCATCCATCCTTTTAAAACCAGCGATCATCAGTTCTCTCTGGTTTTTCAACTCCTCTTCCACCCGGATGATACGCTCCCGCATTTCTATCTCGTACCGCATGGTGAAAATTTTGGTATCCGGATTTTGTTCCAGTATCTGGAGCAGGTTTTCCCGTAAAAACTTTTCAACATGTTGATTGAGAGTTTTTATTTCACTTTCATTCAAAGTTTGAACCTCTGCTATACCCATTGTTTATCATTACGGAACATCCCGTATTGTCAACCTTTTTTGGATGGATGTTCCCATTGGACGTGGGGACCAATAATCTGGATTAATCTGCCGGCACCACTCTCTGGTATTCAATCATCCGGGGGAGTTTGTATTTTTCCCCCAGAATTTTTTCCAGAAAATCCCGGTACGCATCCGTTACGTTGAATTCCTTTTCATCGTAGTAGATATCAATCGGCAACGGAAAATTCCCGATGCTCCCCATATCAACAGCATGGGCGTTATATGCTTCCATCTCCCGGAAATTGCCCATAATTTCCATGGCGGGCATTTTGCCATAGTCCTTATTGATGAGCATTTTTGCCACATAGGATCCCAGAGCCGTGGTCAATGAGTGGTCATAATGATTGATAAATCCGGCACGGGGAAGGTATCCGCTGATCTGGCTGCGGGCACCCGGATCGATTTTGCGGGTCATCAGGGCAGCGGCAATCTTCGCGGAAACTCCACCCAAGCGGGAATGCCCGAATTCATCAATATCCTGGGAGGCGAACACCAGCTCGGTCTGGCCGGTTTCTTCGTTATACCATTTCACCCCTTCTGATACCCCAATAACCAGATGGCGGTTTTTCCGCAGAAGGTCATCCACTTTCCCCAGAAATCTGTCCACCCGTTCTTTGGTCATCTCCACTTCCGGGACCAGAATGAGATCCGCTCCTCCGTGGGCACTGGTCGCCGCAAGCCATCCGGCATCCCGCCCCATGACCTCCAGAGCAAAAGTGCGGTTATGGGTCATGGCTGTGGTCCGGATTTCCTGGGTCATACGGGCGATTTTTTCCGCCGCACTGGGGAATCCGGGGCACAGAACCACTTCGTGGCTGGCACCGGCAAACCTATGCTGCGTCTGGGTGCGCAGATCGTTATCGATGGTTTTGGGGAAGCCAATCACCGGAATCTGATGATCCAGCCAGAGCTTCCGTGCCACACTGTTTGTATCATCCCCGCCAATGGTGACAATTACGTCCAAGTGGTATCTTTCAATGTTACGGAGCACCTCGGAAACCCGATTATTTCCGGTGTCATTTTTCTTATATGGGTTTGTGCGGGATGTCCCCAGAATGGAGCCGCCAATCTGGCCGTTAATATCCTGACGGGAAATGTTCACCAGATAGCCATCGCCCAGAAGCCCCCGCCAGCCACCGTAGATTCCCAGAATATCATAGCCCAGGAGATAGGCCATATTTTTAATGGTTTCAATACTCCGGTTCAGAGCCACCGTATCTCCGCCACCGGTCAATATTCCAATCCTTGGTTTATTCATATCCCTCCTGGAAAAATCAGTGATATACCCATTGAAAAAAAAATAGAAGGGAAGTAAAGAAAAAATGGCAATATCTTGTTGCATTTTTATTTCTCTCATTAAATGTATCCGGGGATATTATGAAAAATAAATCAATTTACTTGTGGATTGTCACAGCGGTTTTACTAATCGGGTGTTCACCCAAAAACGGAGTTCCCGGTATTCCGGATGAAAAACCGGCCGATTGGGATGCCATCCAGTTTAATTACCAACGGGGCATTTACGGAGGGGCCATTCCCAAGAGCTACCATAAAGATATTACTTCCAAAGATGGGGAGAAAAATCATTTGGGAAAACATCTTCCCTATGTGCCGGCATTAACCCGGGGACGGGTACCGGCGGGTTTTCTGCCCATTATGTTCGGGAATCCCGCTTTGGGATATACCCCCCATCCGAACGCTCCCAGAAGTGCCTCCGATCCGGATGGACACTGGTATACCTGGATAAAAGTACGCAAATCCACTCCCGCAGTGGCAAAAGAAATGACCACAAACTTTGATGATTGGCCCACCCCTTCCGGAAAGGTGAACGGTAAAATCATCGCCTATCAGGGAGAAGACCCATCGGCGGATAAGGGGAAAAATACCGTTTATCTGGTGCAGCTTCCGGAGGATGTTCGTCCCGGGGATACGGTACGGGTTTGGGGATACTGCCTTAACCATGGGGAATACCTGGATTTTGTAAGGATACCGGAAAAGTAAGATGCGATTATACACGTTGCTGGGTTTATTTTTTCTTGTGGGTACCGAGGTGACTGGCATTTCAGGATGTAAAAGTAGCGAAGAGAAAAAAGGCGGGGGAATTTATTCCCTGCTTCCGGATTCTGCTATTAAAATCATAAGCAATGTGGAAACAGTGAATGTATTCCGGTTGAACCCCAAAAAGGGCGGGGAAGGGGAAAAAATGGGGGAATACACCATTCTGACCAAGGGGAGTTCTCTCAATCAGAAAAACCGGGATGAATTAAAAAAAATTCTTTTGGATAATAATACCTATGATTTCCAATTGGCAAAAAGAGGGTTTCTGTTTCCCGGATATGGGGTCAAGATGGAGAGCAAGGGCAAAACTCTTTCCATTCTGTTTGACTTTTATCGTAAAGAGCTGGTTTTCCTGTTCGATGGCAACGAATACAAGGAAGATTTTGATTCCGCAGAAAAGGAAATCCAGCAGATTATGGATTCTGCATTTTCTGAATAATTTTCCGGAAGAATGCGGGATAAGGATAAGGTAAAGATGAAAAGAAGTTTATGGAATTTTACTCCAATGGTTTTTTTTACAGGCTCATTGTTTTTTGCATTTGGCCATCTGAGCCCGGCAACTTTGCATGGGGTTATTGTGGCGGATACCCTGGATTTAAGCATTGGGTCTGATATTGATATGAAGAAGATGAGTGCCCGGTTTAAGGATTTTGCCGGGAAATCTGGTTTGCAATACAAAGAAATCATTCTCCAAGGGAAAAACCGGACACAGAAAAATGTGGCTTCTGCCGTACAAAATCTTCAGTTGGGAAAGGATGACACCGTTATTTTTTATTATACCGGGCATGGGTACCGTTTTGAAAGCGATAAATCCCCTTGGCCATCGCTTGCCATGGCGGATGATAGGGGGATTGATTCCGCTTGGGTTTTGAAAACATTAGTGGCAAAGAAACCCCGGTTTGTTCTGGTGATGGTAGATGCCTGTAACAATAAAATTCCGGATAACGTCATTCCCACCATACGGAATTATTCTTCTAGAAAAGTGGCCATTCCGGAAAGTTATAAAAAATTGTTCGCCCAGTACAGAGGGATGATTATCACCTCCGGCAGTTCTCCGGGGCAATACTCTTTTGGGGGGAGACCGCAGGGAGGGGTATACACCGGCTCTTTTCTGGAATCCTTGGATCAGGAATTAATGAGCAAAAATCCGGATTGGAATAATATTTTTTCCCGGGCAGTATCCCCCAAATTAGGGGGAAAGCAAAAACCACAGTACATAATTAATCCTGATTTAGGCAATCTGGATTCGGAATCTCCCGGCGATGGTTCCGGAGTGGATGATCAACCTCCTCCGGAAGATGAAGAAACTCCAAGAGAAAATGATGGTTCGGATACCGAAACGGACTCTGAGGAAGAGGAAACATCCCCTGTGCAAACTCTGGATTTGGAAGCAATTATCGCCCTGGAACCGGAATCCCTTTCCGAAGACTGCGGTGCTCTCCAAAATATGATTGGTATTTTCCATGAAGCCCATACAACCTTGGAAGAGAAAAAAAGCCTCAAAGCTGGCAGTGAGGAGCTTGCCAACCTCCAGGAAATTATTGCCGCTATGGCTGTCGTATATCTGGAGGCAGGGGATAAGGAAGGTGCAAAACCATATAGGCAAATGGAACAATCCATAAAGGATAAAAGATGGAAAGATCTATCCTCGCAAATATCCGGAATTCTTGCGGATTATGTGGAAGGTTTCAACCAGGCATGTCCAATAGCCCAGGACGTCCAGGCAGACGATAATGGTTCTGGGGATGATGATGCACAGGAAGAGTTGCCACCAGGTGGGGAGGATGGGCAGGGTGAATAATATAATCAGAGGAGAAAATCATGACTAATCCGGAAGTGACCCAAAAATGTCCACACAGAAGAAGTGGCTCATCTCCATGGCCACAGTGAATCTTGTGATGGGAATCGTTTTTGGGCCGGTACTAAAATGGATATAATTTTCTAAGCGGTGGCTTTTAACCACTGCCGTTTATAGTAAAAATATAGCCATGATTTGGCGGCAATCTGGCAGATGGTTTTTTCATAATTATCGATGACTTTTTGCCGGGGGGAGGGATTCTCTTTCATGCCGGCATTGTTCATATTCGGGGTATTATGTCACGTTTTTTCTGTATCCATCGGCAAAAAGTTGATACGAAATGTGTGACTGATACCGTGGTTATGTCGCATTCCCATGGTACCAGTCATCAAAAATCTATTTTTCTTCTTTTTTCAGCAACAGAGTCAATCCCACAGCGACCAGCAGCATAATCCCGGCCACCATGAAGGAGGATGACAGATTACCACTGAAAACTTTCAGCATCTGGGAGAGCCGGCTCAGAACAAAGCCACCCACGCCCCATGCGGTGAACACAATGCCGTAGAAAACCCCAAAATTCTTGAGTCCCCAGAGGTCTTTTGTGAACGATGGAAACAGAGACAGGTTGGTTCCAAAGTTAAACCCCATGAACGTGGCCAGAAGCAGGATAAACAATGTGGATGGGTTGCTTTCCAGGGTGGCCATAGCCAGAAACATGAGAACCGCTTGGAATGCCAGCATCATCATCAGCGTTTTTTTCCTGCCGATTTTATCGGACAGCATTCCTGCGACAATCCGTCCGGATGCGTTTCCAATGGAAAGAATGGCCACTGCCCAGAAGGCTGCTTCCCCCATGCTTTTGGCGGCCATTCCATTGACATGGCTGATGACCATCAAACCGGCTCCGGAACCAATGAAATAAAGAATCCAGAGGATATAGAATCGGCCATCTTTAAACAAACCGGCAACGGAGACTTCCCCTTCCGCTTTTTTCCCCGGATTTTCGGCTCCGGGAGGGTTTTTCAGAAAAAGGGAGAATACACTCACCGCAGCCATAAAAGCGATGCCAAAAAACAGCATAGCTTTGTTCAAGCCAAAGGTAGTCACCCAATACCGGGCCAGGGGTGCGATATAAACCGACGCCATCCCAAAGCCGGATACAACAATCCCGGCAATCATCCCGGTTTTTTCCGGTGGAAACCATTTCAGGGCAGGGGGGGTGGCAGAGCTGTATCCGAATGCAATGCCTGTCCCGGCCAGAACCCCAAAGCCCAGAATCCATTCCAGATAGCCGGTGGTCTGGGAAATCCAGATAAAACCGGCACCCACCATAATCCCGCCGGCAAACGCCGTGATGCGGGGTCCAAATTTGTCCTGTATTTTCCCCGCCGCCACCATCATAAATGCGAACGCAATCAGTGCCACCGCATACGGGTCGTTTACGGATTCTTTGGACCAGGTGAATTTTCCATCGGCATCGTCAATGGATTTGGATATGGAATCCTTGAAGATGCTCCAAGTGTACAATATGCCCAGGGCAAGATTGATTCCCACCCCGGCCATGACCACAGATATTCCTTTTCTCATTTTGCCTCCTTTAATAAGTAAGTTTGAGATTCATAACGATTTTTCTTTTTCTTCATTGGGGAACATAAGGCACAGCCGTCAATAATATTAATTTTTTTCCGGAAAAAAAATAAATAAATTGACAAAGAGGAAAAGGACTTCCATCATGGGAGTTCGTGAGAATCTATTAATATAGATAAAAAAACCAGGAGGAAAAATGAATATACTTGACGCTAAACCCAAGGGAACTATTCCCAAATATCTGTTGGATGCTGTGAATAAAATTCCCAATAACCCCGCATACCAGTATCGGGATAAAAACAAACAATGGCAGACCATCACATGGAAACAGATGTTTGATAATGTTGTGAAGCTGGCAAGTGCTCTGGCCGATCTGAAAATCAAACCGCAGGATAAAATTGGATTTATGGCGGACAACCGCTATGAGTGGATCCAGTTGGATCAGGCGATTTTATTCAACAATGCAGTCAGCGTACCACGGGGAACAGACTCCACCGCAGATGAGATGAAATACATTCTGGAGCATTCGGATTCCGTGGCCGTGATCGTGGAGAATAAAAAAACCTATGATAAAGTCCATGGGATTTTAAAAAATCTGAAAAAAATCAAGACCATCATTGCCATCGATAAGGAAGGGATTAAAGACAAAGATGTGCTCAGTTTTGATGATTTACTCGCAAAGGGAGAAGCCCTGAAGGATAAATACTACAAAGAGATCATCAAGCGTCTGGAAGACACAGACACCGATGACACCTATACCATCATTTACACATCCGGAACCACTGGTCTTCCCAAAGGGGTGCAGCAAACCCACCGCAACGAAGACCACCAGATGAGAGTATTACCGAAACACTTGGGACTGCACTATGGCAATGATGTATTTCTTTCCATTCTGCCCATCTGGCATACCTTTGAAAGAATGGCGGAATATATTGTCATGGCTGCAGGGGGCCTCACTGCCTATACCAATATCCGGGAATTAAAAACAGACATCAAGGAAGTGAAACCCACATTCATGGCATCCGCACCCCGTCTATGGGAGCAGATTTATCTGGGGATCATGAATAATGTGAAATCCGGCTCCGGGGTAAAACGTGCCCTGTTCAAGTTGGCAGTAAAATCTTCCGGTTTCCATGGCAAAGCAGTAAGATTTTTAACTGGCAATGAGCTACGCACCACCCGGATTTGCTATATCAAAGCCTTGGCACGGATTATTCTTTATGTGATTTTTGTACCATTAAACTTCCCCTTTTTCAAGCTACTGGATGCTATTGTGCTCAAAAAAATCCGGGCAGCCACCGGGGGCAGAATGAAAGGAACTATATCCGGAGGAGGGGCATTACCCCGCCACGTGGATCTTTTCTTTAACAACATCGGAATTGACGTTCTGGAAGGCTATGGCATGACAGAAAGTGCACCGGTAATTGCCGCCAGAAAACCCAGCAAGGTAGTTGTTGGATCTGTGGGACCGCTCATTGAGGAAGTCCAGGTGGAAATCCGCAGCATGGACGGAGATAAGGTCCTGGGAATCGGGGAAAAAGGCGTTATCTGGACAAAAGGTCCGCATGTCATGAAAGGTTATTACAAAATGCCGGAAAAAACAGCGGAAACCGTTGTGGATGGCTGGCTGAACACCGGAGACATGGGCTTTATGAGCTATAACGAAACCCTGTCCATTGCCGGCCGTGCCAAGGAAACTATTGTTCTTCTGGGTGGGGAAAATGTGGAGCCGGTACCCATTGAGAATAAACTGCTGGAGAGCGAGTACATCAGCCAGATAATGGTGGTGGGCCAGGATCAGAAATATCTGGGTGCCCTCATTTATCCGGACCTGCAGAATCTGGCAAAATTCATGAATGTGGATGGAGCATCCATCACCATTGAACAGATCCAGAAAGATGAGGCGGTCAAAGATCTCATTAAGAATGAAATCAAAAACTTGGTTTCTTCTCAGACAGGATTTAAGGGATTTGAAAAAGTGGTGGATTTCCGGATCATCCCCAAAGCTTTTGAACTGAACGATGAGTTAACCGCAAAACTGTCCATGAAACGGCATGTCATCACAGAGAAGTACCAGAAGCTCATTGATGAGATGTATAAGTGAATTATTCCCGGCATATAATGGGAAATAGGTTTAAACAAAAAGAGACGCGTTATGTGTCTCTTTTTTTGCACAAGGAGGAACCATGAAAAAAATTATCGCAGGATTATTCATCGCAGGTTTTGCCACCGCAGTTGTCCAGATTGGACTGTATGATTCTTACGGCGGTTTGTTCACATTTTTCCGGGGGCAAATGACACCGGATATTGTTATCCCGGAAAAATTATCCCATCGGAATTCGTCTTCCGGGGATAAACCACCCCAAATCCAAATCTTTTCGTACAAAATTGGAAATACCATTCTCCACCGCGTGGATGATGAATACCTTTCTTTTTCTATTGATTCCTCCCAGATTGTGGGTGGAAAGTGGTGGAACCCAAAAGCAAATAAAACGGAAATGGGATCCGGAACGCACAATGCGGATCTATTCCAGTGGCAAAATCCCACGCTGAATGTCCTCGCCCGGGAACTGAGTCCGGCATACCTGCGGCTGGGAGGTAGTGAAGCCGATAAAATCTATTACAACATGACGGAAAAAAATAAAACAGCGGCTGTTATCCCCGAAGGGTACCATTCCGTCCTAACCTCGTTTATGTGGGATGAAGCCAACGCCTTTGCGAAGAGAAATCATTTAAAGATTGTCTTTACCGTTAATGCAGGCCCATCGGCACGGAATAAAGACCTCCTCTGGCAAAACAATAATCTGAAGGATCTGCTGGAATATACCCGGAAGAAAAAATATACCGTGGATGTCTGGGAGCTGGGAAATGAGGCCAATATTTTCTGGTTCATCCATGGCCCATCTAAACATATTTCCACTCAACAATATGCCGATGATTTTATTCTTTTCCGGAAGACAATACACCAGTACTTTCCGAACGCCCGTGTCTCCGGTCAGGCGAGTGCCTTCTGGCCCGTTCTGGGGGAACCCATGGACTTCTTTTATGGATTCATGCCGGATTATCTGGCAATAGTGAAGGGCTCCACCGATATCGTTGCTTGGCACTATTATCCCCAACAATCCCGAAGGGGACCCATTGCGTCCCGGAGAGCCCATCCGGCACGGTTATTGAATCCCCAAAATCTGGATGAGGTAGCCCACTGGGCACGGAAAATAAAATCCTATAGAGATATGTATGCTGCATCTGTTCCCCTGTGGATTGGAGAAACCGGTAACGCCCAGTTTGGTGGAGAGCCGGGAGTTTCCGATGTCTATTTGGACGGTTTGTGGTGGCTGGACCAGTTGGGCCTTGCCGCACAAATTGCCCATTCCGTTGTAATCCGCCAGACTCTGGTGGGCATGGACTACGGGTTGCTGGACATGGATACTTTTCACCCGCGTCCGGATTACTGGAACTCTCTTTTCTGGAAACGCTTGATGGGGAACAAGGTGCTGAAGCCGTCCCTGGATCAAGAAAACCCATTTCTCCGGGCATATACCCATTGTGCCAAAGATGGAAAGGGGACAGTCACCCTGCTGATAAACCTGCATACAGACCGCTCGCTACAAACTTCATTGCCCGCAAAAGAAAATGTTCATGCGTATCTCTTCACCACGGATAACGTATACGGGAAGAATTTGTATGTAAACGGCAAAAAGCTGGTGATGAGGATTAAAAATAATCGACTGGATTTCTCCTTGGAAGAATTCCGGGATAAAAATGCCACAAATACCATTATCTTGCCTCCATTGTCCTATGCGTTTATCCAGGATGATAACCCGGTGGACGTGTGCGGGAAATAGTTGATGTGACATAAGATCCCTTATGTCAAGTATAATGTGCGGATTGGTCGGCTTATTTTCCGCCCAGTTTATACACCCCATCCCAGTTGGCTCCGGGGGGAGTTTTCTGGAATTCTTTGCATCGTTCCGCGAAGATAGTGGAAGGTCCGTCCGCTTTGTCAATTTTCAGAGCTTCTTTGAACTTTACTTCCGCTTTTTTCCATTCTTTCTGGCGGAAAAGAGCCAGTCCCTCATGGTACAGATCAATAATTCTCTTTTTATCTTCCGGAAGCTGGCCTTTTAAATCCAGCAGTTCATACACGGTGATGGGTTCATTCTTCCCGACCACACGGATTTTATCCAGCTCCCGCACCTCAAAGGCGTCTTTGATCATTTCATACGTGCGGCTGGAAATCATGGTGTATGTTTTATAGTATTTATTGGCACCTTCCAGACGGGAGGCCAGGTTGATGGTATCCCCCATGGCGGTATAATCCATCCGCATGGTGGAACCCATGTTACCCACCATGGCGTTTCCGCTGTTCATTCCAATCCGCACATAGAGTTCATCCCGCCCTTCTGACCGCCATTTTTCCCGCAACACTTCCAGGCGTTTCTGCATCTGCACGGCGGTGAGGCAACAGGAGTATGCGTGGTTTTCCAGCGACATGGGAGCACCAAAGAAGGAGATGATGGCATCGCCCTCATATTTATCCACTGTCCCTTTGTTTTCCAGGACGATATTTGTCATTTCCGTGAGATATTCATTCAACAGCGAAGTGAGCTGCTGGGCGGTAAGTTTTTCTGAAATGGTGGAAAATCCGGCCACGTCAGAAAAAAAGGAGGTAATTTCCCGGGTTTCTCCACCTAATTGCAGCAGGCTGGGATTATCCACAATATTTTCAATGACATCCGGTGACAGGTACTGGGAAAAGGCCGATTTTATGAACCGTTTCTGGCTTTCTTCCTTCAGAAATTTTATCCCCGTAATGGTCAGAGAAGGAACCAGAACCGCCAGATTGAAACCCAACTGGTCTGTCCCCAGGCGGAAAAGGGCAAACAATCCAAATGCCATCACATTGACCAGAAACACCCCGGCCGCGATGGCCAGGAGAGAACGCTTTGCACTCAGAAGGTTGATCCATACCGCCAGGGCAATGGACAACACAAAGACCAGAAAATAGTGAAGCCATACCGGCATGAGGTGGATGTATTTCCCCTGCAAGAACATATTTACCAAATTATGGTAAACGCCCACCATCCAGAATTCGGCCGATGTGGGAGTTACTCCAATATCCTGCGTTCCGGTGGCCGTCAATCCAATGACGGTGAGGTTATTGGCAAGAGTCTCCACTTCCCGGACAATCCGGAACGCGTCCAGAAAATTCGCATTATTCTGATAATCTTCACTTTCTTTGGGCTGGGATTTCATCTGGTCCCGGACGATGGCGGCCAGTTTGTCCATGGAATCCAGATATTTTTTATTCACCTCATCCAGTTTGAGGCTGGTGGCGAGCCGTTCTTTTTTATCTTTTTCCTGAAGATAAATTTCAATAAGAAAAGCCCTTTCCTGGCGGAGTTGGGTGTATTTATTTTCCGGCTGGGACTGGGCCAGGTCTTCCAGGCTGGAATGCACCGGATCCCGGAATCCATTATACTCCAGAAGGGCAATAAAGGGCAGATGGTGGAACGCATCCAGATAACCCCCCGCCCAGTTGATGATCACTTCCCCTCTTTCATTGATGGGGATATCCAGATTTTCTATTTTTCCGGTCACCGGATTAGCGGCATTGGGAAGGCGTATATATTTTCCGGGGATCACTTCGATTTTTTCCAGCGGGGTGTCTGTCACCTCTGCCAGCATGACCACGGAAAGGTGGAAATACAGGCGGTCATCCAGCAGGCGGATGAGGGTCATCCGGCGTACCGTACCGTCCGAATCGTACCGGGTGTTCACAAAACCAAACTGGTCAATATTTTTCCGGAAGGACGCATTGGGGGCGGCCATCTTATCAAAATCTTTCTCAAATTCCAGAGAAGAAAACCGGGGGAGGTCTTCTTTCTTAACCGGAATGGACGCACTCCGGATAAACGAGGACAGATCCTCTTTTTTCCCGCCCACCCTGGTCTTGAAGGATTGGTAAGAAAACGGGAGAATGGTATTGGGGGATTTCCCCAGCGAGGCGGCCAGAATGGCGTCATTATTCAGAACCAGATCTTTGAGGATTTCCTCTTTGGAATATTTCAAATTTTTTCCGGTACTCTGGATCAGATTCAGATAATCCTTATTAATGGTGGATGGGGAATTATCCGGGAACTCAATGTCAAAGGTGACTCCCTCCACGCCCTGCCCCTGCATTACCTCCAGAGCGGTGGCGTAGTAGCGGCGGGGTAAAGGGTATTCCCCCAACTGGTGGATGCTGTTATCCTCAATTTCTATGATGGTCAGATTGTCATAATCTTCCACCGGACTGGCCAGAGAGAAACGGACATCATTGAGGGTGTACATCAGTTTTTCATAAAATCCGGTCAGGGAGAGGAGCATAATGAAAACTCCGGACAATACCCCAATGAGGATGGCGGAATTCCTCCCGCCTTCCAGAAAAGCAGCCAATTTTTTGATCCAGTTCATGTTTTTTTCGTTAGAAATTAGAATTTGAGATTCACCCCGGATAGAACCAGAGTGCGGTTTCCAAAGTCTTTGTTATACGCGTCTCCGGGGATAAAAAGAGAGTAACCGGCAAAGAATCCCAAATCCGAATAGATTTCCCATCTCAGGTTCACATCCACCCCCTGCCCCACAAAACCACGGGAGTTGTTGGCCGCTGCGTCGCTGGTGGGGCCCTTCTCTTTATCTTTCTGGTAATAAGAATATTTGGTGATGAGCACCATGCGGTTCAGACGACGGGAGGAAACCATATCCATCGGTTTGAAGGAAAATCCCACCCGGCCCACATGCAGATTGGAGAGCTGGGGATTCAGGGCGTTTCCGCCGGAAAACACACCAAAGGAGAGAAAGCCCAAATCGGAGCCGGTGGCATTATCAAATGCTCCGGTTGCACTCTTCCGGTCACTGTCCCCGGACGCGAACGCATAGCTCAGATACAGGGCCGGATGCATGACATAATCCAGATAATACGTCCCGGAGGTCTGGAACGCGTATGCAGACACATCGGCGGTTTTTTTGGTGGATTCCGTGTAGCTTTTCCCACTTTCATAGACCGCCTCTGTTTTTACATCCAGATTCCCAAAAACGTTTTCCGCCCCCACTCCGGCATAATTGGAGTCATAATCTCCGGCGGCGTTGTTCATGTCTTTCTGGTAAATATCAAACAGATAATAATTCTGATTCAGGATTTTTTTGGACACCTCCGCCCCGCCAAAAAAGCGTTTGGAGCCGTCCGTGACCTCTTTCTGGCTGATGCCATAGGTGTTGTCTTCTTTGGGGAACAGGCCGGTATAGAGTGCCATGGCTTTTGCGTTCACATAGCGGGAATGGTAATCCACCTGCCCTCCGTCTCCACGTCCGTTCAACACCAGACCGGTGCCCTCCAGAAAGTATTTTCTGCCCAGGGTGATCACCAGAGATTTGTTCATCAGATTGGTCTGGAAAGTGGCCACATCCAGAGCGGCCACGTTGTCACTCTTGGCCATGGGGGTGTTAGTCCGCTGGTACGCATCCCAATAGCGGTCCTTTCCGCGCACATACACAGAAAAGGTATCTGTAAAATCGGCCTGGACCCACACTTTGGAGGTGATGGAATAAAACTGGAATCCGGTCTTCTTCTTATCCGCCTGGTCATAGATGGTCAGAGCGGGGATGATCCAGCCCCCCCAGGTCACGGCTTTCCTGTCCGATGTGTCCACCCGTCCTTCCCGCAATTCCGAATAAATCTGGTCCTGGACAAGCTGGTCTTCGTCCGTAACGGCATAGGAAGGGGCTGCCACCGTGAGAAATCCGGCCAAAACGGTGGTAAAAAAGCGAAAGGTGACAGTCACCCTGGTCTTTAAATTTATCATTCGTCAGCTCCAAAATCGGCCGATGGGCTCTCATACGCAAGGCGGTACGCTTCCAGAAGCTCCTCCCCGGTCATCGTTTCCCGTGGACTTCTGCCATAAGGGAGATATCCTTCGGCAGCCACGGCGGTATACGCATAGCGTTCCCACCCGAATATGTTGTAAAAGAGGGAATCCTTGAGTTTTTTTTCTCTGGCAAGGAAGCGGGAAAACTGGCCGATGGTCAGACCCGCGTCCTTTTGGGAAAGCTGGTCCTTTTGTAGCACTCCGCTCTGGATTTCCCTTTCCCGGGACGCGGCAAAGTTCTCATAATTTTTGCCCAGACGCAGGGTAACCAGGATCAGAAAATCCTCCGCACTGGCCGTTTTTTTCGCGGACAGGCCGTCCATAAAGGTAATCTCCTCCATGGACCCCACCGGGATGGCCCCCGGATTCACCATTTCCTGAACGGTGTTGTTTTCCGGGGCGGTTTTTTCCTCTTGCGGGAAGATGGTGACAGTCACCACGGCCGTAATCACCAAAGTTGCGAGTTTATATTTCATAGAATTCCCTTAATTCTCTTAAAATGTGTTTACGGCCAGATGGGCTGGATGGTCACCGCTGTGGCGTTTTCCCCCACTTCCGGATTGAGGAGGGATTCCAGAAAATCCGGGGAATCCAGAGCCTCAATGTTCCCATCCGCGAAGTTTTCTTCTTCCTCATCGGTTAAATCCGGGGAGTTGATATCCACGGAGCTCTGGCCCTGTCTTTCACTCAGGACGCTTTTGGATTCTGTGGAGGATGTGGCCTGGAACTGCTGGCTTCCGGAGACCTGGCCGGAGATTCCTCTGTCATTGCCAATGTCCACCATTCCGGAGAGCACATCCACCACCATCCCGTATGCGGGGCCATAGGAGACCACTTCTTCCGTACCCCGGACAGAGGAGGTAGCCACGGGGGTGGATACTTTAAAGGAAGTTTTCACCGCAGCCATTTTCTTGATTTTCACTTTGACGGAACCGTGTTTTACCCCCAGATGGCTTTGGGATTTTCCGTCAGAAACCCCGTGGGAATATACCTTGATACTGGACGATGGGTTGATGGTTACGGAGTGTCCGTTCAGATCCAGCAGAGCAAACGAGCCGGAGGCGGACAGGATGGCCACCCCTTCCGGAAGGCTCATGCCTTTTTCCAGCTTCTGCCAGGCAGAGCCTTTTTTGAAGGCCACATTGCCTTTGACTGCCTTTACGGTGATCTGGGCAGAAGCCCCCGCCACCGCGACCAAATATCCCAGCACCAGGATGGGGATGATTTTATGTGTTTTCATATTTTCTCCTTTTTGTTTTAAAAAAAATTTTCGCAACAGATACCATATATATCATGGATTGGGAGTGATTAAACCGTACTGATAATCCATTAAACCAGTCAAATCCACCCCCACCCAGACGTAATAAGAGGTGTACCCACTCAAATCAGTTATCGTATGACTAATGGTAGAAGTACCAGTAATCTCCTTTACCTCCGTGGCTGTGGCAAAATCATTGTTTAGGGAGTATTTAACGGAATAACTGGAGGCACCCGTATATGCCGGCCATGACAAAGTCAGTGCTCCACTACCATCCGTCGTAAGTACTACTCCCGGTACATCAAACTTCATCACAATGGGGATGTTCATTTCCGCTCCGGAGACGGTTATATTCTCCGCATATCCAAAATACAGCTCCTGACCGTTCGCATCCAGTGCACTCAAGCCCACGATCACATTTTTTCCGGTGTCAATATCCACTGCCACGGCCTCATTCCGCCCAAAGTTGCGGTATGCCAGAAAAAGGGCAGCAATATCCTCCATGGTCATATTCTCATCGTCCCCCGCCAGCGACTCCATGGCAGCCACATTGTCCTGGTCCAGCACAATGAGCTGCAGGGACGCCACATTCTCCGGCATGGAACCGTTGGTGCTCAGGGAAACCCCCGGAGCGGAGCCAGTGTCAACGACCAGACGGGTGGTGCCACTCTGCTGGGAACAAGAGAACGCCGTCAGGATAATTCCCGCTACCATAGGAAATTTATCCGGGTTGCACGGGAGGGGGTGGAATAATCCTTGTGTTTTGAGCCCGCAAAATAAAACTGATCCACTTACAATGGAGAGGAAACAAATATGAAAAAATTTTTGATAATGATAATCTTGGCAGGAGTTTTCACCGCTTCCTGCAACCAAGGGAAAGTCCATATCAATGGCTTTGATGCAGCGGCGAATGAGAAAATTAACCAATTCCTGATGAAAACCGCATCCTATGAGGGACGGAAAGTGGCTGTCTTTGACGGGGATGGGACGGTTTTTGGGCAGGTCCCCCACTACCTTGCCGATGAGTGCCTCTTCCAGGATGCACAGAAAAACCCGGAAAAAAAACCAGAGATAATCCGGCAGATGCAGAAACAATCCAATGTTTCTCTTCCTTACGTACAGAATCGGATTTATTACTTGGAGGGCAAAACGCTGGAGGAAGTCCGGGATATGGGCGTCCGGTGTTTTCAGAAAGATTACCCGGATAAGATATACCCTCCCATGAAGGAACTGATCGCAATCCTCAAAAAGCATAATTTTGAGGTATGGGTCATAAGTGCATCTCCGGAGGCGTTATACCAGAAATTTTTATCCAGAGAGCTGGGAATACCCATAACCAACGTGGTGGGCGTTAAGTCTGTGGTCTCTGGCGGAATAATAACCAATCGGATTGTGGAGCCTGTTCCCCAGGATCACGGGAAAAAAGAAGCCATAGAAACATTTGTCCAGGTGCAACCGCTTCTTGCGGGGGGAAACAGCCGAGGGGATAAGGAAATGATAGAGTTTGCCAGTGAGCTCAGGCTGATTGTAAATCCCGATGAATTTGTTGCACCGGATCAGGATATGAGCATGGCGGACTATGCCCGCAAAAATGGCTGGCTGGTGGTGAAAATTCCAGATGTCCCCGCAACAAATTTTCCCTCCGTGACATCCTCCGTCTATGGTATCAAACCCAATAAAACAAGAGGCATGCAATGATCCGTGCCTTTCTCCAATGGTTCCACCCTGCCCCGCACCGGGAAATCCTTCCGGAGGCCTGCCAGGAGCGGCTGTATCCGTTTTTCCGGTGGCGGATTCTGCAATCCACTTTTCTGGGTTACGCCACTTTTTATCTGGTGCGGAATAATCTTTCTGTCATAGCCAATGAGCTGAACAAATCCTTCCAGATTACCAACTCCATGTATGGGAACATTGTGGCCGCCACCGCAATTTCCTATGGTCTGGGGAAGTTTCTTCTGGGTTCCCTGGCAGACCGTTCCAACCCCAAAAAGTTTATGCCCTTTGGTTTGCTATTAACGGCGGGGCTGAATTTTCTTTTCGCAGGAATTGGATACTGGGGTCAAGTATTCTCCCTGAGCAGCACAATCATCTATTATGGCTTTATCCTCATCTGGGCGATGAATGGATTTGTGCAAGGGATGGGCTGGCCTCCCTGTGGTAGATCCATCGGCCACTGGTACAGCATCCGGGAACGGGGTAGCATTTTTGCGATATGGAACATTGCTCATAACGTTGGTGGCGGTTTGGCCGGGGTGATTGCCGGATGGGCCACGCTTCATTATGGGAGCTGGCACTTCGCGTTTATTGTACCCGGTGTTGTTGCGTCCCTCATGGCGGTCTATCTGTTTCTCACCCTTTCCGATACTCCCCAGTCCGAGGGATTGCCACGGATAGAGGAATACAAGAATGATTATCCGGAAAACCGGGAAGTGAACCATGAGAAAGAGCTGACCACAAAAGAATTATTCATCGATTATATTTTCATGAACCGGCTTTTATGGTTATTTGCCTTTGCCAATTTTTTTGTGTACATCGTAAGGTACAGTATGCTGGATTTTGGTCCCAAATATTTATCCGCCGTAAAGGGAGGTTCTCTGACCGATGGCGGGGTGGCTGTGCTGGTCCTGGAGTTTGGGGGAATTCCCAGCACCATTTTCTTTGGCTGGGTTTCTGACCGGCTGGGTGGACGGCGGGGCTTTGTGAGCTTTCTGTGCATGATTCCCATTTTGCTGGCATTCATTGGCCTGTGGCTGAATCCCATTGGCAATATCTGGGTGGATTTCACCATGCTGGCCATCATTGGATTTTTTGTGTATCCTCCGGTGATGCTTTTGGGGGTTGCCGCTCTGGATATGACCTCCAAAAAGGCCGTGGGAATTTCCGCCGGATTTGTGGGGCTCTTTGGCTATCTGGGCAGGGCTGTACAGGGGAAAGGCCTGGGCTATCTGGCAGATACCGCCGGCTGGAATTGGGTGATTATCTCCATAATTATTGCCACTGCCGTATCCATTGCCCTCTTGACGTTTACCATAAAAATCCGGCCACGGTCATAGGAAAGGTATGTTTAAAAAGCAGAAGACATTAAAAAAAGAATTAACTCTATTCGATATTTACGCCATTACAATGAGTGCAATTACGGCGGGAATTTTTCTTCTGCCTGGTTTGGCATACGCACAAGTGGGTTCAGCCCTGACTCTGGCCTATCTTTTTGCAGCCATTCCTGTGATTCCGGGAGTTTTTTCCATTGTGGAGCTTGCCACCGCCATGCCCCGTTCCGGAGGTATTTATTATTTTCTGGACAGAAGCATGGGATCCCTGGTGGGGATTATTGGAGGATTTGGTTTTTATTTTGTGATAGTTTTGAAATCGGTCATTGCACTGCTGGGAGCCGGGGCATACCTCCACGTTTTTTTTCCAGATGCTCCGCTCACTGTAGTGGGATTGGTTTTCGCTGTGGTATTCACAGTAATCAACCTGGCCGGCACCAAAAAAACCAGCTCTCTCCAGTCCATTCTGGTTGTCATCATTCTGGGTATACTCATGTTTTTTTTCTCCATCAGTATATTCTATATTAATCCGGATATGATGAAAAATTTCCTGGAAGTGGAATACACGTCCATGATTTCCACATCGGGTATGCTGGTGGTGGGTTATGTGGGTTTTGCCAAAATTGCCAGTGTGGCGGAAGAAATCCAGCAACCGGAAAAGAATTTTCCCCGGGGTGTTTTTGCCGCCCTCATCTCCACCATCCTCATCTACGCTGGAGTGGGCATTATTCTCCCCATGATCCTATCCGGTCCAGAGCTTTCCCAATCTCTCACCCCGTTATCGGATGGAGCCACAAAAATTCTGGGAAAACCAGGTGGAATCATCCTTGGCATTGCGGCTCTTCTGGCGTTTTCTTCTGTGGCAAATGTATCAATAATGACATCCTCCCGTTATCCCATGGTAATGAGCCGGGACGGATTGATCCCCCCGATATTCTTAAAATTGAATAAACATGATGCACCCATCACCGCAATTCTCTTCACCTTTATTCTCATCATTTTCTTTCTGGTGGGGTTCAAACCCATTGCCATTGCAAAGCTGGCGGGTTCTTTTCAGTTGCTTATTTTTGCCCTGGTGAATTTGGCCGTAATTGTGATGCGGGAAAGTAATATTCCATCTTATGACCCCGGTTATAAATCCCCGTTATACCCATATATGCAGATTGCAGGTATTTTTCTACCCATCTGGTTTATCCATGAAATGGGTATTTTTTCTGTTCTTTTTACTCTTTCCGTTATTGCGTTCTCCGCAATTTGGTATTTTTATTATGCCCGGGAAAAGGTGGTACGGAAAGGTGCCATTTACCATTACATGGCGATATTGGGCGAGAAAAAATATGATCCTCTGGAAATGGAACTTCGGGGGATATTAAGAGAAAAAGGGCTCAGAAAAGAAGACCCCTATGATCCTATGATCAGCCGAGGGCATGTCATTGACCATCTGAGTGCCAACAGTTTTGAAGAAATTGTGGAAGAAGTTGCGGGCTATTTGAGCACATTGTTACATGTGGAGAAATCAGAAATTATCCACAAATACATTGATGGAACCCGCACCGGGGCCACTGCTGTATCATACGGAGCTGCCCTCCCCCATATTCATATTCCGGGAATTAATGAACCGGAAATTGTGCTGGTTAGAATACGCAATGGTGTTGTCATTGAACCCGCCGCAGAATTCTGGGGAAAAGAAATTGGGATGAAACCCGTTTATGCAATATTTTTTCTGGTGGGCTCGGAAGATAACCCCAAAAGACATTTGAGAATTCTGGCACAAATTGCAGAAAGAATTGAGAGGGATTCATTTCTATCTGACTGGCTCAAAGCCACCGAACCATCGGAACTGAGAAGGATCCTGCTGCGGAGAGATAATGTTTTGTTTATCCATCTCACCACCGATTCCGCATATTCTCATTTTATTGGGAAAACCGTCATGGAAATACAGTTCCCCCATGACGTTCTATTGGCAATGATCGAGAGAAATCTCTCCGTTGTCATCCCCAAAGGGGATACGATACTGGTGGAGGATGATAATCTAACCATCATTGGGGATCCAACTTCGCTGCTCAAATTCCAAAAACAATTCCGCAGAAGAGAAGGATAATCAACGACCAGCGGTTATCAGTTTATTGGTGATTTTCCGCCATAAAAGATATATCACATTAAAGAGAAATATATCCGCAAAAGAAACCCATCGGCTGAATCTCTTTCATGCCCAAAACATATATTTTGGGATTGTATCTGAGAGGGAGCGTCCATCGAATTCCCGTTGCCCCAATTGGGTCGTGGGGTCGTATTATTCCGCTTTTTATTGTCTACAGATTTTCCGATTCACCCACAGTGAAAAAATCCACGGATTGTTTCAATTTTCCGGAGATTTTCTTTAATTCTCCGGACTCCGTATTTACTTTTTTTGCACCGTCATTATTCTGCTGGAGAGATGAATGCACATCCTGCATGTTTTTCGAAATTCCTTTTATGGCAATAGCCACTTCCGAGGTGTTTTTGGATAACTCGTTACTGCCCACATTCAGCTCTTGGGCAGACCGGGCGATGCTGGAAATTACCGTATGGGTTTCCCCAATGTTCATGGTGATATGGTCAATAGCAATGGAATGATCCTGAATTTCTTTTTGTATATTATGGGAAATATTATTCACCTTTTCCACCACATCATTCATTTCCACAATAGACTTTGTGGATATGGAAGTGAGCTTCTGGATGCTCCGTACTTTTTTGGAAATATCTTCCGCAGCCACAGCACTCTGGTTGGCAAGCTCCTTTATTTCCAGTGCCACCACGGAAAACCCCTTCCCCGCTTCTCCGGCTGCCGCAGCTTCTATGGTCGCATTCAATGCCAGTAAATTGGTTTTTTCTGCAATGCGTTTGATCATCCCAATGACGGTCCCAATTTCCGCAGCCGATTTTTGTAATAATTCCATGATTTCATTGGTGGAAACGGCTGTATCCTTTGCGTATTGAGCAGACTCACTGGATTCAGTTACATTTATTGAAATTTTCTGCATTGCCTCCGCCAGCCTTTCCGATGTGTCCTTTAAACTGTTGACGCTGTGGCTCATCTCTTCCACAGCAGATGCCACGGTGGCAATATTCATGTTCATCTGTTCTGTGGTGGAGGCCACTGTCCCCATGTTAAAATCAATTTGCTCTGTGGCCACCGCCACTTCCCCCGCCCGGGAATAAATATTATCCGCACCTTGGGTGAGCATTGTGGAGACTTCATTCAAGTGATAACCGGAATCAGCTAACGTGGAAGAAAGCTCTTTCACGTCTTTTATAACATGGCTGATTTTATTGACAAATGAATTAAACTCCATACATGCCATCCCAACTTCATCAGTCCCGCTACATGAAATATGGACATCCAGATTTCCGGATGCTATTTTTACAAAACCGTCTTTTAAAGCAATAACCCTTCTTGTGATCTGCCCGGATAAAAACAAACTGAACAGAATCACAAAAATTCCAGTCCCCAGAAATACAATTCCCAGATTATAATATAAATTTTCAATACTCTTTTTTTCCTCGTCAAGATACAATCCGGTACCAATTACCCATCCCCAGGGTTTAAAAAGGATAACATAGGATATTTTGGGGGCAATGATGGTTTTATCAGTTTTGGATATCCAGATATAATCCACAAAGCCGGATCCGCTTTTGTCAATGACTTTCTGCATTTCCACAAAGAATTGCTTACCTTCCTTATCCTTGTATTCCTCCAGATTCATGGTATCAAATATTCGGGATGTGGGATGCATAACCATTTTCATATCGGTGGAATGAATCCAGAGATAGTCCAGACGGTCCTCACCGTAGCGCATCATCTGCACCAGTTTTTTGGACTCTTCTTTTGCTTCTTCCTCTTTCTTAACTCCTGATTGAAAAAGCGAATACTGGTATTCCACTATTCCATGAGCAACCGTGGAAATTTCCTTTATTCTGGTTTTCTTTGATTCTATTAAAGCTGTCTCCAATAGGGGAATTAAATAACCAAAAATAACTGCAATGGTAAGAATATATATTGATATAATGGTAAAAAAAAACTTCCATCGTATAGATATTTGTGAAAAAAAGTTTCTCATCTTAAATTAACCCCACGATAGTTTTATTTTCGGCATCCGGGACTGAAAAGTGGAATTATTATGGGAAAATTCTATAAGGGTTTCCCTCGCAATATCGCTTTAATGCAGAAAAAATACCGATCCTCTGCAGTAATCATAATAATCCCCTTCCGGAGGTTTATAATGAAGTAAAATTATTTTCTAATGCCTTTATCCGGACAAAAGATTGTTGTTAAAGGTAGACAATATTTATAGATAAAATTGTCTTCTGTCCGTTATGAATAAACCGGGCATCTTTAAATCTGGGCGGTCCAAAGGATGCCTTTGCGTTGTTGGATGAACCAATCCCCTCCGCCGGAATGCCAATGAAATTGGTATCGATCTTAAAATTTCGATTTTCATCATGGAATAACGCTATGGCATAATTACCATAAGGAATATCCTTCAGGATAAAAATTGCCGATTTATTTTTTATCTTTACAGCGTCTTTTTTCCATTATTCTTCCTTTATATTAAAATTAAACTTGGTTATTATATAATACCTTTGCAAGTACCATCTTATATTCCTTGGGAAGATTGATAAACTCGCCACCAACGGTATAGTGATTATTCCGTTTCCCATCTTTTTTAACCCATTGTACCTTCAGGCGAATTTCCATCCCTTTTAATTCCGGATTCAGATCTTCACCCAGTTTTATCACTATTTCTTCATCGGGGAAAATACTTTTTATGGAATCAAAGGAAATTCCCCCAAGTGAAACATCATTCGTGACCACTGTACTGACCTCTTCCTTATGATGCAAAGAAAATCTCCACTGGACAGGAAAGCGGATTTCCGCTCTTTTATCATCCACATTGGAAATAATCCGGTTTTTGCCATTCCATTTTGCGGTGTAAAGATTTTTATCCGCAATTTTCACCAGCTCATCAATCGTGTCCCCGTCATCCGGATAAACGGCTATTCCACCACTCAAAGAAAGATTCTTGTCTCCAATAATAATATTATTAAATTCCACCCGAATT
Source organism: Leptospira biflexa (assembly GCA_020721865.1). Lineage (GTDB taxonomy): Bacteria > Spirochaetota > Leptospiria > Turneriellales > DYLW01 > DYLW01. The sequence goes on along the minus strand of DYLW01000008.1, from coordinate 22,771 downwards.
TTTTCCGCCACTATTCTTGCGGTTTTGTGGTATCCTTCCGGAAGAATCAGAATAAACTCCTCTCCCCCCACCCGGCAGGCAGAGTCCTCACTTCTGGTCATCCGGTTCATAATATCACCCAGTTTCTTTAAAACCCAATCCCCCGTCTGGTGACCAAACACATCATTAATTTTTTTGAAGTCATCAACATCCATCATGACCACAGCCATCGACCTGCGGTAGCGCATTGCCTGATTGATTTCCCGCTTGATGGCATTTTCATAATAACGCTTATTGTAAAGCCCGGTTAACTCATCCACCATCACCAGTTTTTCTGTTTCAAAAAAAAGCCGGATTTCAATAATTTTGGGATTCTCCAGCTTTTTATTGATATACATGAAATAATCCAGTAACGCCACCCGGAAACTGATGGGCCGATTAATAGCTTTGGCCATATTTGCCCGGTTCTCCATGATTTCATTCCAGATTTTTTCGGATTCATCATTTTCAAAATCCAGATGCGTTAATACCTTCAGCAACCGGGCATAAATACTCTTATCTTTTTCCATCCGGTGCTGGTCAACTTTTGTCAGAATATACTCTTCATTTCTGTTATCCTCATCCAGAAGATTGATGACCTCTTGGATGGATTCATCCGTGCCATGGGCTAAATAATAGCTTACTCTCATATCTTCTTTGTTTCCCATACGTATCTGTCTAATGAAAACCCTGCCTCGTTTGGTCAAGAATTTATCTAAAAACAATCCTTGACAAGTTGTTTCCCTGTGATGGAATCAAAAAAAAGAGGAGATGTACATGAACGCAAATTTATGCAAAAACTACGAAAAATGCCCCATCTATACCGGTGTACTCCAGGGAAAGGAAATGACCAGCAAACTGTACAGGGAAAAATACTGCGAAAACGGTGCTGAGGGCTGGAATGCCTGCAAAAGATATATTGTGAAGGAGAGAACAGGCAAATGCCCCCAGAATACCCTGCCCAATTCCACAAAATCTGTGGAAGAAATAATTGCAGAGCTGGGATAAACAGTAAAAGGCTGAAAAATGAAATAAAAATCTTGTTTTATTTTTCAGCTTTTTTTCTAAAATATAGATAGGCCATCGCCAGCAGGATTCCGGAAGGAACGGTAACCCAGCCGATGAAGAATAGTAAGGAAAAAAAAGTAAACTGAAGGGCAATCCATAATCCCCAGAGTATATTCTCCGGGGGATTCCCCATGGAATCCAGACAACCTCCGGTAAAATAATGGCATAAATTCACATAAATTATATAACAATAGAAAGAAAGGAAATGAGCAGATATGACCACCCCTGCTCCACCCAGAACAGCCCTTCTGTATGAATATTTTTTTGTTTTCTCCAGAAAATAAAACCAGAAAAATCCACCCAGTATGGGGGCGGCGATCATTCCAATAATCAGAATCCCCGCTTCCTCCTTTTCCATAACCACTCCATTCAGGGAAAAAAGGAAATAAATCCCCATCCCCACAAGAAGTATCAGCCCGGAAAAATAAACAGATGCCTTCATTCAGAGAAAAATTCTTTCATTCTGCCGGATCAGCTCCTCTTTTTTGGTCATAACCCATGAATCATCCGGCTCCATATCCAGGGCATGATTAAAATATTCCAGCGATTGCATGGCATACATTCTTTTTTCCTCCATATTGTGGGATCCGGATGCCTTATTTTTATAAAGAATTCCCATGTTAATATATGGTTCGGTTAAATCTTTGTTTATTTCCATGGCTCTTTTCAGTAATTCTTCCGCATACTCCTCCCGGCTTTGTATGAAAAAAGCCCCAGCATCATTTAACACCTCATCGTTATCTGGAAAAATTTGGATCATTTTTTTATACGCCTCTTCCATTTCTTTTTCTTTCCCGGATTTTTCGCAAATACTGATTACTTCGTTCCATACAGATAGATTATATGGATCCATTTCCAAAGATTTTCTAAAACACCGGATTGCTTCCGGATGATCTTCCATCTCCGGCTGGGTATAAAGATACCCCAATTCAATCCATCCATCCGGCAAGTCCGGTTTTCTTTCCACCGCTTTTTTAAAAAGTTCCAAAGCCTCCGCGTATTTTTTTTCATCGGCCTCCAGCATCCCCAGCCTCAGCAGTGCTTCCGGTTCCGTATTTTTTATTTCGGAAGCTTTTTTGTATTCCATCTTTTCTTCCAGAATCGCATTAATCAGGCCCAGGGCTTCCGCTTTCAGCATGGTAGCTGCGTACAGAGTATCTTTTACATGAGGCAGGATATCCTTCTCCGCTAAACTATTGATCAGTGATTGGGTTTTGTGAAAGCATTCTATGGATTTTTCATAATTCTCCTGTTCCATAAATAGCTTCCCTTTGTTATAATATGCCAGATAATTAGCATCATCATACTGGATGGCCTTATCTATCGCATCCATGGCCAGATGGATATCGCCCAACTGGCTTTGGATAATTCCATAATTATTCCATGCAATGGAATCCCGGCTGTTTTTTGCCAGATAAATCCCCAGAATCCTCTCCGCTTCCTCCAGCTTTCCGGATTTCATATAAGCAAGCGATTGGTTATAATAGGCTTCCCAGAACTCCGGATTATGCCGGATAGCATTTTGGTAATATTCCAAAGCTTTTTCCAGGTTGTTCAGATTCTGCTCCACCACACCCAGATTATTCCAGATTTGATGATTATCTTTCTGGTGAACCACAATCTTCTCCAGAATTTCCCTGGATCTGCTAAAATCCCCTTCTTTTGCCAATTTTACAGCATTTTCGTAACTGTTTTCCATAATTTTTCCTAAAAAAACATTTTATATGGCTTTTTTTTGTATAACTGCATCATAGCATTTATCTCCTTAATATATGCCAGCATTGTATCATACCCTTCTTCACTGTGGATATAATCATAATAATCCGCATTTTCGTCATATCTGGAAAATTTCTCCCAAAACAAAACCGATTTCTTCATTTCCGGTATTTCTTTTGACAATCCGATGGTTACATCATAGTTAAACTGGTCCATATCCTCCACAATCTGCAGATACTGCCGGGCAATATCCTTGAATTTATTCATTGCGTTTATTGCCATGGTTTTATAGTTATTTTCTTTTATTGCATACCTTGCCTGTAAACTCATTATCTTGATTTCATGCGTAATTTTTTTTATTTCATCCAGTTTTTTTTCCAGAATAGAAACATCCGAATCCGATTTTGCCATTATCTGTGCAAATTTATCCATCATTATAGTAAGGTTGACAACCTCATCAATCAAAATTTCATCATTTTCTGCATAATATTCCATTGGTTTTCCCAATTCTTTCTCCGGTAGAATGATGTCTATATTAATATATTTTGCCCCAAAATAACCCCACGTTTTTAACGATGCCCGCGAGCCAATTTTTGGTATTCTAAAATTGTTGGCCACATCCGCATAGATGATAAAATGATCATTTTCAATCTGTATTTCCTGAACCTTGCCCACTATTAATCCACCTTGATAGCGAATCCCTGCCCCGGTACGGATGTCCTCTAAAAAGTTCAACCGGAACCGAATTGGATAAAAGCTATCCGAATCCATCACCGTTCGATTCCGGATATACCCCAAAAGCAGGCTTGCCATAATGATTATTATTAATCCGATTGATATGCTCGCTTTCTGGCGGCCATCCGTTTTTTCCCATCGTTGTATCCATATAGGGATATTCATCCTCCGGATACGCCACCGCCGTGCCCTCCACCAACGGCTAATTCTTGTCATTCCCTTACCATCTTTTACCATGCACTCCTTCCTATTGGTTATTGGCACTCTAATCAAAATGATTAATATCAATCTATTCTATCCGCATCCCGTTATTTCATTCTCCAGAAAGACCATTCCCGATCTTCCATGATTACTGTTCCATCTCCGATTTATCTGTCAATGAAAAACTGGTTTTTCTCCAAAAATCATGCTTTTTTCTGCTCTTGCCCGGCGATCCTGCTGTGATTAAAAAGAAACATGGGCATCCCCATCCAAACACCGGACGGATTATATTTAATCCCCCCGGGCAGGCATTCTCAATGCCGGATTAGTATTAATCTCTATGGCAGACAAGTATTTAGCGCCATGGACGCCAAAGGGTGGTGCCCACAAATGGGCACGCCTTTAGAGACTAACAACAACCGCCCATCTATTGCCATCCCTGCTAAAATTTTATCTTGCCCAATTCCGGGTCAAAGAATTCTGTGTCGGAAAACGGGAACAGACGCTCAGTATCTGTCAGATATATCTTACATTTGGCATAGATTCTTTGATTAAAAATCATCAACGCCAGGGGGATTACCAGATAATTCTCATAGGCACCGGTTTCTTTATTCAGTGTTTTTATTTTAATCATTTTTTTCTGGTGAATCAACTGGTCAAAATATTTGTTAATAGAATCCATTTCTTTGGGGATCTGGATTTGGAATTCACTAAACCGGCGGTGGTAACGGAAAAAACTGGTGAACCGCTTGCGGGATGTGACTTCTGAACCCCGCTCTCTTAGTATATGGATAAACACCTTTGCCGTCGCAATGGCATCGGAAAGGGCACGGTGCTCATCTTCACTATCCAGATTTAAAAGAGTTCGTAAATGCGAAAGGGAATGCTTTTCCCTTTCCTTGAAAAAATGCTTGGACAGATAAAGACTGTCATAATAATAATTTGTGGGGATGGGGAGTTTAGTTTCTTTTAACCCGGTGATCAGAAAAGACAGATCAAAAGACGCATTATGAAAAACCAGACGATCCTCTCCAATAAACGCCAACAAACCCAAGAGGGCTTCTTTGAGTTCATGACCCTTCTGGTCAATCTCCTCATTGGTGATATTATGGACTTTTCTGGATTTGGGATCCTGTTTTTTTTTGGGACGAACCAGCTTTTGGTAGCTTTCTGTGATGCCATTAATGGAAAAACGAGCGGCCCCTATTTCAATTATCTCATTCTGCCAAGGGTTTAATCCAGTAGTTTCCAAATCCACAGCAACCCAGGAAATATTATCAAAATAGGAGGACATAAATCCCAATCATAATTCCGGGAGACATCGTCGACAAAAAAAGGTTATGGCGGGTTAAATTTATGAAAAGAACGGCAGAGAAGAGAGGCTAAAACGTCCAAAAATCCGATTACTATGGACCAGTTTATTGTATTGGGTCATGGTTTGGGAAAGCCGCCTTGGAAGAATAGTTCCCGGATGAACGCTTTTATTGTGGGTGGCCGTAAAAAATAAATGTCCGCCTCCCCTGCTCTCTTCGTTAAAATAACTAGGAAGAGTATGTTTTTCTCCATTGCCGGAATATAATAAACCCATTGCAAGGGCATAAAAATGGCGGGACTCCCCTTCCCCATTTTCCCAAATCCCCAAGGAAATTCCACTTTGCCCTTCTGGCAATACACGGCGATTGCCGTCCCGGGAATCCGTGGAGAATGCTGACTGATTTCCGGAAACTCCCGCCGGTAAAATTCCTCCCATGGACACTGTGGTAAATGGTATATTTTTGGGTAGAATCTCCGGATGGGCTATTATAAAAAACGGAGGTTCAGACTTTTTGGTTTGATTTATATTTTGCTTTTTGTGGGAAACTCTGACCGCAAGGTGTCTCTTCTGTGTATTCGCCATCGGCATGCTGCGGACAATTTTATCGCCGGCGATGGTGGCATCAACAATCAGGGTGGGACCCGGAACAAACCGGATTACCCGGAGCACGCCGGAGGATATTTTTTCCAGGGTATTCCCGGACAACTCCCCTGCCCTTTTCCCGCTTTCCGGAAGTCTGGAAGCGGTTTCCATTCCGGAAAATAATCCTGCGATGAAATCCTGTGCCGGCAGATTCTGCGGATGGAAATTCCCATGGGCAGAGGCATTCGCCCCCGCAAGCAGGAAAATCCCCACAAAAAGCATGGATTTAATGGTTTTTGCCCATCGCATGAGACATAATACGGCAAAAACACAAAAAGTCAACCGATATTTGTATATTTTTTATGCAATATATTAGTGTCGGATGTCCGACACATCCGGTTCTGAATAACCAAGCCGGAATTTTTTTAATTTATGCTGGAGGGATCCACGGGATATTCCCAGAAAATCCGCCACTTCCTGCTGGCTCTCCGCAATATGTTTATATGCGTATTCGATGGATGCTTTTTCAATAGATGCGATAATATCCCGCAGCAATTTCCCTTCCGAGAGTGAATCATCCAGCCATCGACCCGGGTTTTTGTTCCCCGCTGGAACGGTGGCCATATCCTGACCAATAAAAAAAAGTGGCTGCAAATTGTGGGAATTTTTAGTATGATCCATAATGGTTTCCATCATTTTCTGTAAGGCTATCCGGGATTCTTCCTTGCCGATCCGGGCGGATAGCACAGCAGAATAATGGTTTTCTATGATCTCCGCCAGCATCTCTTTCCCATAGGAACGGGACAGAATCCCGGAAACGGATGGAAAAATAATCCTGTTCCGGAGGAGAATTTCCATTAAAAACGCGTCCACAAGGCCAGCGTCTTTACCCACCTCTATGTTGTATCTGGATAAAATAAATATAAAATCCGATGGGTCATCCTGCCGGATAAAATCCTCAAGATATTTTAACTCATCCGGAGAAAGATCCATAATTTCCGGAATAAATAAAAACCGGTCGCACCCGGGATTGGGAGCAATTTCCTGGATTTTCCGGGCTGGAGACAGAAGCAATTCATCATTATCTTTTTGAAACATGAGAATTCCCTCGGTACGTAACCGGGGAATTTCCGCTAAAATCCGGATAATTTCCGGAGAAATCCTCAATGCACGGAGCCGGAGATGGGAATAAAAAAAACGGCATTTGCCCGTCCCGTCCTGGCCATTCAGAAAATATATCTTCCTGTTTTCTCCCAGAGCCTTATTCAATGCGTCGTATTCCGGAAAATTTCCCAGGAAAAATGGGTGAAAACCGGAAAAATAGGGGGAAAAATTTGCATCATTAAGCAACCGCAGAAGAGCATTTTCCGCAAATTCCCGCAAATCCGTCTGCCCGGAGATGATGCCGGAAAGTGCATCCAGAGATATCGGAAGGGATTCGCTGGTGCGGATGGTTGAACGTTCCGATGCCGCAGGAAAAGCAAAGCCGGCTTTTTTTGCCCGCTCGGGGGTTAAATCCCAGAAAAACTGCATAGTAACCAGGTTTTTTTCCGCATAGGACAGAGAAATGGTGGATTCCAGCCAGTATTTTTCCCAATTATCCGAGGGGAGGGGAAGGGGAGGGAGCCCGTTTTTCTTCCACTCCGGGGAAATTTTCTTCTGGTTTTCCCGTGCATCCAGACTCTGGTCCATAACGATATTCACCAATCGGGCTTTTGCCTGAATGGAATTATCCCTATCCTCATGGGAAAAACCGGAAAAATCCGGGGAATCAGTAAAAAAAAAATGGAAATCCCCAGACGAACCAACCTCCAGAGCAAACATAGAGCGGCCAAGAGGGAACAGAAGGCGGGAAAATACCACCGGTTCTTTCTGGATCCAGCGATTAAAATAAAACCAAAAATCGTCCACTCTTGCCATTTTCCCTCAGATAACCTTACCAGATCGATCATTTTTAATCCTGCGTCAATATTTTTCCTGTTTTCTCACGTCGGACATCCGACAATGAAAGCAAGGGTTCCGGAGAGAATGGGTATTTTTTTTAGGAAAAGATACATTCTTCTTGACAGGAGAAAAAAAACCTGGAGTTGAAACTTAGGAAATGGTGGCATTATGACAAGCGAAAACACAAAAACGAAAAATCTGAACATCATTGCAATTGCAAACCAGAAGGGAGGGGAGGGGAAAACCACCACTGCCATCAATCTTGCCCATGGATTATCTCTGGAGGGATACCGTACTCTGCTCATTGACATGGATCCGCAGGGGAACAGCTCCGGAATTTTCACAGAAGTGGATTCCCTTCCAAAATCAGCCGCTGATTTGTTCAGCCAAAAAATAAGCCCCAAAAAAATAATCCTATCCACAAAGTATGAAAAACTGGATATCCTGCCATCCAAAATCAGCCTGGCGGAAGTGGAGCTGGGCACATTAAATGTGGAAGCCCCTTATATCCTGAGGGATGCCATTGGAGAGATCAAAGATCAGTATGATTTTATTGTGATAGATTGCCCGCCCAGTTTGTCCATTTTTACCGTGAACGCATTGGTGGCTTCCAATTATGTGGTTATCCCGCTCCAGGCCGAAAAATTCTCCATCGACGGGATAAAAGGCCTCCAGAACACCATAGAAAGCATAAAAAGGAGGATCAATCCGTCCTTGACCATTCTGGGTGCCCTGATTACCCAGTTGAAAAGCAATACCATTCTGACAAAAACCATTCTGCCCGTAATCAATGATTATTTTCCTGTCTTTGAAAGTTCCATTTCCACCGGTGTTGCCGTGGGAGAGAGCCATCTTTCCCGGCAATCCCTGCTGGACTATAATCCATCGGTCAAACAATCAAAAGAATACTTTGCATTTGTTAAGGAAGTTATCCATGGCATCCAAAAGTAAGAAGCTGGAATCCGCTGCTGATATTTTTGCGGCCGATATTGATGGGGCAATACGGAAGATTCCCATTGGCCAGATTATTCCCTCTGATGACCAGCCCAGAAAGGACAGGGATGTCAATATCCAATCCCTGGCCGAAAGCCTGGCAACAGAGGGCCTTTTACAGCCCATCGTGGTCACCAAAAAAGCGGGTACCTCCCAGTATTCCATTATTGCCGGAGAACGACGTTTCCGGGCTGCCCGTTTACTGGGCTGGAGTGAAATAGAATGCCGGATCTTAAAAAAAGATGCCCGGGAAAAATATAAACTGGCCGTGATTGAAAACCTGCAACGGGAAAACCTGAATGCGGTGGAAGAAGCGTTTTCCTATAAAAAACTCAAAGAGGATTTTGACTATACTGACCAAAAATTATCGGAAATCATTGGAAAATCCCGTAATTATATCAGTGAAATAATTTCCATTGCTGAAATTCCGGCAGAAAACCTGAAAAAGGCCTCCGAAGCTGGGATTGAGCATAAAAATCTACTGGTCCAGTATGCCCAGGCCATCAAAAAGAACCTGGGTGAGGAGTTTCTGCAATCCTTTCTGAGCGGAGAAATGGGGACAGTCAAAAAAGCCAAGAATTTTCTGAAAAATCCCGCCAAAACCACATCCAATAACACAGAAACCGGGAACTCCCCAGGAACCCCGGAGCCGGAAACCTCCATTCCTGCGAAAAAAACCACCAAACTCTCCGCTAACGATATGCTTGTCCGGGCAGAGTGGCTGGATGAAAAGAAAATCCGCTTTGAGGTGGAATTTCTCCATAGACAGGATTTTTCTTTTCCTCTGGAAGAATTGGAAAACCAATTGGCCCGGATTCTCACAATCGCAATCAAAGGTCTTTCCTGATTCCATTACTGCTTTAAAAATGCTTTTTTCTTTTGCGGTGGGGAAAAAAGACTTGCCAAGTCATGTATTATGTCACATTGTGGAAAGTAAAAAAGATAGAGAAAAAAAAGGGATATGCAAGCATATCCCGAGAAAGGGCTCCAAAGGGAACTTATTGGATATGGGACATAACAACATAGCCAACATCTTGTCAATCGTTTTTTGCTTAAAAATAAGCAATTTTTTTTAAAAAACGGAGCCCTTTCTAAACGACCATCGGCGTTACGCCGTGGAAAACCTTTTCCATGGACTCCCCAGCGGAGTCTGCGGGAAGGACGGATATCCGCCGGAGGAATGGCATTCCCGTGATTTATACGAATGCATTCCCCATCGGGCGGATTGGTGGACAAAGGGAAGAGAGACAAGGGGCAAATTTGGAAGAAAAGGAATCACAGAATTTTTTATTTTTTAAATTCATGCATGATATCATTGAATCCGGGGTCTGGGCAAAACTGTCCGCCGGTGGGAGAACATTATATCCGGTTTTGTGCAGATTCACCGATGAAACTTTTAAAATGGTCTGGCCGGGGACGGATACCCTGCTGAAATTGACCGGCTTCAAGACAAAAAAATCCCTGCAGGAGGCACGCCGGGATCTGGTCAAAAACGGGTTGATCAGCTATGCCCCTGGAAACGGCCGGTCATCCACCCGGTATCATTTTCGGTTTGATTACCCCGGTTCCCAGATGGATATTGACAGATACCGGGATAAAATTATATCCCTCAGGGGGGTAGCAAAATATCCCTCTGGGGGGAATTATTCTATCTCCCAGGGGGGGGATCCAGTATCCCCAAAGGAGATAAACATAAACATAAATACAAATTATACGAATCAAGAACAGAAAAACATTCTGGAAGATTTAAAAACTATTCGGGGAATGCTTTCCAGTTTTGTGGAAAATGGAAATTATGCCAAAGATCCAGAGGCCGTGAAACACCAGTTTGTAGAAAACCTATTGGAAAAATACGGCGAACTGGAAGTGGGTGAAGCGGTCAAAATTGCCGTGCAGAAGGGAAAAAATGGGGATATCCGTTATCTGGAAGGTATCCTGAAAAACCGGGCACAGCCTAAAATTAATCCAAAACCACCGTCCAACCCGGAGGGGGATATTGAATCCATGAAAATGCTTCTGGGAGATATTTTGCGGATCAACCCGGCTAATATACGTTTCAAACACAAGTACAATGATATGTACTACTGGGGACTATTAGAGAAACCCAATATTTCTTTACAGGATGCAGAAGGTCGCATGAAGGAAGCAGGATTCCTGGCACGGATTTATGATGAGTCGTCCACAGAGGGGGGAAGGGATCTCTATCTTCTGGGCAGGTAGGGTTTGTCGATGGGTGGTATTTTGGCCAAAGCTGTCCTTATTAAGTTGTTGACAATTGTGAAAGATTTGATACTGTAACCCATGGGCAAATGGCGGGCCATGCGTATTTTTCAGAGATTTACCACTCCGCCGTCCGTGAGGCCGGAAGTCCGGAAATACTTTCAGAAAATATTGGAGCAAATTCTGAGAGTTCTTTCCGTGGCTGCCATCATTCTTTCCGTTTTCCCGGCGGTGTCCTTTTATTATCACGGGAATCTGCCATCGGCCATTTTTTCCGCCTGTTATGGGGTCGCTGGTTTGGGAGTCCTGCTGCTATTGTGGAATGGGCGGACTACTTTGGCTGCATATTTCTTGTTGACTTTTGTTTTTATTCTGATTATTTCTGCCCAAGCTTACTTTTTCATAAAGAAGAAGGATGAAGTTATTTATCTACTCCTGATTTTTCCTGTTATATGGAACATTGGGATTGTCATTTCCGGGTTTGGAAAGAGTCGTTTATTCACGTTGTTCTGGGGGATAGTACTCATCGGCGTAAATGGTGTCTTGATAATAAAATCCAGGGATCCTAATGCCATCCAGCGATTGCCCATGATTCTTTCCGTAAATGTGGCCATTTTAATATTGACTTTTGTTTTGAGGTCTATTTTCTACAATATTATACATTTAGCCCAGTGGGAAAAAGATAAAAAAGTGGAGAGTGAATACCGGTATCGCCATTTTTTCAATTCCATGGGGGATGCCCTGGTTATTGCAGACAACGACGGAAAAATCCTTGATGTAAACCAGGCCGCCATCCGGGATTATGGATATACCCGGGAGGAGTTTGCCCGGATGAACCGTTATGATCTTGCGGATAGTAAATGTCACCCTTTGATCCGGAAAAATCTTTCGCAAAATCCCAAGCGACGTGATTCCATTATCCATACAAAAGAAATCCGCAAAAACGGTGAGAACTTTCGTGCAGAGGTCTGGGGCATTCCCATAGAATGGGCGGGCAGTATCCACACGCTGGAGGTGATCCGTAACACCAACAGAATTGCAGAAATCCGGTTTAAAAAAATAGAAAATGAAAAAAAGTTCCGGATGTTAGCTGAGCAGTCATCTCTGGGTATTGCGATAATCCGGGATCAAAGATTTCTCTATGTAAACAAAGCCCTTTGTGCGATTTCTGGTTTTCCCAGAAAGGATTTTCTTCTGTACCCTCTGGAATATTTTCTCCACATAGCAAACCCGGATCTGAAGAAAAAAGTGGATTCCGGTCTGGATTCTGGTGAATCGGTGAAGATGGGTGGCTCGTGCTCACTCATACAGAAAATTAAAACTCCCCAGGGACAGGAGAAATGGATTGAGTTGTTTGCCAAGAGGATTCGGTTTCAGGGAAAGGAATCCTGTTTCATTACCGTTCTGGATATTTCTGAAAAAAAGAAAATGCAGGAAGCCCTGCAGGATTCCATCCGGAAAGCCCAGGAAATGGCAGAGGCAGCGGAAAAAGCAAATCGGGCAAAAAGCCAGTTTCTGGCCAATATGAGTCATGAAATCCGCACTCCCATGAATGGGGTTCTGGGGATGGCCACCATTTTGAGCGAGACCACCTTAACCAATGAGCAAAGGAAGTATCTGGATTTAATTCGGAAAAGCGGGGAGAACCTGCTCTATATCATCAATGATATTCTGGATTTTTCCAAGATAGAAGCCGGAAAATTGGATATAAAAATTGATATAATTAACATAAGAGAGCTTCTGGAAGAAGTAATTCTGATAAACTCTCTCCGTGCCCAGGAAAAAAATCTGAATTGCTATTGTTTCATGTCCTCCGGGATACCGGATTTTATCTATGGTGACAGTCACCGTTTGCGTCAGATTTTCATGAATTTGCTGGGAAATGCCATAAAATTTTCGGAAAATGGCCAAATTGTAATCCACATATACCCCGGAGAGGGTGAGCACTCCATCATAGCGGAAATCCATGACAGCGGTATTGGCATACCTCCGGAGAAGATTTCCAGCCTGTTTAAACCCTTTGAGCAGTTGGATTCCAGCGTATCCCGGCGTTTTGGAGGGACAGGCCTGGGCCTGGTGATTACCAAAAAGCTGCTGAATTTACTGGGTGGCAGTATTACTGTTTTTTCCCCCAGTTTGATGGAGGGGATGCCGGCGGGTAAAGGGTCCACATTCCGGATTTCCTTCCCTTACCGGGATGTCCCGGAGCAAAAAATCAGGAATTTGTATTCCTTCCGGGAAGAGGATGTCAAAAAAAGAACAATTTATTATGGTCTGGGGGATCCGGTTTTTTCCCAGGTGATGTCCATGCAACTTTCTGACTGGGGCTTTCATCACGGGGATTTGAAAAAAATGGAGAATCCACTGGATTTTCTTCGGGATTCCTCGGAAAAAATATTGATTTTAAACACAAAAAAGCAGTATCCGGAAAACAGAGAATTGTTGACCGCCGTCCAGGAATATTATCGAAATCATGCGGAGGAAAAGCCTTTATCCGTCCTTCTGGTTGTGGATATAATGGATACGTGTTATCTGGAAAACCTCCTCGCAGTGGAGGACGGCTCCACGGGCACCTCTTCCCAAAATATAGAAATCCGGTTGATGAATATGCCGGTATTGAAAAAGCACCTGTTTGAAGCCATTTCAGAGATTCTTTATCCGGAGAGGGCAAAGGCGGTTTCGCAGGATTCCGGAATTTCTCCGGAGCAAAATGCCGATGAGATCATTCCGCAGAAGCAGGAGAACATTCATATCCTTTTGGTGGAAGATAATGACATTTCCAGAGTGGTGGCAGAAAAGATGCTCACAGGGTTGGGATATTCCGTGATCCACGCCGGGGATGGGCAAGAAGCCCTGGAAATTTACCGCGAAAAAGGGGAGGGGTTTTTCCGGCTTATCTTTATGGACATCCAGATGCCGAGGATGGATGGTAACACATCGGCCAGGAAGCTGAGAGAAATGGGTGCGTCCCTTCCCATTATTGCCATGACGGCGAATGCCCAGAGGGAGGACGAAGTGGAGGCAAGGTCTGCCGGGATGAATGATTTTATCACTAAACCGGTGAATAAACAAATTCTTATGAATACAATAAACAAATGGATATAATTCTTTTCTCTTGACCGGATGGGAAATGATTTCATTTTTCCCCTGAGACGATCAAAGACGATGAAAAATACCGGAAAAATTATTTATTTTCTCAATGTTCTGCTCTTTGTAATGGGATTTGGCCCATCGGTTTGGGCACATCGTTCTCTGGTGGGGGAGGGGGAAATCTGGCAGATTTTCTCTTCTGCAGAGCGGGTACCCGTTACGTCCATTGAAGACAGCCAATGGAGGGAGACAGAAATAACCAATAATCCGGAAAAACCGGAGGGGCACCGTCATATCTGGTACAGAAAACAGATTTCCGGTGCGGACAGCATGGAACATCCGGCCATTTTTATGGATGCACGCCGTCTCACAGAAATTTATCTGGACGGAAAGCTGGTGTATCAATTTGGTTTGGGAAAACCATTTTTCCCGGGTTGGGAGTGGCCATTTTTGACCCTTCCCCGGAAAGATAAGATAACGGTGACCATATACCAGTATTCTCCCACAGAGAATATTGGTTTTGACGTGTTCCGGTTTGGGGAAAAAATCAGCATCATTAACAATCTGAATAGTCTGGAATTATCCCGTTTTTTGATTGGATTTTTTGTCGCGTTTTCCGGCCTGTTAGTTTTTATTTTTGCTCTTCTGTTTAGCCGGGAAAAACTGCTGCTGTCCTTTTCCGGTTCCTCCGTGACGGCGGGCTTATACCATATTTCCACCGTGCATGCTCTGGGCAACCTGTGGTTTCCCTCCCCTTACTTCTGGCCGTATTTAATGTATGCCAGTCTCTATTTCCTACCCGTGTTCCTTTTAGCGTATCTGGAAACGCTGATTGGGGTGGGGAAGTGGAAAATCACTCGTGTTTTTCTGCTGTCCCATTTCTTTTATGCTGTAATTGCCCTTGGTTTGATTATTCCGGGTTGGGTGCACATGGAAGATACCATGGGATACATGCAGAGCTTTTTGCTGGTTACTTTGACCGTGCACCTTGTCCGGGTGATTGTGAATATCATTTCCAAAAGAGATATTGAAGTGATTTTGCTTTTTACCGGTTTTATTGCCTTTGCGGTTTCTGCATTCATTGATCTGATTTTTGCCCGGCTCACGGCCTCTCCCATCCATAATCTGAGCCATTTTTCCCTTCTCTTTCTGGATTTCTTTTTAATTCTGATTGTTGTGCGGCGTTATTATTTCATGCAGAAAAAGCTACGGGAATACAGCGAGGATTTAGAGGAAAAAATCAATGACCGAACCCGGGAACTGAAGACCGTTATTGAAAAATTAGAGGATGATCTGGGACGGGCAAAGATAATCCAGCAGAAACTTTTGCCGGATGCGGTGGACCTTCCCGGGGTTCGGATGCGTTATTTATATCTTCCCATGGGAGAGGTGGGGGGAGATTTTATTGATATTTTTCCTCTGGATGAACATAAAATTCGGGTGATGATTGCGGATGCCACCGGCCACGGAATCCAGGCGGCTCTTCTGACCATGGCCCTCAAAACCGATTATGAAGCTCTGAAAAGGAGTTCTTTATCCATTGACAAGATAATGGCGGAGCTGAATTTTCATTTTTATACAAAATATGAATCCCTGAATTCTTTTTTTACCGCAGTGATTATGGATGTGGATGTAAAAAGTCGCCGGTACAGAATGGTTTCCGCCGGGCATCCCATCCAATATTATATCCAGAATCAATACCATGAAGAGCTGGCAAAAACAGGTCCTTTGGTGGGGATCAAAAATTTCGCGGAATACCAGATTCGTCCGGGGATTTTACATCCGGATTCCCGTATCCTGCTGGCCACGGATGGATTGTTTGAACAGGAAAACACGTCTGGAAAGTCTTTTATGGATGCAAAGATGCCGGGTCTGGTTGCAAAAGGAAGCGATGTTACCATAGAGGAAATTAAAAAAGAATTTGTCAAATTCAAGGGGAAAATGCCACAGCAGGATGATATCACCGTCCTGTTAATGTGTTTCCGGTAATACGGAATATTATTGACGTTTGGGGTGCCGGGGATAAACCGTGATATGATTGAATCATTGGTTGAGAATAACATTCATCATATCATTATTAATCGGCCGGAGGAGAGAAATGCCTTTACCATCGATATGTTGCGGGATCTGGCACGGGCATACACAGAAAGCGAAAACAATGAAAATATTCTGGTGACGGTTGTTTACGCCCGTGGTAACCACTTCACCCTGGGACTGGATTTGCCAGAGGTCTCCGCATGGATTCAGAAAAACCGTTCCTTGCCCGTGCCGTGGGGATTGCCCAAAAAATCGCACACAATGCACCGCTGGCTGTCCGTACCACGCTGGAAGCTTCCCGGATGGGTGTCCGGAGTCCGTACGATGAGGCGGTGGATTATCTCATGCCCAAATTGCTGGAATTGATGGAAACCCGGGATGCACGGGAAGGCGTGGACAGTTTTCAGGAAAAAAGACCACCGGTTTACCGGGGGGAGTAAAATTGAGGTAGTTTATGAAAAAAATGAGCGGATTATGGCTGGGAATTTTTATCATTTCCGGAGTATTTCAGATTATCCATCCCGGAGATATCCGGTGTATGCAGGGAAAATGGGAGCTTTCCAAAGAAAAATCCGTCAATGTGGATAAACTGCTGGAAGCCCAAGGGCATTCCTGGGCAACCCGCAAGGCAATGGTGAATATGAGTATGACGCAGACCATCCGCATAGAAGGGAATAAAGTACATGTTTTTGTGGAAAGCACCATGATGAACAAATCGTACATCCTGATTCTGGATGGAAAAGAAAGGATGGAAAAATCCCCTTTTGGGAAAATATTTCACACAAAGTATTCCTTATTGCCGGATCATGGGTTTATTGCGGTATCCCGGGATGAGGAGGGAAATAAATCCACCACATACCGCCGATGTGAAAACAACGGAAAGACTATGGTGAATAAAATAAAGCTGGAGAAAAAAGACGGAAAGGTGGTTTCCGGGACCCGGGTTTTTATCCGAGTCCCGTGAGTATTATTTTCTGCCTTGGGTTTTCTTCTCTCTAAACAGGCGGGTAATGAGCTCATTTAAAGAAACGGTAATGATACCAGAAGAAGTATCGGAAATTCCATACGGTATGACCAGAGTGTCCCCGTTGTGGATAACGGAACCGCAACTGTACACAACATTGGGAACATAACCTTCCCTTTCCGAATCGTCGGGGACAATCAGTGGTTCAGAAAGGCGGGAAATGATGGTATAAGGATCATCCAGTTCCAGCAGCATTGCTCCAATCACATACCGCCGCATGGGTCCCACTCCGTGGGTTAATAAAAGCCATCCGTATTCTGTTTCAATGGGGGAGCCGTTTCCTCCCATCTGTATGAATTCCCATGGGTATTCAGGAGTGGCAAGTATTCTGTCCTCTCTCCATCGGGTTATTTTATCCGATTCCATGATAGAGATAAATTGGCCACCCTGCCGGGAAACCATAAAATACTTACCGTTTATTTTTCTGGGGAAGAGAGCCATATCTTTATCGTGAGCGGATTCGCCGTACATGGTACGCATTTTAAAACGGACAAAATCTTTTGTCTCCAGTAGCATGGGAAGAATACGCCGGCCGTTATATGCGGTATAGGTTGCGTAAAATTTTCTCTGTCCGGTATCATCCCGGAATTCCACAAAACGGGCATCCTCAATTCCATTGCTTTCTCTGGAGGATACCGGAAAGATTACCCGTTCGGAAACAAAGGAATCTTCCGGAAAGGTTATTTCATAATTGGAATCCGCAATCCAGTAAATCAAATCCCTGGTTTCACGCCATTCCGGTGTGTTCCCCAATTCCTTGTCTATCTCTGATACCGTTTTATTTAGCTGGTGAAAGGTAAACGTTTCCGGAATCTGGTCAAACACACGTTTGGCCAGTTCCTCATTCGCATTAAAAAAACGTAGCTCCTCCACGTATTTTTCTCTTTCACAATTGGCAGAAGGGGTTCTTTCCGGAGTGTAAACAAAAGGACTCACCGGAGACATATAAAAATGGTTATTTTTGTCAAAGACACCCATCCGGAAAACTATGGAGGAAATGTGTCCCTCCCCCACCGCCCTCAGGCTAATGATATAACGCGTACCGTCCGCCGGCGATACAAATTTTTGATCCGAATAGCGGACAATGGAGGGGTTAAACAGTGCCGCAGATTCAATGGAATACTCATGGGTAAAATATGCCCCAATCAGCAGTTTCCGGTTAGTGGATAACACATTTTTTTCATTTTCCGGTATCAGATAAGATATTTTATCAAAATGTTCCCTGAATATAGTTTCAATATCCCGATGGCGTTCCTTGAAGTTATCCATGATACTTTTTAATTCCCGCTCACATTTGGGATTGCTTAATTCCAGCAATTGATAAATAATACGTTTCTTTTTTTCATCATCTCCAGCGGGGAAAAATCGAGCAATCACCCGGGATGTATCCAGATGAAACGTATGCCGCAGCCTTTTTGCTTTAACCATTCAAATCTCCATCTTTTTTTGGGTTTTTATTTATTTTCTTCAAATAAATCCGGTTCGTTCAATAGCTTCTCTTCTGAGAAAATTTCATACATGATCAGCAGCGAGAGCAACCAGGAAATGGTGGATTCTGCACCCATATTCAGATTGACCTTCCTGGGTTGTAATCCGTCAAAACAGCCACCGGTTTTAAAGTCATACAACGGAAGATTGATATCATTTTTTCCGGTGAACCACTCAAAACACATGATCATGTTTTTCCGCCATTTTCTGTCCTTGGTGATAATATACGCATTTTTACACACATGGACCAAGGCCATGGCTTCCACCGGCTGCTGGTCGAATACGGCACGCGACGATTTGTTCATCCAGCCGTTATTCCCAATCAGGGATAAATGACCATCAGGCGTGGTTTGCTTGGATAATAACCATTCCAGAACTTTCAGGGACATCTGCACCATTTCCTGATTTCCGGTATCATTTCCGGTTAACAATAAGGCATGGGGAAGATGGCCATTGCTGTACGTTGCCTCTTTTTCCGGCCACAGCCAATCAGGATTATCTATTTTATCAAACTGGTGCATCAGCTTTTCCCCAAGTTCCTTGCGGATTTTCCGGATATTTGCATCCCCTGTAAATACTTTTAAATAGGAATGAATACCAATAAGAGCAAAAGCCCAGGAACGGGGAGAGGTGAAATCCAGCACATTTCTGGTGGCCGTTTGGAAAAGCCGTACTATGATATTTTTGTATCGGGAATCCTGGAAGGTTTCCAATGTGTAGCCCAGTGCCCAGAGAACCCTGCCATTGGAATCATCACTTCCTCTTTCTTCCAGCCACTCGCGATTGTAAGACATAAAATTCCTGAAATGATTATTGGCCGGATTGTAAGAATAATAAAGAAAAGATAAAAACCGGTCGATGTGAGCATCCAGGGAATTATCATCGCGGAGTTTGGTGTACATTGCAGAAACAATCAGGGCACGTGCGTTATCATCGGTACAGTATCCGTGATTTCTGTCTGGGATGGAAAAAATAGAATGTTGGAGAATTCCGGTATCATCCGTCAGTCGTAGAAAATGGTCCAGTTTTATCTCCGGCAACTGTTCCAGGGTTATGCAGGTGTCATCCAGTTTGTCCTTGAAAACTGCATTCTGCTTTTTATGAATGTCTGCTTTCAATATTCCAAGATAATCCCGTGCCACTTCTTTCCAGACCATGGGACGGCAGAACTGATAAGCCTGCTTACGCATCATGTTCCGCTTGTTTTCATCTTCCAGTAAATTTATGATGGCTTTGGCTATGGCCTCTGAATCTTTAAACGGAACAAGAATACCCCGGTCATCCGCCAGTAACTCCTCAGCATGCCAATAAGGGGTGGAAATTACAGCCTTACCCATACCCAGTGCGTAGCTCAACGTACCGGAAGTGATCTGCTCTTTAGATAAATATGGGGTGACATAAATATCGGATAACGTTAAGAATTCCGTCAGCTCTGGCAGACTGAAAAACTGGTTATAAAAAATCACATTTTCCGAAATTCCATTATCTTTGACTTTTTTCATCAGAAAATGGCGGTATTCTTCCCCGGATTCCCGGATTAAGTGGGGATGGGTTGTTCCCAGTACCAGGTAAACCGCCTCCGGATGCTTTTTTACCACTTCTGGCATGGCATCAATCATGTACTCGATCCCCTTACCGGGGCTCAACAAACCAAACGTGAGAATGACCTTCCGCCCTTCCACGTTGTGACTGTCCTTATAGAAGGATGGATCCACAAAAGGAACATCATGGATTCCGTGGGGAATTAATGCAATTTTTTCTTTGTCAATTTTATATACATCAGTTAAAATTCCATAGGCCTTTTCTGCCATTACAACAAGCTTTTCTGATAATGATCCCAGTCTCTGGATAATCGCCTTCTGCTCCGGAGCCGGATCGGATAGCACCGTATGCAGAGTGGTGATGAAAGGAATCCGCATATTCTCCAGCAGGTGAAATAAATGCGAACCGTGTTTCCCGCCAAATATCCCGTATTCATGCTCAATAATGGCGGCATCCACATTCCGTGCGTTCAGAAATTCCGCCGCCCGCACATAATCTGCCTGTACCCGGTCGCGGATCTGGAATTGCACCCGGGATGGATACGGATAACCTTCCGGAATATCATCCATGGCAACAACAATAACATTTGTATCCGGTGACTCCGCCACAATGGCTTCTGTCAAATCTGTGGTAAACGTAGCAATTCCGCAGTGCCGGGGTAAATAATTCCCCACAATTGCGACTGTCTTAATCGTGTTCTGCTTCTGCATATATAGTCCCCTTAATTTTATTTTACACCCATCGGATGTCTTGGATGATCCAGACAAAGATCCACCAATTCCTCTGTGTTAGCGGTTCCCACGCACATTACCGTATCGGCCGCTCCCCAATATATCCGTATCTGATCATTATCTTTAACTGCCCCACAGGTGAAAACAACATTATGCACATATCCCACTCTTTCCCAAGGGTCCTCCGGTTCCAGTATCCATCGGTCAGAAACTCCCAGAATCCGCGATGGATCCTTTAAATCATGTAAAGCCACCCCCAGCCGGTAAACAGATCCATCCATGGTGGGGAAAACCCCATGGTAAATATTCAGCCATCCACGGGCAGTTTTGATGGGTGTGGCCCCCGGACCAATTTTCATTTCGTCCCAATGGTATGTTACCGGCTTCATGATGACTCTGGAATTTCCCCAATGGATTAAGTCTTTGGAATACGAAATCCATACAGACCATGGGGAAATCTCCGAATGGGGACGGTCCAACCGAACGTAATAATCCCCGAATTTCTCCGGAAATATCACCACGTTCCGCATATCGGCCTGGCTGATGGGCCCAATCCTCTCCACTGTCCGGAAATCCTGGGTACGTGCCAGCATAATCAGGACGCCGTGGCGGGAGTATGCACTGTACGTGATCAGATACCCATCTCCAGAAATATAAGAAATCCTGGGATCCTCCACGCCAAATTCTTCATATTCGGCGAATGTCCCCTCGGAGGAGGGAACCATAAAAGGATTCGGATCCACGTTAAAATGATAACCATCTTCGCTCTCCGCCTTCCCGATGATGGACCGCCCATTGGTCAAATGCGAGCGGAATAACATGATGGTCCGGCCATTGTACTGGGCAATCCCGGCGTTGTGGACCGTGGCCACCTCATAGGGAATATCCTTCTTTGTTAATATGGGATTGTGTTCATATCGTTTTATTAGACTCACGACTGCCTCCTAAAATTTTTTTATACGCTGCAAGATAATTATCCGCCATTATTTCTTTTGTGAAATTTTTTTCCACATGATGCCGGCAATCAAACCGATTTATTTTTCTAATGGAATGAACGGCATCCACTGCTTCCTCTATGCTATGTACCAGATAACCGGTGGTCCCGTGAAGTATTATTTCTTCCATGCTCCCGCGTGGAAAGGCAATGACCGGGGTGCCTGTCCCCATCGCCTCAATGACAGATAAACCAAACGGCTCATTAAAGTTAATGGGATGCAGAAGAGCCAAAGCATTTCCCAGTAAAATGTCCCGCTCCGGAGGGAGGACACTCCCCATGTAAATAATCTGCTCTCCATCCACCTGTGGCTCAATGAACTCCCGAAAATATGCCCGGTCCTGTATGATCCCGGCCATCTTCAAGCGGACTTTTGCCCGCCGGGCTATTGCAATGGCTTCCCTCGCTCCCTTGTCTTCGTGGAATCTCCCCAGAAAAACCAGATAATTCCCCGGCTCCGGCTGGAACGTGAATTGGGATAAGTCCAGCCCGTGATACACGTTGGCCAAATAATCCAGAGAGGGAGCTCTATCTGCAAAGCTTATGGATATGTAGTGGGTTTTTCTGTTATATTTTTCATAAACAGGCAAAATTCGGGGCGATGAAAATCCATGGATAGTCGTCACCATCGGCGTTCGGATCAGAGCTGAATAAGATAAAGGAAGAAAATCAAAGTGATTGTGGATCAAATCATAATCTCCAGCCGATTCCATTAAATGAGAAATATGCAAGGCTTCATTGACCTTCGCATCCGCCGATGGGTCTTCTTCATAGCCCTTGGGAACCACGGATTCCAGTTTCCCCCGCGTCACGGAGTCATCCGTCGCGAACAACGTTACATCCACCCCGCGGGAAACAAGCTCCTCCGTAATCAGAGATACCACCAATTCCCAAGGGCCATAATGCCAGGGAGGGGTTCTCCATGCGATGGGGGAAAGCATGGCTATCTTCATGGGGTTGATTATAATTCTGAATACACATAAATGAGCAACCTTTTTTCCTTGGGGTGACTGTCACGTATTATGTCGCATCCCTTTGGGGGTGACTGTCACATATTATGTCGCATCCCTTTG
>DYLW01000040.1:2469-24821 GCA_020721865.1 Leptospira biflexa | reverse complement strand
CTCCTTACGAGGTTTTCTATGGTTTAAGTGTTGCACTTCAAGATTGATGATAGGGTTCTTTACTATTGTGTTCTTTGGTCTTTGCCATTGTTACTCCCTTGTCAATTAGCCCATAGTTCAATTAATTCGTTACAAAGGGCTTACTCTCTTTGTTAAATAGATACTTCATTCCATATTTTTTCGCCATTGTCATATTTATCTATGATATCAGATTTAGTTATCCAAAGTTCGGAATAATGCCTTATGCCTTTTTTCCGTCCTTCTCCTTCAATTTTTCTTTTAAAGATGAAATTTCGTAAAGAAGTATTTAACCGGCTGTTTAACAAAGTCATATTACCCAAAGAATATATTTTGCTATACCGGATTGATTTAGCTTTTTCGTGATCTGTCTCTTCTACGCCGGTTTCATTATAAACTGGAACAACATGCCAGTATTCTTCCCATTTTTGGGGCATAATATGTTCGAGTGAATAATTGTATTTTAATTCCCTTTTCATTTTAGGAGTAAATAATTCATAAATGAACTTCAATAGAATACTTAAGGTAGTTAGCCTTTGTTGTCCATCAATAACAAGTACCGATTTCTGTTCTCCAGTTATGGCAGTTAGTTGTTTTAAAATTAAAGAGCCAAGGAAATGAGATTTATTAAATTCAAGTAAATCGGTCAGCATGTCTTCCCAATTAATCTTTTCCCATACATAACCCCTCTGGAAAAAAGGAATTTGTACTGCACCTTCATCTCCCAGAAAAGTTATTGCTTTTGCTTCCATAAAATAATCTCCTTTACGCCCGCCACGGACTGCGGGGGTTCTTGGGAGGCGGGGTTAAGAAATTATATTTACAATAAATATTTCATTTCACAATAAGTTTGGCACTCTGCCTTTCGCACAACTACTAACATCCTCATCCCGCGTTTTGTATAATACGTCAACAAAAAATATGATTTGGATTATGAAAGGGATCATATTACATAACATAAAAATAGTGATACCCGCCACATAGTGTAAAAGCTGAATATGATACCCGTATAGAAAAAGAAACCCATCGGCCAAGATGTATATCGTAATAGCCAACGGGGAGATATGGATAAAGAAGAATACTCCCCCGTCGGACCGGCTTCGCCACCGCTGGCACGGAGCGAACCTTTGCAAATTGGTGGGGTTTTTAAAGATACTCCCCCGGCAGGACTCGAACCTGCGACAAATTGGTTAACAGCCAACTGCTCTACCGACTGAGCTACAGGGGAATGTGGATAAATTGTGAAAGAAACTCATCCGGTCAATTGTTTTTCATTTACAGCCTGCCATTTTTTTTCAGTTTTACCAATGCCATTTGAAAGTTTCAATGATATCCAGTATGAGTTGGATGAGACGGAAAAGCGTTTTCTGAACCGTTACGCGGGGTTAAAAATTGACCGTTTGGAAGAGGAAAATATCCAGTATCGGAAGCAATTGGAAGATTCTGCCATCTGGACAGATGAATCCCGTCGTTCGGAGGTGCAGGATATCCAGGCCAAACTATCGGCCTTGGAAAAAAAGCTCTCCGGCTGGCAGAACCTGAAACTGGAAATTGCTGATCTCCGGGAATATGTGGAGATCGCAAAAATGGAGAAAGATACATCTCTTCTCCCGGAATTATCAGAAAAATATTATTCCATTAAAACAAAATTTGACGCTCTGGATCTGGAGAGCCTGCTTTCCGGGGATGATGATCACAGAAACGCCTTTTTGAATATCCATCCGGGAGCAGGGGGAACGGAGTCCCATGACTGGGCGGATCTGCTGTACAGGATGTATTTACGATGGGCGGAGAAAAAGGGATATGAGGTGGATCTGATTGACTACCAGGAGGGAGAGGAAGCCGGCATAAAAAATGTCACGCTGCTGATTAAGGGAATTAATGCCTATGGGTACATCAAGGCGGAAAACGGAATCCATCGGCTGGTGCGTATTTCTCCGTTTGATTCCAATAAGCGGCGGCACACATCGTTTGCGTCTGTCCATGTGTCCCCGGAAATTTCCGATGATGTGGAAGTGGATATCAATGAAAAGGATTTGCGGATTGACACATACCGTTCCAGCGGTGCCGGTGGTCAGCATATCAATAAAACGGATTCCGCCGTGCGGATCACCCATGAGCCCACCGGGGTTGTGGTGGCGGTGCAGAATGAACGGAGTCAGATTAAAAATAAATCCACGGCCATGAAAATGCTCCGGGCCCGTCTGTATGAGTTGGCGAGGGAAGAAAAACAGAAAGAGATTGATTCCAAATCCGGAGAGAGAAAGGACATTTCCTGGGGAAACCAGATTCGCTCTTATGTATTCCATCCATATAATCTGGTGAAGGACACCCGCACGGGATATGAAACCGGAAACATCCAGGCGGTGATGGATGGGGACCTGGACAAATTTATTGACGCATATTTACGGATGATGTCATCCCTGCAGCAGACTGCCGGTTAGAAAGCATATTCCAGCCGCAGCCGGACAGACCTTTCCATGTTTGTTTCCAGCGGATCCCGGAGATAGTCATTCTCCAGGAGGTATTCCCGGATTTCCGTGCGTGAATTTAATAAATTATAAATATCCAGATATGCGGCAAATTTATTTCCACCGGTTTTTCGGGTGAAGGCCAGACGCATATCCAGGCTCATGGCATAGGTGAGGCGGGGCATTCCCTTATCCGGTTTGGAGCGGTAATATGTCTGGACGGCTTCCGCTCCCTGGTTTAACCCATCGGCGATGGTATAATAGCCGATGGGTTCTCCATCCCGGTAGCGGAGTATTCCGGAAAGTTTCCACCACCGGGCAAAGGAGAATCCTCCCATGATATGGATCACATAAGCCCGGTCATAATCCGGACGTGCCCACGCCGTGAGCATGGAATTTGGATTAGTGGTACTTTCTGAATAGTACCCCACATCGTTATAAAATGGACCGGTTCCCATGGGCAGGGTCGCCTCCGAATAATACGCCCCCAGAAGAATTTCATAAAACCAGATACTGCCGGAGTGGGGATTTTTGATGAGCTGGGTTTCAAAGGCCAAAAGGAACGCCGGCTTGTCTGAATTTTTTAAAATATATTTCTCGTTTCCGAATTGCGTATCCGTCCGGTTGTAGATGATGCCTCCGGGGATGGTGCTTGCGGCCATGGGGGAATAAACCACGCCGGATTCTTCATCCATTTCCACGGTAAGCAGATTGCGGAAATACCTTCCATTGATCAGAAATGTATAAAAATGTTCCTTCTTCAGGGGGACTTCCACGCCCAAGCGGAATTTTTCGGAAACCGGCATTTTCAATTCCGCGTCTTTTCCGTGGAAATCAGAGCCGGTGGCATTTTTCACGGTAAGTGTATCCGCCGTGTCATAAATTCCGTTTGCGTTATTGTCACTCCAGAAATAGCGGTATCCGGAGAGATAATCTTTATCCAGAAAATCCGCTTCTGTGGAGGTGACAGGTACCGGATCATGAGCCATCCCAAAAACCAGGGTTAAGCTTTCCTTCACTTTATACCGCCCATCCACAGAGAGGGACGGGTCCATCCGGTACACGGAGGGTGCGGTCTCCATGAGGACACCCACGGAGCCCGTTGCTTCAAAAGCGTTTTTCTTTTTATCCCATCTGGCCGATGGATGGAGATGGAAAAGGGACGTATTCTGGAAGGATGGATTGTCGTAACGGGTCAAATACAGTGCATGGCTTCCGTAAAACTCCCCCACCATATTGCCGGGATAGGATTCTTTTTTTGCAATATTATCCAGCCAGAATTTAACTTCATAGAAATCCGGCTGGAGAAGAAAAACAGAATTCTGCTCATATATATCCACAATGGTTTCCCAGGTAAGCGACGTTCCATTCTTCTCCGGCAAAATGGGGGAATACTCATTGACGGAATCCTCCAGCGTCCGGAACACAAAGCCGGAGTTCATTGTTTCCTGAAGATTTTTTACGGAAAGCCCGGACTGGATTTTCCAGGTTTTCCCCCCGTTCTCCAGGCGGGTTCCTCCGGATAGATGCACGGCATGGCTCTGGGTTTTCCGGGTGTTTTCCGGCTTCAGGAAAAACTCCGCACCGTCATGATCATTTTGCTGGTATTGATATAAAAAGGTGAAAAAAGTCTCTTCCGCCTCTGAATAATCCAGCATGGCCGTGGCACGGGAAGATTCCGAATAAACATAGCTTTCCGGTGCGTGAGGATACTGGGGATTTTCTCCGGCACGCTGGAATTTTCTTTGATAAAAAAGTCCTTCCGCTCCGGCCAGGATTTGCCCGCCGGATGGGTATGGATGGAGGATACTCTGGTGGAAGGAGCCGGAGGGGGAAAACTTCCGGGCATTCTCTGCCGCTCCCCATTCTGTGGCTGGCTCCCGGTCAAAGGTATAGCGGGGCATCCAGGAAGCTCCCCCCAGTGGGAAGGCCATATCCACGGAAGAGAGATAAGAGGTTGTGGCCTTCGCTTCCGGGACGCCGGGGGAAAAGGATCGCGGGTAAAAATGCGTGCCATAGCCACCGGCAAAAAGATCCATATCCGGAGAAATTCCCAGCGATCCCAGAAATGCAAAAGGAATCCGGAGGAATGCCTGCCCGGGGTTCATGGGATCATTCAGGGACAAATCCCGCAGATAATAACGCTGCCAGTAAATGGAAGACGTGTGCCGGGAGGCGATGGTACGCTCCGTTTCGCTGAATCCATTGGATTCTATGTTGGAGACGATGGTGGAAAGGCTCCGGTATTCCAGAAAATAATGGAGGGAGCCACCGTCCGGATAGGATTCCAGATCCTCACGGGAATAATCCATCCGGGAAGAGGTAATGAGCGGTGATGATTCCACTGGAAAAAATGAAATAAATAAGGGCACCGCAAGAAGGAGGAAAAACCCCGCTTTTATCATTTTGCTGTTTCCGTTCATTATACTATATATTCCCAAAATCGGTCAGGGATTTCTCCAGCCAGGTTTCTTCCGCTCCGGAAGGGAAAAGCCCGTTGTGGGTGAGTTTCTTATCTCCGGTTCCGGAAGCCCCGTCTCCGGACTGGTCCACGGTGACAATGATGGAATAACTGCTTGTGCTGGAGGATAGGTGGATGGTCCCATAAAAGCTGCCATCTCTGGAAATATACAATGGATCCTGTACAATGGTTGTCCCTTTCCCATCCGTGTATTCCACCCAGATCCGCCGGGAAGCGGGGAATCCGGTCAAATGGACATACAGATTTTTTTCATTCTGGTTCAGCTCTTCCTCTGTGGGGGGTTCCGGATCAAAGTGACAGGCAAACAATATCCCCGCAAAAAAAAGCACCGCAAGCAACGTTATCTTTTTCATTTTATTTGTTCTCGGTTAAAGATACCTTTAGTGTATTATAATGAATATCAATCACATCGGATTCTCGTATGGCGTACCCACCGGCCATTAAAATGATATAAGGGATGTTTCTTTCTCTAAAGTACAATTTCACCATCTGGTCCCGCTTTATGAGTTCCTCTTTGGAAAGCAGAAATCCTCCCAGAATATCATGTTCGTAAGGGTCGGCACCCGCCAGATAAATTCCCAGATCGGCCTGAAATTCCCGGGAAATGAGATCCAGTGCCTCCGCCAGTTTAGCCAGATATTCCTTTCCATCCGTTCCGGAAGGCAGACCAATATTCAGTTGAGCTTCCTCTTTTTTGGGGTAATTATCTTCCTGATAAATATTGAACACATAGACATCGGTGCGTTTCCCATAGCAGTAGCAGATGCCATTGCCCTGGTGGATGTCCAGATCAATCACCAGGATTTTTTTCTTCCCGTAATTTTTCTGAAAATTCTCAATGGCATAAGCCACATCGTTCAGATAGCAGAAACCCTCCGCATGGGAACAGAAAGCATGGTGGAAGCCTCCGGAAAGATTTGCAAAAATGCCTCCGCTTTTATATGCCATTTCCAATGCAAGATATGTCCCACGGGTGGAATACAGAAAAAAGTTAATAATTTCATAGGTCAGTGGAATTTCTGAGCTCATGATGTTATCCGTGAGATTCAGCTCAAAGAAATCATCCAGATAATCCGGGGTATGGGAGAGCAGCAATTCTTCCCGCTCCGGTTTTCTGTCAATTTCAAAAATGGGAATATTTTTCACCCAGTCCGATTTAATCAGCCGTTCTTTGAGCTGTAAATATTTTTTACCGGGAATCACAGACATATTTTCCAGTTTCTCATAACTTTTATGGTAGACAAATCCCCTCTTCATTTCCGGTTTAAAACTTTTTAACGGCCGGAAAGGGCTAATTATGCTGGACAGGATATCAAACATTCACGCTATTGCCTCTGAGCTTATTAAGCTGTCAAGACGAATATGAAAGAATTAGATATTGGCCGGGTGATCAACCTGGCAAAAAACAGAAAGTATGAAATTACCGTAGCGTGTTTTGATGTGGTGGAAAACCTGCCGCTTCTGGATGTTCCCCGCTCAATGAAAGGTCGCAAACGAGCGGTACAGGCACTCTCTCTCCTGAGCGATGGAGAAGTCCAGTACGGATATAATGAAACAAAAGCCCCTCAAAAGTCCGAACCGATAGAAAAGTAGCCTCCCTCTTATTTATCCAATACCGTAAAAGAATGGAGAATTCCCTTTTCCGCGAGGGGAAATATTTTTTCGTGCTCCAACCCTCTCTGGAATTCCAGCGTAATGGTGGGAATATTCCTTTCCCACCCGGAGTATGTTCCCAGCGACCCCGGAGTGGGATATCCAATATCTTCCACGATGGGAAAATCCAGGTATTCATGCATTTTCCGGGCAAAATCCATCGCCGGGCCGTTTAAATTGATCATGGGCTTCCAGGAATGGAAGGATATAATATAATCCATTTTATTGTCCGCCAGAAAGGATTCCATGGCCATGGTCTCCGGTTCGCTTCCGGAATGGGGACCCGGATAGTATTTTTCTTTGGCCACTTCGCTGGTCCAGTCTTTTGTGTTCATATTCCGGTTCAAATCCACCCGGTTTGCATTCTGCCGGGTGAAGGCCAGAAGCCCATCCACATTGAAAACCGGGATCACCCATAGATGAAAGGGAAACGGCGATGTGTCCCGCCCGGTCAGATATTTCCGGATAAAATCATGCAGGAAAATGATGCCTTCTGTTTCGTTTCCGTGCACTCCGCCCACCAGCAGGACAGAATGCTTCCCCCCCTCCGATGGAAAATGCCGGAACGGAATGGTTTGGCCACCCGCCGTTTTCCCCATGGATGGCCAGCCGGCAGCAATATCCAGAATTTTTTCGGGGTGGGCAAAAGGGATGGATTCTATATCCTCCGGATAGATGGATAAATCTGTACTCATAGCTGGCTCCTTGTCAGCAAGATGGCGTTGCGGTATGTGTTATACAGAAGCATGGCAATGGTCATGGGGCCCACCCCTCCGGGTACGGGCGTGACATAGGCCACCTTATCCAGGGTTTTTTCATAATCCAGATCCCCCTTGAGTTTTCCATCCACCCGGTGCATCCCCACATCAATGACCACACTGCCGGGTTTGATCCGGGATTCATCCACAATTCCGCGAACGCCCATGGCAGAAACCAGAATATCCGCCTGGGAAATGATATCGTTAATATTCTTTGTTCGGGAGTGGCACACCGTCACCGTGCAGTTTCCCCCATCCAGAAGGAGCTGTGCCATGGGTTTGCCCACAATATTGGATCTTCCCAGTACCACCGCATTTTTTCCGGTGGTCTCAATCCCCGCTTCCTTGAGCATCACCATCACCCCCAGCGGAGTGCACGCGACTGTCCCGTCTGCCTTTGCCATGAGGCGTCCCATGTTTTCATAATGAAATCCATCGGCGTCTTTTTCCGGTAAAATGGTCTGTAAAACCCGGGCTTCATCAATCTGCGGGGGGAGAGGGAGCTGCACCAGAATTCCGTGGATTTTGTCATCGTGGTTCCATTCGTCCACAATCTCCAGAATTTCTTCCGTTGTGGATGTCTGGGGCATTTTTTTTACGATGGAATAGAACCCCACCTCGCTTGCGTTTTTTTCCTTGCTGGAGACATAAATTTCACTGGCAGGATCATTCCCCACCAGCAAAGCGGCCAGCCCGGGAACCACTCTCTGGAGGGCGGCCTTGTCCCGGATTTTTTTCCGTATCTCTCCGGCCAGTTCCTTGCCGCGAAGGTATTTTCCGTCCACCCATGCCGATGGGTCAATTTGAAACGATGGTATGTGCATAAATCGAAAGTTTATTTTATGCCTGCCGTGAAAAGAGTTTTTGCGGAGGGGTTTAACTTTCCGCCTAATTCAAATCTGAAGTGCAACAAAAAAAAATTGATGGCATCATAGGGAGGTCTCTCCCGCAAAAAACTTCTTGTTTGGTTCAATAAAATCGCAGTTATGGCATCATGACAACTTTTGGTGGAGTGGTTTTTTGGGGATTTGCGTTAGTTCTGGCTGCATTTATTCTGATCTCTGTCCGGGCTTCTCGGATGTATCCACGACTGGCATTGAAAAAATATCTGATTATCTTCTTCTTTATATTCGCCTCCAGCGTGGGTGCAGTGGTAATTGGTCTGCGTATTGATGACCGCCATGAGTCCTCTTATTCCGGGCACCGCAAATCGGTGGAGGATATTTCGGGAGGCGGTATTATCCAGAACCCACCGGCATTTTTTGAACGGAAGGTTGCCCGCAGGACAGTGGTAACGGATGATAATAAGAAAGTGGAAGAAGATTATTATATGGACAACATCCTGAGCATGGCAGACCACAAGGTCAAAGTGAATATCCGTCCACGTGGAATGGAATTCCAAATGGTAGTCAAGAAAAATGGGTGAATTTTTTCAGACGATTGCGGATTATGTATGGGGTCCCCCACTGGTTGTGCTCCTTTTGGGAACCGGCCTTTATTACACCTTCCGTCTGGTTTTCATACAATTACGGTATTTCTTTTACGGCGTGCGTATTTCCATCGGGCGGGACAAAGAAGAAAACAAGGAAGGCAGAAGCGGGGACATCAGCTATTTTGAGGCCCTTTCCACCGCCCTCAGTGCCACCATCGGCACCGGAAATATTGTGGGCGTTGCCGGGGCTCTTCTCATTGGCGGGCCGGGGGCACTTTTCTGGATGTGGGTCACTGCTTTTCTGGGGATGGCCACCACGTATGCGGAGGCTGTCCTGGCCGTAAAATTCCGCCAGTCCACTCCGCATGGATATTCCGGCGGACCCATGTATTATATTGAGCATGGCCTGGGCCAGAAATGGCTGGGCATTCTCTTTGCGGTTTTAACCTTAATAGCGGCGTTTGGTATTGGGAACACGGTTCAGGCCAATGCGGCGGCTGGAGCGATGGAAGCATCCGGTTTGCAGATTCCCCGGCTTTATACAAGCTTGTTTCTGGCATTGTTTACAGGGTTGGTCATTCTGGGCGGAGTCAAACGGATTGGTAAAATTTCTTCCATGATTGTTCCTTTTATGGGGGCATTGTATTTTCTGGGCTCGGTCTGGATTATCCTTGCCAATTACCGCCACATACCGGACGCATTCGGAATGATTTTTACCTATGCCTTCACGCCGGTTTCTGCTGTGGCCGGTACCTTTGGGATGCTTCTGGCAACCACCATCAATATTGGTATCAAAAGAGGTCTTTTTTCCAATGAAGCCGGCCTGGGCTCCACTCCCATGGCGGCGGCTTCCGCTTCCACGGAGTTTCCGGTCAAACAGGGTCTGGTTTCCATGATGGCTCCGTTTCTGGATACTCTTCTAATCTGTACCCTGACCGGTCTGGTCATTATCATTGGAATGCAGGAAAGCGGAGTACAGATTGTCTCCCATGCTATCGCTTCCAAAGCGGAAACCGGGAAAGTCCTCGCGGAGAAAATGCCGCAGTTTGTCTCCTTTGTCTCCGGATCGGAAAATCCGGTGATGGTCTGGCGGGGCATTACCGATATTTTTTCCGCCCAGGCCGTGGACATAAAAGACGTGTTTACCTCATCCGTTTTTTTCACCATTTTGGGGCCCATTGGTAAGGAAATTGTCACTTACGGGCTTTTTCTGTTTGTTGCGTCCACCATCGTTGGCTGGTACCACTACAGCGACCGTGCCCTGGTCTATCTGGGCGGGGGCGGACTGGTCCTGCCATACCGGATTTTTTATGTCATCATGGTATTCATTGGCGGGATGGGGACAGACATCGGTCTGATCTGGAAACTCTCTGATATTGCGAATGGTTTGATGGCCATTCCCAACCTGATTGCCCTTATCCTTCTCTCCGGAATTGTGATAAGAGAGACAAAAGAATATTTTGCAATATATCCCCATAAATATGATTTCATTGTGTGGGTTTATGTGAAGATTCTTTCCCTGCTTCCCAAAAACACCATCAGCAAACTGGCCGGATATCTGGCACGTCTCCAGCTTCCTCGTTATGTAATGATTCCCGTCATCCTTGCCTTTTCCCGGATTACCGGAATCAAAGCGGATGAAGCGGAGCTTTCCCTGACCAGCTATTCTTCCCTGAATTCTCTTTTCACCCGGTATCTGAAAAATGGCCTGCGGATTATTGATAACGAGGAAAGTGTGATTGTATCTCCGGTGGATGGGACTCTCCTGAGCTATGGACAGATTATTTCCGGGTCTCTGATACAGGCCAAAGGGATTGAATTTTCCATAAAGGAGCTTTTGGGGACAGAGACATTTTATCCGGAATTTTCAGAAGGGGAATACGCCATTATTTATCTCTCACCGCAGGATTACCACCGCATCCATACCCCCTATGATGGACGAATCCTGGGTTATTACTACAAACCCGGGAAGCTTTTTCCGGTGAATACCATTGCTGTTTCCACCATTAAAAAACTGTTTTCCCGCAATGAAAGGCTCATCACGTATTTACAAACAGAATATGGAAAACTGGCGGTGGTAAAAATTGGAGCCACCAATGTGGGGAAAATTAAGGTGTCTTATGATACAGAAGTGACCACGAATAACTGGTTCCGTTCTCCCAAAGAGCATCTCTATGTTACGGAAAAATATCTCCGGAAAGGGGAGGAGCTGGGTCGTTTTGAGCTGGGCTCCACGGTAATCCTGATCATTGAAAACGGTAAAGGCCAGTTTATGTCCCTGGATAAAGGACAAAAAATGAAATACGGTGAACCCATCGCAATGTTCCATACCGCCGATGAAAAAGCCGTGGAAGGAGAGGATATTTTATGAAAAAAACCATCGCCATTATTGGTTTGGGGAACATGGGTTCCGCTATCCTTACCGCATTGCAGGGTACGGATATCCGCATTCTGGGCTATGATATCCGCAATGACGGCCCGGCCTCCGGCGGAAATTTTACCCGGCTGGATGACCCACGGGAAATCTATTTGGGCGGTCATGATCTCATTCTGGCCGTAAAACCCCAGGATGTGGGCAGGGTGGTTTCTCTAATATCAGATAACCGCACTCTGGTATCCATTGCGGCGGGGGTTACGGTGGATGCCATCCGTAAAGCCAATGGGCGGGAAAATCCGGTGATCCGGGTCATGCCCAATACGCCACTCCAGTACCTTTCCGGAATGAGTGTTCTCTTCGCATCTGATAATGTCACGGAAGAGGATAAATCTTTTTATCTGGATCTTTTCCGGAAAACTGGAGACGCATTTTATGTGGCGGATGAAGAAAAGCTTCATGCCGTGACTGCTCTCTCCGGCTCCGGTCCCGCCTATGTTTACCTTTTTGCCTCTGCCATGGAAAATGTCGGGGTTTCCCTGGGGTTAAGCCGCCCGGATGCCCGCCGGCTGGCTGTGAACACTCTGTACGGGTCTGCCCACCTCTTGCGGGAAAAAAATGTGGAACCGGAAAAGGCCATCCATGAAGTGACCTCTCCGGGCGGAACAACCATAGCGGGAATCCTGGCCATGAAAAAAGCCGGCCTGGAAACCGCCGTTACAGAAGGGGTTCTGGCTGCTTACCATAAATCCCTGGAATTATCCGCGAAGAAATAATTTATAAAAATTTCATGAATAGAAACCACAGCCGGGAATTTTCCTTCATCCATTCCATGGCAGAGACTATTTCCGTTCCGGAGGGGATTCTGGGCATTGGGGATGACGCTGCGGCCATTGGGCTGGATGTCCTCAAAGGAAAAAAACTCACCATAACGGTGGATTCCATGGCGGAAGGCTACCACTTCCGGAAGGAATGGTGCTCCGGTCGCGATGTGGCCATCAAACTTATTGAAATGAACGCCTCCGACATTCTGCTGAAAGGAGGAATTCCCGCTTATGCTTTTCTGGGCGTGCAAATCCCCCCGGCAGAAATCCAGTCTCCTTTCATCATGGATTTCCAGAGGGAATTCCTCCGCCACTTAGCCCGTCGCAGGATTCTGCTTCTGGGAGGAGATACCACGGCATCTTCCGCCATTCATTTTACGCTGACCATGCTGGGCACATCGGACGGGTTTATTCCCCGCAAAGGGAAAAATATCCTTCCGGGCGATGTTGTTTATATCATGGGAAAACCCGGCCTTTCCGGATATGGTCTGGAGCTTTTGCAATCTGGAGAAAAAATTCCGGCTATTCCCCGGAGGGCACACTGCCGTCCCCATGCCCAGTGGAAATTCTCCCGTATTGTTTCTGAAGAGAAAATTTCCGCCTCCGTGGACCAGTCAGACAGCCTGCGGGAAACTCTGGCTATCCTCGCCGATGAAAATTCCATTGAAATGGAAATTGATCTTTCCGCCATTCCATCCTTTGCGGCGTTTTCCCGGATGCCGGAAAGAAAAAAAATATCCTTTTTGATGAACGGCGGAGAGGATTTTGCTGCCGTGTTTCTGGTTTCCCGTGAAAAAATCTCCGCCACATGGGAGAAAAAAATTGTCTCTTTGGGCGGATATCCCATCGGCAGGATTGTCACCACTGGACGTCCCGGAGTCACCTATTTCTGGAAGGACAGAATTCTGGATGCCGACCAGTACGGGGATTACTACATCCATTTCTGAAGAAAATTTTATCCCGTGGTTCTGAGTCCAGCGGCTATGGCGTTTATGGACTGTAGAAGCCGGGGAAGGAGCTGCGTTTTTCCCGCCTCATCCGCTTTCCGGAATTCTTTCAAAAGATATATCTGGGAAATATGTAATAACCGCAGCGGTTCCGCTCTGTGCCGCAGAGTGGATGTTAAACCGGGACGGCGGCGTTCCATTTCTCCGTCAAACAAATCATTCAGCATTTCCCGGGAAAGAAGGTATTCCTTCTGGATGCTTGCACAGAAAAAATCCCGGATGGAGGTATCCTGCACCATGGAAGCATAGTCCCGCATGACATCTATATCCGCACTGGAGATACTGGTTTCAATATTGGTAAAAATGTATTTTCCAAAGGACCAGCTTCCAATTCCTTTCTTGAAATACTGATAATCCTCCGGACGGGTTTCCCGCAGTGATCCCAGAGCAGAGCCCACTCCAAACCAGCCCGTCAGATAAAAACGGGACTGGTTCCAGGAAAACACCCAAGGGATGGCCCGCAGATCAAAAATTGTCTTCCTGCCGGTACGCCGGGTGGGGCGGGAGCCAATGTGTGCTTTTTCAATGGCATCTATGGGTGTGGCTTCGTTGAAAAACTGGATAAAATTTTCATGGGTAACCAGCTTCTGGTAAGTCTGCCGGCTGACTTCCGATAGATAGTTAAAAATTTCCGTCAATTTATTGTCTTCCGGCGGTTTGGATGCCAGTGAAGCCCCCAGAACCCCGGCGGCTAAGAGTTCCAGATTATAGGTGGCTCCGGTATAATTTGCGTATTTATGGGAAATGGTTTCCCCCTGCTCTGTGATGCGGATATCTCCTTTTACAGATCCTTTGGGAAGAGCATCCAGAAAACGATGGGTGGGTCCCGCACCCCGGCTGATGGTACCCCCTTTTCCATGGAAAAAGCGTATCTTTACGGAGTGGGATTCGGAGACGTCCACCATTGCCCTCTGGGCTCCATAAAGACCCCAGGCCGCTGCGAGGATTCCGCCATCTTTATTGCTATCGCTGTAACCCACCATGACGGTCTGGGTTTTCTGCCCCAGGTTATCCCTGTCCTTGATGTATTCCATACTGTGGATGGTTACCGCATTACGGAAAAAAAAACCCAGAATGCCAGGTGCATTGTTCAGATCCTCCACGGTTTCAAAAAGAGGGCAGACCGGAATCGGGAAAATGACTTTATTTCCCTTGCGGATTAAAAATCCCACTTCCCGTGCAAAGATATAGATTAACAGCAGATCGGCGGCGGATCTGGTCATACTCACCACGTAATTCCCCAGCCCGGATGCTCCAAAGTTTTCCATATATTTCCGGAGGACATTAAACGTGTTCAGAATTTCTGTCGCTTCCTCCCCGGCGTTCTGGTTTCTGGCCAGATACGGACGGGGGGATTCCAGTTCTCTGGATAAATACGCAAATTTGCCGGCATCATCCAGATCCAGATATTCGCGGGGGGAAATTCCGGATGCCTCCAGAATCTGGGAAAAAGCTTTTTCATGATAAAGGGAATTCTGCCTCACATCCAGGGCAGACAGATGAAATCCAAAGGTTTTCACCAGCCGGATAAGCTGGAAAATATTCCGCCCGGATGTTCGGTATGCCTTCATTTCCACCAGAGACCGCCGTAAAAGCCGCAGATCGCTGATCAGTTCAAGATGGGAAAGATAGGCAATGTGGAGAGCATTCGGTTCATTTTCCCGGATGGGGGCATGGGCATCCTGCGGGATCTTTGCTATCATCAGATTAATATAACGGCGGATGGATTCCCCTTCGTTTTTATAATAAGCAGATTGTCCTGCCTTACTGATTTCCTCTTCCATCCGCATGATTTTTTTCTGGATATACTCCGGGACAGGAAAAAGACGGTCGGAAATACTGAGCTTTTTTGCCAGACGGAATAATGCCTCCCGGATCATCCGCAGGGCAGTATTTCGTAAAATGACCAGGGTTTTCTCCGTTATCGTGGCATTCACCAGAGGATGACCATCCCGGTCCCCGCCCACCCAGTTTCCAAAGGTGATCCGGGGAAAAACATCCGGATCCTGGAGCAGCTTCCGTTCAAAGCCATGGCGTTCCCACGATGATTTCAGGCGGTCGTCCAGCCTTTTCAGGGCTTCCGGAAAAATATCCCGCATATAATGGATTATATTATTCAGCTCGTCCAGGACTTCCGGCTTTTTACCGGCAATTTCTCCTGTCCGCCATAGGACTTCCAAGGTTGTTTTGATATTTTCTTCAATGATATGCCGTTCCGCTTCCGTGAACATGGAGTTTTCCAGCTTGACCAGATTTACATAAATATCATGGTGGTGTTCCAGAACAGAGGCTCTTTTGGCTTCCGTGGGGTGGGCGGTCAGAACCGGCTCCACATGGATTCCTGATAGGGTAGCGGCAATCTCTTCCGGTGTCAACCCATCTTTTTCCAGCCGATTCAGATTGTAATCCCATAGGCCGGAATTGGGAGCGGAGTCTTCTCTGCCCTCATTCTTCCGTCGCAACTGGGCGTCCGCATTTTCTTCCACCATATTCAGTAACTCAAAGGATATGGAATACGCGTGGGGAAGTTTGGGAGGGAAACACTCCGGATCGGATGGAAGTTTGTTCCCAATCCAGGGGAGATACAGAGACAATTCATTGGTATTTTCTTCATCCAGTACTTCCCGGAAAAGGGTCATCATCATCATTAAATCATCGCGAATTTTCTGTGCTTTCTCTGTACTTTTCTGCAGCATACGAATCCATCGGCTTGCAATACCACCCGTCAAGATGTTTTATACATCCATGGTGAAGAGAAATGGAAACAATATAGTTGACGCCGAACGGAAACGTGACAGGTTATCCCATGAGAATTGCCACACAGAACTCTACCATCCGCCGCCGCTCCAGTGCGTTCATCTGGCTATTGCATGTACCCTATCTGAATTATATCTTCTTTCTTTTCCAGATACATGGGGTGTACGGCATGTTCCGCAACTATTATGAATCCAGAAAAAAACTCCCCCATGTCATCCATGGACTTTTGATGGTCATAAAATACGCCCTCTTTGCCAGCATTGGTTCCGGGATCATTTTAATTTTGTTATTATACATCGGCGTGAATCCTTTTGGGGAAATGATGAGCTTTTATATTGGCCATCTTCATTCTTTGATTGGCGGTATGATCCCCCCGGCTTATGGAAAATACACAGCGTACCTGCTTCCTGCCTGGCTCAACATGAAGGATTTCAGTCTGGATCTCATAATAGCCAATGTGAGCGTGATCTTCAGTACGTATTTTATCTTTGGCATTTTAGCGATGGTGCTGGCATATATAAACATTGCCGATGACCGGAGCCGGTTTGCCCGTTACTGAAAAAAAATATATTATCCGTGTGAACATGGCCCAGACTATGGATGGGCATACCGTACTTCCGGGCAACCATTGGAACTTGGGCAGTGCGGAAGATAAGCGGCGGATGGACAAGCTCCGGGAATGGGCAGATTATCTCATTACCGGCAGAAATTCCATTGTCCATGATAATCCCAATTTCTATATCAGAAAAAAACCAGATTCCCCTTTCCATCCTCGCACCGTCATCCTGCTGCGGGATACCGCGATGAGCTTGCCTCCCCAGTCCCGGTTCTGGTATAAGCCCCATCGTCCCGGAGTTATAGCTATTATGGGGGCGTCCGCATCGGATGTGGAAAAATTCAGAGATCACCTCATCACAGAAAGAAAGCACTATATGACTGCCCAAAATGAAACACTGGAAGAGGAAAACGCCATTCTGGATTCCATTGGAAATAAGTGGACATTTCTGAACATCGGTTCCCTGCGGGATTTGCCGGAAATGCTACCTCCGGTGGCGGGAAACCGGAAAAAAATCCTGCTGGAAGGCGGCCCCCGGCTGAATGCTGCTTTTCATCACGAAGATATGATTGATGAAATTTATTTTACCATGGTGCCGTATACTCTCAATTCTCCGGGGGAAGACCGGATACTCACCTCCGCCTGGATTTCCTCTTTGCAGAAATTTCGGCTGATCCATCTGGAAAGAAGAAAGGATGAAGTTTTCTTCCGCTATAAAAAAATAAAAGGAAGCGGGATTTAATTCCCGGAGATTATGGAAGAAAAAGAAAGAGCCCGCAAAATATTTCACCTTTTGCAAAAAGAATATGGCCCCATTGTCCCGCCACTGAATTTTTCCTCTCCTGAGCAGCTTGCTGTGGCTGTCATTTTATCCGCCCAGTGTACGGACAAGCAGGTCAATGAGGTCACGCCGGATCTGTTTTCCCGTTATCCCAGAATGCAGGATCTGTCAGTGGCAAAGATATCGGACGTGGAAAAAATTATTTTCTCCACGGGATTCTATCATAACAAAGCCCGCCACATTGTGGGATTAGCCCGGAAATTAACGGAAAAATACGGCGGTCATGTCCCCCGGGATTTTGAATGCCTTCTGGAATTGCCGGGAATTGGCCGGAAGAGTGCCAATGTGATCATGAACATGGCCTTTGGGGAAGCTCCGGGGGTTGTGGTGGACACCCACGTAAAAAGGATTGCATACAGGATGGGCTTCACCGATCAAACGGATCCCGTTAAAATAGAGCGGGATTTAATGGAGGTCTGGCCACAAGACACCTGGATTGATTTTTCCACATATCTGATTTTCCTGGGGAGAAGTTATTGTCCTGCTCGGAAAAAAAACTGTGAGTCCTGTGTGGTATCCGGATTTTGCCCGCAACGCTAAGAACGCACCAGATCTTCCCGGTCAAAGTCATTCCGGACAAGATCCGCCAATTCTTTTACGGCCTGCTCTTCCTCCGATCCTTCGGCGGAAATGGTGATCACGGTTCCTTTGTTTAATGCCAGAATCATCAACCCCATAACGCTTTTTCCATTAATCTTTGCGTTTTCTTTTTCCACATAAATTTCTGCATCATGAAACCGGTTTGCCAGTTTGACAAACATAGCCGCTGGCCGGGCATGAACGCCACTGTCAATATTTACGGTAACAGTTTCTGAATACATATTTATACCTTTGCTTTCTTGGTTTTATCATCTATAACTTGCTTTAACTTTTCGTTAAATATTCTTCCCGGATGCAGACCCATGGATATCAGGTTATAGTTTTTTGCCGCTGTTTCAATCAAAATTGGTATATTCCTCCCCGGACGAATGGGAATCACCAGACGGGAAACAGGAAAACCCAGAATATCTTCCGTATTTTCTTCCAATTTAAGCCTGTCATCTTCGATTTTAGCATTTTGTTCATCATTCCATTCTACCAGAGTCACCACGAGATCAATTCTCTTAAATTTCCTAACACTTCCGGAACCAAATAAATCTTTAACATTGATTATCCCCAACCCCCGGATTTCCATGTGATAACCCAGGGTTTCATTTGAATAGCCATAAAGACGGGAACCATGAACCAGCTTGATTTCCACTGCGTCATCGGCCACCATGAGGTGTCCGCGTTCCACCAGTTCCAGCATGGTTTCACTTTTACCGATGCCGGCTTTTCCCTTGATTAAGACTCCCACCCCAAACACCTCGATCAAACCCCCATGAATGGTTTGGGAGGGTGCCAGATTTTCATCCAGAAAACTGGAGAATTTTTCCAGAAATGTATGGGTGGTTTGTTTTGTCTTCAATATGGGAATTTTTTTTTCGCTGGCCATTTGAATGAAATGCTCCGGCGGCGAATTGTCATGGGTGAAAATCAAACAGGGGACATCATACTGGAAAAATGATTCCAGGCGTTCTGTCAGTACGTCCGCATTCAGGGACATGATATACGACCATTCCCCCATGCCAAATACATGTACCCGGCTGGCTGCGAAGTTTTCAAAAAACCCCGCCAACGCCAGACCGGGACGGTTCAGATCGCTTTCCTTGACTTCTTTTTGCAGATCCACTCCCGGATTCAGCAATTCCATGGAAAATTCGGAAGCGTGTTCCAGAATTGTTTTAATTTTCAGTCCAGAGGCCATGGCGATATCAAATAGCAGGCTTTTTCAGGGAAATTCCGCCGTTTCTTTCGTGAAAGAGAACATTCATTCTCATGGTTTCTTCATTCACAAAAGCAAAATACTCCAGATTGTTTTCATCCATTTTTTCCAGTGCCTCCCCGATGGTGGTAATGGTCATGGGATACATGGAAACGGAAATGGCCTCAATATCATTCTTGAGGGAATCCACCTTCACCACATGCTCCTCATACTGACCCCGTTCATTCAGCGGAGAAATAATGGAATAGTTACCATCCGGCCTTCCAAAAGCCACGGAATATTTCCGTTCGTTCATGCGGTGGTACATTAAAAAGCGGAATCTTTGTGCCCGTAATTGTAAAACCGCTTCCAGGTCATCCATGGGTTTGGCGGGGGCTTCATAGACAGAAATGAGCATTTCATCACTGGATTTGGTGGAAGACGCAAGTGGAATGGCTCCGTATTGCAGGTCATCTTCCAAATGCCGGCTTTCAAATTTATTATGGTGTTTTTCAATCTGCAGGGCAATTGCGTCAATGGCGGTGTCTATGGCTGCGTACAGATCTTTATTCTCTTTTCTCAAATGAAATACTGCCGCGTCGCCTCTTATGGTTATTTCAAATATCTGGTTTTGTCTTTGGAGGGAAAATCTAACATCCACTCCCTCAATGTGGGTTAATCTGCCATAGAGTTTTTTTACTTTTTCTTCGGTGTAATCTTTTATGGCCTGGGTTGATTCCAGATTCTTAAAATAGTAGGAAATGTTCATGGTTCCCCCTTGGGTTTAATTTTTAATTGCCTTTCTTTTGAATGCCGATGGCATGTGTAGCAAATTTCTGTATTTCGCGACGGTTCTTCTCCGGATTAGAACTCCATTTTTCGTCATTATTTCCGCAATTTGTTCATCGCTGAAAGGGGTTGCCGTGTCCTCGCCCTGGATGATCTCTGTGATCATTTCCTTAATCCGTCCGATGGATATTAATCCTTCCCGGGTTTTGATCCCATGCGGGAAAAATATCTTCAGAGGATGTACTCCCCACCGGGTCTGGCAGTACTTATGGGAAACAATCCGGCTGATACTGGAAATATGCAGTTTCAATTCTTCGGATGCTTCCTTTAAGTTCATGGGATCCAGAGCTCCCGCCCCCTTGCGGAAAAACTCTGGCTGGCGTTTGACAATGAAACGGGCTATCCGGAGAAGTGAGCTCTTGCGGTACGCCAGAGCATCTCTGATCAGCAGTGCTTTCTGGTATTTTTCCATCCAGATTTTTTTTTCGTCTCCGGCCAGGGATGGCGTGACCGTTTGCATAAGATCCTCATTAATATATACATCCAGAAGCGTGCTTCCGGAGATTTCAATACGGACTCCATTATGGTCTTCGTGAAATATGATATCCGGATGGATGTATCTTTCTGTCTGCTCCCGGCTTTCCAGGGGAAAGGGATACAGTGATTTTATTTTCCCCAGTATCTCCGTCAGTTGTTTTTCCGGAATGTGCAGGTGCTCCCGGATGTATCCCTTCATATCTTCTTCGTGAAATGAATCTTTGTCTTCCTCCGGATTTCCCATAAAGTCAATATGGGAATTCAGAAAATGGAGAACATCCAGGGTTTCCCTGTCATGGGGAAATTTTTTTTCCGCCTGCCACACCAGCCCCTCCATCATGTTTTCTGAACCCACTCCCACCGGCTCCAGATTCCGCAGAATTTCCCTGGAGCGTTTTATTTCTTTTTTTGTGTAACCATATTCCATCAGCTCCGCCGTGGTTACTTTGGAAAAACCCTGCTCATCCAGAGATGATATGATCAGCTCCAGTATCTCCCGGGAAACATCGTCGGGGGAGAGCAAATCTATCTGGGCATTCAGATCGGAAAAAATACTGATATTGGTGTCTCCCAGATTTTCCCACATTCTCTCATCGGAATTCCCGGAAGAAGAATAATCCTCCCTCTGGTAAAGAAACTCATCGG
Organism: Leptospira biflexa; assembly: GCA_020721865.1. GTDB lineage: Bacteria > Spirochaetota > Leptospiria > Turneriellales > DYLW01 > DYLW01. Next base: position 3,894 of record DYLW01000040.1, on the reverse strand, counting down.
TCTGGATTTCCAGGAAAGGGTTTTCTTCCGCTTCTCTGGCAATTTCCGCCGGGATATCCGTAAGCGGTAGAGATAAAAACCGCATGCTCATGCTCAGGCGAGGATAGAGCCGGTTTTGATTTTTTAAAGCGGTCTTAACGAATGTGCGGTTTTTTCCCTGAAGGGCCATTATATTTTAAAATCGTCTCCCAGGTAAATTTCACGGGCTTTTTTATCATTGACGAGTGCTTCCGCATTTCCTTCAATCAGGATTTTTCCCTGAAACATAATATAAGAGCGGTCTGTAATTTTCAGCGTTTCCCGGACATTGTGGTCTGTTATCAGAATTCCCAGGTTTTTTTCTTTCAGATGTTCAATCACGTTCTGGATATCTTTTACGGCAATGGGATCCACCCCCGCAAAAGGTTCATCCAATAAAATAAATTTGGGATCGGCGGCAAGGGTGCGGGCAATCTCTGCCCTTCGTCTTTCCCCTCCGGATAACGTGATCCCGGCCTGGTGCTGCACATGGGTAATCTCCAGCTCTTTCAGGAGGGTATCTGTCCTTTCCCGGATTTCATCTTTGCCGAATTTGCGGATTTCCAGAATGGCTTCTATGTTTTTTCTCACGGACAGCTTGCGGAAGATGGATGGCTCCTGTGCCAGATATCCAATCCCGGATCTGGCCCTCTGGTACATGGGAACCCGGGTGATAATATCTTCTCCCAGGTAAATATCCCCATTGGTGGGCTGCACCAGCCCCACTACCATATAAAAAGATGTGGTTTTGCCCGCTCCGTTGGGACCCAGAAGCCCCACCACTTCACCCTGCTCAACATGGAAAGAAACCCCCTGAACCACGGTTCGTTTCCCGTATTGCTTGCGGATATTTTTTGCAGAGAGAATCATAAGACATCCACTATTTGGGAGATGAAAAGTAAATATGAAAACTCATATTTACTTTTCATATTTTTCAACCTACTCTATCAGAGAGAGTAAGTGGCCCCTAAGGATACTCCACCATAAACGTCTGGTAAAGTTTCTGCTTGGTTGTTCAGCAGGTACAGCCCAAAAGCGGTAAAGGTGACAGTCACACTTTCCACTTTGTACGCCAGCGGCAGGTTTAACTGGAAATACCCGTTATACTTTTCTGTTTCCCGTTCTGTCAGAGCCATAGAAGTCCAGATATCCAGAAAAACCCCGTCGATGGGTGCGTACACGGTAATCCCGGACTGGAGAGCCGGAGCCATGGGGAAAGCCTCATCATTTCCCTTATCATCTTTTGTAGCAGCCGAATGAAGATTCGCTCCACGGAAGAAATAGCTGGAAGTTACCGAGTGTATATGTCCACTCCTTTTAATTCCGGTCCTTTTTCCTCTTCTGCTGCAGGGGTTTCCGCCGGAGGTTCCACCGGTTTTACCGCATCCGTGACCATCCATTGATTGT
>DYLW01000040.1:0-2369 GCA_020721865.1 Leptospira biflexa | reverse complement strand
GTTTCCGCCGGAGGTTCCACCGGTTTTACCGCATCCGTGACCATCCATTGATTGTTACCATTGCCAGACCGAAGGCAATGACAGTCATTTTAATTTTTTTCATGTTCTTCTCCTTGTTCATAAATCTTCAGATTCCCAAAGGTTTAAATCATTGTCAATGGTTACCATACAATACTTATGCCAAAAGAGAAAAACCAGACCGATGTATAGATAATATACAATATGAATGTTGATTGAACGGTTCGCACGGGAAAGATGCCGCCCCCGGAGGAGCGGCGGAGCGGATTTTACTGGAAAAACTTCTTAAGGATCTCCAAATTTTTGGGATTATTGATTTTTTTACCCTCCGGAGTATACAGATAATCCAGGGTGCTCTGGTAATGCTCTGTAATTTTTCCCCGCACCATTTTGAGTGTGCTGTTCAGGAATTTATTCTGTTCTGTGAAACCTTCCGGTAAAATGCCGATGGCGGCAGGCAGCCATTTACCGGGAAAAATATTCGCATGGACACCGCCGTCCCGGTATTCATCCACCGCTGCTTCAAATAAACGCAGGATTTTTTGTGCCCCTTCCTCCGTTTTTCCGTCCAGTCCCTGGGCATGGGCCATGGATTTGAGTTTTTCCACATTGGGATATACCAGAGCCACGGTGTACTGGGACTGGTTATTGTACAGCATAACCTGGTCAAAGAGTGGCGAACCGGCGGCCAAGGCTTCTTCAATGCCTTCCGGGCTGTATTTTTCCCCATCGCTGGAGATCAAAAGGCTTTTTTCTCGCCCCAGAACATACAGAAATCCGTCTTTCCCCATATAGCCCAGATCTCCGGTGTACAACCAGCCGTCCCGGACGGTATCCCGGGTGGCCTCCTCATTGCCCCAGTATCCGGCCATAACATTTTCGCCTTTGACAATAATCTGACCTTTTGTCCCTCTGGGCATCTGGTTTCCGGCATCATCCACAATTTTTAATTCCAGATAAGGAACCACCGCCCCGGAAGATCCCATTTTATGTTTTCTGGGCACATTGGCGGAAATCACCGGAGAGGCTTCTGATAATCCATATCCCTGGAACATGGGAATCCCAATGGCGTAAAAAAATCTCTGGAGCTCAATATCCAGAAGTGCCCCGCCTCCCACAAAAAATTCCAATCGGCCTCCAAAGTTCTCACGGATTTTGGAAAAAATCAATTTGTCAAAAAGAATCTTCATTGGCCAGCGGAAAATCCGGAGGCCCATTCCCCGGTTATTTCCATTGCCGTTATATTTGTACGCATTATCCAGAGCTTTCTGGAAAAGTTTTTCCACTTTGGGTCCCTTGGCAGCAATGGCTTTTTCTATGTTCTTTCGGAAATTGGTGGCCAATGCCGGCACACTCAGCAGAAAGGTGGGCTTGAATTCCTTGATATTGATGGGTATATTCTTCAGGGTTTCCATGGGAGTCTTCCCAATCTGTACGGAAGCCATGCTGGCACCGTTATACAGGAGGGTATAAACCCCGGCGGTATGGGCAAACGAGTGATCCCAGGGGAGTATCAAAAGCGAGCTTTTTCTTTCCCATCCTTTGATTTTGAACATATCGGTGGATTGTTCCACGTTCGATGTGTAATTCCGGTGGGTGAGGATAATCCCTTTGGGATCTGCCGTGGTTCCGGACGTGTACACAATATTGCAAGGATCGGATTCTTTTACGTCCATCCACACATTCCGGAAAGAGTTGAAATCCCTGTCCAGTGCTGTCCGGCCATCATCCAAAACCTCGTCAAAGAGAATGGTTTTGGGAACGGATTTTGCTTCCGGATGTTTGTCCAGCACAATCACTTTTTCCGTGCCGGGGATATCCTGGATGATGTTTTTTATTTTGGCAAAATGGTTCCCAGAGACGATCACAAATTTACATCCGGAATGTTTGATCCGGAATATAAGCTCCCTGGGTTCCTCTAACTTCACAGAAAGTGGCACATTGATGGCTCCATTATACAGTATTCCCAGCTCAGAAATGAGCCATGCGTTACGTCCTTCGGAAAGAAGAGCCACTCTGTCCCCTTTTTGCAGACCCATCTGGTGAAGACCTGCCCCAAATGCCCGCACCATATCCCGTATCTGGGCATAAGAGGTGGCTTCATATTTATCCGTCTTCTTTTCCCACATCAGCGGACGGTCCGGCCATTTATCTGCCCCGTCTTCCATCATCTGCACCAAAGTTTTTTGTTTTCCTGTCTCCATAAATTCTCCTTGATTGCTTTTTTAAAGCAACTGTAATTTGTATTTCAAAATGATGTGCATCAGATGGATTATTGATTTTGATTGTCAATGAATTAAAATTCGTTGGTATTGTCGATGGAGGGGCGTGCGGCAGAACAACCAAAATTG
>DYLW01000039.1 GCA_020721865.1 Leptospira biflexa | reverse complement strand
GGGTTTACATAATTCCCTCTCCAAGAAAAAAATCGGGTGGTTTGACTCCGGCGGGTTCCATTTCACGGAATTCTATCCGGGTTGGAACCACCGGAGACGCCCAAATATTCTTGACACACAGTGAAAACCAGCAGAATGAACCGTGGCATTTGTGTTATTATTTCTGTTTCTGGTCAGCTTTGTGTTGCTGATCTTCACGTTCATCTACCCCTTTGGGCTGGTCTCACTGATTGTCCAGCTTTTCATTGTGGGGGTGGCTCTGACTATCGTATACTTCCGGTATAAGAAGCAAAAGGGATATGTTTTTCTGGCTCTGCTGACCTTTTTCCATTTTCTGGTTCTGATTGCGATGGCTTTCATATTCCTCACCATTGCCCTGCCACAGAGAGAAGAAAGCGATTTTAAAGACATCGGTTCCGGCATCCAGAAACTGTGGAAAAGCAAAAACGGAAGCCCCTCCGCAGAAGAGTTGATCCCGGATGCGGAGAAAAAGCAATTGCCCCCACTGAACCCGGACAGAGAAAGTAAACCCCAGGACGGCAGTAAGGATGGCCAGCAGGGCGATGGGCGGGATTCGGTAAAAGACCCGTTTTAATAAAATATGCGTTAAAGGATGGATTTATGGATGGCAAAAAAATCGGCTGGATTACTCTGAAAGTCAGTATCTGGTTTCTTGTGGGTGTTCTGGTGTTCTTGTCTCTTCTCCCGCTGGTGCAGTGGTGGGCAGGGGTGATTGCATTTATTGTTCTGGCGGCGGTGGCCATACTGAGCTTTCTGCTGCCGGATTTCGTGGACAAAATATCCATGCCTCCCTATCGAGGATGGCTCAAAGCCATGATTGCGGTTTTCATTTTTGGATTCATTATGCATCTGGGTTGTTCTGTTTATTCGGATATGAAAATCGGAGATTTTGCTGAGGATGCCCATAAGGAGAAGGACACTGTTTTTGAAAAAACTAAAGTGATCCAGCCTCCTGACAAAGTGATCCAAGGGCTGAACCGGCTGTACCAGGCAAGGCCGGAACAGAAAAAAGCGGAATAATTTTTCATGATCCCGTTTTCCTCTCCCACTCTGAAATTTTCCGTCTCCGGTTTGCGGGGGGTGGTTCCCGCCGATTTAAACGCACTGAACCTGCCCTTTCTGGTGGCGGCGTTTGAAAAAAGCATAGGGAAAGGGAAGGTTGCCGTGGCCAGAGATACCAGAGCCACCGGGGAATTCATTGAAAATATCACCATCGGGGCTTTGGCCGGCTTGGGGCGGGATGTGGTTTCTCTGGGGATTGCCCCCACTCCCACCATCAAGGCATACATCGCCCATAATAAACTGGCAGGGGGAATCATGATTTCCGCCAGCCATAATCCGCCGGAATACAATGCCTTCAAGCTGATCAAATCCGGGGGATTCTTTTTTGATGAGGAAGAGAATCAGGTTTTCACCCGGTATCTGCAGGAGATCATCCAGACCCCGGCTCCCGCAAAAAATGATTCCTACCATGCCGGGAAAATACACCGGATGCCAGCGGGAAAAGAGAATGAGGCATACCAGCAGCATATTGACTCTGTGATCCGCCGGGTTCTGCCTTCCGGAGTGGCCGGGGATGTCAAAGTGGCCATTGATCCGGTTTCCGCTGCCGCCTCTGAAATTGCCCCCCTGTTTTTATCCCGGCTGGGGATTCCTTTTGTGGCTATCCACGGGGAATTCCGGAATGAGTTCCCCCGCAAGCCGGAACCCACGCCGGATGCGTTGAAGAAGCTTTCCGCTCTGGTAAGGAAGGAAAATTGCGACATCGGTTTTGCCTTTGATCCGGACGCAGACCGCCTGGCTTTGGTGGGGCCGGATGGAAAACCTCTGGGGGAAGAGTACACGCTGGCCATTTCCCTTGATGAATTTTACCATCGGCATACGGGACCTGCTGTGATTAATCTATCCACCTCTTGGGTAAATGAGTTCATTGGTCTGCGTTCCGGGAATGATATTTATCGCAGCAAAGTGGGTGAGGCCAATGTGGTGGCCATGATGCGGGAGAAAAAGGCCAAATTTGGCGGTGAAGGAAATGGCGGAGTAATTGATCCGGCCATCCCGTCCTATGGCAGGGATTCTCTGGCAGCTATGGCCTATATTCTGGGTTCTCTGAGCCGGAGACCTCTGGCGGAAACTCTGGCCGGATTTCCAGTTCTTTCCATGGAAAAAATGATGGTACGGCTGGAGGGGAATAACCCCAAGGAAGTGACCGCCTGGCTCCGGAAAACCTCGGATAAAATCAAAAAGAAATATAAAGATTTTCAACTGGACACATCGGACGGATACCGGTTTGCACCCACAGAAGGGTTGCCCTGGATTCATATCCGCTCCTCCAATACAGAACCCATCATCCGGGTGATTGTTGAAGCCCACTCCGTAAGGGAAACCCGGGAAATCCTGCAATATATTTCTTCTTGAAAAGGTTGGCTGAAAAATCTGGCCGAAAAAGCTGGTCTCCTTTTCCTTTCCGCCGATATTGTAAGTATGAAAACCAGATTCTCCGCCAGGATTGGAATATCATCGGTTGTTTTTTTTGTGGCATTGTCCGGCACCATGGGATTGGGAGCCACTCCGGAAAAGTTTGATCACCTTTCTGTTTACAAATCCCTGCCGAATCCGGGAAATGGACCTGTCCGGGAAGAAATTCGGGAGGCGGAAAAGGCAAACGGAATTTTTGCCACCTATAAATATAACAAAGACAATCTCCTGATTCAGGAAAATTATTTTGATAAGGAAGGAAAATCGGAAGGATATTTGATCCACCATTATAATTCCGGCCGGTTGCAAAAAAGCGAGCTTTTCAACGCCCAGAATAAAATCCAGGAAACCATAGAATATAAGACAATATCCAGAGGAAGGATTTCCTCTTACAAGGTGACAGACACCAATAACCAGAATACGCTTTCCTGGTCGTTCCAGTATGATTCCAAAGGCCGGTTGATTTCCGGATTCCGGGTCTTAAACAAGGATAAAACGGAAAGCTTTTCCGTGGAATACAAAGACAACCAGAGCATCCAGGTCATTCTGGACACAAAGGGAGAGAAGACCGGAAGTATCCAAACCCTTTATGCCCAAGGAAAAGTATCCCAGCGTATTAAAAATGACAATACCGGAATCCAGAGAATTGACTATACCTATGATTCCAATGGCCGGCTTTCAGAAATGAAATTTTTCAGGACAGAGAGAGGAAAATTCATTCTGGTTAAAGTGCACAAATTAATATACGCTAATTAGTTTTTCCCGCCAGCAGTTTTGCCTTCAGTCCTTCCTTTAGAAGGACTTCGTTATGCAGGATGGTGAATTCAATTTTCACATAAAAAAAGTTTTTCAGCACGGAAAAGTGGTCCCGGAATTTGCGTAGCCGGATCCAATCCTTTTCCGTGGTGATAAGGAAATCATAGGGCTCCACTCTTTTCAGAATATTTTCGATATCCCGGATATCGTATTCATGGTGATCCCTATAGCTGATGGACTCCACATCGGCCACGCCCAGGGAGTGGAGAGTGGCCTCAAACGCCCGGTGGTTCCCGATGGCAGAGAGAGCCCATACTGATTCATTTTTTAACAAATCCAATTTTTTTGTTTTCTGCTTTCCAATAATTACCTGATCTTCCGTATCGGGCAGTTTCACCAGGGCGGACGGCCGGTGGGAACTCCGGAATATCATTTCATGGCCGGAGAGGGACTTGAGTTCTTCTGTGAGTTTCTCCACAGAAGGCGGATCTGCGATGTCCGCTTTGGTGATGATCACAATATCCGAACGCTTCAGGGCGTCCAGCGGCTCCCGTAAAATTCCATTGGGGAGGGTATGGCGGTTCCCAAAGGGATTGGTGGCGTCCACCAGAACAATGTCCACATCTCTTTCCAGAGCATAGTGCTGGAAACCATCATCCAGAATAAATAAATTCGTCTGGAAATTTTTCTGAAGGAGCATGGCAGACTCATAGCGTTTTCTTCCCACGGCCACAGGAATTCCAGGGAGATTGGCAGCCAAAAGCCAAGGTTCATCCCCACTCTGGTTGGAATCCAGAAGAATGTTTTTTCCATCGGACAGGATGTTGTTTTCCTTGACCAAACTGCCCCCATATCCACGGGATAAAATTCCGATGTTATAGTCCTCATTTTGCAGTGTCTGGGTAAAATAAATAACTCCGGGGGTTTTTCCCGTGCCGCCAGTGGTAATATTTCCAATGGACAGGACTTTGGCATTATTGATACGCTGGGGCTTGCTCATATTTTTGTTCATTTTGTTCCCCAACTGGTAGATCATCTCTAAAGGGTTTGACATGAGGTTTTTTCCCACAGTATTCCGGATTGTCAACGATAAAATGGTGGGACTAAGGGCGGGACGGGTGGATATAAACAAAATCTCTTTGACGGCAGGAAAAGTAATCCCGTTTTATCTTGTGGCAGAAAACAAAACTGGTCTTTTAATTCTGAATACAGGAACCCCGGACTCCCCGGATGTGCACAACGTCAGAAAATATCTACGGGAGTTTCTGATGGATAAAAATGTGATTGATGCTCCCTGGCCCATCCGAGCGATGATTGTCTACGGCTTTGTGTTGCCCCGCCGTCCCCAGGTTTCGGCCCGTCGTTATGCACAGATATGGGATTCTGATTCTCCTCTGCGTTTACGGACACAGGAGATTACCGGGAAACTGCGGAATATGTTTCCCCTTTATAAAACGGAATATGCCATGCACTATGGTAATCCATCGGTGTCGTCTGTTATCCGGAAATTCCGGGAGGAAAACATTCGCCGCGTGATTGTGTTCCCGTTGTTTCCCCATTACGCTATGTCCAGCTACGGCTCTGCGGTGGAACATGCGGAAGAGATATTAAAGCAATCCGGAATGAATTATACCGTCATCCCGCCTTTTTACCGCCACCCGGAATATATCCATGCCATGGCTGGGCATACGGAACATTATCTGAAGCAGATCTATCCTCGTGGGGACTGGGATTATCTGGTTTTCTCGTATCACTCCATACCCATCCGGCATCTCAAAAAATCCGATCCCACGGGAAATCACTGCCGGGCGGACGGGAGCTGCTGTGTGACTCCGTCTCCCGCCCATGATTTCTGCTACCGGCACCAGATTCTGGAGACCACCCGTCTGGTGGCGGAGAAACTCCGTCTATCCCAGGACAGATATGGAGTGTATTTCCAGTCCCGCTTTGGCCGGTCATCCTGGTTGTCTCCGTTTCTGGAGTCTGCTCTGCGGGAAATGCCCGGACGCGGGAAAAAGCGGATTGCCATCATCTCAGGGTCATTTATCACGGACGGTCTGGAAACTCTGGAGGAAATTAATATCCACGGAAGGGAAATATTTCTTTCTGCCGGCGGGGAAGAATACGGGGTCATACCCCCCCTGAACGCAGAGGATTTATGGATCAATGCAGCCGCCTCCATCATCCGCAAGGCCGATGGGTTGGAATAATTCATTTACTTCCCGCCCGCCCGTGGAAAATATGCCCATGGATCCCATCCCAGTAAAACCCTATAGCGTAGCAGAAATCAGCGATCGGCTCAAGGCCACCATAGCCACAGATCCAATGTTGAATTCTGTTTACGTCATTGGAGAAATAACGGAATTTAAAATTAATCCTGGATCCGGCCATGCGTATTTCACCATAGCGGATAAAAGTGCCGCTCTGGTCTCTGGCAATAAGCAGGTTTTACGGTGTGTCATGTGGAGGGGCAGAGCGGCCACCCTTAAAGTCCTGCCCAAAATTGGGGATGAGGTGATCCTTTTTGGAAAGATCACCATTTACGAGCCATCCTCCAGCTATAATTTTTCCGTGGAAAGCCTCCGGTACCAGGGAGAGGGGGATCTGGCAAAAAAAATTGAGGAGAATCGCCGGAAACTCCGGGAAGAGGGATTAACAGATCCCGCCCGGAAGAAGCCCCTGCCTCTTCTGCCCCGGAAAATAGGGATTATAACCGGACTGTCCACCGCCGCCCTCCAGGATATCTTCAAACAGATCCATGACCGTTATCCCCATGTGGACGTAATCATTGCCCCAGCCCGGATGCAGGGAGAGGGTTCTGCCACTTCCGTCATCAATGCTATAAATGAAATTATAAAACCGAAGTATGAAATTGATGTGTTGATTATCGCCCGGGGTGGCGGTTCCCAGGAAGATCTGATGGCATTTAATGATATGGATCTGGCACGCCGGATTGCGGATATTCCCATTCCGGTGGTGACGGGGATCGGCCATGAAATTGATCATCCTGTTGTTGACGACGTGGCTGATGTGGCGGCCGCCACTCCCACAGATGCTGCCAAGCTTGTTCTTCCGGACGTGGAGGAATTGGCGGCAAATGTTCAGAGCAAATTTACCTATCTGGAAAGCCGGGTGAAAAGCTCCTACCAGAACCTGTCCTCCCGGTTGCAGCTTGTTTCTGAAAAGCCCTTTTTCCGTGACCCATGGGTGCTGTTGGAGGCAAAATCCGTCTATCTGGATGATCTCAACCAGAGACTCCGGGATGGCCTGCGGAGCGTTCTGGATATTTTCTGGGACTCTTTCCGGGAAATTCCGCATCTGGAACCCCAGTTTCAGATATATTTTCAGAAAGTTACCTCCCGGATGGATAATATCTCTTCCCGCTTCCTGGCATATTCACCTTTGGCCACTCTGAAAAGAGGATTTTCTGTGGTTTATCATAACGGAAAGATTCTTTCTTCTTCCCGGAATCTGCATCCGGAGGATGAAATCCGGATTCAATTCCATGACGGGGAAAAAAATGCGAAAGTGATTTCCTGATATTTTTGCATAAAAAAAGTTTACGTGTGGGACGCGGTTCCCATTCTTTCTTATGATTTACCGGATCACCAATGGTTATATTGTGCGGTTACTTCATCACCTGGAAGAGAAATTTGAAAGCACACACTCTTTTAAGTTTATTGGAACGTTTCTGGTGGGGATTTTTATTTCAGGAATTATAATCATTGAGCTGAACCGACAGAATATCCTTCCATCGGCCATTGCAGATAAACTGCCTACGAATCACCTGATTGCCATTGATATGGTTTTTAATCTGTTGCTATTCATAGAGGTTATCAGCCTCATTTTCAAGATGGTGCAGTCCTTTTCCGATTCCGTGGGAAGGCAGTTTGAGGTGTTCAGCCTGATTCTCTTGCGGGATACGTTTAAGGAATTTTCCCACTTCCAGGAGCCACTGTGCTGGGCCAATGTTTCCCCTGCCGTCATCCCCATTCTGGCCGCTTCCGGAGGGAGCCTGATAATTTTTGTCCTGATTGGTTTTTATTATAAACTGCAGAAGCATAAACCCATTACCATGGATGAGAGTGACCTGATCTCCTTCAAAGCCGCAAAGTATACCATTGCCCTGCTACTTCTGGTGGTCATCCACTTTCTGGGGATGCTTTCTCTTTTCCAGCAAATAGCCTTTGGGAAAGCGTATTTTTCTGTTTTTGGGGCATTTTATACTGTGCTGGTTTTTACGGACATTTTTATTGTGATTTTTTCCATCCGGGGAAATTACAGCTATCCGGTTGCGTTCCGGAATTCCGGTTTTGCAGTTTCCACCATAATTATCCGGTTGGCATTGATTGCTCCCCCCGCCTATGGAGCCGCCATCGGTATAGGGGCTGTTGTCTTTGCTATATCCCTGACCCTGGCCTATAATTATTTTACCTCAGAGGAGTCCGTGATTGAATTTTTAATCGACCGGGAAAAGAGAAAAGTTATTGCACAGAATCATTTGAAAAAAAATAAAATATAGTACTCTTTTTTCTCTCCTTGTCAAAAAAACTTTGTCGATTGTAAATATGGAAAGTATTATATAACATTATTCCGGGGTTTTCATCCCGGATAGAAAAATTAAACCCCAAAAAATCGTTGGGAAAGCGGAGTGAAAGGTTAGAGTATGGAAGATCAAATAAAGAAAAACGGATCACAGGTTTTACTGGATTCGCTGCGTCATCATGGAGTGGACACCCTTTTTGGGATACCCGGAGGGGCTTTGCTTCCTTTCTATGATGAAATTTACAAATCCAATTTCCGGCATTTCAATACCCGGATGGAACAGGGTGCCGCGTTTGCCGCAGAGGGATACGCCCGTGCTACCGGAAAACTGGGGGTTGCCATTGGTACCTCTGGACCCGGTTCCACCAACTTATTGACCGGTATTGCCAACGCAAAGCTGGATTCCATTCCAGTGCTGTATATTTCCGGACAGGTGTCCACCAGCGTGATTGGGACAGACGCGTTCCAGGAATCTGATACCTATGGAATGAGTATACCGGTGACAAAATATAATGCTTTGGTAAAAAAAGCGGATGATATGGCCCGTATTGCAGAAGAAGCTATTGTGGTGGCCAAAGCAAAACGGCCTGGTCCGGTGCTTATTGATTTTCCCAAAGATGTCCAGGGGGAAATGACCTCGAATTTGAAACCGGGTGATCTGCATATAGCGGAGCACCATTATAAAAATACACCGGTCAAAGGGGATTTGACCAAATTGATTTCCGCTATCAATCGTGCCAATAAGCCCATATTGTATGTGGGTGGTGGAGCCATTTCATCCAACGCATCCAAAAATATTTATGAACTTGCCACAAAAGCGGAAATTCCGGTGGTGACCACCATAATGGGATTGGGGGCATTCCCCGGAGCACATGACCTGAGTCTGGGAATGCCCGGTATGCACGGCACCGCGTATGCGAATAAAGCCATCATGGAAGCAGACTTCATTATGGCCATGGGTGCCCGGTTTGATGACCGGGTGGCTGGAGACGCCGCCGATTTTGCCCACCAGGCGGTGAGGGCACACATTGATATTGATCCGGCGGAATTCAACAAGCGGGTCAATGTGGATATTTATATTGAAGGGGACTTGAATGAAGTGCTGGAGCAGATTCTGCCGGAGATCCTTACCATTAAAAATCGTCCGTGGGTTTCCCATATCCAGACTTTAAAGAAAAATAATCCGTTGAAGTACAACAAGGTGGAGGGATTCATCAAGCCCCAGCAGATTATCCATCGTCTCTGGGAAAAAACAAAAGGGGATGCCATCATTTCGTCCGATGTGGGACAACACCAGATGTGGGCTGCCCTTTTTTATATGTTCAAGGAACCTCGGCAATGGCTGAATTCCGGTGGTCTGGGATCCATGGGGTTTGGGTTTCCTGCCGGAATCGGAGCTAAGGTGGGCAGACCGGACAAAGAGGTAATTGTGATCACCGGGGACGGCTCGTTCCAGATGAATATCCAGGAACTGGCCACTGTCCGCCAGAATAATATCAAGGTGAAAATCATGGTGCTGAATAACTCCTATCTGGGGATGGTGCGGCAATGGCAGGAAATGTTTTACGATGAGCGTTATTCCAGTGTCCACAATGAATTCAACCCGGACTTTGTGAAGGTTGCCCAAGCATATTCCATTCCGGCGAAGCGTATCCAAAAAAGCAGTGAAATTGATGATGGCATTGATTTTCTGCTCAAGACCGATGATGCCGCACTGCTGGAAGTGGACATTCCGCCCGGGGAAAAGGTTTTCCCAATGGTTCCTTCCGGGTTGAAATATGATTCCATGATTGTTTTTGATGAAAGTAGCGAACCGGGGGAGATGATAACTGTAATCCCGAACCGGACCGTAAAATAAGGAAATGGGGAAAATATGAAACACGTATTATCTGTTCTGGTCAACAACAGTGCGGGAGTCCTGAGTCATGTTTCCGGCTTGTTCACCCGCCGGGGTTACAATATTGATTCACTTTCCGTGGGGGAGACGGAAGATCCCACCAAATCCACCATAACCATAGTTGTCAATGAAGAGGAAAAAATGGTGCGGCAGATTGAGATGCAGCTTTATAAGCTTATGAATGTTCTGCAGATTGAGGATTTAACGTACAAGGAAAGTGCAAAAAGGGAGCTGGTTCTGGTGACCATACGGGCTCCCCGGGAAAGCCGAAGTGAGATTATGATTCTGATTGATGTCTTCAAAGCCCGCATCGTGGACATGACAAAAGATCAGATCATGGTGGAAATGTCCGGAACTCCGCGTGCTGTCGAGTCCTTTTTGGAAGCCTTCCGGGAGATTGGTATTGAAAAAATTGCCCGTACCGGAACCATTGCTCTGGCTTTGCCCTCCTGTTCTTACTGCGATGGGAATACCCAGTAAACAAATAATCCTTCTGGCAGCGGTCATCCTTTTGTCCGCGTGCCGGGAAGATCCCCGGAAAATTCTGCTCAAGGGCAATGAAATGCTCAAGCAGGAAAATGCCGCTTGGGCCCTCCGGTATTACCAGAGGGCGTTTGAGTATTCCCTGGATAAAGGATTCCTGCTTTCTGATATCAAGGATTATTATTCCACTTTTTCTCTTTCCGCCTCCGGGAAGTGGGCTCTGGCTGTCCAGAAAGATGTGGATATGGATAAAGTTCTGGCTTCCGGCAAGGCCGCAGAAGAAAAAAAAATATCTGCCGCAAATTCCAAATTCATTGTTGTTGATATTCTGGAGAATTCCCGGAAAACCATCCCCTATGACCTTCCCTTTGAGCGGGCGGATATTTCTCCCAATGGAAATTATCTGTTGATAAAATTCAAAAATAAGGACAACACCTGCGGATTGCGGCCAGTGGACGTTGCGGAAGGGGACATCCTGGAGCCTCCGGGGTTTCCTGTCCACTGCAGCAACACGGAAGCCATTTCCGACGATGGGTATATTTACTATTATGTTCATCCCCACATTGGCCGTTACTCCGTGAAGGAAAAAACCAATGTGTATCCATACATAAAGAAAAAATTCCCGTTTATCATAAAAAAAACCTATGGAAAATCCGCATTAGGGGTTTCCCCCGGCCAAAAGGTTTATTTTATTTATGGTCTGGCGGGTAAATATTCCCTTTATGAAATCCTCCAGAAGGAAAAGGAAAAAGATCCTTCCCTGGAGCTTATATCATCCGCCGTGACCTATCCCAAAATTATTTTCATGCAGAATGAGGATTATCCAGGGGTGCTCACCGGTGGGGCGGACAGTTACCAGTTTATTTTCTACAAAACCGGAAAAGAGAAAAAATCCGCATATTCCTATCCCGCCAATTACTGGAAAGAAGTGGCCTTCTATAATGGGGAAAATTTTGCCACCATTGAAGAAAACCTCATGTTCTATTATGATCTGAACCATAAGAAGGATCTCAAAAAAAAGATGTCCTTGGATGCCCGCTACTCCCCCGGATTTGGTATGCTCACTGGGTTTGACGAAGAAGGAAAAATTCACTTGGAATTCTGGGCAAAAAATGTACAGATTGATTATAACGGGAATATATATTTCCTCACTCCCAATGGCATCATCATTCGATGGAACCAGTCCCCATTAGCGGAACTGTCCCGGAAAATTTACAAGATGAGCACGGAGATTGACCCGGAAGGCTGATTCCTACTTTTTTTTGACGACCACTTTGTCAATGGCTCGCCAGTAGAGATCATGCTCCGCTTTTAAAATTCTTTGGGAAAGAGAATCCACATCGTCCGTTTCCTGGACATCCACAGCGGTCTGCCCGATGATGGGTCCGGTATCCATACCGGAATCCACATAATGAACGGTGCAGCCGGATATTTTCACTCCGTAATCCAGGGCCTGTTTCTGGGCTTTCAGGCCGGGAAAGGAAGGAAGAAGGGAAGGATGGATATTCAGAATTTTTCCCGGATACGCGGCCAGAATGGTCTCCCTTAATATCCGCATGTAACCGGCACAGACAATCCATTGTGCCCGGTATGCCCGGAGATAAGAAACCGCTTTTTTTTCATATTCTGCAAAGTCGGAGAAGTCTTTGGGAGTGGCCGTTTCCACGGGGATTTTATATTTCCGGGCAATGTCCAAGCCATTAGCCGTGGCATTATCACTGAACACCAGCACGGGCTCCACCTTCAGTTTTCCGGAATGAATTTTTCTGAGAATGGCTTCCATATTGGAACCACGCCCGGATATGAAAAAAGCGACTCTGGGTTTTTCCTTATCCAATTTTCAGTCAAAAACCTTTTTAATAGTATGGACACTGCAGAATTTATTGGAAAAGGAGCAGTAGTAAATTTTTCCCGCAATTGCAAAAGGTGTGTCTTTCTGGATGGTGGGATTGGTATAGGAAACGGAATCCACTCTGGAAAAATAATCTTTGTCTTCTTTTGTTGTGACCCCGGTGAACGGTTTATTCCCATCCACCAGACTCTTTGCATCGTAACCATATATCCGAACTTTTTTCTCAAAGTTTGGTTCTGCACTATGGTCTTTTTTAAGCTTGTATATGATTATTCTATGCGGACCATCCTTCTGGATGCCATAACCTTTATCCACCTTGAACAGTAGTTTGATATTCCCATCCCTCCGTATGGATTGTACGGATATCACATCATTATCCAATGTTTGGGGGAATAAAAAAACGGACATTCCGGCAAAAAGAAACGCTTTTAACACGATAGCTCTCATGGGGACTTGCTGCATGGCTGGATTAGGTTGTCAATTATTCTTTGGCTGTTTTTCCACAATCCCAATCTGGATTATATGGATCTGTATGGATTCCTTGAGATAACCTGTGATTTCCATTAGCTTGGACTGGTAATGGCTCTCTTCCTCATGTTGGATATTCTTTGTCCTTTGCAGGGCGGAACGCATCCGGTTATCCCCGTACCAAGCCATTTTTCCCCGCTGGATTTCTATTTTCTCTGTCAGTTCCCGTTTTTTTTCTTCATGGGATTCGCTGATCCGGGCAGTATAAAAATCCAGCGAGCTCTGGATTCTTTGTTTGGTGGAACGGATTTCCTCAGCGGCTTCCGGCAGAACGGACAGGATGGCGGATGCTATCGCCGGGCGGATTTGGCGGTTGATGTCGGTGTAAATAAACTTTTGGGTATCCAGATTTTTACCGGCCAGAATATCCGCCGGTACTTCCTGTACAGAAAAATTCCTTTCCGCATCCATAAATCGGGCAAAGGGAAGACGGTATTCCCTGTCCATACGGATGCGGATTTCCAGATCCAGTTTTATCCCCCTTTTTTCCGGATGGTAGAAATGGTAGATGGTTTTATTTTTTCCGCCGGTGGAAATGGCATTCAACGCCATATCCACCACCGGATGACCCAGGGAAAAAAATTCCAGGGAATCATTTTTTTCTGTCTGGGATAGCTGGAAGCTGCCCCTCCAGGAGGGGATGTCCATTTTTTTCTGCTTTTTTGGTTTCCGCCCGATGGGAGGTTTCTTGGAAATCCGGTACACCCCCGGTTTTTCCTTTTCCCATGGGATTTTATTGGCAGTATAATAATCCAGGATCAGCCCGCGTATTTCCTTTTCATTTTTATTCTGGCTTTGGGATAAATTCAACGCTTTTTCATAGGCCTTTAAATTAAATCCCACAACAGAGAGGGATAAAAGATCATCCAGAAGAAGCACACTTTTTTCAGCCTCCCGGAGGTTAATGCGGGCTTCCGCTTTAATCTCTTTTTCCGATTTTTTATTCTGGAGAAATTCCCAAAGGCTTTTATAATATGTTTCATCATTTTCCATGATCCCCAGAAGAGCATCCGTGCTGCCAAACGCATTCTCAAAAAGGTCAATTTTATACTGGAGAATATCAATCACCTTTTCCGCCACTGTATCTTTGGATGCATAGTTGAGGATAAAAACATCTTTTTTTTGGCCAAAACGGTGGATCCTCCCAATCCTTTGCTCCATGCGTACCGGGGACCAGGGGAGGTCATAATTGATCAGCACGGAAGCTATCTGGAGATTTCTTCCTTCCCCTCCGGCATCCGTTAGAATCAGAATATCCAGATCTGCGTAAAACGCTTCAATGGCCTTCTCCTTTTCCCGTGCATTCATGCCGCCGTGGAAAATTCCGGTGGGATAATCCTTTTTTAGAAAATCGGCAATGGCATCCTGGGTTTTGCGAAACTGGGTAAAGATAATTATTTTTTGATGACCGGATTTCCGGAATTCTGCGATGGACCGGCGGAGCATGACCAGCTTTGTGTCCGTTTCAATGGACGCCCCATAAGAAATCAGCCGATTGATGATTTCCAGCTCATAGGCCAGATCCTTAATGTCAATTTCATCCAGATCCAATATTCCGGAAAGCCGCTCATCCAGCTCCGCTTCGTCCACATCAGTTTCTAATAAAATGTCTTCCCTTCCATTCTGGAGATGATCAATGATGAAATAGGATTTTTCCAGTTTTCGCTTGCGTTTTTCCAGAGCAGAAAGAAGGGCATGGGAAGATGAATCCAGCAATTTCTGCAATACAATCATGATAAAGGATTTGAAGGTGTTTCCCTTCTTCATGGCCAAATCATATTCCCGGCGGACATATTCGGTGGTTTCATCGTAAAACCTGCGTTCCTCTTTGTTGAGAGTAATTTTAATGGTTTTCACAAAACGTTTGGTGAACCCCCCAATGTCTTTTTTCCGCCGCCGGATCACCACTGGCTCAATTAACCGGGAAAGGGAAAATCCGGGAACATTCTCATAGTCTCTCTTCAATGTGGTTAAGGGACCCAGAATATCCGGATTCAGCAGATGGATCATATAATATATTTCTTCAATTTTGCCACGGAATGGTGTCGCGGAAAGAAGAAGCAGAGCCGTGGTTTTTCCGGACAAGGCGGATGCCAGAGTCCAGGCCTTTGTGGTGAGTTTTTCATCTTTCCTCAGACGATGGGCTTCGTCAAAGACAATGAGATCGTAATGGTGGCGGGCAAATTCTTCCATGTATGGGGAGTTTTTGGAAAAATCCAGAGAGGTGATGATCTGGTTTTCTGTATATAATATCCGGGGATTTTTTTTCCACTCCCGTGCGTCCAGAATGGTAAATTTTTCATTGAATTTATATTCCAGCTCCTTCTGCCATTGGAATGTGAGCGGAGCCGGTACAATCACCAGAAATTTTTTATAATGGTATTTTAATTTCATCTCTTTGATGATCAATCCCGTTTCGATGGTTTTGCCCAGCCCCACCTCATCCGCTATTAAAAACCGGGGTATCATAGAATTGATGATCCTCAGTGCAGTTTGTACCTGGTGGGGTAGCAGCATGATCTTGGAATGGGAAAGAGATCCCAGAGGGTTCATCATGGATTTCCGCAGAAATTCCAGATACCGGTAGTAGAGAGACACATGACATTCCTCCGCCCGATTTGGATTCCGGGGAGGGAAAACAATGCGTAGACTGTCCGGCTGGAACCCATGACGCAGGAGTTCTGAATGGGGAATTTCCACCACGGCTTTTTTATGTCTCATTAGGGAAGGGGCAGACCGGAGAGGAAGATCATTAAAGTTCAATTGGTTCATTGTGATTTATACTTTGGGTATGGATTTCAACTGGATCTTTTTTTCCAGTAATTTCATTTCTTTTACCAGATTTCCCAGAAAAATACTCGTTTCCTCGTCCTGCTCAATAATATGGGTACGGATCAAACGCTTTTTTTCATGATACAGGTCATCCATATTCCCCAGCCGGAGGCGTCCCAGAATGGTCTGGAAACTGTCTATGTATTCCCGGTAATTATCTTTATCAAATTGGATTCTTTCCCCCATGATAAATTCTGCTAACAGGGAAGATAACTCCACGGAGGTAATTTCCTCCGATGCTTTCCAGAGTTCCTCCCAAGGCCAATAAACCCCCACCTTCAGACGGTCACGGAAAAAGGAATACAAAAGATACAAATCCTCATGGTTCCAGATGATGGGGCGTACTGCGGCTTCCTTTTCCCAGAATTCCGGAAAACGCAGGAACAGAGCCAGGAGTTCAAATTCATAATGCCGGTATTTTCCGGAAAAGATGTTGGTGATGGGTGGTCTCTTGGTCTTTTCCTGAATCTTTGGGATATTTTTCTCTATGGTGGAAAAATCATTTTTTATGGAATCCAGAGATAGAGAGGTTTTTTCGGAAGCTTTTCTTAAGAATTCCTCCTTTTCCCATTGCGTGTCCACATCCTTGAGATATTCAAAAAAAGTCTCAATGGCTTTCCTTTTTTCCTCCATTTTTTCCGTATTATATTTTTTATGGAAAAAATACCAGAGTAGAAAATCTATCTCGCTCATGGGATCATCCAGTATGGAATACAGCTCTTCCTTTCCCGCCATGATGGATATGTCATAAGGGTCCATTCCGGCGTATTTATCTGGAATCCGTATCACATTAATATCAATTTTATTCCGTCGCAGAATCACACAGGCTTTGTATGCCGCTTCCAATCCGGCAGAATCGTTATCAAAAAAAATGCTGACCTTCTCCGTGTAGCGTTTCAACAGACGTGCCTGGTTATCCGTAAAAGAAGTCCCCATGGGTGCGACCACGTTTTCCACGGACTGGTTCACTAACCCGGCAACGTCAAAATACCCCTCCACCAGATACACATTTTTTTCTTTGCGGATATCCTCTCTCGCTTCATATAAGTGATACAGAATGTTTTTTTTCTCAAACACCGGGTTTTCCGGAGAGTTGATATATTTAGCGTAATTCCCGTCTGCCCCCAGAATCCTTCCTCCAAAGGCCGCCGTCTGTCCGTTGATGTCCCGGATGGGAAAAATAATCCGGCCACGGAACCGGTTCATGGTGCTACCCTCTTTTGCATAAACTAAACCGGATTGCTCCAGAAGCGAATGTATCTTCCGACCGGATTCCGGGGTGATTCCGGAGGTGATCAACTGTCCCTCCAGGAAACGCAGAACATTGGGAGCATACCCAATGCCCAGTTTGGAAGCTGTTTCCGGAAGGATCCGGCGGCTTTTGAGATATTCCACCGCTTCCGGATGTCGGGGAAGTGCTTCCCGGTAAATGCCGGCCACTTTATTCTGGAGATAGTACAAATCCTGCTTGAGCTCTTTCCGGGGGTCTTTTTTCTCATAGCTGCCGGCTTTCTCTTCAATACCGGCAAAATCGGCCAGAAGCTTGAGAGCCTGGGGAAATTCTATCTTTTCATATTCTTTGACAAAAGTAATGACATTCCCCCCAATTCCGCAACCAAAGCATTTAAACAGCTTTTTATCTTCGGACACAGAAAAAGAGGGAGTCTTCTCGTTATGGAATGGACAAATCCCCCAGTGATTGTTGCCCTTCTTCTTCAGGGGGACAAATTTTGATATGTAATCTACAATGGAAACGCGGCTCAGAATTTCATGGATATCATAGGCCATGGCAGGACGGCATTAGTCAGCACCATATAATACTTTTTTGCGTTCTCTTTTGCGGACAGCGGCCTCTTTTGCTCTTCTTTTGGTTACACTGGGTTTCTCAAAGAACTCTCTTTTTTTCAGTTCTGTTAAAATTCCTGCGTTGGTAACTTCCCGCTTGAATCTCTTGAGTGCTATCTCAATGGACTCATTGTCCCGGACTTCTATTCCGTTGTTAAAATAATCGTAAACGTTCATTTAATTTCTGAACCTCCATTTTTTTATTCGATTCCGTCAGGCTGGAAAATGTTTACAGGACGACAAGTTTTTTCTTGATAACCAACAGAAATGAGCGATCTGGGAAATCTGTTACGCATTACTGCCGTGGTGGGTGCATTCCATCTGCTGGTCTTTGGCCTACTGTGGAAAAATATCCAGGTGGCCACCTTGCGGTATGAAATATCGGAACTGAAAAGTCAGAAAAAGGAAAAACATCTGGAGTTGGAACGTCTCAAATCCAGCGTAGCCCGGTATTATAACGCAGAGAATCTGGAACGGCTTTACAAACAAAAATATGGCTATGTTCCCATGGAAGTGAGCCAGAAAATTATCACCGTTCGGCTGGGGGCAACAAGGAAAAATAAATGAGTTTTAAGCTGAAAGCCCCATTCTCCCCTTCCGGCGACCAGCCTGAGGCCATTGACAAACTCACGAAAGCTCTGGCTCCACCGGATGGCAAAGCCGTGCTGGTGGGAGTCACCGGGTCAGGAAAAACCATGACGATGGCTTCTGTGGTGGAAAGGCTGGGCCGCAAAACTTTGGTTCTCACCCATAATAAAACCCTTGCCGCCCAGCTTTACCGGGAATTCGCAGAATTTTTCCCGGAAAACGCCGTGGAATATTTCATCAGCTATTATGATTACTATCAGCCGGAAGCGTATATCCCGGTGTCAGATACGTTTATAGAAAAGGACGCCTCCATCAATGATGAAATTGAAATGCTGCGCCTTCGTGCAACCTCCTCTTTACTGGAAAGGGACGATGTGATTATTGTGGCCAGCGTCAGTTGCATCTACGGCCTGGGCTCTCCGGAAGAATATAAAAATTCCGTCATGTTCCTCAAGGAGGGCGATCAGATATCCAGAGAGGAAATCATGCACGGTCTTCTGGCCATGCAGTATGCCCGCAACGACGTGGAATTAAAACCGGGCTTTTTCCGCTCCCGGGGTGACGCGGTGGACATCCTTCCGGCGTATTCCCAGGAAATATACAGAATAGAAATGTTTGGGGATTCCATCGACGGGATTTATAAATTGGATAGAATTACCGGAAGAAAAACCGCCCGATTAAAAATGACAGCCGTGTATCCGGCCAAACATTTTATCACGTCCCCCATTCGGCTGAAGAGTGCCTTGGATAAAATCCGCGATGAACTCAAAGAGAGAGTGGAATATTTCCGGAAAAACAATAAGCCTCTGGAAGCGGAAAGAATCCAGCAACGGACAATGTATGACCTGGAAATGCTCAAGGAAATGGGATATTGCAGTGGCATTGAAAACTACTCCCGGCATCTTTCGGAAAGAGAACCCGGCTCCCGCCCTGCCGTTCTGCTGGATTATTTTCCGGAGGACTTTCTGGTGATCATTGATGAAAGCCATGTGACTGTCCCCCAGATCCGGGGAATGCACGCAGGAGACCGCAGCCGCAAAGAGACCTTGGTGGAGTTCGGATTCCGGCTGCCTTCCGCCCTGGATAACCGCCCGCTGAATTACCCGGAATTTGCATCAATAGCAAAAAATGTATTATATGTCTCTGCAACCCCCGCCGATTATGAACTTGGGATAACTCCCCACCATGTTTACCAGATAATCCGCCCCACCGGTCTGCTGGATCCGGAAGTTGTGGTGCGTCCCTCTGAGGGACAGATGGAAGATCTCGCCCATGAAATTGAAGCCCGGGCACGGATTAACGAGCGGGTTCTGGTCACCACCCTGACCAAAAAAATGGCGGAAGACCTCACGGATTATTTTACACAGCAAGGAATGCGGGTGCGTTATATGCATTCAGAAATTGATGCCATTGAAAGAACGGAAATTCTGTATGGTCTCCGTAAGGGTGAATTTGACACTCTCATAGGGATCAACCTCCTCCGGGAAGGCTTGGACCTGCCGGAGGTTTCCCTGGTGGCCATTTTGGACGCAGATAAAGAAGGATTCCTCCGCTCCCGAACATCCCTGATACAAACCATGGGACGGGCGGCTCGCAATATAAACGGGATGGTGATCCTTTACGCGGATACCATGACAGACTCCATGCGGTATGCCATTGAAGAAACCACCCGGAGAAGAAATCTCCAGCGAGAATTCAACGAAAAGAATGGAATTATCCCCCAGTCCATCCGGAAGGACGTTAGATCCATTTTAGATAGACAATTGGAAACTGTGGAAGCCGGTGAACCCTCCTTGGAACTGGCCAGACAATGGAACCGGAAAAACTTCCGCTCCGCTTCCGAATGGAAGGATAAGCTCCAGACAGAAATGCTCACCGCCGCAAAAAATCTGGATTTTGAAAAAGCTGCACTTCTGAGGGATATTCTCTTTGAGAAAAACAAAACGGCATTTGAGTGACCGAATGGGATGCGTAATGTGGCACTGCCCCGGCCCCCATTTCAGCAGGGTTTGACAGAAGGGAGCACTTATGGAAGGGTTGAATGAAAAGTTTTTTTATTCTCAAAATATATCGTTATCTATTATTGTCATAGAGACCAGTGGGAATGAATATAGAGAAAAAATTACTCATTATTGAGGATGACCAGATCGCACTGACTATCATGAAAACCATGGTGGAGCAGAGAGGGTATGAAGTGCACACAGCCAATGACGGTTCCGTTGCCATCAAACTGACTACCCAGGAAGATTTTCCTGTGATCATCACAGATTTACGAATGCCCATTATGGGAGGGCTCCAGTTTATTGATTATCTCCATGCGGCCAATGCGGATCCCGTTATTCTGGTGGTTTCCGGGGAAGAGGACGTGGAAACCGTGATCACCATCATGAAGCGGGGCGTGTATGATTATCTAATCAAACCGGTGGACCGTAATGAATTATTGTTAAAGGTTGAAAAGGCCTTTGAGCTGGCAGAAATAAAAGGTCTCAATAAAGTACTGCAAAAAGAAAGGGAAATCATCCATTCCCAGAAAACCGATTGGGCGGCATGGAAAGATGCTCTTCTCCGTAAAAAGATGGATAAAATTGACCAGAATCTGCTCACCAATCTCACCACCAGCCTTTCCCAGGGAGCCGGTTTTGGGGGGTTACTTTCCCTGATTCAGGTTATCCCCATGCAGGCAAAAGAAAGCGGGGACAATTATCTGATTCCCAAAGATGTGATCAACCTCATCATGGATAATGCGAATGTCGCAGGAAAGATTCTGGAGGATTTCTCAGAGATTGGCCGTGCTATTAATTCCAGCTTTTCCCTCTCACCTGCAACGGTGGAGGATTTTGGAAATCTGATCAAAGAGTGCATTGCCACGGTGGAAAAATATCTTTCATTGAAAAACCAAATTATTAAAACCAATGACATTCCGAAAAGTATAATCCACAAAAAAATTGAAATAAACAAGGAGAATATGAAGAGGGTCATCGTGGAAATGCTGATCAACGCCATGAAATTTTCTGAAACTAATTCGGAGATTCTTGCCTTCTGTGAACCCGCCGGCAAGAATTTATCCTTTGTGGTCATCAGTCATCCCCCAAAAAAAGGCAATATTGTTGGGATACCCCGGGAGTATGAAAAAAAAGTATTGGAACCGTTTTTCCGCCTGAATAAATCTGTGTTTGAGGATTATCCCACTCTGGATTTTGGGATTGGGTTGACCATGATCCAGTCCATTATCCAAAGCCACAACGGAAAGGTGAGTATCAAAAACGTGGATGATTATGCCGGGATGAAGATGAAAAAGGAAATTCAGGTTGCCACGGAAATAACCCTTCCCTTCGTGTGAATCCATGAACAGAGATATGAAAACCTACCGAAATTTTATTTTTGACATGGATGGTACTCTTTTCACCAGCGAACCCATCCTGGGGCTGGCTTATGCAGATGCCGTTGATACGCTGGAAAAAGAAAATATCCCCGGCCTCAGAAAGCCCGCCGTGGAAGAAATTCTAAAATACGTGGGTTATCCCGCCAGCGTTATATTTGCCAATCTTTTCCCCCATGCCGATGAAGAAACCCGGAGCAGGCTGAACGCCGCGGCTCTGGAGGCACTGGTGAACCGCATTGGCCATGCCCAGGATCTGATGTATCCGGGGATAAAAGAATTTCTGGAGAAAATACATCGGCAGGGTATCCGAATGTATCTGGCTTCCAACGGCAGAAGAAAATACCTGGCGGCAATTCTGGAGGCATATAAACTTACGGATTTTTTTCCGGAATTTTTCACCATTGAAGATCCCCAGACTCCCAGCAAGTCCGCCATTCTGGAATATTATATCCGGAAAAATAATCTTGCAATAGAACAAACGGTTATGGTGGGAGACCGCAAATCCGATCTGGATGCCGCCAGAGACAATGGTATTGATTTTATTGGTGTTTTATGGGGTCACGGCAACAAGCAGGAAATTGCCAGTGCAGATTACCTGTTTGATACCGTGGAAGATTTTGCCCGGGCCGTCCTTGGATAATCATCCCGTATACCCTTCTCTGCATACTCATTTTTTTATGATCTTCATCGTATTCATGAAGAGATTCACCCAAAACCCGATTGAATATCCGGTAGTATTTTTCTCACCGGTGGACGGGAAAAACTGCTTATGGTTTTTTTCCAGAAAGGCATAATATGGCTTCCCTTTATATAAATTCTTTTGCGGAAGAAACCTTCTTTATATCACTCCAGTTTCCCATCCGGTAATAATGCCATCCCAATGCGGCCACCATGGCACCGTTGTCTGTGCATAAGGACACCGGGGGTACCGTTATCTGGGCGTGAATTTCTGCGGCCAGTTTCTCCAGGGCTTCCCTTAAAAAGGTATTTGCCGTAACACCACCAGCGGCCACCACCCGTTTGATACCATAATGAAGGACCGCATTTCTTAGATTACGGATAATAATTTCTATGATTCTTTCCTGATAATAATATGCAGCTTCCTCCGTGGCAAGGTCGGGATTCTTCCGTTTCAGATACAGTAGAGATGTTTTCAATCCGCTGAAGGAAAAGTTGAACTCATCGGACGGCTGGGATTTTAAGATTCTGGGAAAAGGGTTCTTTGCCCCATCCGGATTTACAACAGCGTTCCGGTAGTCTCTTGCTTTTATTTCCACGGAGGGCCCTCCGGGATAGGGGAGACCCAACAGCGAGGCCGCTTTGTCCAGAGCCTCCCCGGCAGCATCATCAAAGGTGTCCCCAGTCAGTTCAATTTCTCCCGGTCCCTGCACCAGATAAAGGGATGAATTTCCTCCGGAAAGAAGAAGCCCCAGAAAAGGATATTCCGGCATGGTGGATTGGATGCCTGCTGCGTAAAAATGAGCCTCCAGATGGTGTATGGGAATAACAGGAATATCCAGAATATGGGACATGGCCAGGGCAGCATTGTATCCCATCAAGAGAGAACCCACAAGACCCGGCCGGGTGGTCACAGCGACATAAGATATTTTCTCCCCCGGTGCGGCCGTTTGGAAATCCCCCATGGCTTTTTTTAGCATAGCGGGCATTTTTTCCAAGTGCATCCGGCTGGCATGCTCCGGTACCACTCCTCCGTACAGACGGTGTGCCTCTATCTGGCTGAAAAGCGGATTGGTGATGATCTCTTTTCCATTTTTTAAAATGGCCACTCCCGTTTCATCACAACTGCTTTCAATCCCCATTCCGTAAATATCCATAGTAGGACTCTTATATTTTAATATCAATTCCTGCCTTCAGCGTGTTTAATTTTTGCTCGTCCACTACATCCACCTTCTTAATATCCAGATCAGCCAGTAAATGCTTTATTTCATCCAAGTGTTGCCCCAGAAACTCCTGGCCTTCCGGAGTGGAGGAAAGATATAGGTGAACCCCATCCGGACGCAATAGAAAAACCCCCATCAGGGGATCCTCTGCCAGAGGGCGAATGGAAAAACGCCAGGCACCTTTCTCCGGATAGATCTCCGCACCAGCCTCATCCTGTAAAAAATGTATTCCCAAGGCATTTAAAAAATCCCCCAAGTTGAAATTACCGGATAAATCCTCAAAAGAGAGTTGCCACTTTTCCTGGTCGGTGGGGATTTCCTCTTTTTTCAAAGCCGATGGGGAGATTTTTTCCCAAGCGGCATCTTTCTCTTCCAAGACCTTGATTACAAGAGGAGATTTTTTTTCCACCAGATAACTCTTCCCCGCTGTAAGCTTTTGCCGGGAAAGAAGATTCAGCGTATGCCCCATTATATTCACCTGGTACCAGATCCCCTTTGGGGTTTGGTTTCCTTCAGAAAGAATCCCCAGCATAAACCGGGAAGGAAGCCGGGATAAAAAGGAAAAATTCCGGGGAAGTTCAATCAGATTATCAGGAAATTTTCCCAGCATGGTATTCCATCCAGTGTGGAACAAGGTTCTTTTCCTTTATTTTTTCAAATATTCCATCTTCTTCCCTGCGTAAAAAATCGGACAGATTATTCAGTGTCTCCGGAGGAAGATGAATATCTTCATAAATCATCTTTTTTATGATGGCGATGTCGTTGAGCTCTCCCAGATGCTTCTGCATGATTTTGGCAATATTTTCTGTTTCCAGATAAAACCGAGGAAGGACAATTTTATAAGCTTCAATGAGATAACGGATTTTTTTAAAATCTTTTCTCAAGCCATGCAGCCATTCCGTATTTCTGCTCATAGCGGGAAAATTTTCCAGCTTCCCAGAAATGGTGCGTGTCATATCCCCAACCACAGAAAGAGCAAAAAAATCCACACTAATGTTCATTTCTTTTTTCCAGGGAATTATAAACATAGCCTCCAACTCTTTCAGAGGGGATAAAAAAGCGGGATTGCCCAGTTTCTCCCTGACAGATTCCCGGAGAATGACCTCCTTATCCCGTCTTTCCGTGATCCATGTATTGAGAGATTCCGGGATGGATTCATTGACCGGGTTAAATTCTCCAGAAAGAAAATTTTCCCTTATGTGTAAGAATTTCTCAATGATAACCTCTTCATCCCTCAATGAAGATGCCTCCCTCGATATCTCTGCGAGTGCTTTGATAAAATATTCTGTATGAAATTTCCCCAGAATTTTTCTGGAATTTTGTAATATGCTGCGGAGCTTGCGGATATAGACCCGGAAATCATGGACAGCCTCCGGATCGCTTCCGTCCTGAATTTTCTTTGCAGCCCGGCGGATATTTCTGATAATTTTTTTTATCTCCTTTTCCAGATATGTCCGTGTCTGCATGGGTAACATTAAAACAGAGAAACAGATTTACAACGGATTATTTCCTAAAAAAGAAACCGATTGGGGAAACCTGTGAATAGACCGCCGGCAGGTGGGGTTACAGTCTCTGGATCTCCTCCTCGCTGAGGCCGGTGTAAATGGCAATCTTGTTGGGGGGGACACCGTCTTCCTTCATCCGCCGGGCGTCGTCGTGTTTGCCTTCTTTGATGCCCTCAGTTTTGCCTTTTTGCATTCCCTTTTCCATCAATATCTGTGCAGTGGTC
>DYLW01000077.1:1640-4377 GCA_020721865.1 Leptospira biflexa | reverse complement strand
TTGCCTTCACTGAAATGTTCATTTGCCATAGACAATGCCAATTGTGCATTTTCTTCCAATATAAAGCTTTCACCGCAGTTTACACAAACATCGGCGGAATATTTTTTATGACTATGATACGGACTCTTTCTGGAAAGTCATAGATGTAATTCCGTTGTCAAGGTCTCCATTTTAACATACGGGCACTTCATTCTTTTCTCCTGGTAAAACCATAGAAAAAATGTTGCACATAGTACGATCACTCAACCACCGACATAATCACCCGCAAGATGAGACATAAACGGAAGGACATACAGCGTTATGAAGGTCTTTGCGGGTGACTGTCCCATAGACGACATATCCCTCCGGAGTACTTGGTGTCCTCCGGAGAAGCAAATCAGGATTTATAGAAGAGCTGGATTTTTCCGGCTTCTATGAGCGGGTGTTCGTCCATTTTTTTCTGGATGTGGATCAAATCTTTGATTTCACCGGAGATCTTACCCTCTGCGGTGAAGGAATATTCGTGATCCGGGGAATAAAGCTCCACGCCCTTACCGTCTTTATCCACTTCTTCTTTGGGGGCATAGCCTTCTAACTTCAGAGTGGGCGGCAGATTTTCCACAATCTGCTTGATTTCGTTTGCGTATTTTCTTCCATAGGTGGTGGCACTGAATTCAAAAACACCGGAGACAATCTCTCTGGCGGATTGGATACCGGATAACCCCATATCTTTCAGAATATTATTTTGCTTCAGGGCAGAATCCACAGCCTGAAAAAAGGATTCCTCCATGATCGCATGGTGAGCATGATTTTTCAGGGAAAGCCATTCTTTGATGGACATGGATAAAGACTCCCCTTTTACTTCCACGTTATCGCTAATGTCAAAAAAGTAGGTTTTTCCGGATCCCAGGGTATATCCGGATAAAAAACCAAAGATGATTTCTTTATCGCCTTCAAAGATTACTTCATAATATTTACTCATTGTTCTCTCCTTAAATTAAAAGAATATAAATGTCAGGATCACGAATACCGGAATCAAAATCGGCAGGGAGTATTTCAGGATATACCCAAAAAAGCTGGGCATGGAAACTCCGGCTTCTTCCGCAATGGACTTGACCATAAAATTGGGAGCATTTCCAATGTATGTATTGGCTCCCATGAAAACCGCACCCGCACTGATGGCCACCAGAGTACTGGCATGTTCTCCCATCAGCGAAGCAGCATTTCCACCCGCAGTGTTGAAGAAAACCAGATACGTGGGTGCATTATCCAGAAAGCTGGAAAGAGCCCCGGTTGCCCAGAAAAAGGCAGAATCCACAAACTGGCCATCCTTCACCACAGCGTTGATCACATCTTTCATGGGTCCTTCCGCTCCCGCCCGCAGCATGGCGATGGGGGCAACCATGGTAATGAAAATAGTGGCAAAAAGCTTGGCCACTTCCAGAATGGGCTCCCAGGAAAAATCATTCCCGGCTCTGGTTTCCTTGGCGGTAATCTTCAGGGAAATATAGGTGATCATAAGGAGGAACACAACCTGCAGCAGGGAAGCCAGAGGCATTTCCACATAGTGCAGGGTGAACGCGGGCCCCAGATTAAAACTGGACACCAGCACCGCCCCCACAATTAAGGGGAGAAGCAGGAAGTTGGCTTTTCCCTCCAGAGATAACTTGCTGCCGTCTGGATTTTTTTCTGGCCGATTGGTTTCCTTCCGGTAGTACAAACTATCCACAGCAAAGAACATGACCAGCAGAATAAGAGCTGCTGTGCCGGTGATGGCAATCAGGTGAGAAGTGGTCCAGAAAAAATCCACACCTTTAAGAAAACCCAGAAAAAGCGGTGGATCCCCCAGGGGAGTCAAAGAGCCGCCGATATTGGCAACCAGAAAGATGAAAAATACCACAACGTGGACTTTATATTTTCTCCAGGCATTGGCCCGCAGCAAAGGACGGATCAACAACATGGCGGCTCCCGTTGTCCCCATCCAGCTTGCCAGAACCGTTCCCAGCAATAGAATAGCCAGATTCACTTTGGGAGATCCAATGAGCTCTCCTTTTAACTGGATGCCCCCGGCCACGGTAAACAAAGCCAGAAGGAGGGTAATGAAGGGAATGAATTCCAGCAGATAAACTTCCAGGAGATAAAAAGTGGTCATTCTCAACCCAAAATAAATGGCAAATGCTACAATAAAGCTAACCCCCCAGAAAAGGGATACTTTTCCAAAATGGTGGTGCCAAAAATGCGGGGCAACCAGCGGAAAAACCGCTATCGATAAAAGAATTCCCACAAAAGGAATAATCCATAACAGGCTCAGATTCCTTCCATCCAAATGCGGTGCGTGATCATGCCCGCCATCCTTGTGTGCCTCCTTACCCGCTTCCGGGGCATGGGAATCATGAGTCACTCCCGCAGAGACGGCCACTTCCGGTTTAGCATTGGATTCCGCTGCCACTCCGGTAACCAGAGCGGTCAGGAAAAACAGTGAACCCACAAGAAGAGTCACGCCAATTTTATTTTTTATTTTTTTCATTAGATTTTCTCCATTCAGTATGACATTCCGGGAATTTATGGCATTGTAAACCAATTCACATCACCATTTCCGAATGTTTAGCTTGCATTTGTTTTGGATTTGTGGCGTCAAATTTAATATGCCATCAATCGCCCATAGAAATACAACGAAGAAAAAATCCTCTATGTCCGATGAGAACGCATAAGCCATGCAATATCTCACTTGGTGACTGTCACCTATTATGTCGCATTC
>DYLW01000077.1:0-1540 GCA_020721865.1 Leptospira biflexa | reverse complement strand
TGGTGACTGTCACCTATTATGTCGCATTCCCCGCTGTGACGTCCCTATTATGGTATAACGCTGGCACATAAAAAAGGGGGTTGCCCCCCATCGATTTTATTTTTCAGCGTCCGCCAGATTAACTATGGACATTGCCCATTTCACGTATTTGGAATTAGCAAAATCCCGAATAGTTTTTATTTTGAAGGCCTCCTGCAGTTTCTGGGCGTCCGCTTCGCTCACCCCTTGCAGGGCAGACACCGGTGCATCAGCCAGTTCCTTCAACGTTTTTCCCTCATAAGCCTTATCCACAGCTTTGTTGATATTCATAGTCACTCCTTGATTTTTTTGATTTTTTTGCATAAATAAATTGATTCTCCGGGATGACAACAAAAATAATTTCCGCATTATGGGTGTCGGAAATCTATCCGGGTTGCATATCCATCGCCTATATTAAACATTGACGCGGTATTTGTAAAAAGGTATATGCAATTGTGATCCGGATTGCCAATCTCACAAAAAAATTTATCTATAAAAAAAATATTTTCTCCGGCGGAAAAACTCTGGTGGCCCTGAAAAAAATCCATCTGGACATTCCGCTGGGAGTAACCACAGGAATTGTGGGAGAATCCGGTAGCGGGAAAAGTACCCTCGCACGAGTTCTGATGGGTCTTTTGACTCCGGATGAAGGTTATTTTGCCTACAATGAAATAATGTCTCCCTATATGAAAAAATCGGACTGGAAAAAATACCGTCGAAAAATTTCCATGGTATTTCAGGATCCCTATTCTTCTCTGAATCCGCGTCTGAGTATTGCTAAAATTATTGAAGAGCCACTTATTATCCACGCAAATAGCT
Organism: Leptospira biflexa; assembly: GCA_020721865.1. Taxonomy (GTDB): domain Bacteria; phylum Spirochaetota; class Leptospiria; order Turneriellales; family DYLW01; genus DYLW01. Next base: position 703 of record DYLW01000077.1, on the reverse strand, counting down.
TGCGGCTGAACCGGGAAGAGAGACATGCCCGGGTGCGGGACATAATAGAAAAAGTGGGGATGTACACTTCTGACCTGGATAAGCAACCACGGCAGTTCAGCGGAGGACAAAGGCAACGCATCGGAATAGCCCGATCCCTTGTTCTGCGTCCCGATGTGATTATACTGGATGAGCCGGTGAGTGCACTGGATGTTTCCATCCAAGCACAAATCCTCAATCTATTGAGGGATCTCAAAGGGGAATTTCAGCTTACGTATATATTCATCGCCCATGATCTGGGAGTGATTCGCTATATCTCCGACCGTATTGTGGTCATGTATCTGGGGCAAATCCTGGAAGTGCGGAATACTTCATCCCTTTTTGCCCATCCCTACCATCCCTACACCCGATCCCTGATGGACTCTATTCCGGATATCCATGCCTTCAAAAAACCGTTTTACGCATTAAAAGGCGAAATCCCCTCTCCCTTCAACACTCCGCCCGGATGCCCCTTTTATTCCAGATGCGGACGAAGAAAACCGGTATGCGAAATGGAGTTTCCGGAAAAAACCGCAGTGGGACCGGGGGAATACTATTTTTGCCATAATCCCCCGGGGTGACGACACATCTTATGTCACATCCCCCGGGGGGACAGTCACCATTATGTCGCATCTCACCGGGGTGACTGTCACCTATTATGTCACATCCCCCGGGGTGACTGTCA
>DYLW01000007.1:60048-89273 GCA_020721865.1 Leptospira biflexa | reverse complement strand
CGAAAATATCTATTTCCCCGCCGCCCGGATAAATTCAATGATTTCCGGATACGGACAGTATGGTTCGCACCATACATACCCAGAAACTCATCAATAGAATGAGGAACCTCTTCGTGAGTGCCGCATTTGTTGTCATGAAGAATGTGAATCATCATGCCGTCTTTATATGCCCAGTTTTCCTGCTCCCATTGATCCCCGGAAATAAACCAATCTTTATACATTGGATTCTTCGCCACTATCCGGCACTCTCCGCCGCGGACGTCAATACAATAATCGTCCTCCGCAAAAAGGACGGGGCGTTTGCCCAAATCGTAGCGGAGGAACGGCAATCGCGGATCCTTCCACGACAAATATTATAAAAATGATTGACGTCCTCGGGCAAAGGAAAAACCTTGTGGAGGCGTGATCGTAAAGCGGGAAGAAAATAATGGGCGAAAATGTAAAAAAGATGATTTGTTATATTGAGGATTATATTTTCTGGGATGATATAATCCATGCCCATGCGGTTAAATTTCATGATCGCTATTCCATATATCCCAATATTATGCAGGCAGGAAAAGAAACGTGGAAACAAATTGATCATTATGCCAATTTGTTTCATCCGGAACGAATTGAATGGGACGATATGGCGGGATCGGAACCGGAGGAGATGGAAGAAACCGATGCCGATACCGAGGAAGAAGAAATAAAATCCCTTGCCGGCTTTGCGACCCTGGATTATTCTCTGGAATTCTGCATTGAGGAAAGTGTCAAAGAAAAATATTTTATTCTGCTATATGACGGTAATCCAATTTTTGACGGCGAGCCTTATGATTTGGAAAACCAGGATGAAATTCATATCTATAAAAGGATAGCATGAATTCCCTCCGGAGCCGGATGTCGTTCCTAACGGGGGAGGGTAAACAACGCCCGCAGACCGGCAATGTTATTCTGTATTTCCATACTGATCATCTGGGCAAACATATTCAATAGCGTTACTGCATTGCGTTCCGCATCGCCCATGCCTCGGGTGATTTCAAAAAGACGCTTGGAAAACCCCCGGTTCAGGATCTGTACATTTTCATAATTTTTCACCAGACTGTCAAGGTTCATTTCATAATTCGGATTTTCCTCCTTACGGAAATATTCCCCCAGGAGATAAGTGGAAACGGAACGGTATGTGGTCTCATCCATACTGGCAAACGGAAGATGGAAGCGGGCCATGGGTTTCAGGAAACTCATAATGGGACAGTTGCTGGTGGCCATGATGATCCCGAATATGGAATTCAGCCCTTCCTGGAGCGTGGTGTTTTTCTGGTAAATTCTCTCTTCGCTTTCCACTGTTATCAGTGTTGGGGAATAGGAAATGTCATTTTTAAAGGATTCAATCAGGCAGCTCATATTCAGGGCGATGGGACAGAATTCATGGAAAGCCGGATCCAGAGGGCAGTTTTCGCATCGGGCAAAGTCCAGCCTCACCCAATCCGGTGTCTGGTTTTGTTCGGTGCGATTGGGGATAAAGGATAATGTAATTTCATCCAGTTCCACATCAAAGATTTTCTTACCTGTTTTTTCATTGGAGATATTGTCAAAAATATAACGGTACCGGATGTTAGCCATAATTAAGTATCGGATGAACATCCGGTTTTTTTTACCTATGCCGCCCGGGTTTGGTCGTTTTCCAGATGCTTTGTGTGGTAGTATATGGATTCCTGGATGATCCAGGAAACTTGAAAACCACGGGAAATGAATTTACGCATTCTCTGAAAAATGGCCAGTTGAATCCGGACAGTGTTTTTATAATTCTGACCGGAAACAAAAGGAATTTTCGCAATTTTTTTCCCTCCGGCCATAATTGTATATCCGGGAGTGGTGAGAAAAGAAGAAAGCTTTCCGCTCTCCAGAGCGTCCAGAAATATATCCACAGCCAGATTTATATCTGTCTCATCCATTGTCCCCAGTTTATGGTTGGCACAGGCCACCAGTCGAACATGCAGCATTATTTTGTTTTCCATTTTTATCCTCGCTTTAATACAGTTTTACTTATATATGAAAAAACGTTGTTCATTTTTTCCAATGAATAAGAATTTTCCTTAAAAAAAATCGGTTTTTGCAAAAAATATTTGATTTTATCCATATTATAAGGATATTCCAGGGATGAATGGAAATAAAAGGTTTGATAATGTGATTTTATTTTATACTTTGACTTGTGGGATCTGCGAATATACCATATTATATCAAATTCAGCAATGAGCAGATTACAGATATGCTGGCCAATTTAGGAATTACGGACAGAAATAATGTCCTGATGCTGACCCGATTATTCAAATATGTGGAGCAGAAAGAAGAACCCAAAGTAAAAGTGGAGAATTTTATCAATGCCCTGACAAAATGGGCGGACGATAATAACTATTCCAATTTCCGCCATGCTCAGAATATCCGCCGGTCTCTGGGCAATGTGCTGGGGTATCTCCAGAAACGAAAAATGTGTGATGTGGTCTATGAGGGAGAAACGCTCAAAACCGTGGAATTTCTGGAATCAGAAAAAAATATGCTCAATGAATACTACCAGAAACTCCAGAAGGACCCAGCATTGCCGTTTCCGGATGAAAATAATTTTCCGCTAAAAATTCCCATGACAAATATTTTTAATCTCCCGGCATCGGATATTTCCAGAATGAGGCTGGAAGAGGCTTATGAGACCAGGAAAATAGTGAGAATAAACATTGCAGAAACCTCCTCTCATGTTCTGGTACCTCCGGATTTTTTATACAGCCTCCTGCCCATTGTATTAAGAAAAATCGGGTTTTATCTGTATCCGGGGCAAAAAACAAAAGCCCTGGAGGATGTGGCCCGTCTTCTGAAAGGAATTTTGCCGGAAAAAACCATCGACGCAGAAAGAGTAAAAAAGATTTTCTATCAGGAAGAAAGAGAAAATCCGGCATTCTTCATCCATGCCATTGAGACCATTTTGAGTGTTCTCAAAAATGACCGCGATGACGAAAAAGTCAAGCAACCCCATACTGCCATCTATTTATTGAAATATTACAAAGAAGCGGAGCAGAAGGAGGCCAAAGAAAAAGAAGAGGAAGAAAAAAAAGAAAATGATAAAAAAATCATCCTGAATACAATTAAAAATCTGGATGAAACCATTACCGCGAAAGAATTACAGGAATTAAGGGATGGGAGTCTCCATGGGAAAAAGACAGATACTGAGGAATTTGGAAAAAATTATTCCCCCAACCAGTTTGCGGATTTGATCGATGAGGTCATCCATGAGTATTCCACTTTCAGCGATGGGGAGGATTCTTCCGGGCTTTTGCCGCCTCTGGTCAAATTGGTTTCCCTGGATGGGACAGTATTTCTGGTCACTCGGGAAAATATTCTGAATGTTCTGGAAAATATGAGGCTGGATGCCTCACTGGAAATATCCTCCCAATTAAAGAAACGCTGGAAAAACCGTTTTGTGAAATTTCGCACTGAATCAGAAATGAGTAATGATCTGGCCTTTGAGGATACGATACGGAAAATTCTGGAAAAAAAATTCAAAGCACTCCAGACATATCTGGATAATTTTCCCATCATTTATAACGCCATAATGGAAAGCCAGGGTATGGAAATCAAAGATGGGAAGTCCATCATGGATATCTATTTTGTTCCCGGAAAGAATCAAATCCTGCGTCCCACGTACCAGATTCTGGAGCTGGATCGGCTGAATCTGTACCGCAGTGCTTACGGGGCACAGCCGGCGGTATACCGCTTTTTTATCACGCGTTTCCTGTTATTTCTGGTGAGTTTGTTCAGTCCATCCGTTACCACCGAATTGCCGGAAGAAACCGAAGCCGGAGATGGCGGTGGAAATGCGGTATCCTCTCCGGATGCAGAGGTAAAAGAGGATACCTCATCCAGAAGGAAAAAAGAAATTTCTGAATTTCTCCAGGTTATCCAGAACACCATCCAGCCATCCTCCAATATTAAGGCCTCACTATCTTCATTGGAAGCGGAGTGGAACCAGAAAATCGGTGAGGTGAGGGAAATTGTCAGAGATAAAGTGGATAAAGCCATTGAAAAGCGATCAGCGGATAATTTCAGGATTTTCATGAAATCCCGTGCAGTTTCTCCCCAATTTATCCAGAAAGAACTTTCCAATATGGCCATGTCCATGTCTGTCTCTGGCAAATATGCCGATATAACCAACAAAAAAGCGTTCCGGGATTACATCATGCTCACAGCCATAAAATATCTTCAGTCAAAAATCAAATGAAATAAAAGCCTTGTCAGGCGAACTCCGGTTTTAATATTTTCTTATGAGTAATGATGTGTGGAGACCCGGTGAAGATAAAAGTCCGGAAAAAGATAATGAATTTATGCTGGAATCCTATGAAAAGGGTAGTGGGGAACATACCCATGTCCATGAGGATTATGACCCCTCTCAGCCCATGTCCTTTGAAGATATTCGCAAGCTGGATGAAAAATATGTCCTTCCGGTTTATGCAAGGATGCCGGTTGCGTTCCAGTATGGGTCCGGAGAATTTCTTTATGATACAGAAGGTATAGAATATATTGATTTTCTTTCCGGTATTGCCGTAAACTCCCTGGGGCATTCCCATCCGGATTTGATTGAAACTCTGGCCTCCCAGGCAGACCGTCTGTGGCATACATCCAATATATTTTTTTCCCAGAATCAGGCCATGCTGGCCAGAGCTCTGGTGGAGATCACATTTCCCGGAAAGGTATTCTTCGCCAATAGCGGGGCAGAGGCCAATGAAGCCGCATTGAAAATCATGCGGGCTTACGGACAGTCTGTGGATCCCAAAAAAAACAGAATTGTGGCCTTGGAAAACAGTTTTCATGGAAGAACCTTTGGTGCCATGTCCATGACCGGCCAGGGAAAAATCCATAACGGCTTTGGTCCCATTGTTCCGGAAATGATCTATATTGAAGCTAACGATAAGGATTCTCTGATGGCCGCCGTGGATTCCCGAGTATGTGGCATTATCATGGAACCCATACTGGGGGAAGGGGGAGTACTTCCGCTGGATCCGGAGTACCTCCAGCTTGCCCGGGACATTGCGGATGAATTCAATGCCATGTTTACTCTGGATGAAGTCCAGACCGGGATGGGCCGCACGGGAAAATATTTCACTTTCCAGCATTATCACATTGTTCCGGATATGCTGACCATCGCAAAAGGCCTGGGAGGAGGGTTTCCCATTGGTGCGGCGGTGGTGGCAGAAAAATTCACGAAGGTACTGGGTTCCGGTGCCCATGGCAGTACGTTTGGGGGGAATCATCTGGGAACCGCCGTGGGTTATGAGGTCATCCGAACCATAGAATCCGGAAAGATTCTGGAGAATGTGGTAAAAATGTCCACATATCTGATGGGGGAACTCCGCAAGCTGGCAAAAAAATATCCGGAAATCATCCGGAATGTCCGGGGGATGGGGCTTTTGATTGGTATTGTCCTTCCGGAGAAAATGGAAGCACGGGATGTGGTCAAAAAAGCATTAGAGAAGAATCTGGTCATTGGCCGGGCAGGGAATAACGTTCTGCGGCTGGCTCCCCCTCTGATTGTCCGGAAGCAAACCATCGACCGGGTAATAGAAAGGCTGGATGCTCTGATGGAATCGCTAAAGAGAGAACATCCGGGAAAATAAATGGAGCCACCATTGCTATTGTATAAATTCTATGAGTGCTAAGGAGAAAATATGAAATCTATTGTCGTGGGCGGGCTTGCTTTGGCTGCTTCTGTCATGGGTTATGTGATGCAGATGAAAATTCTGCTGGTGGTCGCTATGGTACTGGGGGCTGCTGGCCTTCTGGGGAGTATGGTTTCTCTGGGAAATGAGAAGAAAAATCGGCTACTGGTTATTGTGGGAATTATGGATTCTGTTTCTGCGATTGCCCTGGCGGCATTTTTCTGGATTTATTTTCCGGACGGGAAAGTGCATGATGTGGAAAAAATGTTCGAGGAAGGCTTTGAGCAATCGAAACAATTTCCTAACCTGGAAGATATAGAGAAAGAAGCCCAAAAAGCAGAAAAAGAAGCTGAAAAAAAGAATCCAAATCCGTAATTGGGTCATTATTATAGACGTTGTCAGGTTTTTACCGTAAATTGAACTTATGAAAAAGGTGTTTATTGCCGGAGCCACAGGCTTTATTGGGATGCGTTTGGTGGAAAAACTGACGGAAAAATATGCCGTTACCGTGCTATCCAGAAATCCCTACAAAGCGAAATCCTTCCTGGGATCCGGGATTCAGGCACTTGCCTGGGAACCGGAAAATCCATACATGGATTTATCCGATTTTTATGCGGTGATCAACCTGTCGGGAGAAAGTATAGCCTCCGGATACTGGAACGCGGAAAAAAAGAAAAAAATTCTGGAATCCCGCGTAAAAATGACCACGTTTCTGGCTAATTCCATCGCCCATTCCTCCGGAAAACCCGATGTTTTTCTTTCCTCCTCCGCAGTGGGATACTATGGGTCTTCCCCGGGAACCCGCTTCACAGAAGAATCTGGCCGGGGGGAGGGCTTCCTGGCTATGGTCTGCGATGCCTGGGAAAATGCTACGGAAAAAACCAGCCCCAAAACAAGAAAAGTCATTCTGCGCATCGGCGGGGTATTGGGGAAAGACGGTGGCATGCTTTCCAAAATGATTCTTCCCTACCGGTTTTTCGCAGGCGGGCCCTTTGGTTCTGGGAAGCAGTTTATTTCCTGGATTCATGTTGATGATGTGATAAGGGCGATTGTTTTTCTCATGGAAAATAAAAAATCCTCCGGTGTTTATAATCTGACTGCCCCTAATCCCGCAAACTCCCGGGAAATTGCCACCGCCATTGGAAAAATCCTGCACCGTCCCAGCTTTCTCCCCTTTCCGGAATTTGCAGCAAAAATTTTTCTGGGGGAAATGGGAAAGGAACTTTTGCTGGCGGATCAGTTTGTGTTTCCGGAGCATCTCCTGCAAGATGGGTTTACTTTTCAGCATCCTCATCTGGAGGAAACTCTTTTGGATATTCTGGGAAAGTAGCGGGCTGCAAATCCAAAAAATAGTTGCCGGGCGTCTCTCATAGAAGAGAATGCCACATGCAGCAGTGTTTATTTTGCCGTATTGCCCGGAAGGAAATACCGGCGGATATTGTCTGGGAGAGTGAGACAATTCTTGCCTTTCGGGATATTGCTCCGGTGGCTCCCACCCATATTCTGATAATCCCCAAAATCCATATTCCGTCCTTAAATGAAGCGGATGATCCGCAGCTTCTGGGTCAGATACTTATGGCGGCGAAGGAAATTGCCCGTCAGGAAAAAATCGATGGGGAAGGTTACCGGATTGTGAACAACATTGGAGAAAACGGAGGCCAGTCTGTGGGTCATCTTCATTTCCATTTACTGGGCGGAAGAAGGATTGGCTGGCCACCGGGTTAGACCATGGAGGATCTCAAAAAAAAATTTGGTGCGGTATATCAGCCGGGTATGGTTCTATTCCGCGAGGGTGATGACGGGGAGGAGCTTTTTATCATCCAGACCGGTGCGGTGAAAATCAGCAAAAAAGCAAAAAACGCGGAAACCATTCTGGCTGTCTTAAAGGCAGGGGATTTTTTTGGAGAAATGTCCATGTTCACGGATAAAAAAAGATCGGCCACTGCGACGGTGATGGAAAAATCAGAAATTCTCACGTTTAGGAAATCCTCTTTCCATTATATGATTGAGCAAAATCAAGATTTTGCCCTAACCATGATCAAAGCTATGTCCGAACGGTTGTATCGTGCCGATCAGAAAATTGGAGAGCTATTATCATTCAGCAAAGAAACCCGTCTTCTCAAGGAGCTGGCCCTGTTTTGGCAGAGAGAGGGGAAAAAACAAAAGGAAAACGATTTTCTGGTCATTAATTATCTGCACTTTCTGGACCATGTTTTCCAGAACGCCGGAATTGATAAAAAAGACGCAAACCATACCATACTGGAATTAAAAAACAAAAATCTATTAAATGTACAAAAAGACGCCAGCAACGTTATCTACATCACATTCAAACCAGACATTTTCAGTTATATGGAGATAATATAAAAAAACCGGCCCAAAGCCGGTTTTCCGTGTTACTTCCAGGAAATACATTCAGCAGGGCAGGAATCAATGGCTTCCTGTACGGATGCAATATCTCCATCCGCTACCGTTGCTGCATTCACATTTTCACCATCATTATGGCTTTCTGCTAAATCATCCGCATCCAAACGGAAATATTTGGGAACGGTGTCCACACACAGACTGCAACTTGTACAATCGTCTTTGTTTACGCCTACTACTTTTGACATTTTCTTCTCCTGTTTTATCTATAACTAATTATTATCCAACAGTAAATACTGTAAGAGACGATTGACTACCTGACTATGTTTTTCGTACTGTAAACAAAAAAATAATAATAAGTCAAAATTAAAATGTCCGTTTTTCATGATTCCGTTCACATTGCCCTGTATAAACCCCAGATTCCTCCGAACACGGGAAATATTGCCCGTTTGTGCGTGGGAATCCAGGGTAAGCTGAGCATCATTGGAACTCCGGCTTTCAGGATGGATGACAAAAGTCTGAGGCGGGCGGGGATTGATTATTGGGAACATCTGCATCTGGAGATGTATCCCCGCTGGAAAGAATTTATTGTGGCCAATCCCAAATCCCGGCTGGTGGTGTTTTCCAAAGAAGGGGTTAATCATCTCTGGAATTTCCCGTTTTCAGATAATGATATTCTAATATTTGGAAATGAAGGACACGGTCTTCCGCCCCGGGTGTTGCGGGATTATGCCAAAACCTCTGTCCGGATTCCCATGTGGGGAGAAGTCCGTTCCATGAATCTTTCCAACTCCGTTGCGGTGGCTGCCTATGAGTATTTGCGAAATCTATACTCCAATGATAAAATTAAAATGGAAAGAGATATTCCATACCAGAGAAATTATTACCAAAAAAAGTGAGCCGGTGGAAAAATGACAACAGAAAATAAAATCCTGGAAAAAATGATATTGGACCTGGTGGCCGAAAACCTAATTGCCGGAACGGAAAAAAACTGTGATTATGCCGGTATCCATCCGGAATTTATGCCGGTTTTTCTGTTTCTGAAAGCCCTCCGGGATCCGGGGGATTATGTGGTGCTCTTAGAAACAGATTCCGATGCGTCTTCTTTTTATGAGATTATTCGGGAGCTGGCCTTGTCTGTGGAATCATCAGTTTTTCAGAACTCATTTGGTTTTTCCCCTTCCCATTTGGCGATTTATTATTATCCGGGTTGGGGGATGATGCCGTTCCATTATCTGAAACCGGACAAGACGCTGGAAGCGGAACGTTCCCGTACTCTGTCTTCCCTCAATTCCAGCGGGTTTTCCCGGCAGATTGTGGTGGCTTCCTTGTCCGGTTTTATGCTACGTGTTCCGGATAAAGATAAATTGACCCGTAAAATCCTCAAGCTGCAAAACGGGCAGAGCATTCCCCGTCTGGAAATTCTGGCCTATCTGGAATCCATGGGCTATGTTCGCTCCGACATTGTAGAAATTCCAGGGGAGTATTCCCTGAAGGGTGGAATTCTGGATGTGTTCTGCCCATCCTATGAAAACCCGGTTCGGCTGGATTTTTTTGGTGATGAAATTGATACCATCCGGTTTTTTAATGTGTACAACCAGCTTTCCATTGAAAAAATTAAGGAAATTAAAATTTTCCCACGGCGAGATATTTATCTTTCCGCAGATGAAATCAAAGCACTAATATCCATGGCAAAAAAATCCCCGGAACTGGAAATCCCTGCTTTTCTAAAAAACCCGGAAGCCTCGCCCCAGGGCTTATGGGATGTCTTTGCTTTGGTACAAAACACGGTTCCCTTCACGGATTATTTGTCGGATTCTTATTGCCTGGTAGTTCCGGACAAGGAGGGCATTTTAAAAAAAATCCGGATTCTGATGGAAGAAATCAATCTTTTCTATGAAAAATCCCATGGTATTCTCCGGTCTCCGGTGGAAAAAATGTTCCTAACGGAAAGCGAAATGGAAAGCATTCTGGACAAATCCCATGTTATGGGTCTTCTCTCTCCGGCAAAGGATGCAATTCGGGTGCCTGTCCGGGAACAAAAAAAATTCAAAGGGAAGATCACGGATTTTCTGGATTATTGTGCCGATGTGGAAATGGAAAAAAGAAAGAAATATTTCACTTCTGCCAATACTGCCCAGTTGGAAAGAATGCAACATATTTTTGAAAACAACGCCGCATCGAACGGGGATAAATCCATCCTGCTTTTCCCCAGCGGATTGAAGGCGGGATTTTCATCCAGAAATACAGACGTATTTACAGATATGGATATTTTTGGGAAAAAGACCCACTTCCGGAAAATCCAGAAAACCAATACGGAAATTATTGAGAGCTATCTGGATATTAACGAAGGGGATTTTATTGTCCATATCAATTACGGGGTGGGGCGTTTTGCCGGCATAAAACGCATGAAAGCGGGCGGCCATGAAAGAGATTTCCTGATTCTGGCCTATGCTGATGAAGACAAATTGTATGTTCCGCTGGAACAGTTAAAATATGTCCATCGTTATATTGGATCTGTGGATAATATCCGGCTGGATTATCTGGGAAAAAAATCTTCCTGGGAGAAGACAAAGAAGAAAGTCAGTGAAAATGTTGAAAAACTGGCGGAGGAGCTTCTGGATTTATATGCGGAACGGGAGAATGCCCGGGGTTTTTCTTTCAAACCGGATAATATTTTTCAGGAAGAATTTGAAGCATCTTTCCCCTATGAAGAGACTGACCACCAGATTATGGCCATTCATGAGGTGAAAAAAGATATGGAAAGTCCCAAACCCATGGACAGACTGGTTTGTGGCGATGTGGGTTTTGGAAAAACAGAAGTGGCCATCCGTGCCGCGTTTAAGGCTGTGATGAGTGGTAAGCAGGTGGCTTTTCTGTGTCCCACCACCGTCCTTACTCTCCAGCATTACAATACCTTTTCCGCCCGTTTAAAAGAATTCTCTGTGAATACAGATTTTGTGAGCCGGTTCAAAACGCCCATGGAAATTAAAAAAACATTTGAGCAACTCAAAGAGGGAAAGGTGGATATTATTATTGGTACCCATGCACTTCTATCAGAAAAAATTGAGTATAAAGACCTGGGTCTTCTGATTATTGATGAAGAACAGAGATTTGGGGTGAAGCAGAAAGAACAGATAAAGAAGATGAAATACAATGTGGATTGTCTCACGCTCACGGCCACCCCCATACCCCGGACTCTGCATCTGTCCTTGGCCGGCTTGCGGGATCTGAGCCTCATTGAAACTCCGCCCGGAAATCGTAGAAAAATTGAAACTTATGTCACAGAGGAGAATGATGATCTGTTGCGGGAAGCCATCCGGAATGAACTAAATCGGCAAGGACAAATTTTTATTCTGCACAACAAAGTGATGAACATTGATCTGGTGGCCTCCCGGATTCGTTCCCTGTATCCCGCCGCCTCCCTGAATGTGCTGCATGGACAGATGGACGAGGACCAGATTGAAGAGATTCTGGTTCAGTTTTACAACCACCAGTTTGATATTCTTCTCACCACCACCATCATAGAAAGCGGGATTGATATTCCCAACGTGAACACTCTGGTGGTTTTGAATGCCGACGCATTCGGGCTGAGCCAGTTGTACCAACTTAAGGGGCGGGTGGGGCGGTCGGACAGGGTGGCCCATGCCTATTTTTTCTACTCCCCGCAAAAAGCCATATCAGAGGTCAGCCAGAAACGATTGAATACCATACAGGAATACGATGACCTGGGTTCCGGCTTCAAGATTGCTCTGAGGGATATGGAAATTCGGGGAGCTGGGAATATTCTGGGGAGAGAGCAGAGCGGAGACATAATGAATGTGGGTTTTGAATTGTATCTGGATATGCTGAATGAAAAACTTTCTGTGATGCAAAAGAAACCGGTGCAAAATTATGAGACAAATATTGTCATTCCCCATGATTACTATATCCCGGACACCATGGTCACGGATACACGGCAGAAAATGGAAATTTATAAAAAGATGTCACGGTGCAAAAATAGGGTGGATCTGGAATCCCTGAAAAAGGAGATGGAAGACAGATTTGGTCGATTGGATGAACTCATGGAAAATATTTTCTTCCTGGAATTGATCCGCATCCTGTCCGGGGAAGCCCGTTTTGACCGCGTGGAGAAAAAAGAGGATGTCTATATGGTGACCGTCTCTCCGGAAACAAAGATGAACCTGAAAGTATTCCAGGAGCTGCTCCAATCGGATCCCCGCATCCGGCTGTATCCGGAGGATCCACGGATTTTTTCCATAAAACCGTATAACCGGAAAAATGAACTCCGGGAATTGTCCTCCATTCTGGAATATCTGCTTTAGGAAATTGTGAATAAAGTCCAGGAATTTTCCGGAATGTCCAGAATCCCAACAGTGAACTCATCGGCCCGGAAAAGGGCACCGGGGTTCAGCACCCGGATATTGTTCCGTACATAATCTTCTGTAAAATGGGTATGGCCTTTGATGATATAATGATAGGCTCCGGAGGCCACCGCTTGCCGGAAGAAAATCGCATCATCTCCATGGGTGAGCAGAAAGTTCTTTCCGTCCAGCTCCATTTCATGGAAAATCCGCATAGGTTTTTTTCCCATTTCTGACAGTTTCCGGTTGATTTCCGCATGAAGATAATCCGTATTTCCGCGAGCTAAGTACAGATTAAAATCCTGAAAATATTCCAGCATGATGGGATCTTCCAGATCGCCGGCGTGGAGGATGGTCACAATGCCATGGGAGCGGAACAAATCCAGAGCTTTCCGGGTGGGTTCCACATTGTTATGGGTATCAGACATCACTCCTATTTTCATTGTGTTTCATTCTCTGACTGCGGTTATAGAGGAAAAGCATAAAAAGGGTTTGGACCAAAAAATAGACAAAAAAGCCGGCCATGAGATAGCCCAGGTTTTCTCCCGCTTTTTTTTCCGCTTTTTGCCGGAAATGCTGCTCCAGCAGGATTCTTTCCTCCACCGTGATGCAGGATTTCTTCTTCAATGTATCCTCCGCCGTGGGATTCTGGATGGAAGGGGTGGAAAAAACCGGCCCGGCAACTGTGGTGAGAATCATAAGTATAAAAGCAATGGCCATTGCAAACATCCGGTTCGGAAGAAAATTAATTTTCATGGGGATTCTCCGTTATTCGTAAAAAATGGTAGAATAAAAAATAAAGGCTGTGGTGCATAACCACAGAGCCCATGAGCACCCCGGCCATATTCATATCCATGGAGGAACCGGATTTGGCCACTATCGGATGGATGGAGGAATTCCAGATTTTCACGGAGAAATAAACCAGCGGGATATTGGCAAAAGCCAGAAGATTCCAGAGATGTCCCGTTTTATACCTGTCCTCCCCTTGGGGGATACTTTTTCCCAGAAGAAAAAATACCAGATAGGAACCCAGCATCAGGGAAAAGGTGACCAGCCGGGCATCCTGCCAGTTCCAGAAAACTCCCCATACGGCTTTTGCCCAGAACATACCGGTAAGCAGAGCCATGAGCGTAAACACCACGGATACCAGATTGAAACGGTGGATTTTCTGGTATCCACTCCGGAGGGTGGGAAGATCCTTATGGCGGAAAAAAACCCATCCGGAATGGATGAAACTGAGAAAAAATCCCGTAAACGCAGTCCATGCGGCAGCCACATGAAAATAAAAAAGCTTATGGATATTCCCCTGGGTTTTTTCCGGGGATAACCCCAGAAAAAGGAAAATAGTCAACCCCATCCAGACAATGCCCTGTGCCAGAATAAAAATCCGCATAGGGGTCAATATCCATAAGCGATTCAATCCATAAATAAATTCTTGAAGCGGTAACTAAAGAATCAAATCCGGGCAATGAACAGAGTTTACAATTTTAATGCTGGCCCGGCTGTTTTGCCACTGGAAGTACTGGAGAAAGCCCAGAAAGAACTTCTGGATTTTGCAGGAACGGGCATGTCCGTGATGGAAATCAGCCACCGGTCCAAGGAATTTACCAAAATTAACGATGAGGCTCAGGATCGCCTGCGAGCCATTATGGACATTTCTGCCGACTATGAAGTCCTTTTTCTGCAGGGCGGGGCTTCTCTCCAGTTTGCCATGATTCCCATGAATCTGGCGGTAAAAGATAAACCAGTGGACATTATTGTTACCGGGGCTTGGAGCAAGAAAGCTCTGAAAGAGATAAAAAAGGTATCCACCGCAAATATTGTGGCTTCTTCGGAAGATAAGAATTTCTCCTATATCCCCAAAGACAATCTCAAATTTAGTGCTGATGCATCCTATGTACATATCACTTCCAACAACACCATCTTTGGCACCCAGTTCAAATCCTTCCCCTCCACGGGAAGTGTTCCTCTGGTGGCGGATATGTCCAGCGATATCCTCTGTTGCCCTGTGGACGTGAATCGTTTTGGTGCCATTTACGCTGGAGCCCAGAAAAACATCGGGCCGTCCGGACTGGTGGTGGTAATTCTCCGGAAAGACCTGCTGGAAAGGGCACCAGAATCCCTGCCCACCATGCTCCAGTATCGGACCCATGCACCGGAAAAGTCACTGTATAATACCCCGCCCACGTTTGGGATCTATATGGTGAATCTGGTTTTTCAATGGGTACAGAAGCAGGGCGGGCTGGAAAGCATGGCCAAAAATAACCAGAAAAAAGCCCAGATGATTTATGACGCCATAGACGGTTCTTCCTTATATACCAGCCCGGTGGCCAAAGAAGACCGCTCCAACATGAATGTGGTGTTCCGGGTGAATAATGATGAAGCCCTGGAAAAGACCTTCGTGGAACGGGCCACCCAAAAAGGGTTGATTGGTCTCAAAGGCCACCGCTCAGTGGGCGGGATACGGGCCAGCATCTATAATGCTCACCCCATGGAGGGAGCCCAGGCTCTGGTGTCCTTCATGAAAGAGTTTGAAAGCCAGATCTAATTTATGCCTCCGCATTCGGGTTTGATTTTATAAATCCGGATGCGGTTATCCAGAAAATCAGAGGAAGCCAGATAGCGGTTATCCGGGGAAATATCAAGTCCTGTGGATTGGTTTCCCCCTTGTACATATCCTTTTACGGAAAAATCCGATGTGTTGACAAAGTACAGCCTTCCCAACTCCAGCCCAGGTTTGGTATACCCTTTGGGATTATTGGGTCCCCGGCAAGATACAAAAAGAGTTTTCTTATCTTTGGATAAAACAATTGTATTGGGCTTATGGTAAACGGGGATTTTGGCTATACTTTGGAATTTGTTCAGGTCAATGACCTCTACCATGGAATGGGCCATGTTGGAGATATAGGCAATATTTCTTTCCTCATCTAAAACAATATGTCTCTGGCTCCCCGGAGTGCCGGTCTCTCCGTCAAATTTTTTTGTTACCATGTTAAATCGAACCAGCCTTCCTTTCTGGTCTTCATCCGAGTTTTTACCATACTGGGCAATATACAGATATTTTTTATCCCCGGAAAGGGCAATTCCCCGGGGATGCCCCAACGCAGGTAAGTGCCATAGAAAGCTGTATTTATCTTTGGACAAAACCGATATGTTTTTTCCGCTCCAGTTGGTTACATAAAGATAGGGGGAATTTTCCATGGAATAGAGTATTTTGGGCATGGAAGATTTGACCGGAATGGATTTTTTATATGTATGGGTGGTCGTATCAAAAACATGCACCAGACCGGTGGACATCTGGGATACCCATAGTTCCGTTTGCCCGGAGCGGGGGACAATCCATGTCTCCACAAAACCAAATTGTTTCTTTGCGGTATAGCGGGCAGGAACCTGAAGCCGGTGCCTTTCTCCGGTGTGGATTTGGATCATATCCACCCCTGCATCATATAAAAGGGGGACGGCGATGGTATTTTCATCGGTGAAACGGATGCTTTTGGGAAGTTTACCCGTGGCCAGAGTATGGGAAAATTCCAAACAGGGATTTTCCTGTGGGATTTGGATAAGAGGGGGATTTCCATTTCCATGGACTTTGCGGTATGCCTCCGGAGTAAAAACAAAAGGCCGGTTTTTATCTGCGGCATGGAATGTAATTTTCTGGTTGGCATGGATCCCGGAAAACCGGATTTGGGCCAGTTCCTTATCTTTTTTCATTATGGTATAGGGAATCTCTTTCCCATCCGCTTGCACCAATTGGGCTTCTTCTCCAGGCTGGAGACAAATCTGTATGTCCGGGGGAACCGCAAAGGCGGGCAGAAAGGGAAATGCGAATAGGAATAAACCTGCCGCAATTTTCCGAAAGCCGGAGGATAATTTTACCATTGGCCGGTAATAAAAAAATGTTTTCAGAGTACAATTCTTTTTTTATCCAGTCCCATGCGAAAAACAATTTCTGTAACTCTGTCTCTTGTGACGTTTATACTGCTTCTGCTGGCGGCGGTTTCCTGGTACCAGAGAAGGGAAAAACCATCTCTGGAGATTACCGTACAGAACCTGCATCCATCGCCCCTCCATGTTCGATTTGCTTATTCTTCGGACAGTGCCAACCGGTATTCGGAAAAACATTACACTGTTGATACCATGTTTTATAAAGCCCAGCAAGTGGATTATTCCGTGGTGGAGATTTCCTCCCTGAGAATTCTGGATTCTGGTTTTAAGGAAAATGCGGAAAATAGGACAGCAATCCGGGAGTATTTCTCCGGTTTATTTGATTCCGGTATCCGTTATTCCCGTCCCATTCTGGTCCAGTGGATGGATTCCCATAACGGTCAAAGAATGGTATATTCCCAAACCACAGAGCCCATGCAGCGAGCCATCCGCTCCCAGATACAGATCACCTGGGATATCCTGAAAAAACGAGGATCCGGCCCCAAATATTTTACCATGTCTTCCGCCGCCATTACCGGAGAAGAACCCGGGAATAAATATACGCAACTACGGAATTTTGCCGGTAATATTTTCACTGCATTGTCAGAATGGGAAAAAAAAGTCCCGGAAAATGGACTGTCTCTGGTGCTCCGCCCGGTTTCCGGAAATAACACATTGGCCTGGGAGGATGTCCGCTCCGTTAAAAATCAGATTCTGGGCCTGAACGCTGCCTATGGCTACCCCATAAAAAATCTGGATAAAAAAATAGTTTTTGGCCTCAATACCTCCGGAGAATGGGAGCATTTTCTGGACATCCGGAAAGAAGCCCGGGTGGATGCTCATGCAATAACGGATTATGTGGACAAGAATTTTTCCGGATACCGGGGAGAGACCGTTTTTCTTTTCGCATCCGGATACCATTCTGGCAAAAAATGGTCAAATGTCCCCTATACCGGAGTGGACAATTATGAATCCATGTATAACCAGCTCCAGTTTGCGGCGGCATTTTACCGGGGATTCACCGTGTCCAAACCGGTGGTGGTGCTGGATTTTCCCACAGATGAAAAATATCCCATCCTTCATGCGTTCTTCCATCCGCTTCTGAAAAAGGACGGGATTTATTATAACCCACGTGGGGCTTCCAATGAGGAAATTAAAATAAGTCGGGATGTTCTGGAGTATACGCTTTCCGGTCCATGAGGGGAGACTGCGTGGGGCTAACGGAAAGAAGCTTGCCGGAGTGTTTCCGGCTGGATTCCTGACGCATGAAACCATTGTTGGAATTGCTGCAGGACAATCGGGCTGATGAAATTGTCCGGAAAAATAATACTGAAAGAAGCGATAAGGATTTAAAGTATCTTTCGTATCGGATCAAAAAGGACATTGCCATAATGATCCATGCGGCCAAATCCGGCCATCCGGGCGGTTCCATCGGACTGAGTGATATTTATTCTGTTTTATTTTTTTCTATTCTGAATGATACCGATTGGGATTTCAAGAATAATAACCGTAACAGAGTTCTCATCAGCAATGGGCATGTGAGTCCCGTTCGTTATGCAGCTATGGCCAGGGCAGGAATTATTCCTCTGGAAGAGTTATTGCAGTTCCGGCATCTGGGAAGCCGTCTGCAAGGGCATCCCAGTACGGTTTATCTGCCGGAGGTGGAAAATTCCAGTGGTTCTCTGGGACAGGGGCTTTCTAACGCCGGTGGTCTGGCTCTTTCTCTGAGGCTTCAAAATAATAAATCGAAAATTTTTCTGGGCATGTCCGATGGCGAGCTCCAGGAGGGGATGAGCTGGGAAGCGGCAATGGCTGTATGTCATCATAAAATTGATAATCTTTTTCCGTTTGTGGACAGAAACGATATCCAGATTGATGGCAGAACCAGTACCGTGATGAATCTGAACGATTTGCGTGCAAAGTTCCAGTCCTTTGGCTGGGATGTCATAGAAGGCAAGGGAAATGATATCCCTTCCATCCGGGAAAGTTTCCATAAATCCATGGAGAACCCCCGGAAGCCGGTTATCATTCTTTTTCATACTGTTCTGGGTAGTGAGATTTCCTTCATGGAAAATAACCCCAAATGGCATGGTGTGGCCCCATCGGAGGCCGATTTGGAAAAAATACTTTCAGAAATTGACCAAAAAATCGGTCAAATATAAAAAAATTCTGGAATTTGTGGGAATCATATCTATTTTGGATTGTCGGCACTGCTCTGCACGTATCGGGTTTTGTGAACCAACATTGAAAATAGGGGATCCAGATATTTCGCCGTGGCCAAAGTAAAGGGAAACCTTGAAAATAGCTGTGGCGGTGGTGGAACCCACTTTAACCCGAGGTTCATATATCGTACGGCAGGGTGGTCCGATTTTTTTATATGGGAACGCAGAATTTAGAAAAAATTCAGGAAATTCAGTCTTATCTGAAGAAAAGTTCCCTGTCCAATGCGGAACGCAGGGAAGTGGATGCGTTTTTTCAGGAAATGTATCATGAGCATAACCCATCGATGGTAAAGATTGTGGCTCCCATTCTCTATTTCCGGAAGGAAGCCATGGCGGATACTCTCCAGGAAGGCTGGCTGGATGTATTCCGTTTTTTTGGATCTTATAACCCGGAGAAAAATCTATCCATCTGGTTGAATACCATTTTTTACAGAAAGGCCAAAAAAGCCTCCGTGAAGCTGGCCAGAGGCTCCAGAGAGGAATTAACATCTTTAAAATCTATGGAAGAAATTTCCGTTATGGAAAACCATGTGGACGATAATAAAATGATGATAACCCAGGCATTGAGTTCTCTTTCTTCCAAAGAGTATTTTCTTGTTTTTTCTTTTTTTTATGAGCGGAAAAAAATAAAGGATATCTGTCAGGAACTGGATATTTCCAGAGGGACATTTTATCACAGGCTGAATATCATTAAGAAAAAAATAAGAAAACATCTGGACAGGAAATAGCTTTTCATGCAGGATCAAATCAGGTTACAAAAAATTTTCATAGAAGAAGAATCCGCAGAGGACGCTATCACCCGGAATGTTCTGGATTATGTTCGGATCCATAATATGGATACTGAAATTTATTATATTCCAGATCATGCAGAATTTATCCGAATGAACCAGGACAAATATTCTTACTATGATAAAAACATCCTTCTCTTGCACCGCTATAGGGGGAAATTCCTTTCCTCTTGTCCTGGATCGGAAGGGGTTGTCTGCTGCATGTACCATGTTCTGAATATTGGAATTGGCTGTCCTTTTGATTGTGCCTATTGTTTTCTCCAGTCTTATGCAAAGCATCCGTTTATGACCGCTCATACTAATGTGCAGGATCTCCTTGCGGAGCTTGACCGGTTTCTGGGGTCCAAACCGGGATTTCATTACCGCATTGGTACCGGGGAGTTTATTGATTCCATCGCCTTGGACCCTATTCTGGGATACAATAAAATTCTTATTGATTATTTCAGAAAATCCTCAAATGCTACGCTGGAATTGAAAACCAAATCGGCGGAGGTTGATCATCTGCTACAGGAAAATCCGACAAATGTGGTGATTTCGTGGACGCTGAATCCGCAGAAGATTGTGGACGAACACGAAGCCGGTGCATCCTCTCTGGAGGAACGCTTGGAGGCAGCACGGGTTGCGTCGATGGCTGGATTCCAGCTTGGTTTTCATTTTGATCCGATTTTTTATTACGAAGGCTGGGAAAATGATTATGAGGATATTATCCAAAAAATTTCCCGGATGGTGGATATGGAAAAAATCCGGTGGATTTCCCTGGGGGTTTTCCGCTATTCTGTGGGTTTCCGGGAAGTCCTGAAAATTCATAAGCCAAAGAGTACATTAACCTCCGGTGAAATGTTTCTTTCAGAAGATTACAAATACCGGTTCCTTTCCGGTATTCGGGTGGGGGTATATAAAAAAATGGCAGAATATCTGGACAAATACCTTCCCGGTGTTTATCATTACATGTGCATGGAAACCCAAAACCTATGGCAACGGGTGTACCAGACTTCCCGGATGACGCCGGTGAAGGTGAACTCCGGATTTGAAAAACGCCGATTGGGAATATAACGAATGGGAGGTTTTCATTTATTTTATTTATCTTTTCTGAGTGCAACCCTTCTGCCTGGAGGATCGGAAGTATATTTTGTCTATCTGGCATCAATAGAATACTATGGACAGTATACCGGATTATTTCTGGTGGCGGTAGCATCTGCCGGGAACATTCTGGGTGGTGGCTTCACCTATTTTCTGGGCAGAAAATTCCGAAAATTGTTGAAAAACCGTTTCACAGGTTTCAGCGATGCAACCTTGGAAAAAGCCCGTCAGAGAATTGATCAATACGGCGGCATAGCCATTTTTTTTTCCTTTCTGCCGGTAATTGGGGATCCGGTGACCGCAGCGGCGGGATTGGTGGGATACCGCTTCCCTAAATTTTTATTATTTCTGGCATTAGGGAAAACGTTTCGTTATGCGGTTTTATACGCCCTTACATCCGGAATCAACCCGCAATGGATTTATGGATCATGACACCTTTGTTAAAAGAAATTGATCTCCTTTCCCGGATGCCAGAACGCTTTGGACAGGTCATCCAAAAAATATACCATACATTAACGTCAGCGGGATTTGAATGCTTTCTTGTGGGTGGTACTGTCCGGGATTTAATATATGGAAAAAAAATCCATGACTTGGATGTCACCACCAATGCCCGTCCGGAGGATATTAAGAAATTGTTCCCCCGCCATGTTCCTTTGGGCGAAAAATTCGGCACCATTCTTACGCTACATAGTGGCATAAATGTGGAAATCACCACCTACCGAAGTGAATCCTTGTATTCTGATGGAAGACATCCGGATTCCGTTCTATGGGGAAAATCCGCTTATGAAGATGTCCAGAGAAGAGATTTCACCATCAACGGATTACTGTTTGATCCTGGAAAAAAGACAATTATCGATTATATTGGCGGGTTGGGGGATCTGGATAACAGAATCCTGCGTACCATTGGAGATGCACGGGATAGATTCCGGGAAGACGGTCTGCGCCCCATCCGGGGATGCCGGTTTGCGGCTTCTCTTGAATTACGGATGGATTCTGGAATCATTCCGGCGGTGAACCAGAATAGGGAAGTGATCGCGAAAGTGGCACCGGAACGAGTGGGGGATGAAATCCAGAAAGCAATGAACGCAACCCGCTTTGGAACTTTCCTGGACTGTATGCGGCAGACCGGAATTCTGCGGATTTTCTTTCCGGAATTGGAACAAATATATTTGTCTTGGCCGTCATTTCTGGAGAATATCCGGAATATTCCAGGGAAAAGTCTGGTGTATTTTTATTCGCTTCTGTATTATCATGAATATGCCGCAAATGGAATCCCTTATCCGGATATAAAAAAATTCCTGAGCAGACATAAAACATCGGCGTTTGTTTCCAAAACCGTAGAGTTAATTCTAAAAAATCCACCGGAGGAAAAATGGA
Source organism: Leptospira biflexa (assembly GCA_020721865.1). Classification (GTDB taxonomy): domain Bacteria; phylum Spirochaetota; class Leptospiria; order Turneriellales; family DYLW01; genus DYLW01. Next base: position 67,479 of record DYLW01000007.1, on the reverse strand, counting down.
TGGAATTTATCGGAGATAATTCTCCTGAACATTTAACCATGGACACAGACATGGATTTACTTCTGAAAAAAAATATGGTTCTGATGGAATCAAAAGAAGGCCGGATCCATGTACATTTCTGGCTGCGATATTATCCTTCCATTTTTCCTTTGGATTTACCGGAGGACAAACGAGGAATTACCTTAAAAAATTATTTTAAAATGGTGTTGCAGAAATATAAAGTGATAAAAAAAAGAAAAGAACCATATCTGATGAAACATCTGGCATTGGATGGAAATGATCTCAGGATGCAGGGATGGGAGGGCAAAGAAATTGGAATTATTTTACAGAAGGCACTGGATATTGTGATGAGGTATCCGGAGAAAAATGATACTGAATTTCTGTTGCAATATGCCCGGAATAATTTTCAGGCAAAAAAATCCCGGTGACCGGTTTTACTGTCCGAATCCTGAGATTCTTCTTCCGCTTTACCGAATGAGGAAGAATGCCCGTGGGAATTATTTTTATTCCTTTTCCGCTGATTGCCTGAATGGTCTTTATCCCAGAGGGATTTTTCTGATTCCTTATTTTCATTAATTTTTTCATTAGATTTACGGGCATCCAGAATGGCTTTTTCATCAATCTCCATCTGGTGGACAACTCCGCGAATATTCTCCACTCCCTGATCCTGGGAATACCTCAGGAGGGAGTTCATATTTACCTGCAGATCAAGTGGTTTCATCGTTTTCTCCTTGATTTTCTCCAGTCTTTTACTTCGTTGGGGTCTTCCTGATAAGGTATGATTTTGATATTTCCATTTTCTTCCACCAGCGTAACATGGTTGTATTCATCTTTTACCTCAAACTTGGCTCCGTTGATTTCAATGGTTACACCGGGATACAGTGTTTTTTCCACATGCACCTTTCCGCCGGCAGATAGGACTTCCAGATATTCAGAAAGATGCAGTTTCTCATTTTGGACATCCTGGATTCTTTCCGTGATGGTATCCCGGAAGGAAAGCTGTTTGGCCAGGATCTCCTCTTTTTCTGAATTGAATGTCTCCGGTTGGGTTTCCTTTTGCTGGTAAAGGGTTTTAATGTTTTTTTCAACTTTTTGCAATTTCGTAACGGCGTCTTTTTCAATATCGCTCAGGGAATTTATCTGCTGGAGTATTTTGGGATTGGTTCCCACCACTATCATAGTTGGAGTGGAAGCTTGTGCCCCTAATAGTTTCACCCGGATTTCTTCCCCCACCATGACTTCTCCTCCCACGATCTGGGCTCTTCTTCCGTTTGCGATGACTTTCCTGCCTGCATCAATTTTGGAGTGCATAATTGCTTCTTCCACGACAACATCTTTATCCACGCTGACGGTAGCGTTCTGTATAAATTTTGCAAACAAAGAACCGGATGTGGATTCAATATGGGCTCCATCTCTTCCCAAAATACCCTGTTTAACAATAACATCGCCCTCCGCTTCAATAAGGGATTTCTGGACGTTGCCGCCCACGGTGATATTTCCAGCGGCTTTTACGTTCATATTGTCATCCACGCTACCCCGGATATTGATGGAGCCAATGAACATGAGATTTCCAGTTTCCAGACCCACGTCTCCGCCCACTGTGTACACTTCTTCCACATTGATCTTTCCGGCAATGAAAACCACCTGTCCATTGATCTCGGCCTGGAGGGTTTTACCGTCTTCGGAAACCAGAGTTCCTTTTCCAGGTTTCAATGTAGTGGGGACACCGTCTTTGGCTGGCATGATTTTTCCGGTTACGGTGTGTCCCTCCACACCTTTTCCCGCTGGCATGAGTTCGGCCAGAATCTGTCCCTGAACCACATTTTCCACCAGATCTTTTTTGAGGAAATCCACCTTTCCGGTTCTTTCATCTTCCTTGAATTCAATGGATTTATCAATCCTCACCTTATAATCAATGTATCCATCGGTCCCATTCTGGGGACGGACGCCGGATGCCGCCACAATGGTTTGGGAATATTTTTCATTCTCAAGAGCATCCTCAATATCCTCTTCCAAAATTCCATCTACCACATTGGAGGCGTTCAGGGCTGCTTTTATATCCTTAAATGTCAAATGTTTGCCCCCCGGGCGAGGAGAGGATATGGTAATAAATGCTTTCATCTCATCCGGTGAAACTTCCACCACCAGAGTGGAATCTGCCTCCGGTTTGGGAACCCACGGACCGATTTTGATATAATTCTCAGAAGGGTGTTTAACTTCCTTTTCCACAATACTCTTTTCATAGTTAAGAACACCGGCACGGACAATTTTTTCCATGACTCTTTCCACTGGGATTTTTTTGCCGTCACCCCGGGGATTCAGGATTTTCAGAAATACTCCCTGTTTATAAATCCGTATTCTTGCATCACCATTAATGGCTATCTTTGCGTTTTCATCATAAGAACCAGAGGAAGATCCGGATTCCAGCGAAACATGGAGATCATCCAGATCTTTCCAACGGTTGTCTTCTACCATGCGACGGATATGGATTTTATAGGGAATTCTGCCCCATCCAAAAATACCGGGATGCCCTTTCTCCATTATTTCATAATCCAGGCCAGCGATATCCGTATTTAATTCCTTTGCACCCACTTCCAGTGCTTCCTGAAGATTATCACTGAGAATAATAACTTCATCGTCCGAATCTTCCCGCATTTCTTCTTCCAATTCCATGGATAGTAGCATTTTCTTTAATTTATTCATGGTTATTTCCTGTAAAAAATAATGTCTTTGTGACCATGAAAACTATCGAGTATATTCTCCCAAAGATAGCTGTTTATTTTTCCTGCGTTACGGGGTTCAATGAGATAACGGAGAATCAGAACAATATGGTCTTCCCGCATCTCCACATATATTTCTGACCGGACATTATCCAGAAAAATAGCATATTCGCTATGAAAATTTTGCAATTTTTTTGATGTCATGGATAGTTTTTCAATGTGATTATCGGCAATTTTTTGCAGAACATTTTTAGCTTTTTTCCAGTTGGATTCGGCACTGAGATGGATTTCCAGCTCATTCCAGTTAAACATAAATTCTTTGCTGGAATTTGCCATTGGCATGGTTAAAAAAAGCATATTGGGAATATGCAGAACCCTTCCCGTGGAATTCCCACCCTTTTCTCTTTTGCGGGCTTCCATGATGGTTGTTTCCATAATGCGGATATCGATGACATCTCCGTTAAATTCCCCAATCTGGATTCTGTTGGCAATTTTGAACGGCTGGCGGATGACAATATACATCCATCCGGTTATATTCATGAGTATTTCCTTGTTCACCAGAAGAATACCGGTGCCGATTAACCCCAGAAAAGCAGAAAATGTTTGAAGAGATGGTAGCCAATAGGGAATCAGAAACAAAAGGAGAAGAATGAACAGAAAATAGGATATAATTCTCTTCCATAAAATACGGTATAAAACGCCTTGGATTTTTTTCAGAAAAATTCTATTAATCATTTTCCCCATCAAAAGAAAGATAATGATTATTAAAATGGAATACAATATCTGCATAAAAGTGGAATCCCGTCCGGAGAAAAGTTGTATAATAAATTCTTTCATGGAATCTCTTTGAAAAATTTTTCTCTTAATTCAAGTATTTTTCTGTGCCCCGGCTTTAAAAATTCCAGAGCAGTAAACGTGGTAAAAGCGGAGTTATGGTCACCCAGAGCGGAATAGATTTTTACCATCAGATACATGGCGTTGGGATTATCTGATCTCAGGCTCAGGGATCTTTTTATTTCATCCAGAGCCATCCGGTAGTTTTCCTGTTTGTAATGGCATTGTGCCAGAAGGGTGTATGCGTCCGCATTATAGGGTTGCAGATAATTATACTCTGTTAGAAAATTCAATGCCTCATCGTGCTTGCCGAATAAAACAAGGAACTTTCCCAGGAGGAAAAGTGTGGATGCATTCCGGGGAAAAATAGCCACCGCTTCCCGCAGGGAATGGATTGCTTTTTCATAATCCTTTTTCCGGATGGCATCCTGGGATTCTTTCATCAACTGATCAAATTCCCCAATTCTTTCGCTTGCCATGATGGTTAGAAATGTCAGATCGTCATGGGGCTCTGAACCCAAAAGATACTCATGGTATCTTTTCATGATATGATTGGAAGTGTTCTGAATGTCCATCCCGGCCGTTTCCTGGATATACTCCATGAGTTTTTCGTCTCCCATGATCTCATTCTGGGAATTTATGGCTTCCACTATGCCATCGGTGAATAAAAAAAGTTTGTCTCCCGGTTCCATGTGCGTCCGCTGGTCCATATAGAGCTCATTGGCATCCGGAAACATTCCCAGAATGGTACCGCTACCAGGCAGACGAATGACTTCATCTGTTCGCTTCCGGTACAAAAAAGGTCGGGGGGAACCTGCCAGACTGTATGTGATATTATAGTTACTATCCACAATGAAATAGGTACCGGTAATATACCCCTCACGCTTCACATAACGCAGGATATCCAAGTTGACTTTGGAAAAAACTTCGGACGGAGAGGATAATACATGATTCTGAAAAGACAGCTTGGCTATGGCACTGATCAGGGCTGCCGGCACGCCGTGTCCGGAAACATCCGCTACCAGAATGCCAATTTTTTCGCCGTCATGCTGGATATAATCGTAGAAATCACCGCTCACTTCCTGCAATGGATAGAATTTAATCCAGAATTGAAGCCCTTTCCAATCCGGAATTCTTTTGGGGACAAACCCTTTCTGGATACTGCGTGCCATCTGGAGTTCTTTTTTATTGGATATCAACTCATTCTCCAGTTTGTCATTGGCCAGTTGGAGGTATTCAACGGCGGTCAGAAGCTCTTTTTTATCCTGTAAAAGCTGGGAAGAGCGGTTCAGAACCGATGAAATATAGGCGTCGTAGGTACTGAATGCTGCATGGCTGTCCGAAGGACCGGCTTGGCTATCCGGAGGTATGGATAGCCTCAGAACGCATTCTGCGGGATTTTCCGATATTTTGACATCCCCTTTGTCCAGATACGGGATCACCGTTTCCGGGCATTTTTCCATCTTTAAGAGAATGGGCCCACTCTTGAGGGATTCAAATAGGCGGGTAATCACACCTTCCAGAAAAAATAAATCCACCGGGTTCCAGCCCTGTATATTTATATGGTTTAAATAAATGCGGTACACATCCGTTTCTTTTTTTTCTATTCTGATATTGATGTACGTGAGAAAAAGGGAAAGTGCATTGGGAATTCTATAAATAATTTCCGTGTTGGTAATCCGGGGGGGTAGGGCAGGGAGGAGATACTCAAAGGCTGTGGAGAGACAGTCCTTCCCCACCTTGTGGATTATTTCCCAATTATTAAACTTTTTACAAAAATAGGAAATAACGGAAAGTTCCGTTTCTGATTGGATCCATTTGGCCTCTTTAATGTCCCGGAGAAGTTTTTTATGCTGAGCGGAAAACGTTTCAATGTCTTCCGCCAGGATATTGTGACCATATTCCTCTTGAAAAACCTCCAGAAAAATTTTTAACCGTATTGAGTTAACATCTTTCTGGAGGTCAGTTTCAGGGGAATCCGGACTCATTTTAGTCTGATCATGAAATCCGATGTGGTAATATCTTTTTCAGTGGAAGATATCATATAAACATCTTTCACGTTTTGGATATACGCAAGATACATGCCCATCATCATTCCGTAAGAAGTGGTCTTCATGTATTTGGAAACGGAGATTATATCCACATAAAAGATTCCGGGTGTATTGCTTTCATTCCCATTTACTAATTTTTTTATTAAATGAACTTTCCCTGCCGGTTTGGTTATCCATGAATTCGTTTTGGGGGCGATGACAATTTCATCCGATTTAACATAAACAAACACAGTGTTAGTCTTGGCCGGTTTTGCTGGGGCAGCCTCTTCTGTGGCTTCTGATTCCGGATTCATTTTGGTGACAAAAGTCCAAAGAGTAACATTGTTTCCCATCTTTTTGGATTTGATCGTCAGATTGGGATCTTCATTTTTTTTCTGCAGGGCCATAATGATTTTGTTGAATTTTTCTCCGGATCCGGGTGTGATTCCCACTGCCATTGCCCCATTCCAAGCGTTAAAATCCTGGAGTTTTTTTTCTGGTGGAATGGATACCAGAAGCATGGATCCCCGTCCGGTGAAGGAGTTGATTACATCGGTTTCAATATCCAGACCAGTATCTGCTGAAAATCCTTGGTTCATTTCCGCTACGCTTGACGCAATGGTGGGCTGCATTCCTTTCATTACGTTGTAGAACTCGGGAAGGTTCATTTTGAGGGAAAAATATGCGATGGGGTTTCCATTAAAAAAATCTATTGCCGTTGGATTGGAAGTATTTTTTAACAGTTTGGGCATCATTTTGGTCATATCCTGAAGATAGCCCTCTTTGTAAAAATAGGTAAACTGGATGTTAAAGCTTTTGGGACGGATATCCAGTTTTCCTCCAATGGAAATCAAATTTTCTTTAATTTCCTCCAGATATTGTTGTTCAATTTTATTTCCCGCTTCTCCATTCACGTGAGCATACTGGCTCAAAGCCGCCGTGGTAACCAGAGAGTAGTCCATGAGATAAATCCCCGTTTTTACCGATTTGGCATAATGATTCTTCAGAAGTTTGTATTTCTCAGTTCCGGCAAGGGAATCGCCCGCTTTGGACGGATTATTAGCAGTGGCTTGATCCGTGGTGACATAGATGAAATCAGAACCTCTGGCAATAAAAACCTCGCCCTGGCGTATTTCAATGAGTTCTCCGGATTTCAATTCTGTAAAGGAAGCCTGTGCACCTTCATCGTACTGTTTCGCTTCAGCGTCTTTTGCCGCTAACATTTTCAGAACATTCTGGTAGAGTTTGGCTGAATTGCTGGATGGTATCCATACATGGACTTTTCCCTTTTGCATCTGGGGATCTGCCATAGTAACCCCCACAGCGATGGGTTGGGTCACATCCACTCCAAACGCGGCAACGGCTTTTTCATCCAGGATGTCTATTCCCATGTTTTGTTTGAACTGGGTTTTTACCATTTCCAATTCATTCTTTCCCGCCGGGTTCCTGAGGTTCAGGTAAAAGGTCTGCGTCTTTTTCAGCAATGAGGAATAGCTGTCAATTTCCGCATAAAAAATTGTGTCCTTATCCGCATAGTCCGCCGGAGCGAAGGCAAACGCAGCAGATACGGAAAACAGTAGAACGAACATTGCTTTTGTAACTGATTTCATAAATTTTATCTCCAAGGTTAATTTTTGAGCCACGGAAATACCAATCCGGGTTTTTATGCACAATGGCAAGTTTTTTTTATGCTTTTCCGGGAAATCCGGAGTTTTCCGATTGAAACAATGGGAAAGAGTCCCGATGGGTTATCGCTTAACGGTTTACTTTACATAATTTTCTTTACATAATACTTTACATAATACTTTACATAATACTTTACATAATACTTTACATAATACTTTACA
>DYLW01000007.1:0-59948 GCA_020721865.1 Leptospira biflexa | reverse complement strand
TAAGGGAGATTATGTCACATAATAGATAAAGTTCTGTTGGTTTTTCTCCCATTGGCCGATATAGATGAAGAGGAAAGATAACCATCCCCAAATTTTTGGACGTTATGCTGGTTATCTGCTAAATTAACGAAAACAATATGCCGGCACCCAGTTATATACCCAATTCGCCCTCGGGAATGGATACCCGGAAAATCATCGATGATCTGGTGGCCGTTGAACGAATTCCCCAAAAGCGAATGGAACGCGAACAGGCAGAGCTGCGGGCAAAGAATGCCGCTCTGGAGGAATTGAGAAAGCATACAAAAAGACTCCAGGACAAACTCAAAAAACTTTATGGATTTGAAGCATCTTTTGAATCTAAAAAGCTGGAGTTCTCCCGCGAGGGCTTTGCCTCCGGAACTTCCACAAAGAACGCTACGTCCGGGGAATACCGTCTGAAAATCAACCAATTGGCCAAAAAGCTGGTATTCAAATCCGACTCCGTAAAAGCCACGGAATTATTCCCTGCCGGAAAAGTCTCCGTGAACGGACGGGAGAAACGCTTTTCCGGCGGAAAGCTGGAGAATCTGGCGGATTTTATCAATGAATACTATTCTGATTTTCTAACGGTGAAATATATTCGTCCGGATGCGGATAATGCTCTTCTGGTTGCGGAAACCGCCAAAGAAGGAGAAGAAGCTCTCTTAAAGATGGAGGATCCGGATGGCATTCTGAAAAAAGCCGGTTTAATCAAAGGGAGGTCCGGGACAGATAAAGCAGACGGAAAGCCGGAGGATAAAAACTCCGGAGAAATCAAAGAAGATTACGTTGATATTCTCTTCAGCCTGGAAAATTTTTCCATGGTAAAAGACGGGCCCTTCCAATTACGGGAAAATAAAAAAGGATTTACCATCTCCGGTGAGTCTGTCCGGAGATTTGACCAGGACCCGCCCGTGCAGGAAAAAAAGAAATTAAAGGCCCTGAATCTGGAACATGACATGGTCCCCACTCCTCCGGAGGAAAAGGATAACGCTCCGGATAAAATCACAGACGGACCGGTGGACACCTTGAATATTCAGGGAAATGAACTTCATACCTATAACATTGAAAGAGAAAGAGAGCATAAAAACGTCCGGGAAGAAGAAAAGGATTATGGGATAATCCTTCATTTTCAGGAATCTTCCTCCGGAGCCGTTGATCCCCCTGCTCCGTCTCCGCAACCGGATTCCCCGGACTCCAAAGATGGGGAAAAAACGGAGGGTCTCCAGAACGGCCCATTGAAGATATCTCTGAAAGGAAAAGATAAACTCATTCAAATTCCCGTTGATGTAAAATTAAAGAAAATAGATTTCTATACACAAAATATGAATGTGACTTTTTCCAACGCCAAATGGGTTTATGAAATAATTCCTGAACCCAAAAAAACGGATAAAGAGAAACCAAACATAGCCAGCCAGAAAGAACAGTTTAAGAATATTATCCAGGAAGCCTCCAATGCCTCTCTGGAACTCGATGGAATTCCTGTGGAAAGAAAAGGAAATCTGGCCATTGAAGATTTAATCAAGGGTGCCAGCATAAACCTGATTGCACCCACCCCCCAAGAGATAATTGTGAAAGTCACCAAAAATCCGGTTGACTCTGTTACTCAAGTAAAAGAGTTTATCGAGGCGTATAATGAATTGTTGAAACTTTCCCATGAGCTGACCAAAACATCGGAAATTAAAGCGGTTGGAGAATATGATAAAATGAAACAGGAATCCGGTATTCTGGTGGGCAATTCCGCCATCCGCAGTCTGGTCAATGGATTAAAATTCCGGGTTGCAGACTCCTACCCCGCTCTCCGGGAACCCTACATTAAATCCCTTCCCTTCATTGGGATTACAACCGGAGAAGTGGGAGCGGATTGGAAAAACATCTCCCAAGGATATCTGATTTTAGATGAGGAAAAATTTATCTCCATGGTGATGAAATCTCCCACTGCTGTTAAAGAATTCTTTGGGCTGGACTCCAATTCGGATAGAGTTATTGATTCCGGTTTTGCGTTTTCCTCCCATGAATTTCTGGAGCCCTATACCCAGTTTACACGTGGGATCATTTCTTCCCAAATTGACGCCAATAAAGCCAGGATACTGGCACTGGATAAGGAAATAATCCGGCAGGAAGCCCATGTGAAAACCTATGAGGAAAAATTGAAAACAAAATTTGGTAATATGGAAGGCAAAATGCGCAAAGATAAATCCACCGGAAAATTTATTGATCAACGGTTGAATAACAGATAACCCATGCAAATGAAACCGGTAGTCATTATCCAGAATGGGAAAGCCTGCATCCATAGAGGGGTGCTGCTGAAAAAGAGTAACCGATATTTCCTGAAAAGACTGGGAGCTACTTTTTTTCATCTGATCAATGTTTCCAATATTAAAATAAGCCTTTACACAAAAGAAAAGCCCATATCTTTTTTATTTCCTGTATATGTTCAGGATGATTTTGATAAATGTGTTTTCCGGGAATCAGAAAAAAAAGACTCCTATCTGCAGATTAACGAAAATGAACCGGGACTGGAAAACATTGAGGAAAAAGCCCCCCGGTCTTACCTTGTCTTTCCCCTTATTGCCGGAAAAAAACGCATTGGGCAGATTACGTTCCGGGATAAACTGGATTCCGGGTATTTCACCCTGAATGACCGTAAAATTGTCCAGATTGCCGCTAAAGTCACCGGGGATTTTCTGAGCAGCCTCTATTATACGGATGACTCGCAACTGGTGATGGATATGGCTGCGAATTTTCCGGTGATCCAGCGTTTTTTCTCCAGCCAGAAAGAATTGGTGGATTATGACACCATGGTATCGGAAATTATCAAACTTTCCCGAATGATTAATGCCTCCATCGATATTCATCATCTGCTGGGTTCCATTATGGAATCCAGTAAAATGGTACTAAAAACAGAAGGCTCCAGTCTGATGTTACTGGATGAGAAGAAAGAGAATCTGATTTTTTCTGTGGTGTCAGGGGAAAAAGATGAAGCGTTGAAAAAGATGACTATCCCCATTGGGAAAGGGATTGCCGGAGAGGTAGCGTTAAACCGGAAAGCAGAAATTGTCAATGATGTCCAGAGGGATTCCCGGCATTTTAAAAATGTGGACGAAGCCAGTCACTACGTAACCCGGAACCTGATTGCCACGCCGCTGATGGTAAAAAATGAAATAATTGGGGTTCTGGAGGCAATCAACACCATTGGGCGGATGAACTTCAAAAAGAAAGATCTTCAGAGGTTTATCACCTTTGCCGAACAGGCCGCCCTCGCCATTCACAATCGGGATTTAATTGAATCTTTGAAGGTATCCAACCGGAATTTACAGAAACGGCTTTCCGAACTTTCCGGTCTGCATAAATTCAGCCAGCAGATCACCCGAACTTTCTCTGTGGATAATATTCTTAAGTCCTATCTGGATATACTCATCGAACAGTTTGATCCATATACCATTTCTATTATGCTCTATGATGAGAAAAAAGATAAACTCATCATTCGTTATGCTTTTGGATTACCAGCAGAAGCCCTCAACAGTGAAATACCACTGGATAACAATCTGTCCGGAGAGGTTTTCAAAAATCGGAAATCCTTTTTTACCAATGATCTGCGTTCCACAAAATACTCCCGTTTTTTTGATGCCAATCGCTATCAAAACGGGAATTGTATCATTTATTATCTGAGACTGGGGGATAAACCGTTTGGAATTGTGAACCTTTCCAAAAAGGATTCCGGACATATATACCAGAAAAGCAATCTGAGACTTCTGATCACCTTGAGTACCCAGCTTTCCCAGGCAATATCTAACTACAGTATGGTCGATGAAATGCTGGAGAAAAAGGCCTATGAAAAAGAACTCCAGATAACCTCTCATATCCAGCGTGCCATTCTCCCCCGGACAAAGGTGGACAACCCGCTTCTGGACTTGGCCCATTATTACCAACCCGCAAAAACCATGGGCGGTGATTTTTTTGACTTTACTATAAATCCGGAAGGAACATCGCACTTTTCCATTGCCGACGTATCCGGAAAAAGTCTTCCCGCAGCACTTTTTATGGCACTAGCCAGTTCCATCGTCCGAACGGTATTCCAGACAGAGAAGCTGCCATCCCATATCTTAAAAATGGCCAATGAATTGATTTACCAGAACAGTGAAGGTGGTATGTTTGTCACAATGTTTCTGGCATCATACGATGCACCCGCAAAAACTCTGTCTTATGCTTCCGCCGGCCATAACCGCCAAATACTTTGGAAAAAAGGTAGCAGAGAACCGGTGTATCTGAGTGCGAAAGGAAAGCCTCTGGGAATTCTCCCTTCCTCGGAAGTACATGTTTATGAGGAAAAGAGTATTGGAATGGAATCCGGGGACATCCTGGTTCTGTACACGGACGGGGTTGTGGAAAGTATTAATCCCCAGAACGAAGAATACGGGATGGACAGACTTCTGAATATTCTGTATCAAAACCGGAACGTTTCCGTGGCTGCCATTACGGAAAAGGTGTATGCGGATGTCCTGAAATTCTGCGGAACTGAACCCCAGTTTGATGATTTCACATTAATGATTATCCGCATTAAATAAATATTTACACCCAATAAAAGGTAATATCATTGGCCTATGGTAACAAAAAAAGAAGCAGGCGATAACATTGTTGTATATTTGAAGGGAAGACTGGATGTCCATGCCAGCGGAGATGTGGAAAAAGAAATCAATAAAATTCTGGATGAAAATCCGTCCAAAAATCTGATCATCAACCTGGTGGATGTGGAATATATGTCTTCCAGCGGTCTCAGGGTTCTGGTTGCTACCATGAGGGTTCTCAAATCCGCCGGAAAATCCCTTAAGCTTTCCAATCTGAATCCCGCAGTGAGAAAAATATTTGAAGTGGTGGAACTGATGGATATGTTTGAAATCCATGAAACAGAAGAAGCAGCATTGAAAAATTAAAATAACGGATGGAAAAGGGCAGCCAGAAAGCGGCAAAATTACTTCTTGCCCTGGGAAAAGAAAACGCCTCCAATATTCTCCAGCATCTGGATGAAAAGTATATTGAGAAGCTGGCGGTGGAAATCGCTGAGATTTCTGTTATAAACGCCGAGGAAAAAGAAACCCTTTTAAAAGAATTCCGGGATACCCTGAAAAAAGCCCAGATGGAAAGCACCGGTGGTAAAGACACCGCCATTGCCTGGCTGGAAAAAACTCTGGGAAAAGAAAAATCACAGAAATACATCGATAAGATAGAAAAGTCAAAGGTCCATGATTATTTTAAAAAACTTTCGGATTATCCGCCGGAAGACCTTGCCCATATACTTTCCTCTGAGCTCCCGCAGACCGCAGCCATCGTTTTGTCCCAGTTAAAACCTCCATACGCGGCAGCCGTCATCAAAGAATTTGAAAGGGAGTATGCCGCAAAAGTATCCTACCGTATTGCCAAGTCCACCGATGTTCTTCCGGAAGTCCTGTATGCGGTGTACAAGTCTCTGAAGAAAAAGCTGGAAACCTTTTCCGAAGATAAATTTTATGAAATTGATGGGGAAAACCGGCTGGCCGAAATTCTGAAATATGTAGATTCCGAAAAAGAGGAAACCATTCTGGAAAGCATCCGTTCAGAAGACGATTCCATGGCGGAAAGAATCCGTTCCCAATTGTTTACTTTTGCGGATATTATTAACCTGGAGCAGAAAGAAGTCCGCGTATTGATGGAGAGGCTGTCATCCTATGAGATTTGGGCAAAGGCTTTAAAAGGTGCCGGAGAACCGTTGCGGCGACATATTCTCTCCAGTATCTCCATTAATCGGTCTGCGGATATCATCGATGAAATGGACAGACTGGATAGAATTCCCCTCTCGGAAGTGGAAACGGCCAGAAATACCGTCATAGACACCATCCACGACTTAGAATCCGAAAATCGGATTGTTCTCCGAAAAGACGATTACGTTCGCTGACGCCCTTCAGTTTAAAACCACTCTGTTCTTTTCGTATTTCTCTATTTCAGGAAGAAACTGCAAAGTCCATCCGATATCATCCAGACCTTTGATGAGTTTTTCTTTTTTGGCCGGATCCAACGAAAAGGAAATGGAATTCCCCAGTATCTTCCGGGCATTCTCTCCTTCCACGAGGATTATGTTCTTTTCCAGATCCACGGTATATTGTTCCATGGGATGGGCGAAGGCAGCCTTGAAAAGATTCAGGATAATTTTCTTATCCAGACGGATGGGGAGAATTCCATTCTGGAAACAGTTATTATGAAAAATATCCGCAAAGGATGGGGAGAGAATAACCTTGATGCCGTAATCCTCCAATGCCCAGGGTGCGTGTTCCCGGGAGGAACCGCATCCAAAGTTATCTTCCGTGAGAAGAATTTTTGCGTTTTTATATTCCGGTTTGTTCATATTGAATTCCGGATTTTCCGTATTTCCATCCCGGAATCTCCAGTCATAGAACAGGAACTGGCCAAATCCGGATCTCTCAATGCGTTTCAGAAACTGTTTGGGTATGATCTGATCTGTGTCAATATTTGGCATGTCCAGCGGGCAAATATTGGATGTGATTTTTTCAAATGGTTTCATGGTTTATCCTTTCTTTTTGATCTGGGGATCCTGGTTTGGATCCACAAAATGACCGTGAATTGCGGCTAATGCGGCCATAGCCGGAGAAACCAGATGGGTCCGGCCCCCTTTCCCCTGTCTTCCTTCAAAATTCCGGTTGGAGGTGGATGCACATCGTTCTCCGGGTTCCAGTACATCGTCATTCATGGCTAGGCACATGGAGCATCCTGGTTCTCTCCATTCAAATCCGGCTTCTATGAAAATTTTATGGAGACCTTCCGCTTCTGCCTGGTCTTTTATCCTGTGGCTTCCAGGCACCACATAGACCTGCTTAATATTGGGAGCTTTTTTTCTGCCCTGGATGACGGACGCTGCTTCCCGCAGATCTTCAATCCGGGAATTTGTGCAGGAGCCGATGAATATTTTATCCAGATAAATATCCTCTATTCTGGCCTGAGGTTTCAGATCCATATACTCCAGTGCCTTCCGGTATCCCTTCTGGATGGTGGGATTTGTCTCTTTTTCCGGATCCGGAATGAGGTCGTGTATGGACAAAACCATTCCCGGAGAGGTTCCCCATGTTACCTGTGGAGAAAGTTTTGTTACATCTATAATAATTTCACGGTCAAAAACCGCATCCGGATCAGAAACAAATTGTCTCCAGTATTCGGCGGCCGCCGTAAAATCTTTGGGAGAATAAGGCCGATTTTTGAGATATTCAATGGTTTTCTCGTCCACCCCTACCATCCCGGCACGGGCACCGGCTTCAATGCTCATATTGCAGAGAGTCATCCTTCCTTCCATGGAAAGCTCACGGACGGCCGCCCCGGTGTATTCCAGAGCGTATCCGGTGGCTCCATCAGTCCCGATTTTGCCAATGAGTGCCAGAATCATATCCTTTGCATAAACTCCCCGAGGTAATTTCCCCTGGAATTCCACTTTCATGGTTTTTGCTTTGGATTGTATCAAAGTTTGGGTAGCCAGGACATGTTCCACTTCGGATGTCCCTATTCCAAAGGCAAGGGCACCAAACGCTCCATGGGTGGATGTATGGGAATCTCCGCAGACAATGGTTTTTCCAGGCTGGGTGATCCCCTGTTCAGGACCGATGACATGGACAATCCCCTGATCGTATGAATTCAAATCATAAAGAGTAACCCCAAATTCATCACAATTGGTCTTGAGGGTTTCCATTTGTTTTTTGCTGATGGGATCTTTTACCGGTTTATCCCGATTTATTGTGGGGACATTATGATCCATGGTTGCGAGAGTATTTTCCGGTTTCCTCACTTTGCGTCCCGCCATTCGCAACCCTTCAAAAGCCTGGGGAGAGGTCACTTCGTGAACTAAGTGCAGGTCAATATAAAGCAGGTTTTTATCTTCAGAAGCATCCGGAGCGGCGGGATTGTTCCGGATGTCAATGACATGTGTGTCCCATAATTTCTGGAAAAGTGTTTTACCCATAAGGATTCAGTTTCATCCGGAAACATGCCGTCAATATTTTAAGGGCATTTTGTATTTTGTATTAAACTTGCCAGACTGTCATCCCTTTTTTTCTAATCCGGAAAGCGGAGTTAATCAATGTTCCGGAAGAAAAGAGAATCTGATACGTACAGTCCGAAAATTCCTTTTCGGTTTCTTTTTTCTGACCTGAGCAGAGAAAGCATGGTTTTAAATTTTTCGGTGTTGCCGTTGATGTTTCTGTTATGGGAATATCCTGACGGTATCCTACCATTCTGGAAAATTATAATAGGGTTTTTCTCGTCGTTTCTAATGCTGCTTTCTTCGGCAATGATTGCGAAGCAAAAAATAGGCTTCAAGCTGGCCGGTTTTTTAGCTGTCAGCTTATCCTTCGTTGCCTCCGGCTCTCTGATGATCCGGGATCCTTTCAATTTTCTTTTCCTATCTGTTATCCTTATGGGGATTTTGTTTTTGATTCTGGACTATGAGATTACCCATTACCCAAAGGCAGATACCCATGAAGTTAGAACCAGACAAAGGGCAACCGGATCGATAATTTCAGCTCTTTTCTGTTTGATGGTGCATTCTCTATGGGGAATCCACGATTCCATTTATTTCCAATCCATTTATTTTGCCCTTGTAATCAGCGTCCAATTATATATTTACCTGTATTTGAAAACCATACGCTGGAAATGCTGCCAAGGGGTGGATAAATTAATTTCAATATTTTTTATATTTTTTTCCGGTATAGGAATTTTTTATTTTCATTCAATGCTGGTTTTCTTGGTATTATTAATTTTGTATCTGTATTTTTTGATCAGGAAAGGGCAGGATTCGGATTCATTCGCTTCTTGGTACAGTATTTTTTTTAACAATCCGGCAAGAATTCTTATAATGACATTTTTTATCCTGTCCTTCATCGGGACATTTTTATTAAGGCTTCCATTCTCATCTGTGCAGGGAAATATAACCATAGTGGATGCCATTTTCACATCGGTGAGTGCGGTATGTGTTACCGGTCTCACCGTACTGGATACCCCCCGGGATTTCACAATATGGGGACAAATATTTATACTGCTATTAATTCAGGCCGGAGGTCTGGGGATTATGGGTATTGCAACGGTATCCCTGCACATCCTGGGTTATCGTCTCAGTGTAAAACATGAAAAAATGATTTCCTCCCTTTCCAATCTGGACAGACAGAATATATTCAAATCCCTTTACAATATATTTAAGGTAACATTTTTTATTGAATTAACCGGTGCTTTTTTTCTGGCTATTTTATTTCTGGGCGAAGGAGATTCTCTTCCCAGTGCATTATGGCGGGGGGTCTTTACATCCATTTCTGCTTTTTGTAACGCAGGATTTGCCCTCCAATCCGACAACCTGATATCATACCAAAACAATCCAGCCATTTTGCACTCGGTATCCACTCTGATCATTTTTGGGGGGCTGGCACCGGCGACTACCTTATCATTGGGAAGGCTCTTCCGCAAAGAGAGTATTTCTGCATCCGATAAAATTATTGTTACCGCAACATTGGTTCTCCTCCTTACCGGTTTTATACTGGTATTGCTTTTTGAATGGGATCACACCCTCTCCGGATTCAATGTCTGGGGGAAAATTCATAATGCCTGGTTTCAATCCGTGACCACCCGTACCGCGGGATTTAATTCCATTGATATAAGCCAGATTGCCAATCCAACGTATATGATCATGATTGTGTTGATGTTCATTGGAGGGAGTCCGGGCGGAACAGCGGGGGGGATTAAAACCATAACAGCAGCAATACTTCTGTCATCGTTCTGGTTTAAAATATCCAACAAAGATGATGTCATCCTTTATGGTGCCCGCATCCGGAATACATATATCATTAAAGCAGTTACCATTTTTCTTTCTGGTTTTATCATCTGGTTTGTCATGTCGGTCATGTTATTGACAACCCAATCCATATCCGGAAAAGAAATTATTTTTGAGGTAACCTCCGCCATGGGAACGGTGGGGTTGTCCATGGGAGCCACCGCCAAACTGGATGAAATGGGCAAGCTTATTATTATTGCCACCATGTTCATTGGCAGGATTGGGACATTGACACTTTTCATGTTTTTAAGCGATACGCCGGATACCAGAAAATCCCGATATCCCAATGCGGAAATACCATTTTCATAAATTAAGAAGAGGAAACCAGAAATATGAATAAACAGGCATTGATTATCGGATTAGGCCAATTTGGGCTTTCCGTAGCAAAATCTCTGAGTGAAAAAGGTGTGGAAGTCATCGCAATAGATCCCCAGAAATCTTTGGTGGATGATGCTTCCCTGTTTGTGGAAGAAGCCATTGTTATGGACGCAACGGATGAGGAGGAACTGGCTCGTCTTAGACCCGGAACCCGGGATTTTGCCCTTTGTGCGATTGGGGATGACTCCAAGGAGGCCTCCATCATAACCACTGCACTTTTACGGCAGATGGGCAGTCCGTATATCGTATCCCGAGCCAGTGATGCCATCCACCGGCGGATTCTAAAACTGGTGGGTGCCCATCTGGTAGTGAATCCGGAGCTGGAATACGGTAAAAAATTCGCCAATAAACTGCTTTTCCGGAATGTAATCGTGGATACTCCCTTGAATTCCGACCTCCAGTTAACAGAAATAGAAATTCAGCCATCCATGATTGGAAAAACTCTTATTGACCTTGAGCTTCCCCGCCGGTATGGGGTAACGGTTGCCGGTATCCGGAAAAAAAATGCGGATGCTATCATCCAGCCATCCCCTTCTGTTCCGCTTACCGTGGACGATAATATGATTTTAGTCTCATCAGAAAAAGCCCTTGCCTCTCTGATAAAAGGATTTGAAAAATGAAACCATACCATTCGCTGTTAACCGGTATTTGGATTATTCTTGTGCTGAATCTTATCATGGCTTTTGGTGCTATCTGGTTGTTCCAGCGAATGGCTCCTGCCATAGAGATCATTCTGGATCAGAATGATAAATCCCTGAAGGCTTGCGAAGATATGCTCACCGCCATCGCGTTCCGGGATTTGGCTTCCACGGGAAGCAACCCACGGGATGATTTTTATTCGGCTTACCAGCGAGCACGCGGTAATATCACAGAAGCAAAGGAAACATTTTTTCTGGATGTCATAGAAAAAAATTATGAGCAGGCATTTCAGGATAATTCTGCTGCCCAGGAAGTGACTGTGATCGCCATACGGTCACTTGCCCGCCTCAACCGATCAGCCATGATCAGGGCGGATCATCGGGCCCAGCAACTGGGAAATACAGGTGCCTGGGGGGTTGCGTTTATGTCCATTATCCTATTCATTGTTATCATGATTTTCAAAAGGGGCCTTGTTAATACTATATTGTTGCCAATGGAAGAAATCAATAGCGTGATTGAAGCTCGCCAGAATGGTGATTTAAACCGCAGATTCTTTTTTGCGGATATGCCGTCCCATGTAAAAAAAGTATTCTTGGGGTTGAACAACATTTTGGATAAATAAATACGCATAGAAAAGTATTGAAAAAAAGAAAAGATTACCGAAGATATAAAGGATGCCATGAAAATAGATCCGGGAAATGAGGAAGCCAGAAAAAGGCAAACGATTGCCATTTTATTCCAAAAAGCATTACAGGAAGAAAATTCCGGTAACTATAAAAAGGCACTGGAGTATTATCGAATGACATTACAATTGGATACGCAATTTTTTGATTCTTGGCTGAATGCCGGGGCCATCTATTCCAAAACCGGGAAACCGGATAAGGCAAAGTACTGCTACCAGAAAGCAATCGCCTCCAAAGCCGACCCTCGTGCCTATTATAACCTCGCTTCCGTATACTTTAAGGAAGAAAAGTATGCAGATGCAAGGGATACGCTCCAGTCCCTGATCAAAAAAGACCCCCGGTTTCTGCCTGCTCATTTACTGCTTGGTTACACATATTCAAAACTGGGAGAATTGGATAAGGCAGAAATATCCATAAAAAATGTGCTTGCCATGGACTCGAAAAATAAAGCAGCCCTATCCTCTCTGGCGGTGCTTTATTATGAACGGGAAAATGATGCAATGGCTTTGCGATTCATAGAACGCATCCTGAATGATTATCCGCAGGATATTATGATGCAGAAATTGAAAAGTAGCATTTTTCTGAAAAAAAACAATGAAAAGGAGTCAATCCATGCTCTGAAAAAAATTGCGGAAAACGATCCCAAACTCCGGAAAATCTATGATCTTCTGGAGAGTGACTCAGGAAAAGAAGTCAAAGAATCTATCCAGGCCAGAAAAAAAATCGCGGAAAGTAAAAGCAAGAAAGACAAAAAAGACTGGTTTGATTTATCCCTGATGCACCTTCTGGATGGTAACCCCAAAACCGCTCTGGATTATCTTCTGAATGCCATTGAAAAAAATTGAATTCTCCGTTGTGGCTTTTTTAACGTCTGCGTTTCTATTCATATTTCCTCTTGTTATAATAATTTTACTTTTTTTTCTGCGCCAATGGGGGTTGGTCCCCGTGGAAAATTATTTTCTGTTAATAATATTTTCCTATCTCCTGTCTGCCTCCCTGTCGTTCTGGGGAATGAGGGTTTTACGTTATCGTAAGTTAATAAAAAAGAAATTAACTGGAAACCTGCTGGAGGAGTACCAGAGCCGGATCATCAAGTTACTCTCCACCCGGAAAGTGATTGAGACAGGAGTGGAGATTGTCAACCGTCTTTTTGAGACCGAACATATTGATGTACTTGTCTGGCATGATTCTACGGGATCGTTTTCCCCCATGAAAATGGTAAATCCCCCGGAATCCCTCCAATTCCGGGTCTTTGATGAAATCATTTTATGGATGAGCGAGCAGGACAGGATTTTCACACGGTCAGATTTTGACACAGAAGAAAAATTCCGCAACATTAAAAAAGACGCTCTTGATTTTTTTGATCGGACAGAATCGCAGGTTTTTGTTCCTTTCAATCTGAATAAAAATCTTCTGGCAATTCTCTATGCGGGCAGAAAAACCAACGGGCTGGATTTCACAGAGGATGAGATTATCTTTCTGAATGAAATCCGGCATATAACATCCATAACTCTTTCCAATACCATTTTATATGAAAGAATAACCGCCCTGAATGAAAATCTGGAAGAAAAAGTGAAGGAGAGAACAGAAGAACTGGAAGAAGCCCAGGGTTTACTGATACACAACGAAAAAATGGCCAGCTTGGGGGTCATGGTTGCAGGGATTGCCCACGAAATCAATACTCCTTCCGGTGTGATCAATGGTGCCATTGTCAACATAATGGAAAACCTGGACCAATTTATTTTTCGTATGCTGGGTTTATTGAATTCATCGGATGATATCCATCGGTCAGAAAACGTCCGTATCCAGAATAGTATCCTGGAAAAATTGACCTCCCGGGTTTTAACCGGAATAGAAAAAAATACCATGAATTCATCTGTCAGATTCCTTGAGACAAAAAAACTTACACAGAAAATTCAATTGGAAAAAAATCTATCCAAGGATGAAGCTGAAAACAGGGCAAAATTTATCATTGATAATAACCTCATGGAGGAATCCGATGCAATTTTGACTATGGACGATAAAATTTTTTCTATATTGAAAAATATCATCCGCTTAAAACAAAATTTGGATAATGCCAGTTACGGAATTAAGGCAATTTCCAGCATCATCAAAGCATTGAAATACTATTCCCACCTGGACCAAAGCCTGTATGAACCCACGGACGTCCGGGAAGGACTGGAGAATACCGTTATCATTCTGCATAACCAGTTAAAAAAAGGCATCGATGTGATCCGAAATTATGCTGACCTTCCCAATATTGAAGCCAATCCAGGGGAATTAAACCAAATATGGACAAATCTGATTAATAATTCCATCCATGCAATGGGTCACGATGGGTCCATTGAATTAAAAACAGAAATGGTATATGCAAAAAGCCAACCCATTCCCGGATCCGTTTTTATTGGAGAATCTCTGGAAAAAATCATTTATCCAGATAATCCGGGTAAATTTCCTTACGCAAGAATATCCATTACCGATTCTGGCAAAGGCATCCCGGAAAACATACAGGAAAAAATATTTGATCCGTTTTTTACTACCAAAGCTCCGGGGGAAGGCACCGGTCTGGGTCTTGGTATTGTGAAAAAAATAATCGAAAAGCATAAAGGATTTATCCATGTTTTTTCCAGGCCAGGGAGAACATGCATTTCTGTCTATCTGCCATACCAGACAAAGAATGAATAGAACTTTATATTGGAGCATAAATGGAAAAATTTCTACAACTTGATGTAAAAGTTCCCAAAGATAAATCAGAAACAGTGACCGATTTTTTTCTACGATCAGGTGCCATATCTTCAGCAGAAACTTTATATGAGGAAGAAAAAACAAATAATCTGGATAACGATGATACATGGCTACAGTTTGCTTTCCGGGAAGAATATCCGGTAAATGGTGTGGTGGTGATGGCTATGGAATTGCTGGAAATATCCGATTATGAATACCACCACCAGATAATTAAAACGGCGGATATTCTGGCAAAACTGGAATTATCCCTGCACCCCTTTCCTGTGGGAAAATCCTTTCTTCTGGTGCCCTCCCTGAAAAACATGCCGGAAAAAAAACCGGATTATCCGAATATAATCATCATCAATCCAGCGTTTGCCTTTGGCACAGGACAGCATGAAACCACACAACTGATGATGGAATATCTGGAAGATCACGTTCGTCCGGGGATGTCAGTGATTGATATGGGTTGTGGCTCCGGTATTTTATCCATAGCCTCCCTGATTTTGGGTGCGGATAGCGTTCATGGAATAGATATAGAAGAACTTTCCTATGAGGCCTCTGAACAGAACAAAGGAATTAACGCAGATTTTCAAAATGCAAGCAAAAAAAAATTACCCTGGGATCAATTGTACTTTTATAAGGATGATTTTTCTTGGTTGGAAAAAAAGCCCGGAATCAAGCATATTGACCTGTTTGTCGCAAACATTCTTCCCGGGGTTTTCCAGAACAACCGGGAAGCCTTCCGGAATTATCTGGCTATTTCCGGGCAATGGGTGTTGTCCGGAATATACAGGAATGTTTCAGAAACTTTCTTGACCTGGCTCTCTGCCCTTCCGGAAAATAAGGAAAGGCAGATCAGAACCATGGAAAAAAACGGTTGGTTTTTATTCTATTCCGGATGATCACTTATCCGTTATTCTGAATTTTCTTGCTTCCAGTATGGTCTGTCCTTCTTTTACCTGTATTTCATACTCCCCACTGCGGACAAAAAAATCACTCTGAAAAAGGGTATATATTTTGTCAATTTTGGGATTATTCAGTTCGTACGTATTCTCTGCTACCATCTCCCGCAATTTGTTGCTTCCCACTTTTGGTTTTGCCATGATTTCGTAAATAGCTATGGTTATTTCCTTGTTTGCCGGATTTTTTTCCCAGTTATAATAAACATATACCGGTTTATTTATGTGGAATACAAGATCCTCTTCTTGGGCCAGCATATCCAGATCATTAGCCGTAATCGGGTTGGAAGAAAGCAGAATGGGTGTTTTTTTTCCTACCCAGAATGGATTAAAAAAAAGAAAATATGCTGCCAAGCCAATCAGAAATAGAATGAAAATTCCGGAAAAAGCAATATTCTTTTTTCCGTGTATCTCATCTTTTATGTGATTGCCATAAGACATCATTTCACCGTGCTGTCCAGGCCCATCGGCCGCCTTTAAACCATAGGAATCTTTTTTACGGTCAATGGCGGATTCTGACAGTTCCTTTTTAACAGCACTGGAAATCATATCTTTTTTGTTGAATCCCTTTTTTTTATTTTCATCTGTAAACATTTTGAATCTCCTTTATCAATTGGTCATACTGTTTTGTAACCTTACTGCCGGGGGCATAGTCAAAGAGGGTTTTTTTCATAAGGTGTGCCTCTTCCACCACCACCGATTTTGAAATATATGTTTGAAATACTGGAATGTGTTTTCTGATTTCAGGGACCATCGCAGCTGCAATGGTTGTACGGGGATCAAAAAAAGTAAGCAGTGCCCCCAAAATTTTCAGATATGGGTTATAACGATCTTTAACGCTTTGCACCGCGTTGGCAATAAACCGGATTCCATCAATGGAAAACTTGGAGGTTTGGAGAGGCACAATAATATCATGGGAAGAAACCATAGCGTTAATGGTTATGGCTGAAAGATTGGGAGGGCAGTCAATAAAAATATATTCATATTCATTCATGAGAGGTTTTAGTGCATCGGACAGCCGGAAAAACCCGTCAATGGCGGTGGTGAGCTGGTTTTCCATTTCAATCAGGGACAAATGCGAGGGAAGGATAAATAAATTATCCAGTCCAGTGTCAAAAACAGCATTGCTATGGATTTCTTTTTTTTCCAGTACTCCGTAGACTGAATTTTCTTTTGTATAGCTGGTATTTTCCACAAAAATACTGCTGGCATTGCATTGGGAATCCACATCCACCAGCAAAATCTTTCTATCCGGAAAATCCAGAGCAAAACCATACGCCAGATGCAGGGCGGTGGTGGTTTTACCCACCCCACCCTTCTGGTTCAATATGGAAATGATCCGGGACATATTTCATTAATCCCAATTAAACTTTTTGGAATCTGCAATAAATTGCTCCAGCCCTTTATCTGTGAGCGGGTGTTTGACCAGCATATCAAAAACCTTAAAAGGGATAGTGGCCACATCGGCTCCCATTAATGCTGCTGTTTTAAGATGGATGGGATGGCGGATGCTGGCAACCAGTACTTTTGTGGAATAATCATAATTCTGGTATATGGTGACAATTTCCTGTATCAATTCCATACCGTCATGGGAAATATCATCCAGTCTCCCCACAAAAGGAGAAATATAGGTGGCACCGGCTTTGGCTGCCAAAAGTGCCTGCATGGAAGAAAAGCACAGGGTAACATTTGTCTTGATACCCTCCCCGGAAAATATTTTGACTGCTTTAATACCCTCCGCAATAAGCGGGACTTTTATAACGATGTTATTAGCAATTTTTGCTAACTCCCTTCCTTCCCGCAGGATTCCATCCAAATCCAGAGACAATACTTCTGCGGAAACATCCCCGGGTACCAGGGCAGCAATTTCCGCGATCACCTTTTTAAATGGTTTCCCGGTTTTCGCAACCAGCGAAGGGTTAGTGGTAACCCCATCCAGTATTCCATAATCCTTTGCTTTGCGAATTTCATCCAGATCCGCAGTGTCAATAAAAAATTCCATGATCTATTTTTAAACGAAAACGGAAATGTAAACATTTTATTCAATCCTGCCACAAAAAAGATAACAGAAATAACCCTTTTCATCCTGTTCTTAATACGCATCCTGCCACTGAAAGGAAAATCATGAGTTCATTCAGAAGAATTTTACAATATGCCGCTAAATACAAAAAAAGGTTTATTCTGGGTCTGTTTTTTTCGTTTTCCGCCTCCATCTTCAATGGAATCAGCCTGACAGCGTTAAAACCCATTTTTGAAGTGCTGGCGGAATCCAAAGATAAACCCTTCCAATTGCGTATAGAAAAAGAGAATATCCAGGCCCTTGTGGAGACGGAACAAACCGAAATCATAGAATCTGTTATAAACAAAAACCCCGCCAATTTGGAATTGAAAAATGATTTCCAGAAGATCAGGGAAGAATGGAAGGATAAACCGGTACCGAGGAAAAACACACTGGAATCCCGCATCTTCCGAATATACTCCTATTTAAAATTATGGATTAACGATATTGCCGGAGGTATCCAACCGGTTTATTTACTGGTTTATATTGGGATTGGTATTATCCCCATCTATTTTTTGCGTTTGGTATCCATTTTGGGCACGGTCTATTACATTACATCCACAGGTCTGATGGCTGTCCGTGATTTAAGGGAAGAATTATATCATAAAATGATACATCTTCCCATTTCTCACTTTGTCAGGGAAAAAACAGGAATCCTGATGAGCCGCATTATCAATGATGTGACCATCGTCTCCGATTCCATTTCCCATGAACTCCAGATTTCCATTAATAACTTTTTTATTATCGTTACCCATGTGGGAATATTGGCTTTGATCAGTTACAAGCTTTTGCTTATGGTTTTCATTGGGGTGCCCGTCCTGCTCTGGCCGGTAAATTATTTCTCTAAGAAAATAAAATCCATCACCACCAATGAACAAAGCCGGTTAGCGGATCTCAACGGGCATCTGCAGGAAGTAATTTCCGGAATCCGGGTTATCCGGGCATTTGGGATGGAACCCTATGAACAAGAACAGTTCCGGCAAATCAATAACAACCTTTACCGGGAAAATTTCCGATACCGTCTGAACCATGTAATTGGACCTTCCCTTGTGGAACTGGCCACCTCTCTGATTATTGTCACTCTTCTGGTCTATGGCGGATTCCGGATCATGGAAGGGGAATTCAGTATGGGAAGTTTTTTTACGTTTTTATTCACTCTGATTATTCTGATGAGTCCCATAAAACAGATGGCAAGCTGGGTAAATGTGGTTAATCGTGCCAGTTCTGCGGGGGACCGTATTTTTGAAATCATTGACAGAAAGGAAGAGATTGAACATGCAGAAAATCCGGTTTCACTGGGAAAACTCACCAAAAAAATAGAATTCAGAAATGTCAGTTTCCGGTATCCGGAGACAGAAGAATATGTCCTTAAAAATATTGATTTCACTTTGCCAATTGGGAAGACATTTGCCCTTGTGGGGCATTCCGGTGCCGGTAAATCTACCCTTGTGGATCTGATTCCAAGATTCTATGATCCGCAGGAAGGGGAAATTGTTATTGATGGGGTTAATATTAAAAACCTGAGCATAGAAAATCTGCGTTCAAAAATTGGTGTGGTAACGCAGGATATTTTTCTCTTTAATGGAACCATTCGGGATAATATTGCCTATGGTAATAAATCTATACCTTTTGATAAAGTAAAAGAGGCTGCGAACATGGCTTTTGCCGATGAATTCATTGACAAGCTCCCGGACCAATATGATACTTACATTGGTGAGCGTGGGCTTATGCTATCCGGAGGACAGAGGCAGCGTCTTTCCATCGCCCGGGCTCTTCTGAAAAATCCAGAAATCTTGATTCTGGACGAAGCCACCTCCGCTCTGGATACCCAATCGGAACGATTGGTGCAGAAAGCACTGGAAACTCTGATGAAAGACCGCACCACTTTTGTGATTGCCCATCGGCTTTCCACCATCTTCAGCTCAGATAAAATACTGGTTCTGGACGATGGCCGGATCATTGAGACGGGTACCCATGATCAGCTTCTCAAAAAATCAGGTAAATACAAAAAATTATACAGTATGCAGTTTGAACAATAGAGCTTAATCCGGATAAATTTCCAGCGAACGAACCATCCCACCGATGATCCCTGCTTCTTCTGCATCCGGGACATAGGGAGCGTTGTATAAAGCAAGAATAAATTTCTGGTAGTTTTCCATCATGGAACCAAAATAAAAAGTATCTTCTTTTTTCCACTCACAGACGGATACCAGTGCATTATCCTTTGTATAACTCTGGATGGATTCCACATATCCCCCCGATCCCTGGTGTTCCAGAAATGCTTCCATTTTTTCCACAACATTTTCTCCTTTCAGATAAGGAGCTTTTTTCAATATCTCCGGATCCGGAATCCCATTTTTTGGTATACGGATCGCAAATAACTGAAATACCCCGCCCTTGGAAAAAAGCCCATCGAAAAAGGCGGGGATTCCCTCAATGACTTCCACCTCCCAGGTGGGAGGGTACTCGATCCGGTACCATCCCATGGGAGACAGGAATTCCTGATTTTTTATGGACATTTTATTGAAATTTTTTGTACTGAGTGTATCCATATTTGACAGGCAAACTGAACAGATGGATAAATCCTTCTGCATCTGACTGGTCATATATTTTGTCATTTACATCATCTTCAAACGAGGCCAGTTTGGTAAGGTACAACGAATTGGGAGATTTTCTTCCCACCACTCTTGCGT
The DNA here is from genome assembly GCA_020721865.1 of Leptospira biflexa. Lineage (GTDB taxonomy): Bacteria > Spirochaetota > Leptospiria > Turneriellales > DYLW01 > DYLW01. The sequence goes on along the minus strand of DYLW01000007.1, from coordinate 39,936 downwards.
TTCCCTTGAACAACTGGATTCTTACGGTTCCATTAACAGTTTTCTGGGTATCATCCACAAATTTTTGGAGAGACTCTCTTTGCGGGCTGAACCATTCGCCGTTGTAAACCAGGCGGGCATATCGCATGGATATTTCATCTTTTAAATGCTGTAGATTTTTTTCCAATGTAATGGCTTCCAGATCCCTGTGGGCAATATGCAGGATGGTTCCTCCGGGAGTTTCATACACTCCCCTGGATTTGATTCCCACCAGACGGTTTTCCACAATATCCACCCGGCCAATGCCATGATCCCCGCCAATTTTATTCAAAGTTAAGATCATGTCCGCAGGGCTTTTACTCTGGCCGTTCAATTTTACAGCGTTTCCTCTTTCAAATTCTATTTCAATGTATTCCGGTTCACTCTTTGCATCTTTCAATGATTTTGTGGTGAGAAACATGGATTCATCCGGTTCCAGGTAGGGATCTTCCAGAATCCCACCCTCATAGGATGTGTGCAGTAAATTCTGGTCGATGGAATACGGTTTTTCCACGGATGCCTTTACCGGTATGTTTTCCTTGTGGGCATAGGCAATCAAATCCTCTCTCCCGGTGAAACTCCACGTACGCCAGGGCACAATGATATTAATACCCGGCATAAGGGCATGGAAGGTAAATTCAAACCGTACTTGGTCATTCCCTTTCCCTGTGGCCCCGTGGGAGACAGAGTCTGCCCCTTCTTTCTGGACAATTTCAATCTGCTTCTGGGCAATCAAAGGACGGGCGATGGAAGTTCCCAGTAAATACCGCATTTCATATACAGCGGATGCACGGATGATGGGATAAACGTAATCCCGTGCAAATTCTTCTTTCAGGTCCAGAAGATACAGTTTGGATGCACCGGTTTTCAGGGCTTTCTCTTCCAATCCATTCATTTCTTCCTTCTGGCCAATGTCTGCACAGAAAGCTATCACCTCCGCCTGGTATTCTTTTTTGAGCCAGTGTAATATGACAGATGTGTCCAGACCACCGGAGTACGATAAAACAATTTTTTTAACATTTTTCATAATGGTTACCTTAACCAGATTTTTTTGGTTTGTCAAGCTGTCAAAAAATATTAGTGAAAGATCATCCGGTTTTCCGGAGAAATTCTTTCAGGGTTTCCAGTTTTTTTCTTAAATCTGGCTGGCCCGGATTTATTTCCAGTGCCTTTTCCCAATTTTCCACAGCAAGAGAATAATCTTTTAATGTATAATAAATCAGACCATACAATTTCAGCGTTTTAATTCCCTGCACATCCCATGGATGGGCTTTCATGATTTCAATTGCCTTATCCAGTTCTCGGGATTTAAAATGTGCGTATAAAACCCGGTAATTCTCTTCCGATAAAATTGTCTTTTCCGGAGGAATAATTTCCGGCTCCCGGATTGGATCACTGGATGGAATGATTTCTCTCTGCGTTGTTTCTGCCGGGGTTTCCATTGTTGGGGTCATGCCCATGTTTGGTTGCTCCCCGTAAAAATACATTTTCATAAGACCCTTGCCCTTTACTTCTCTGGCTTCTCTTTCTATGAAAGGGAACTTATCTTTCAGAATGTCATAGGTTGCGGGGGATACATTGATCCTCATGGGTTCGGAATTGGATTCCATCCGGGAAGCCGTATTGATGGTATCCCCAAAAACATCGTAAATATATTTTTTAATGCCCACCACACCGCCAGTCACTCTTCCGCTGTGAATGCCAATCCGGATTTTCCACTGGATCTGTGAAGTCAGGTTTCGCTTTTCCAGATAATCAATAATTTCAATGGAGGAATTGAGCATATTTTCCGCATGATTATCGTTGGGGATGGGCATACCGCAAACGGCCAGATACGCATCGCCGATGGTTTTTATCCGTTCGCAGGAATATTTCTCCATTATATTATCAAAATTGGTAAAAATATCATTCAGTTCATTGATTAAAAAGGCAGGCTCAAGGCGTGAAGACTGGTTAGTAAAACCAGCTATATCGGAAAAATATACCGTTACGTTATCAAAGGTTTCCGGATAGGTACGCCCTTCTCTTTTCAAATCTTCCACGATTTTTTTGGGCAGGGTGTTTAACAGGAGCTTATCTGCTTTTTCTTTTTCCAGTTCAATCAGGCGGTTTTTTTCCAGAATGCTCCGTTTTAGTGTCTCAATGCGAACGTGAACTTTGATACGGGCCAAAAATTCGTTATTATTAAATGGCTTTTCCATGTAGTCATCCGCTCCCATTTCCAGAGCTTTAACTACGGTTTCTTTCTCTTTGATGGCAGAGAGAAAAAGGACGGGAATTTCCCGCAATTTATTAATATTCTTCAAATATTTTAATGTCTCTATTCCGTCCATGACTGGCATCTGGTTGTCCAGAAGGATTAAATCTCCCCGGCCATTGTTCTCCAGATAATCCACCAGCAATCGTCCATTTTCAAAGGCTTCCACTTCATAGCCGTGGGCAACCAGAATCTTTTTCACAAAGTTACGGATAGCATTGGCATCATCAGCAATCAGAATTTTGATATCCACATTTTCTGGTGTATCCAACTCAAGGCCGGAAAAGGAACCAGGCGGGGAGTCGGTTTCCGGGACAGATTGAGAATCCTGCTGTGGAACATTGTCACTTTCTTGCTGAACAACCGTTTCCGGAGAGGATGGCAGATGTTCACTAAGTACGGGTTCGGCGGGTTTATCCGATGTCTCCACCTTTGTCTCTGCTTCCGGTTGTGCAGGGGCGGGTTGGGTGGACTTTTCTTTTATTATGGCAATTATTTCATCCAGAACTTTTAAATCTCTTTCTTTTACAGTACCGCATTCAGCAAAAAACTGATTTTTTTCGGGTGCATATTTATCCTCCAGAAACAGGATTCCCACCCCCTTATCCTTCATCCGGCGTAGCTCACTTTTTATCTCCGGATCCGGTTCGGTATACGGAAGGTCAATTATCACGTAATCGCAATCTGGCATGGAAGAATCTATGGATACAGCACTGGAAAACTCCAAACCTCGTTTGGAAAAATAGACCGATATCATTTTGGAAAACAACGCTTCCTGACTGATAAAATGAACTTTACTCATATAATTTCCTGTAAAATATACTTTTATCGTAGATAACACTGGCGAACAAATGATTATACCCATAAATATTTTCTGAAGCACCCAGTATCAGAAAGGAGCTTTTTGCCATTATGGAATGTACATACTTCAGTACTTTTTCTCTGGTTTCCGGTTTGAAGTAAATCAATACATTCCGGAGAAAAACAATATCATATTCTTTTTCCATGGAATGCTCCAATCCACGAATTATATTTTCCGTATGATACTGTATCTGATTGAAAATTACATCGGATGCGGAATAATCTCCCCCTATATTCTGCACAAAATATTTTTCCAGAAAGGAGGTGGGTACGCCCCGGAGAATTTCTTCCTTCCTGTATTTGTTTTTCCGGGCAGTTTCAATTACTTTTATATCAATATCCACTCCATAAATGCGATAGGAAATCCCGCCATTGGTATTGCATTCCTGCAATGCGATGGATATGCTCACCGGCTCCTGTCCACTGGCACATCCTATGCTTAATATACGCAATGCTTTTCCCTGGAATTCATTCTGTACAAGTTTTTGCAGATTCATAAACGGATGGGAGTCCCGGAAAAACGATGTTTCATTCACGGTTATAGCGGAAATAACATCGTTTTTCCATCCTTCCGGATTATTTTTTTCCAGGTAATCGGCAAGGGCTTCAAAATTTTCCAAATTTTTATCCTGGATGATGCCGGATAGCCGATGCCGTAACAGATATTCTTTCTCATATCCCAGAAAAATACCGCTGATTTCATGAATGCGGTCACGAATCCGATAGAAAGTCAATTCCGTTATGGTTTTGTCATCCATCAATGTATTCCATTATTTTTTCTGAAATTTTTTCCAGTGGAAGTACCCAGTCCACAAATCCTGTGGAGATCGCATTGCCGGGCATTCCCCAGACCACACTGGTTTCCTGGTCCTGTGCAATAATATGCGAACCTGCCCGGGCAAGTGCCCCCAGAGAATGGGAACCATCCGACCCCATACCGGTAAGTATCACAGCCACCGATTTCCCATTATATGCTTCAGCTACGGAACGGAATAGCGGGTCCACTGAAGGACGGCAGCCGTTTTCCGGTGGATTTTCATTGATAACAATATTCATTGAATTCGTCCCTTTCTTGGCCAGCATGTGAGATCCACCCGGAGCGATATATACATGATTTTTTTCTATCTTCATGCCGTGCTGGCCCACCAACACGCTATGCCGGGTATGTTTATCCAGACTCTGAGCCAGCGATTCCGTGAATTCCAGTGGCATGTGCTGTACCACAAGAACAGGTAAATCCATTTTTTCACATAATTCCGGTAAAAGCTTTTTTAATGCAGCGGGACCCCCCGTGGATACTCCAATGGCCACTACCTCCGGTTTTCTTGAAATATCAGAACTTTTCTGTCGTTTTTTTATTTCGGGAGGAGAGGTTGATTCTTCCCGCATTAATTTTATTTTTTCTTCCAGTAAAAATCGGAGTTCTTTTTTGGGATCTGGTACATTCGATGGTTTGAGAATAAAATCAAATGCTCCGTACTGGAGAGCTGTAATAGTAGCATGGGCTCCCTCACTGGTAATGGAGCTGACCATGAGAACTTTCATTTTTTTCAAAGCAGGATTTGTTTCCCTCAGGGATGCTATTGCTTTCATGGTTTCAATTCCGTCCATTTCCGGCATCTCCACATCCAGGGTAACAAGATCCGGAATAATGATTTCATCTTTTTTAAGATAATCCACCAGTCCTTTCCCATTCCAATAGGATTGGATTACGTCAATATCCGGTATGGAATAAAATATTTCCAGAATTTTCTTTCTGAAAATAATGGAATCATCCACTATTATGGCTTTCATTCTTTCTCCCGTCGGCAATTATTTCTCGTGCGTTGATAATAACCATTAAATCATTTTTCAATTTGGTAATGCCGCCAATGACTTTGGAGTTTTCCAGATTTTCTTCGTTGCTATCCTGCCGGAAAGCAGAAAATTCCTCAATATCTTCTGGTTCCACCGAAAGCACATCCCCCACTTTATCAACAAAAATGCCAAAGGATTCTCCTGTCGATTCTTTGAAAATAATCAGCTTGCCATTTTCTTTTCTTTTCCCATCAATGGAACCATCGCGAATTCCCAGAATTGGATTGAGATTTATAATTAAATAAATCTGTCCTCTTAAATTTACATACCCCAACATGCTTTCCGGTGCATGAAATACCCGGGTGATAAAAAATTCGGAATTAATTTCTTTCACATCCAGAATGCTGCACCCAAAAAATCGTCCACCAATCCAGAAGGAGATATACTGGTTCTTCATATTACCCATAAAATTCTCCCATCACAGAATATACTGTCTGGATAAAATGTTCCCGTTCAATTTTGATTTCATATTTTGTAAATCCAGCCGATTTTGCCTTCTCTATTATGTCCTCTTTATTGAGAGAAGATAGAGCGATAGCGGGAACATTGTTTCCATCTTTTAAACTTCTTACTTCTGCGATAAATCCAAAACCATCCAGAACCGGCATTTCCAAATCGCTGATAATTAGATCAAATTTATCGGTTTTCCATTTCTGGAGGGCATCCCTTCCATCTATCGCTGTGGTGACCAAGAATTTCTCTTCCCGCAGGTATTTGGATATCATGGAGCGGAAAATGGACGAATCATCCACAACCAGAGCTTTTTTATCTGCATATAAATATTTCTTTTCTTTTTGGGAAAACCATTCCGGTACGGCAAGTTCCATAACCCTGTAAATATCCGGAAAGATGGTGATTTTGTCATTTATTATGGAAGTCCCCAAAACTCCGTCCTTTTTATAAGACACTTCATCCAGAATGATCGCAATGTCCCGGATATCAATCAGCTCGGAGATGATGATACCGGCCGGTTTTTCTATGTGCTTAAAAAGAATAACATAGTAATATTCTTCGTCCACAATGGGATCTATGGGCAGATAGGAATCCAGCCGTATTATTTTAATACTTTTATTGTCAAAATGAACATATTCATCCTTACCTACTTTCTGGATATCGGTAGCGGGAATTTCTTTTATGCGGGAAATCAAATGCAGGGATAAACCAAATTGTTCTTTTTCCCCATAACGGAAGATGAGGACAGATTCATTAATGGAATTTTCATTTACGTATTCTTTTTCGTTCTTCTTCACATTGTAGTTCACACCGTAATGATTCCCAATGCCTTCGGCATCCAGTATCAGGGCTATCTTTCCGTCCCCCAGAATGGTGGCACCGGAGTATACCTTCAAATGTTTTAATGCGTTATGCATGGGTTTTACAACAATCTCTTCTGTTCCAAGTACCTGGTCAATGATCAGTCCGTATTTTTTATTTCCGGCCACCAGCACAGCCAGATTCCTGGTTTCATTTTCCCGATGCGGGGCATAATTCATCAGTATATCCATCTTCTTCTCCCGACTCATCGGTTCAGGGGAGGCCAGCACCTCATCCAAGCGGACAACAGGCAAAAGAAAATCCCGTAAACGGAAGACTTCCTGATCTTGTGTAGTTTCTAATCGGGAGGTCGCACTCTGTCCAATGGTGACCAGCTCTTCCAGATTAACCTGGGGAATGGCATACCGATAATCTCCGGAGACAACAATCAGGGAAGGAATAATGGCAAGGGTCAGGGGCAGCTTAATCAGGATTTCAGATCCGGCATTTTCCACAGATTTTATTTCTATGCTCCCATTCAGCCGTTCAATGGTGGATTTTACCACATCCATACCCACCCCTCTTCCGGAAACATCACTGACCTTTTCCGCAGTGGAGAATCCAGGCCGCATCACAAGATTGATCACCTCATTATCTGACCATGTGGCTAATTCATTTTCATTGACAATTCCAGATTCAATAGCCTTTTGCTTTATTTTCTTAAGATTCATTCCCCGTCCGTCATCGGTGATTTTAATATGGATTAATCCGCCCTCATGGTATGCGGAAATGGAGATTAGGCCGGTTTCGTTTTTTCCTGCCCGAATTCTCTCCTGCGGAAGCTCAATACCATGGTCAGCGGAATTACGGATCAGGTGGGTAAGAGGTGCCGCAAGGGATTCTATGATGGTACGGTCCAGCTCCACTTCCGCACCGGTAATTTCCATCTCAATTTTTTTATCCAGCTTCTTATTCATCTCCCGGATAAATCGGGGAAATTTGTTCACTATGTTCCCAATCGGCTGGAGACGGGTTTTCATTATGGTTTCCTGAATTTCCGAGGTCACCCCATCCAGACGCTGGACAATCTCCCGTGAACCAGAGTTAATATTTTGAAATGATATTAATTGCTGGTTCCGTATTAACACCAGTTCTCCTGCCAGCCTCATCAATCTGTCCACAATGGATAAATGAATACGAATGGAGTCATTTTTCTCCATTTCTGCCTTCATGGCATTTTCATTTTTATTTGAAGAATCCTCAGATGCTGCCTTCTTTTCATTTTTATTACTATTTCCCTTGCTGTCCCCCCGGATAGCTTCCCGGATAATCTGGATGAAATTCTGGGCATCTTCCGGATCCGCCTCATTAATGTTGTCCAGATAAGTCTGCATTTTATCCTTTATCATGAACAGATAATTTATATAAGCAATAAACAGTGAATTTTCCCGGTTAATTTCCTGAAGGAGGGATTCCCCATATTCAGCAATCAAGGCAATATGTCCCAAACCGATAAATTCTGCACTGCTCTTCAAAGCATGCAAAGCATGCAAACCGGAGAGAAGAGATTCATGCGTGATGGCATTATGGATGTCCCAGTTGTCAATAATCTCTTCCAGATTGGTCAGATACTTTCCGGCTTCAAAAATAAACTCATCCAGCAATTCTTCCGGGACGGAAGATTCATTCTTGGCCGATTGGTTATCCTGCTGCAGAGATTTATTTTCCTCCGGAATCTTTTTTTCTGATTTTTCCTGGGTGGAAGAAGATGCCGGTTTTTTATTTTCCAGAATATCCCCCATTATCCGGACTATTCCGGAAATGTCCTTCTGGTCGCTTTCAGAGACATTTCCAATCATATCCTTCAAAAGATCATTACCCTGGAGAAGTGCATCAATGATAATAGAATCCGGTTTCATACTGCCGTCCCGGATTTTTGCCATGATATTTTCCATGGTATGGGAAAGCTTTCCAATGTTTTCCAATCCCAGAAAGCCGGATGTCCCTTTTATGGTATGCACGGCACGGAAAAGCGTATTGATTTTTTCTGCGTCCGGATTTTTTTCCAGCTCCAGAAAATATTCTTCTGTGGAATCCAGAAGTTCACTGGATTCTTCCACAAAGTCCGATATCATGTCAGAATCAATCATATTATATGGTAAATTCCTTCATTTTTTCATTCAGCTTAATAAGTGAGCTTTCTATATTATTAAAATTCTCATAAATATTCAGGATGTAATCCTTCAAACGGTTGCTTTCCGTATTGGCAATGTTTACCTTATCCGCCATATTTCTGGTATTTGTTTTTATCTCATCAATAATCCCGGCAACTTCATTGGTAGCCTCATAACTTTTCTGTGCCAACTGCCGTACTTCGGAAGCTACCACAGCAAAACCCCGGCCGTGCTCACCGGCTTTATTTGCCACAATGGATGCATTTAACGATAGCAGATTGGTCTGGTCCGCAATGGTCTGGATCAGATTAATAATCTGCTCAATCCGGCCGGTGGATGATTCCATTTTATGCGATATTTCCAACAATTCTTCCTGCTCTGTTTTGAATGTGCTTTCGTGCCAATTATTGAATCCTTCCAGAGTGTGCTTGATGGATTCGGATGATTGGACGGCCTCAACAGAAGAATCCGCGATGAATGTGAGAATTCCATGCAGGTTTTCAATGATTGTATTTATGGGTTCCTCCAGGCTTTTGAGTTCATTATCATGGAGCATGGAAATTTTTTCCGTGATATTTTTATTGGCAATTTTACTCAGTGAATCAATAATAGGTTCAATTTCCCTGTTTAAGTAATCTGATCTTCTCTTGAACTCTTCCAATCGGCTCTGGACAATCCCAAAAGTATGGATGAGAGCCCCATCCTCCTCATAAACGGGAACAACATAAAGAGAAACCGGAATAATGCCACCATCTTTTGTTTGAATTTTAGTTTCTTCCATTCCTGACCTTCTGGCTTCATGATCAAAATATCGGACGATTTTACAGACCGGACAGTTTTTGGGATCCTCTGGCCAGAATATTTCATAGGCTCCTGTGACCCCCCAGATGGCTTCCGCGTTCCACTGCGTCATCAATTCGAACTGTTTGTTAAAATATTTGAATTTTCTGTCCGGTGCTACCACAAACACCGCCGATGGAAACAGATCAGAAAGGGATTTCCAGAATTTAACTTCAATATTTTTAATTTTATTCAGGAATTCCATTTTCTCATAAAGGTCTCCGGAATTTATCGCATAAAGATCAAAATCGGACGAATTATATATTTTCTTTTCCTGTTCCAACTGAAATAATTTCTTTATGAATAACATTGGCTCGGATTCCACATTGGTCTTAATACTGTGTGTCAGGATTTTTTCCAGTAACTGGAACATGCTTTCCGGATTAGAACCATGGATAATCTGTTTTTCCTGGGGACTCAGTTCATACCCTGCCTCCCCTGCTTTCTGGAGAATCTTTTCCCTCAGATAATAATATCTATTTTTGCTAAACATTTTTTTCTCCCAGCTTCCTGATTGCTCTTTTCAGTTCATTCAGCCTCTGGGTCAGATTACGGGATAGTTCTTCCCAGTGTGGCATTAAACGGCTTGCCTCATCTTTGCGGTTTTCCTGGAACAGGGTATGAATCTGTAATACAATCTCATGCAGTTTCCTGTGCGGGACACCTATTCCCTTAAATTCTTCCAGCTTGCCGTATTTAATTTTTCCCTCTCCCGTATACCATTTCCCCAGAATACACTCTTCATGAGATGTGGGGGAAAAAGCTATCCCGGTTTTCAGCATTTCGCTTAATGCCTTTCCCCGGTTGATGTGGTTACTGATAAAAAAATCTATCTCTGCCATATCTTTTTCAAAACTATTTGGATTTATTCTCTTCTGCTCTTCACGATCCACAATAAACTGCCCCACTGTCTTTCTTAAATCCTCTGATATATTAAACAATTCATGGGCAGAGGAATTAACTTTTTTGGATATATCTTTATTCTGGTTGATTTTACCGTTCACGGATGACATACTTTGGGAAACATTTTCTGTTCCACGGGCTGCTTCACCAGCATTCTTTGATAGGTCATTGGCCCCAATGGTCAACTCCTGAGCGGATTTGGCGATATTCCCAATTCCTTTATTTGCCTCCGCGATGTTAATGGAAATGCTTTCCATGGAGGAAGTCTGGCCCAAAACAGAATCATTGATGGATTGGGAAGCATGATTCAATTTTGCCACAATTTCAGAAACCTCCCGTATGACTTCCACTGCATTGCGGGTGTTTTTCTGCACGTCGTTAATTTTTTTGGCAATATCCTCCGCTGCGGTGGCACTCTGGTTGGCCAGTTCCTTGATTTCAAAGGCCACCACCCCAAATCCTTTTCCGGCTTCTCCTGCGGAGGCGGCCTCAATGGTCGCGTTTAACGCCAGTAAATTTGTTTTTTCTGCAATTCTCTTGATAACGTTTGTCACTTCCCCAATTTCTTCTGCTGCGAGTCCCAGAGTATCCATGGAAGTGGATGCATTTTTGGTATAGTTCACAGCAATACCGGAAATATGTGAGCTGTTTTCTGAATTTTTGGAAATGGAATCCATATTCCGGGTCATCCCTTCCGCCGTCCGGGAAATATTATTCATATTCTGGGACATCTGCTCTGCAGCCGTGGCAACGGAGGCAATATTGACACTCATTTCTTCGGTGGTGGAAGCCACTGTATTCATATTCATACTCATTTCTTCTGTGGCACTGGCCACTGATTGTGCTTCTGTGATCATGGTTTCAGAGGATTCTGATAAATTAGTGGAAACCTGCATCAGATTATCGGATGCCCGGCTCAGACTGTTTGCATTGGTTTTGATGATATTTATCATGGTACGCAGTATTAATACAAATTCATTGAGTTTCCGGGTGAATATCCCAATTTCATTGCGACTTTCCACATCAATATTCACCGTTAAATCTGCCTGACCCTCCCCGATGTTTTTGAGCATGGTATTCAGCATCTGGTTTATCTGGGAAACCGGTCGATTCACGGAACCTATGATTAAAAATAAGTTCAAAAACATAATGGAAATGGAAATGACAGAGGCCACCAAATCCTTGATCAGCAATCGATGAAAAATCTGTTCACCGGAATCCCCTGCATGGGCGTTTATGATGGAAATGGAGAACAGGCTGATCAGGAAAATAACACCTAACGTGGTAAATCCCAGGGTCATGGCCATTTTGTTTTTCAGTGAAATAAATGGATACTTCCGGGATAATGGGATGGGCTTGGTCCATAATTCAATATTCTTCAGATATTGTATAAAAAACGGAGCGGCAAACAGGAATATAATGGGAAGCCCTGTCGCTTCTGCCAGCCAGAATTCTCGTTCTGTTAAAAAATCCACATGATAGGTTACCACCTTGGGGCCAATTAATAGATACAGAATTACATTTACGGAAAAAAACATAACCAGCGACGATATCTGTTTCTGGGCTCTTACTAATTTTTCCTCCGATGGGTCCAGAAACCATTTCTGGATGGTTGCCAGTTTCCAGCGGATGCCGATGGCCACAAAAGCAAGATAAACAACCACGTATATCCATATCACTGGATATAAAACAATCTGAAACATTTCTGAAAAACTCCATATTTCCGCAAACCATGCCAATAGCAGCCAGACCATGGGTGGCATCAGAAATGCCCCAAATAACCATAATTGTATGTAAGTCTTATCGCGATTCATTCTACCTCTTAACTAACCTTTATTATCGGCCTTGGTGTTCAATAAAAAAAGCTTTCCTGCTGAGAAAACCATCCCATCTGTGCTTAATGGACACAAATAATATTTATCGGAAGGCAACCCTTGATGCCCACTGCGTCTTTAGAAAATTCATACATAGAAAAATTCAGTGCGGCCATCCTGAAAAGCTTTATCTGGAATTATTAGAATGAATCCCGGTCCAATCCTGTTGCATGTCTGCTGTGCTCCCTGTGCCACTTGGTCCATCCTAAAGTTACAGGAATTGGGCTATACCGGTATTACCCTGTTTTATTCCAATTCCAACATTTACCCGGAGACGGAATATTATAAAAGACTGGAATATGTACAGCAATTGGCAGAGCGGCATTCCCTCCCACTGGTAGTGGATAAATATGCACATAAAGAATGGTCAAGCATTTGCCATCCTTTTTCCGCTGAGCCCGAGGGCGGGAAACGATGTGACCAGTGTTTTGAATACACCTTCAGTAAAACCCATGCATTAGCCACCACGCTGGGCATAGCGGAGTTCACCACATCGCTGACTATTAGTCCATTTAAGAATACAGAAACCATATTCCGTATTGGTTCCGGATTCCCGGGTTTTCAGAGAATAAATTTCAAGGAAAATAATGGTTATAAAAAAAGCATTGAATTATCCCGGGAATATGGATATTACCGCCAGAAGTACTGTGGCTGCGAGTATTCCCTATCAGATTTAAAAAGAAGAAGCACCAAAAAGGGTTGACATAGGATTCTTATACCGTATTTTTACGCTAATGGAAGAATCTTTAAAGGTGCAGATTGATCAGACAATTGCACAGGAACGACCAATTAAAATCAGGGCCTATGCGGTTATCTCTGAAACCGAAGGTACCATGAGTTACATAACAGAAGCCATATTGAGAAAATATGACCGATTGGACATCATTGGGCCTGTGTACACAGCCATAAAAGAACTTTCCATTAACGGAGCAAAAGCCAACATCAAACAGGTGCTGTTTGATGAAATGGGCATCAGTATGGATAATGATACAGACTATGCTTCCGGTATGAACCATTTCAAAACAAATCTCACAGAAGCATGGATTCTGGAGTATGGAAAAAAGGCAGAGATGATGGGTCTTTATGTGGATATATCCTTCAATTATAACCCCCAGCGATTGCTCGTTGAGGTGGTCAACAACCGCCCCATTTCTGAAAAAGAGGACGTGCGTATTCGCCAGAAATTCCAGACGGCCATGCAATATGATAACATTGCCGAATTTTATATGGCCGGTGGAGACTCTTCCGAGGGAGCCGGTATGGGAATTGTGCTCATAACCATGCTTTTAAAAGCTCAGGGAATTGATCCGCATTTGTTCACCCTCAGATCCAACTATAAGGATATTACCATCGCCAAGGTTGAGATACCTCTTGCCCAGGAATACAAAACTACCAGAGAACGCTTTGAGGCGACAGGGTAAACATGCCGGGGACTCCAGAATCCAAAAAAAACTCTATTATTGTTACCACATTTGGTTTTCTTGAAAAAATTGGCCTGGATTCCAAAGATTGGGAATTTTATTCCTTCATTGATTTTGAATCCATAATTGCCGGAAATAATTCACCATTCAAATCAAAAAGAACTCATGTCATCCTTGCCATTACCATGAATTTTTTATTATCCAATAAAGAAAAAATTCTGAACTGGGTTTTTCAGTTGACAGAGTTTAAATTTTCCTTGCTGTTATTTGGTAATCCGGTGAACAGTGACATTCTTTCGGATTTTCCGGAAGAAATTCTGGAAGCAGTGATCCCATTAGACAGTCCGGGGTGTTCGGTGGAAAAAATAGTATCTTCCATAGAAGCCCGGCAAAGGTTAAAAAACGACATCATGCAACTGGAACTATCATTGGGGAAAAAACAGGATGAACTCCAGAAAATACTCCACGTGGGAAAAATGCTTTCCCAGGAAAAAGATTTGGATGTTCTGATTGATCTGATTCTGAAATATTCCATTTCCCTGACAAATGCGGATGGAGGATCGCTTTACCTTACAGAAAAAATAACAGATAGAAAAAAAGTTACCCACCTGCGTTTCAAGAAATCTTCCCTGAATCTCTCCGCCGATGAATTTCTCCTTGAAATCAATGACGAATCTATTGCGGGTTATGTAGCCCTGACCGGAGAAATCCTGATGATTGAAAATGTGTACCAGCTACCGGAAAACACGGCTTATTCCTTTAACGATGAATTTGATAAAGTGCATAATTATCATACAAAATCCATGATGGTTGTCCCCATGAAAAACCACCGGAATGATATCACCGGTGTCATCCAAATGGTAAACAGAAAGAGAAATCCCAACCAAATTCTCACACCTGAGCAAATGAAAACAGATTTGGTAATTCCGTTTTCCCGGGAATCTTTGGATCTGGTGGGGGCACTGGCCGGACAGGCGGCTGTGGCTATTGAAAATAATCTTCTAATTAATGATATCCATAAACTCTTTGAAGGATTTGTCCGGGCGTCTGTGAAAGCCATTGAACAACGGGATCCCACTACCCGTGGTCATTCAGACCGAGTGGCTTTATACACAGTGGAAACAGCTAAAGCCATTTCTGAATGCAGTCAACCCCATTTCCGGGATGTGGAATTTTCCAGAAACCAGATCCGCGAGATCCGGTATGCCGCCCTCCTCCATGATTTTGGGAAGGTGGGTGTCCGGGAAAAGGTTCTGACCAAATCCAAAAAGCTGTATGATTATGAGCTGAACAACATAGAATGGAAATTTCGCTATTATGCAAAACGGATGGAAGCGGAATTTTATAAAAAAGCTTACCTCCTGAAAAAAAGAAAGGGGAGCAATTATCAGAAGGTTTTGCAGGAAGAAAAAAATAAATTTCTGGAGGAAAAGAAGAAAATTAAAAGAATGCTCCATGCCATTTATTCCGTTAACGAGCCCACCGTGATGGAAGAAGGAGATTTTGATTTTTTACAGAGCATCTCCAAAATCAAAGTACCCATAAATGGAAATCTCATACCCCTCCTAACCGAGAATGAAGCACTTCGGCTGAGTGTCAGAAAAGGTTCTCTGGATGAAGAAGAAAGATTGGAAATTGAAAGCCATGTGACCCATTCGTTTAATTTTTTAATCCAGATACCCTGGACCAGAGATTTGGAAAATGTTCCGGAGATTGCCTATGGCCATCACGAAAAGCTGGATGGAACCGGCTACCCAAGGCAATTAACGGCAAAAGACATCCCCATACAGGCCAAAATTATGGCAATCGCTGATATCTATGACGCTCTCACTGCAACAGACCGTCCCTATAAAAAATCCATATCCAGAGAAAAATCTCTGGATATATTAACTGAGGAAGCACAAAAAAATCACATTGACCGCAATATTCTGGATGTATTTATCCAGAAAGAGATCTATAAATTATCCTATTCCGCTTCTCATTCATAGTCATTATTAAATCAACTTGTTAATCAGAGGTTTCATCTTTTTGATATTATCCAGCAGGTTATCCAGATTTTCTGTGAGATCTCCAAACTCATCCAGAATAATCAAATAGGAGATACTGGCGTTGGCCTTGCTTTTCTTCTGTTTGATTCTTTTGATCTGGGACTGAGAGATTTCTTCTCGGGTTGCGTGGGCTTTTTTTATCAGATTTTTTATTTTATCCGCATTTTTTAAGGTTTCCGGCAGAGATACGGATAACTTTTTGATTATCTCTTGGGAAATTTTTGATATCTCCTCAATATCCTCCGCTTCTTTTTTGGACAGACCCGTATGGTAGGTCATAATTTTTTCATAAGCAGTATGGGTGATCTTGCGGATATTCTCAATAACATATTTTACATCAGTATAGGATTTTGTCATATAAGGAATATATATCAGATCTTTTTCGTCAAAGTGCTTATTGGCCAGTTCAATGATATGCTGAATGGCTGGATTATGAGCATTCAGAATTCTATTCATTCTCTGGTGGATGCGGTTTAACTTGCCAGCCTTTCCGGTTTCATAATATTTGCATATATCCCTCATTTCATCGTTCACGCTTTGCAGTATGGAATGCACATTTCCCCAGATCATCTCAAATGCTTTTTCCGGATGCTCCTTATACTGTATGAGCTCTTTTAATTTCTCTGCATATTCTTCCTCTCTTTTTGTATGAACCTTTTTAAACACAAAGAGCAAATAGATGGCAAAAGGAACAATTCCCAGAAGGGAATAAACCCCTCCAAAAAATAAAAGGGTAACCACAAAACCCGCAGTAAAAGATGCGATCACTGCGGTCAAAAACCATCCGCCAATAACAGCAAGCACCCCACTGACCCGTGCCACAGCATTGTCCTTTCCCCATGCCCGGTCAGAAAGAGATGTTCCCATGGCCACCATAAAAGTGACAAACGTTGTGGAAAGAGGTAGTTTCATGGATGTTCCCACCATGATTAGAATACTGGCGGCCATAATATTAACGGATGCCCGGAGCAGGTCAAAGGCTTCCGCGTCCTCGAAGTGACGATTGGTAAGTCGCTTGTTAGCGGCATCCACATTGAATCTTGCATTCACAAATGCTTTAATGCCCTTTGGGATATAATTTCCTAAAAAATCAATGATCCCCACCACAATCTGGACAAAGCTGCGGGCAATGGGATTGGCATTGGAAAAAAGTTCCACTGCTTCTTCCTGGGAACCCAGACTCACTTCTGTCTTTGTAACCGTCCGGGCTTTTTTGGATAGAAACAGGGTTAATATCATTACAATAGCTGCGAACAGAAGCAGATAATTTTCCGGGGGTATGTTGCCGGCTAATGCAGCCCCTGATTGTGAAAAATCCATGGACTGGGAAAATATCTTGAAAGTATTGTAACCAGCGAGGGGAACACCGATGAAGTTCACCAGATCATTGCCGGCAAAAGCTATGGCGAGTGCACCGGTTCCCACAAGGACAATAGCTTTCAAAACCGCAAAGTTTCTATTAATAAGAAACTGGAAAATGGCCGTCCAGAAGAGAAAGTTTCCTAAGATTAGTATTTGGTTATGATCCCCCACCCATGCTTTTATATCACTGGTGATAAAACTGGCACCCTTGAGGCCTTTCGTGAAGATAAAAAAAGTTATTCCTGTCAGGGCAACCCCGGAGAAGACCCCTCCGTATATTTTCATCTTTTTCTCGTAGTCGAATGTAAAAATAAACCGAACAATGAACTGAACAATCACTCCCACCGTAAAAGAAATCACCACAGATACAACAATTCCAATGATGATGCGGAAGGCACTGGCCGTATTGATGAGCTGGATGGCTTTATCATAACTCCCTTCTTTCCACAGAGCCAGAACAAGGGCGGAGCCCAGAAGCTCAAAGACAAGGGAGACTGTGGTGGAAGTGGGAAGCCCCAGCGTATTATACAGATCCAATAGAATTATATCGCTCAGCATCACTGCAAGAAAAATATACATTAACTGAAGAACGGTGAATCCGTCCGGGTGAAAAATACCTTTTCTGGCAACTTCCATCATTCCACCAGAGGATAAGGCACCAATGATGATACCAACCCCGGCAATGGCCATAATGTATTTTGTTTTGGCTGCCTTGGAGCCCACAGCGGAATTGGTAAAGTTCACCGCATCATTGGCAACTCCCACCAAAAGATCCATTGACCCCAAAATGGCCAAAATAACAAGCATAATAATAAAGATCTCCATACTCTCTCCCCTTCAATAAATTAATAATGCCATTTAAAACTTTCCACCAGGATTGTCGAATATTTTTTACGGGCTCTAAATCTCCTTTTAAACGTATACATGTATTCATCTGTATTCATAAAGATTCAAATATGTTATTTAGAAAGTTTATGCTGATATAAAATTCTAAATATAAATATAGGATTATATAAGAAAATAATTATTTATAAAATACATTGCTTGAAAAAATATTATAAACTTTTATTTACAAAATATCCCGCACAGATAAGATGGCGTCAAGTAAAAAACAGGAGTTACAAATGGCATCAAAAAAAGTATCTATACGGATCAGTCTGGTGGCTCTTCTGACCATTCTGATTCTGGCAACATCATTGACGATTCTATCCGTATCCGCAACCTTTTACAGAAATTCCATTGGCTGGGTAATTGAAACGCTTTCCCGCAAGGTAACAGATCACGTCATGGATAAAGTCCAGGCGGATAAAACCGCAATTAATTCTCCGGAGTACCTCCGGCAAGCCATTAACGGCGTGGAAGTGAGTCCCAATGGAAAGGTTTTCGTGCTCAATGAAAAATACATTATTATAGCCTCATCGGAAAGAGAAAACGGAGAAATTCTTCCCGATGCGTATGCAAAGAAAAATATCTTCATTGGAAAAATGCAGGATGGCGTGGCGGCGGAGTCCTATCTGAAATTTGAAAAAAATGAAAAGAAGAAAGACCGTAAATTCCTGAAAAGAAAATTTGACCATTTTGACTACTGGCATAAATACAGAAAATACATCGCTATATACGAACCCCTGACAATGGGCAACGGAAAGGAAGGGTATGTGGCCATCATCATTCCTTACAGAGATTATTTTGCTTCCTTCACGAGAAATAACATTGTGCTATATGGACTGGCTGCGTTTTTTGTGATCCTCACCATTTTTATAGCTCTGAAACTATCCCGAAAAATATCAGAGCCACTGGTGGAGCTGGCCGCTGCTACAGAAAAAATCCGGGATTTTGAGCTGGAACCATCACCGCACATTGGCTCTATTATGAAGGAAGTGGATGATATGTCCGTGGCCATTGACAACATGCGCTCCGGACTACGATCCTTTAAAAAGTATGTTCCATCGGAACTGGTAAAAGAGCTCATCAGCCTGAACAAGGAAGCTTCGCTGGGTGGTGAGAAAAAAAACCTGACGGTGTTCTTTTCTGACATTGCCGGCTTCACCACAATATCGGAAAAACTGCCTCCGGAAGTTCTGGTGGAATTTTTGGGTGAGTATTTGGGTGAGATGAGCCAGATCATCATGGATCACAAAGGTACCGTGGATAAATACATTGGAGATGCGGTGATGGCATTCTGGGGTGCTCCGGTGGAATTTCCCGATCATGCTCTGCAAGGTGCAAAAGCCGCCCTTGCCTACCAGAAACGCCTGAAAGAGCTCTCGACGATATGGACATCCCAGGGAAAACCGGATTTTTATTCCCGCATTGGTTTGAACACAGGGGATATTATCGTGGGAAATATGGGCTATGAGAAAAGGATGAACTATACCGTTATCGGGGATGCGGTCAATCTGGCCAGCCGGCTGGAAGGGATCAACAAAACCTATGGAACCACCATCATTCTGGGGGAGAATACATACAAAGAAGTGAAAAACCAGATGGAAACCCGCTTTCTGGATATTGTCGCAGTAAAAGGGAAAACAAAGGGAATTAAGATCTATGAATTGATCTCAGAAAAAGGGCAATTGGATGACCAGCGGGGCAGTCATCGGGAGGTTTATGAAAAAGCACTGAAGCAATATCTGGAACGCAATTTCAAGGATGCGAAAGCCGGGTTTGCCAAAGCCCGGACCATTCTGAAGCATGACCTTGCGTCCGATGTGTTTATCCAGCGCTGCGATGATTTTATCAAGAATCCACCAGACAAAAACTGGACAGGGGTGTATATCGCCAAAACAAAATAAAAAAAACTATGAGGGTATCCATAGCACAGCTTTTCGCTTATCCTCGGCATCGAATTCGGTGGATGATAAGAAAAGCCTCCCACAGCAGTGATCTCCTTCTACTCCCGGAGGCGTTCAGTTCCGGCTTTCAATTCAGGAAGCTGGAGCAAACAATTGAGGAAAACCGGTTCATTCTGGATATCATGCAGGAAAATGCCCGGGAATATTCCATTGCGGTGGCAGGGTCCCTTTTTCTACGGGATCCTCTTTCCGGGAAAATCTTCAACCAGGGAATTTTCATTGACCGGTCGGGAGAAATAATCCACCGCTATGCCAAACAAAATATTATTTCTGTTCTCCAGGAAGACCAGTACATCCAGCCGGGAACTCCGGGCAGTGTTTTTTTATTTGAAGGAATCCGTATGGGCATGGCCATCTGCTATGATCTGCGTTTTCCGGAGGTATTCCGGGAATACACCAGACAAAATGCCGATCTGTTTCTCCTGCCCATGCAGTGGCCATCCATCCGGTTGGAAAATTATATGCTGTTAGCAAGAGCCAGAGCCTTGGAAAACCAGACGATGCTGGTGACCGCAAATTCCCTCCAAGGCGAGTCCGGCGGAAATTCAATGATTGTCAATGCCCGTGGAGATATTATCACAAATCTGAAAAAGAAAACCACGATATCATCCTTTACGCTGGATTTTAATGAACAAAATCACTATCGTAAGGAATTCCCCGCCCGGAAGGAATTTCTGGATAGGAATTCAGGTTAAACGGGCAGACAATACTTTATCTTTCTGTTTTTTCCGGAATTCTCGCAGCTTTTCACTGTAGGTAGCATTCCCCAACGCGAGGATGGATACGGCCAGAAGAGCCGCATTTTTGGCTCCCGATGCCCCAATGCCCAGGGTTCCCACCGGAATTCCCGGTGGCATCTGGACAATGGAAAGCAGTGCGTCCACTCCCTGCAATGCTCCGGAAGCCATGGGGACACCCAGAATGGGCAGGATGGTTTTGGATGCCATCACTCCGGGAAGATGAGCCGCCAGACCGGCGGCCGCAATATAGATGCGGGTTCCGTTTTTTTCCGCTTCTTCCATATAAGAGAATAATTCCTCCGGAGTCCGATGAGCGGAATATACCACGCTTTCATGGGGAATGTCCATCTCCTGTAAAAGAGCGGACGCTTCTTTCATCACTTGCCAATCGGACTCACTGCCCATCACAATACGAATTTCTGCTTTTATCATTATTCCCTATGTTTGCAATTTTTAACTATTGTCTAAAATTGTCATGATGAGCAAAAGCCACCCAATCGTGGGAAGCTTTTGCTACAACAATGGATTCAGATTTTTTCGTTTGCGAGGGCAAACATTCTTCCATCTTCCGACATTCTGGCAAGGACGATGGTTTCCCCATTTTCCACTTTATTCCAGGTATTGGTTTCTCTGTCATAAAGCAGGGTGAATTCCCGCAGGGTATTACCTTCTTTTTGGGATACGGTAATGTCCATTCTGTCTTTGCTGGCCACCATGCGATAGATTTTCCCATCTTTTTCCACAATTTGGGTTTCTGTTTCCCCCGCCTTCATGGCCATGGGGTTGCTTCCTGTCCAGAATTCCAGGGTATTTAACACAAAGAAATCCACAACGCCGGTGATTTGATAGACCGGCACAATCAGAAGAGCCCAGAAGACCACTGTGTTCACGTATTTATCCCCCAGCGTTCCATTCCAGTTATAGATTCTCCGGGTGAGGCTGAAAGAACCATAGCAGGAAAACAAACCAAAACTCATCAAAAGAACAAGTCCCAGGGACACCATTTTTTTTCTAATAAAACTCATACTTCCTCCCTAATGCAAGTTAAATTTTACGTTGATTGAGGATAATAATTTCCATTCCTCCCGGCAAGTATTTTTCAGGGAAAATGGATTTATTATCCGGAAATCTCTCCATGAGGGATATCAGTGAGAAATATCTGTATGTCCATCACATTGGTGCCGGTGGGACCGGTGCGGATCAGGTTGCCCAGTTTATCCCATAGCGGATAAAAATTCATTGTTTGATTGATTACCCTTGGAGAATAATGTTCCTCTTTCCGGATGTTTTCGTAATCCCGCAGAATCTGCTGGTCCAGCCATGCACCCGCAGCATCCGTGGGACCATCCGTTCCGTCAGTGCCCAGACTGGCAAACCAGAAAGGATGAGGGTATTCCAAAAGCAAACCCCGCATTTCCCAGGTAAAATACTGGTTGCGTCCTCCCTTCCCCGGATGGGGGGGAAGTTTTACGGTGCATTCCCCGCCGGAGAGAAGACAAATTTTTCCTAATTCAGCATCCCTTATGGATTTATGAAATGTTGCTGCACAATCGGCCAGAATACCGGTTTGGCTGGTGGACAGAATCCGGGTGGAGTACCCCAGGTTTTCCGCTGCAAGCTTTGCCACTTTGAGGGCGGTCTCATTATTCAGAATAATATGGAAATGCGGGGATTCCGGCGGTGAAGCTTTTTTCCGGGTGGTTTTGTTTTCCCGTTGGTATCCCTGACCGATGTGCCTTATTATGGAATCCGGCAGCATATCTGCCAGAGAATATTTGGAAATAATCTCCATGGCATCCGCAAAGGTGGAGGGATCCGGAAACGTGGGTCCGGAACCAATGGACTCCGGACGATCCCCCACGACATCGGAAATAGCCAGCGTAACCACCGCTGTGCCCTTATCCGAAAGAAGTTTACCACCTTTAACGGCGGAAACATGCCGGCGGATGGTATTCACCTCATGGATATCCGCTCCGCAGGAAAGCAGAGCTTTGTTCATAGCCCGGATGTCATCCAAGGATATTCCCTCTTCCGGTTTGCAGATCAGAGAGGACGCTCCTCCAGATATAAGAAATATTATTAAATTATCGGTTTCTGCTAAGTTCCGGAAATATTCCCCGATTTGGCTGCCGGCTTCCAAGGATTTTTCATCCGGGATGGGGTGTCCCGCCTCCAGTATCCGGCATTTTTTTAGTGGGATGGCATGGCCGTATTTGGTCACCACAAGGCCGTCCGTGAGATAATTCCCCAGAATGTTTTCCAATGCATCCGCCATCCGGGGAGCGGCTTTTCCCACCGCAACAAGATGAATTTTTCGGAAAGAATGGATATCCATTTCTTCTCCGGAAATCCGCAACAATCCGGATTGGGGGAAAAATTGTACGGCTCTTCTGATGGCATTTTCCGGAGAAACCGCTTCCAGAGCCGAGCGAAGGATGGAAAATCCGTCCCCGCGAAGCATTCTATCTTTTTATTTTACCGGGGAGGATCATGGGATATACCCCACCCCGCAACCGGGTAAGAAAGCGCTCTATTTTACGAAACAAAAGAAATATCCTCCATATAAGGGCGTCCTCCCGGTAATAGGCCTGGATATCCTTTTCCGTGATGATGACCCAATCGGCATTTTTATCCACCATAAACTGGTTGCTCATTTCCAGAAAAATGGGAATCAAATCCGGACGCTGCTCTTTGTTCAGATTTGCGATTAAATCGATGATAACCAATCGCATATCATAATAACGGGTGAGGACATCTTTCAAGAAGAAGAGACGGATGACCCACCGCAGGGCTTTGGGACAAATCCGTAAAAACAACTCTGCGTTTAACTGTTCTTTGCCTTGAAATTGCATCAGCGGAGTGGATGTATCTATGTATAAAAGATTGTTTGTCCAGTTCGATATCTGCCCATCCAGTCCCAAATTCCAATCAGGATCGGAGAGATTTTTTTCCTGGAAAAGAAAAATTGTTCCCAGAATTTTTTCATAAAACTTTTTTATTTCTGCAAGGGAAGCTTTCTGTATAAAATTCTGACCGATGGACTCGCTATTCTGCCCGGTCTGGATCAGATAGAGAATAATTTTATTTTGCAATACCACGCGACAACTGCCGTATGGGGGGGTTTGAATGCCCCGCTCTTTCAGCTTTTCATGATACAGATAAAATATTTTTTCATATTCATCCACTTCCGGCTTGGAGTGGAAAACGGCCATCCTTTTAAATACATAATCGGCCATGGATGGATCCGTAAACCGGAAAACGGTGGACATCTCCCCGTATCCCACAATCTTTGCTCCGTTTTTTTCCGGTTCTGCCGGATTCAGGTTTTCCTCAAAGTGGGAAATTTTTGCCTGCATATCTGAAGTGCATTTAATTACCATTTATGTTACCTCTCTAATCTGCCGGATAATAACCGGAATAATATTTTGTTCAGAAAACTGTCCGCATTTTTTAAGGCACGGGAAACCCGATTCATGATCTCATCGGCTTCCGGAAGGGTCACTATCAGCGGAGGCAGAAACTGGATTACTTTTTTGTCATTATTTGCGTAAACGGCAAAGATACCTGCTTTCATCAATTCTCTCAGGACAAAGAGGACACGGGCGGGACGGTCCAGCACAATCCCCATGAACAATCCATTCTGGCGGATCTCCCCGATATAAGGGTATATTTTCCGGAGTTCCTGCCACTCATGGAAAAAATACTCCCCCATTTCCCGGACATGGGCTAAAAATTCCGGTTTTGCGGAAATCTGCATAACTTTTAATGAAACCATACATCCTGCTTCCGAACCCCCAAACGTGGATATATGGATAAAGGGGTCCTTCTGGAATATTTTTTCCATATCGGCACGGTAGATCACGGCGGTAAGGGGATATATTCCACCGGAAAGACCTTTGCCGGTTACGATGAGATCCGGGCAGATTCCATAATGCTCAAAAGCCCAGAAAAGTCCTGTTCTGCCCAGCCCGGTCTGGATTTCATCCATGATCATGAGTATACCATTTTTCCGTGTCCATTCCCGGATTCTCTGGATATAGGAAAGGTCAAAACTACGCATCCCCAGGGTGGCAGGAATACTCTCCAGAATTATGGCCGCCACCGAATCATCCAGAGCATCCTCGGCAGCGGAAATATCCCCAAAGGGAATCTGCAGAAATCCCTTCTGGGAGGAAAAAAATGGATCCCGGTATTTTTCATCCCCGGTGGACAAAGCCAGTCCGGTGTGGCCATGATACCCACCTTTGATGGAAATGATTTTTTTCCGGCCTGTGGTTCCACGAGCCAGTTTCAATGCCAGATCCACAATCTCCCCGCCGGAGGAGCCATACATCACCCGAAATTTTTTACCACAAGAATCCGGCAGGGATTCCACCAGAACCCGGGATAATTCCGCCCGGTATGCGGATATGAAATGGTGATTACCAATGTCAACCTCTGCCAGAGCGTTTTCCAGAGTCCGGATTATCTCCGGATGGCGGTGTCCCAGATTAAAAACTCCCCCATTGGAATGGCAGTTTATGTAATTTTTACCCGACATATCCCGGAAATAAATACCACTCCGATCCCCCATGACAATGTTCAATCCCAATCGGGAATAATATCGTTCCTTGTATATTGCCATATATTTTTTATAGGAACGGATGGCGTCTTTCCGGATTCTCTTATTGTTAGGATTTATTTTCATTCTACGGCTCTTTAAAAGACATCTTCGCTTTTGTATTCCATCGACTCCAGTGCAGGCGGTAAAGAAGAGATCCCTTTCCCCGTGCGGATGTTTTCAGCGTTTTTGCCCATTCCCTTTCCACTTTTTCCGCTTCCGCAAGGGCTTTGCGGGAAAAATCACCACGGATTTTTTCCGAAGAACGGGAAATTTCCTCTACCTGAAATAAATATTTATTTTCAAAATTTTTCTGATCCTGCCGGATGATCTTCATATCCACTTTTTTTTGCAGGGCACTCCGGTGAAATTTTTCATGGTTCCACCAGAGGGAAGTGTCCATAACGGCACCGGGCTGATCAAAATTCTCCGCATTCAACACATCCGTGCCAAAGAAGAATGGTTTATAAAGAGAAAGACAAGGAGCCGCCGTACCGGTGAGCCAGATAACGGGATTACCCTTTTCCGGGATTTCCGCTACCATGGAGCCGGTGGTCTGGCTGGGGGTAAAAAGACCTTGAGCGTGCAGACATACAGAAGACATATCATATTCAGAAAAGGCACCATCCGGAGCATCCCCATGTCCGCGCAGGATGGAGAACGCCTGGGTGGGTCCCAGAATGGCACAGGATTTTCCGGATTTTGTGGTCGTCTGCTGGCGGATTCTGCCTTTGGCCATGGACGTGAAAAACCTGTCCGAATATACTTTCCCAAAATGAAATTTTTCCCCTTTCTTGAGCCATCCGTGTTTCCGGGCATTTTCTATCAGGCCGGGACTGGAACGGTCAAATTTTTCCCCAATAGAGATTGCATTGGATATGGAACGGAATCCTTTCACTTTTTCCAGTGCCCACTCCTTGCCCACGGTTTCCAGCACATAGGCTTCCTTTCTGTCCGCAAGGATAAAGCCATTATGGTAGTACAGGGATTTGTCCGTATATCCACCCCAGCCATTCTGGCCATAATCCTGGATCAAGCCGATGATCAATTCCACAGCGTTTTGGGCATCTTTTGTTCTTTCCAGTGCCAGACGCAGTATGTCCATTCCGGTTAATTCCGTATTCGGTTTTTTTATCGGAACCTTGGAAAAAATAGCCTCGTTGCCAATAACCAGTCCATGCTCATTGGCTCCCATCTCCGCCCCCCACATCTGGAACGGACGGGAGATGATGATTTCATACGTATGGGATACCTGGGGGATGGATCGATGGGTCACCCGCAATTCTTTCTCTTCGTGATCCATGGCCGGGATCCGGACAATGGCCTGTGCCTCATTGGGCTCTCTGTCCGAATTTTTACCAAAAAGCATGGATGCTTTTCCGGTTGGTGTTGCGACAAAAGTATCACACATAAATGCCTCTTTCCCAAAAAAGCCGGATTTTATTTGGAATCACAGCGAGGTAATCCACCAAAGGGCTGGTTCACCGGATCTTTGTTCAGCCTTTCCGCAGCTTCCGGAGGAAACGGTGGATTTTCATCCATATTGAAATTGCCTCCCGGTCCATACTGGCAGACGATGACCAAAGATTTTCCGCCACAAACCGCATGGGCACAACCTAATTCCACGGATTTATCCCACATAAGTTGCGTAAAATGGCCAATCATTCCTTTCTTTCCCCGGAGAGGACAAATTGTCCCGTTTTCAGAATACTGAAAATCCGCGATTTCGGAATACCAGGAATCCACGGAATTCTGTGCCCGGGAGGCATCGGGAGTGACAGAAGCCGATGACCATGCCCAGTAAAGATTTTCACCCAGATAGCTATGCCCGGCGACATTCTCCCGAAGGGAATTGCTGGAATGTGCCATTTTGCAGCCTCTGCCCTTCAACTGGTTGGCCCATTTTTGTGCATTTTGTGCAATCCTCGGGCTCCATTTCATAAGAGGAATACCCGCGATTCCCCGGTAGTAATTATGCCGCTCCAGAATGGTTTTCTGGAAATCATCCAGCCGGATTTTATTCTTTTCTTCCTCGCCATCATTCCATTTTTCTTCCGATGGGTCTCCCATGGAAAAAACGGATATAAAAGACACCATAAACATGAGGATCAAAAACCATTTTTGTTTATTTTTCATATACTCTCCGAGTTTTTTTGGGAAACATTCAGATTCTGGCTACAAAGTCCATCCTTTTTTTATCGGACACTTACGATTGTTACATCAATCCATCATCTCCGCCAGCAGTGGATCATTGAACATCGCACCGGAGGGGGTCACACGAAAACCATGGGGAAACAATTCCAGCATTCCCCGGGCTTCCAGGGATTTCATTTTGTCCGCAAGGGCACTTCTCTGTTGTGTGGGCAAATTCCGAAAAGCAGAAAAACTCTGGTAATTCAGATAGCGGTAGAGCCCAATGTGCATATTCCGGGGATCTTCGTTTTCCCGGGAAAAAAAATCGGTTTCCGTTTCCGGATGCCGGCGGTTAATCTTTTTTCCGGCAAAGCGGAAGGGTGGCAGAAAGGAATGTGCCCCGGCTCCCAGCCCCAGGTACGGGCGGTATTTCCAGTAAAGGATGTTATGGAGAGATTCAAACCCCGGCTTTGCATAATTGGAGATTTCATACCGGTGGAACCCGCCATCGGCCAGTTTTTTTTCCAGACACCGGTCATGGAAATAATCCCGGTGTGGGCTGACGATCTTTTTGATTCCTCTTTTAATGTCCGTATAGAGCCGGGTTCCTTCATGTAGAGTGAGGAGGTAGGCAGAAATGTGGCGGACATTGTATGAAAAAAACAGATCCAGGATGGCGTCCAGATCCCGCCGGGTCTGGGAATAAATTCCGTAGATCAGATCCGCTCCGTAGTTCTGCAAGCCAGAATCCCGCAGGAGAGATAAGGCGGTCTGTGCCGCTTCCGGACTGGCGTTGCGTCCCAGATATTCCAGAAGCCGGGGGCTGAGGGTCTGCACGCCCAGATGTACCCGGTTGACACCGGCTTTCCGCCAGGATTCCAGCTTTTGGGCGTCCAGACTTTCCGGATTTGCCTCCACCGTTATCTCCCGCACCGATTGGGAAAACGATGGCAGATAAAAACCCAGCAGGGAAATCACTTCCCGGATAAAATCTCCGGACACCACGGACGGGGTCCCTCCCCCAAAGTATGCGGTTACGGGTACCCAGGATGGCTGGAGATAGGTTAGTTTGCTTTCCAGCTCCCTTTTCATGCGGTCTATGGTTTCCTGCTCCGGAATTGCGTTGCCGGGAACCTGGGAATAAAAATCACAGTAATGGCATTTGGAGGAGCAAAACGGGATATGGATATAGATGCCCAGGGCTTTCACCGGGGGAACCTAAAACGCAAAAACCTGCCGGAAAGCAAAAAAAGAAAAAACCTTTGATGGGACAGCCAAAAAATCAGAACTGACCCGATGGACTCATTCCCCTCCTCCGGCAAAACGGAATCACCCTCCTTCAGCGAAGGTATTTTTGAAAAATTAAATGAACCACAGAAGGACGCTGTCCAGACGGCCGATGGCCCCATTCTGGTGTTAGCAGGAGCCGGGAGCGGCAAAACCCGGACCATTGTCCATAAGATTGCCTATCTCATCCACCAGAAAAAAGTACCGCCCTATAAGATAGTTGCGGTTACCTTTACCAATAAAGCCGCCTCAGAAATGGCTGCCCGGACGCTTTCGTTATGTGGTCCGGAGGGATCTTTCGTGGTAATCCGTACCTACCATGCTCTGGGTCTTTTTTTTCTGCGGAAGCTGGCGGAAAAAATCCAGTATCCCTCAGAATTTACCATCTGGGATGATCTGGACACGCATAAATCGGTGGAGCTGGCTCTGGGCAAAGTCTCCAGTGAGAAATTCACCAAGAACCAGATAAAATATTTTGCCCATACCATATCGTCTTTAAAAAATGAACTAATTTCTCCGGAGCAATTCAGGGAGGATCCCGGATTGGAGGAAATGGAGTATGCGGATATCCTGCCGGAAGTGTACCACCTTTATGAAATGGCAAAAAAAGAATCCCGTGCAGTGGATTTTGGGGATTTAATTTATCTTCCTGTCAAAATATTTGAAACCCATCCGGAAACGCTGGAAGAAATATCCCGCCGTTATCGTTATTTTCTGGTGGATGAGTACCAGGACACCAACTATGCCCAGTATAAGCTCATTTCCCTGCTGTCCGGCCAGAGCCGTAACCTCTGTGTGGTGGGCGACGATGACCAGGCCATTTACGGCTGGCGGGGTGCGGATGTTCAGAATATCCTGAATTTTAGGGATCAGTTTCCGGATGCCAAGGTGATCAAGCTGGAGGAGAACTACCGCAGCACCACCCATATTCTGGATCTGGCCAACCGGGTCATTTCCAATAATGAGGGACGTATGGAAAAGACGCTCTGGTCGCGGAAAAGCAGTTCCTTTATATCCCGTTTATATGTGGAAGATAAGGACAAGGATGAAGCGGAGCGGGTTGTGCAGATAATCCGGGAGGAAGCCCGGGGGGGAAAATACGATCACATTGCCGTTTTATACCGTACCAATTCCCAGTCCAGATTGATAGAGGAATCCCTTCTGAATGCGAAAATCCCTTACATGGTCTATGGCAGCATTTCCTTCTTCGCAAGGGCGGAAATTAAGGATATGATGGCATACCTCCAGCTCATTGCCAATCCCTTCAATGAAATGGCTTTCACCCGCGTGGTGAATACCCCCACCCGGGGGATTGGGGATAAAACGGTAGCAAAAATCCTCCAACACCGGTATGACATGGCAAGAGAAAACAACTCCATCTCTTCGTTTGTAACCCTGCTCTCTAACGCAGAGAGAATACCCTCCCTTCCCCCCAAAGCCATTGGCACTCTGAAAGAACTGGGAAACTGGATGGATGATCTGCACAACAAAGCCCGGAAGTCCCCGGATCTGGCTCTGTTATTTGAGGATATCATGATCCGCAGCGGATTAAAAAACTCCTGGGAAGAAGAAGACAAACTTCTGGGATCATCCCGGATGGATCATGTGATGGAATTAAAAAGCTCCCTGATCAATTACCAGATGACCCATCCGGACGGGCGTCTGGATGGTTTTCTTCAGGAAATATCTCTTTTCTCCAGTGCACAGGAAATGAATGAACAGGACCGGAGTGGTGTGCATCTGATGACAATCCACAACGCAAAGGGATTGGAATTTGATACCGTCATCCTCACCGGAATGGAGGATTCCATGTTTCCTCACTTTTTCGCTCTGCAGGAAGGACGTCTGGAGGAAGAGCGGCGGCTGGCTTATGTGGCCATCACCCGTGCAAAAAACCATCTTTATATGACCCGTGCCCGCACCCGCATGAAATTCTCCGGAGTGGAAACCATGTCCCCCTCTGTGTTTCTGGCGGAAATTGGATTGACCAATCTGGATGTCTTTGAGGCAGAAAGAAAAAAGACCTCCGGATATTATCCGGGGGATTTTTCCAACGGTAGTTATTCTGGATCGTATTCCACTCCAAAACGTGCCCCCATTCCGGAGAAAAAATCTTTCCCGAATACGGTGGCGATATCCTCCGGCACAAGCTCCGGTCCCACACTGAAAAAAGGGGTACGGGTCAAACATCCCGCTTTTGGGACAGGTACAGTCTTAAATGTGGAAGGTAGCGGAGATGCCGCAAAGGTGCATATCCATTTCAAAAGCGGACAGGCTAAAAAATTTCTGGTCAAATTTGCTTCATTGGAAATACTGTGAATAAACCGGGAGTTATTCCATTTTACACTTAAAAATGGCTTGACAAAATGTCTGTATTTTTTAGGGTCGATTGGTTATGAGTTCAAAAATATTGATTTACTATAATCCACGTTGTCGCAAAAGCAGAGAGACCCTCCAGATCATCAGAGACAAGGGAATTGAGCCGGATATTCGTTATTATCTGGATGATCCCCCCACTCCGGAGGAACTT
Source organism: Leptospira biflexa (assembly GCA_020721865.1). Lineage (GTDB taxonomy): Bacteria > Spirochaetota > Leptospiria > Turneriellales > DYLW01 > DYLW01. The sequence continues at coordinate 8,928 of DYLW01000007.1, read as the reverse complement.
GCGGAAATCCTGCGTAAAATGGGGAGGCGGGCACGGGATATTTTCCGGAAATCGGAACCACTTTATAAAGATCTGGGTTTAAAAAACAAGGATTTATCCGATGAAAAACTTCTGGAATATCTGCACCAATACCCCATACTCATTGAAAGACCCATCGTCATCAAAGGCCAGCGGGCTGTTCTGGGAAGGCCTCCGGAAGACGTAAAAAAAATTCTATAACGGTCGCCCCATGAAGGATAAGCTGCCCAACCGCCTCCATCTGGTGGTTACGTCCGGCCCCACCCGGGAGTTTATTGATCCCATCCGTTTTCTGAGCAACCCATCCACCGGCCGTATGGGATATTACATTGCCCGTGCCGGGGTGAACAAGGGTTACCGGGTAACCTATATTTCCGGTCCTGTGAATGTGCAGTACCGTTCCGTGGAAGGCGTAAAAAAGAATATTTCCGTGGTATCCACGCAGGATATGCTGGACGCTGTCCTGGATAATTTAAGAGAAAATACTATCCTCATTATGGCGGCAGCACCGGCGGATTACCGGCCAGTCATCCGTTATGACCAGAAAATAAAGAAAAAGGATGTTCCTGCCATAGAGCTGATTCCCAACCCGGATATTCTCAAAACATCCCATGAAAAAATCCAGTCAGAAAAGCTTAAAGGGACTTATCTCATCGGTTTTGCGGCAGAAACCAATGATACAGAAAACTATGCCAAAGAAAAACTGGTCAAAAAATCCCTGGAGATGATATTTTTGAATGATGTCACTGCAAAAAACGCCGGCTTTGGGACGGAAACCAACCAGCTTACAGTTTTCCGCAAGGATGGAACAAGCCAGGTGTGGAAAACGGAGCCCAAAGAAAGATTGGGACACAAAATCATTGAAGAAATAGAATCCTGGATTATCCAACATTCATGATTGGTATCGTCACCGCTCTTTATGATGAAGCCCGGGAAATCATCCCTTCTCTGGACTACCGGAAAACCGATGGAATAGGGGCTTATTACGGGGTCTTTGCCGGAAAGCCGGTCTCCCTGTATCTGACGCGTCCGGGAATCCCCAAAAAATCCCAGTTCGTCCGATGGATTAATTCCCATCCTTGGGAAAGTATCATCAATATTGGTTTTGCCGGTGCGGCCAAACCTTGGTACAGAAATGGGGATATCCTCCGGATAACAGAAGTCCGAGATAAGAACGGAACCGTTTTTCCCCTTCCCATTACCCCGGAGATAAAAAATACCGTACTGTATACTTCCCCCCGCACCGTCTTTCTGGATGATGATAAGGAAGATATCGCCGCTCGTTTCCATGCCCATGTCATTGATATGGAGGGAGCCCTCTTTCTGGATTTGATCCATCGGGCGGGATTCACTAACCCGGTGGCCATTATCAAAATCGTGGGGGATTCCATGGGCAGCCAAAACCTGATGGAGAAGGAAATTTCTTTCCGGAGTTTCTTTTCTCCCATTCCCGGTCGATGGGACAATTTCCAAAATAAAATACAAATAATATGGGAAACCGGTATTATAAATTCCATGCGGCTCTACCGTCATAAACGCTTTCTCCAGAAACGCTACGCATCGGCTCTGGAAGAGTTTTTGCTGTAAAAAATTTTACATTATTTACGTATTTATACGACTATTTTAATACATATTAATTGGATTTGCTTTATTTTGGTACCACAGGCACATTGACTTTTTTCTGGATTCAATCTAAATTCATACCATCGTTGAAGGGAGGAATCATGATTTTTACAAACAGAAGGGAGATTGTCGAGTTTTTTAGAGGGCATGGGGTATCCCCCACAGACCAGCGGGTGGAAATGGCGTATTCCATTACCAGAAAGCCGGACCATTTTAAGGCGGAAGATGTTACCCATAAGGTAAACAAAAAGTTAGAGATTGTATCCAGGGCAACCATATACAATAACCTGTCCCTTTTTGTGGAGATTGGGATTCTCCAGATGATCACCATTAATCCAGCTCTCACCTTTTATGATTCCAATACGCAGGATCATTTCCACTATTTTGATCCGTTGAAAAACACACTCACAGACATTCCCATACAGGAAAACCTCGCACACACCATACGGTCACACATTTTGGCGAACGTAGAAAACAAAATGCCTATACGGAAAACATCTTTACCCCTGAATGTGGTTTTACACGGTTAGGATATTGTTTCCCGGACACCAGGATTTTTAAACTCATCGAATGCGGCGGACAACGGTTCCAGACCATACCGGGCTACCGTGAAGACCGAATATGTGTACAGCAGGTCTCCCAGGACGGCATTCCGGAAAAACGGGAGGGCCATGGTATAGCACAAGATCAATCCATCGGTGGTTTTTTCATATAAAGGATAATGCAACCATACCCCAAAATTGGTTATCAAAAAAAATAATGTGGATGACGCAAGAGTCACCACAGTGATTCTCACAAAAGATTTGCTTGTTCTCAGCAAAAAACCGGCAAGATAGATCAGAATAAACGAACCATACACATAGAAACTGATGGTGGAGTACCCCAGAAAGATATCAGAAATGGCCATTCCCGCCACTGGGATCAGAAAGGCATAGATGCCCTTCCGGAAAGCCGGAGCGAAAAGAAAGAGTGCCACCACAGGAGTCACATTAGCCGGATGGGGCAACCACCGCGAAAAGAGTATAATCCCCACCATGACGGTAAAAAGAAAAATATTTCTCCACGTAATCATTCCCATATATTGGACTGTGTAGCGGAAACGTATTGTCCAGAATAATTTACCGGATATAGGAAAAAAAATTGTTGTAATAAATATACGGGAATCGTCAGATAAATTGAAAAATTGTGTGGAGCGACTATGAAAAAACAAAGCCATTATTCCCCCCGTCTGGTGTACCTTTGGATTCTGATATCTTTCCTTCCCTTCTCATCCTCCCATCCTTGGTTTGAAGAGTTCCGGCAATCCACCCGAGGAAAGGCAATGTCCAACTCTCTGGGCACAACCTGGGAAGGGGTGGAGGCGATGTATTACAATCCCGCCGCCTTGGCCCATCTAAAATCGGCGGATGCCATGATGTCCTATTCCCAGCCTGGCGGGGGTTTTTCCAATTTTGATGATGGCTCCACCATCAACCAGATTGATTTTGCCGCCGCTTTCCCATTCAACAATCCCATCAATCTGCGTACCGCCGGATGGAAAAATGATTTTATCACCACCAATGCCGGCTTCGGTTTCAGCTATATCCAGCAAACCTATGATTCCGGAGACGGGACCGCCATGGTGGCTCAACGCTATGTGGGCATCACCTATGCAAAGAATCTGGATAACATCATTTTTCAGGGAGCCCGCCTGTCTGCCGGAATCACCAACAACATCTATTTTCTATCTTTTGAGGGGACAGACGTTACCAACAACGCGGCCTTTGTCAACACTAAGGGGGCAGCATGGAGTCCCGATGTGGGGGTGACGTATAATTTCTCTGACTTCATTAAAATAGCTCTGGTATATGAAAATATTATTCCCACCTCCCCTTCCCCCTTTAAAGAAGATGGGGAGCCTTTGACCTCACAACTAAAGCTGGGTCTTTCCTATGAGCTGGGGAGCATTGGCAAATTTCCCTTCCTTCAGGATATCCTGGTTGTGGGTGAATGGAGAATTATTAATCCCCCTTATCAGGGTAAAGGGGTAGAATCCGACATGTCTTCGCTGAAGACCTACCACGCCGGCTGGGAATCCTGGTATAAAATTCCCGGAATTGTGGATATCGCCGCCCGCACCGGATTCGCCATTGGCTCCCAGAGTTACTCCGAAACCGGAATGGGGATTGGTTTTTCCCGTTTTTTTGATAATCGCAAAAGATACCGGGGGGACATCAATTTTACCTGGATATGGTCTTCATTTGCCAGTTCCATGGCGTCGGATCATCGCTTCTACGTGGGAGGAGTTTTCCATTATTACTTCCCGGACAGAATGTTGCCCGGCTATCAGTTTGATACCAAAATCAAATCCAAGGTGATTGAAGATACCCAGGATGTAGGAAAGAAAAAAGAAGGTGGGGAGGCAAAACCCGCTGAAAAACCGGATAAACTGTAAAACGGAATTATTGTTTACGCCAGAGGCATCCGTTCGGAAATAACTAACGGATGCTTGATAAAGAGATAAAAAAGTTCTGGCCCAAAATCCAGAAGGAAATACAAAAGCTGGTGGATTCCAATACGCTTCCGCCCGTGGCGTTGGAAATGATTGATTACCAAATCAATACCGGCGGAAAAAGAATACGGCCATTGCTGGCATTGTGGATTGGGGAATCCTATGGGTTTGACCTCAAGGATATATTTCCCTTAGCCGCTACAGTGGAGATGATCCACAACGCCTCCATTGTGCATGATGATCTTCAGGATAAAGACGAAACCCGGAGAGGAAGACCCACCGCTTGGAAAAATTTTACACCGGAACAGGCCATCAATCTGGGAGACATTCTGTTTATTCTTGCGTTTGAGTTATTATACCGCTTGAAGTTCAGTGCAGAGATCAAGCTGGAAATTATTAAATTAACTCTGAACCGGGTTTCCGATCTGATCCAGGGGCAGATGCTGGAATTTGCCCTGAAAAAAGAACAGCACTATAAAAAAGAAAACTATCTGGAAATAGCAGAGAAAAAAACCGCCAGTCTGTTTTCTCTGGCCATGGCAGGGGCTTCCATAATCGGTTCAGCAGACCCAAAAACGGTGGAAGAGATGCACGAGGCTGGCCGCCTGCTGGGAATTGCATTCCAGATACGGGACGATCTGATCGATTTAATTGGTAAAAAAGAAGGACGTTCCTATGGCGGGGATATACGGGAAGGGAAAATCACCCTGCCGTTTGCGTTCTATTTTTCTGTATGCACGGACCAGAAAGAAACAAAAAAAGTCGCAGCTATTCTCCTCAAAAAAAGGGAGAAAACAACGGAAAAAGAAATAGCCTTTGTGCGGGATGTACTTGTCCGTGAAAATGCCATTGAGCAGACTTTGGATTATTACAATGGCATCCTGGATGATCTCATCCGGATTCCAGCCATAAGGAATAACAAAAAAATCTTCCGCAGAACAGAACAGCTCATTAAAATCCTGGGAAAAGATTTTCAATAACAATGACCACGATTCTGGAATTGATCCGCAAAAATCTTCTGGAAAAAATCCATGATTTTTATTCCGGAAAATTCCCGAGTGGCACAGAAATACTGTCTCTCAAAGTGGATATCAATCAGATATCATCGGGCTTTGATCTGAATAAAGAAAAACTCTATGTCTGGTTTTTATCCCAAAATCGAGAGGAAAAGTTTTTCTGGGCAAATAAAGAAAATTCCTATTACATGGCTGGACTGTCTGTTTTCTCCGTTTACCGGAATTTTCCCCGCGAAGATCTCGCGGGGGTTATCCGTCATCTTTATACGCTTTCTGAAAAACACCAGGAAATCCGGAAATATCCTCTGCGTTTTTGGGGAACCATGGATTTTTCCTATTTCCACGACGGGCAAGACCCCCATAAAGAATATGGAGCCGACCTTTCCGGTCTCTGGGAGGATTATCCCCGGATAATTTTTTTTTTACCACGCATAGTTCTGGTGAAAAACCGGGATCACTTTTCGCTGGAATTATTTCTTTCCCCCGAGGACACAGAAAGCTATGCCCAAGGCTTGGTGGATTCCCTCCGGTGGGAGTATGATGAAACAAGATTTCGGGAACTGAATGAAGCCAGTCTGGGAACTTTTACCAGAGAGTATATTACATCCCGCAATGAATGGTCATTCTTAATGGATAACTCCATGAAAGCCTTGGCCTCTCCTTCTGATCTCCAGAAAGTGGTTCTGGCCCGGGCATTAAAATTAACATTTGATTCGGCCATAGATCCCATATCCATCTTTTACCGATTAACCAAAAACCGCCCGCAATCCATACGATTTTATTTTCAGTTTGGTGAAAAAATGGCTTTTATGGGGGCAACCCCGGAGCGGCTTTATGCTCGGAACGGCCAGACGCTGCACACTGAAGCTATTGCCGGAACCCGTGCCCGGGGAGACAAACCGGAAAAAGATATTCTTTTGCAGAAGGAATTATTGTCATCTCTTAAAGACTCCAGAGAACATTCTCTGGTGATCCAATCCATTGAAGAAAGTCTTACCCCCCTGTGCGAAAATATCCAAATAGCGAAAACCCGGATACTGCAACTTCGCAATGTTATGCATCTCCAGACCCCCATTCAATGCCGGATTAAGAATACTATTTTTGATGATGATCTTTTGCGGGCAATGCACCCCACAGCCGCCATTGGAGGATATCCCCGGAAAAATGCAGTTTCTTTTATCAATGAAAATGAGGATTTTCCACGCGGCTGGTATGCTTCCCCCATCGGCTGGTTGGAGCACGCAGAATCTGAATTTAATGTGGCCATCCGTTCCGGGCTTCTGCGAGAAAAAAGTCTGTTTCTCTTTGGTGGGGCGGGTATCATTCAGGAATCCAATGAAAGCGAAGAATGGAATGAGATTGAAAATAAAATTAATTCTTTTCTGAATTCCATTACGGAGGTATTCTCATAATGGACTATTTTTCCCGCTATGAGAATGTGAATATTGCCATTGGATCCTTATTGGTGGAAGAGCTCATTCGTAACGGCATTGATTATTTTGTCATTTCTCCTGGCTCCCGCTCCACCCCTCTGGCTATTGCCGTCACCAGAAATCCTCTGGCCCGGTATAAACTGGTTCTGGATGAAAGATCGGCGGGGTTTTATGCTCTGGGATACGCCAAAGCACGGAAAAAACCTGCCGTTCTCATCTGTACCTCCGGAACCGCTCTGGCAAACTATTTTCCGGCGGTTATTGAAGCCAGAATGACAAATACGCCATTATTGGTATTATCTGCAGACCGGCCATTTTCCCTGCAGGATACAGGAGCAAACCAGACAATTGAGCAATCCCATATCTATGGAAATTATACCCGGATTTTTTCCCATATACCGATAACTCCCCAGGGTTTGTCCGCCCCGTCCATCCTGGGTCTTCTGGATAATATTCTGTATAAAATGATATACGCAGAGCCGGGGCCGTCCCATATCAACATAGCCTTTGATGAACCTCTGCATCCGGAAATCCGTCCATACCATTTGGACTGCAATGAGTCTTTTTATGAATGGATGAAAACCAGAAATCCATTCACCCGATACTTTCCACGGAAAGATACTTCCTCCTTAACGGAAAATGATATTTGGCTTAATCTGTCTGAAACCGGGAATATTATGCTGGTGGTGGGCAGTATGGAAGAATTCATCAAATCTGATGAAGACAGAATTCTTATAAGGGAAATCATGGAGCTCCTTTGCCGGAAAGGCTGGCCAGTGTGGACGGACATCCGCTCCGGGAGTTTCCGCAGTTTTTGCGGAATTTCCCACGCGGATTTTATTTTCGCCAATGCCACTATTCCGGATTCTGCCGTTCCCCGGACGATAATCCACATTGGCTCGGAATTGATTTCCAAGGAGTATTACCGTCTTCGGGAAAAAGCAAAAATTCTCAACGTGATCCAGATAAAAAACCACGCAAACCGTCATGATCCGGAACATGGAGTTTCCGTTCGCTTGTCTGCCGATGTGCATAAATTGGGAGAAATCATCCAGCAGATACCAGAGTGTAAAAACCAGGAATATTCCGAATACTGGAAATCTTCATCCGTGAAAGCCCGGGCTTTGATAGAAAATATTTTTCAATCAGAAGAGAAAATATCGGAAGCTGGATTCCTGCATCATCTTGCCAAAGCAAAGCTGGACTCAGATATCGCCATCGGCAATAGTATGCCCATCCGGAATCTGGATATGTTTACTGCATCCCTCCATCCCGGCACGGCAGTATTCTCCAATCGGGGAGCCAGCGGCATTGATGGCTTTCTCTCCTCCTCCATGGGTTTTGCCACCGCAACCGGAAAACCCACCGTGATAATATCCGGTGATGTGGCTACCCTGCATGATCTCAACTCTCTGTATCTTTCCACGGATATTCCCAACGCTGTGGTGATCCTTGTCTTCAATAACGGAGGAAGCGGTATTTTTGATTATCTGCCCATCGCCCGTTATACGGAAGATTACAGTAACTTATTCCGGACGGAACATTCTTATAACATGAAAAATTTTGCGAAAGGGTTTAATCTACCCTATTACACGCCCGCAGAAGAAATTCCTGAAATATTATACGGTAAGGTAATATCACTTATTCAGAATATTATAATTAAAAAAGAAAAAGCTATTCTGGAGATTTTCTTTGACAGGGAATATAACATCCTACTCCAGAAAAAGATACATAACAAATTCAGGAAAAACTTTTCTACACCAGAACAATAGACTCCATCTGTAATCTCCGTATTTCTCCTGAAGATTCCAATGGAAGGATTCCACCGCTTCTTCTTTCAAAAGACCCAGCATGTTTTTGGTGCCTTCGTTTATGAAAACCATTTTACCCTTAGCCGGTTCTTTTTTTATCGGGCATTAATCCATGTATCAAACTCACCAATTTCTGGTTTTCTGGAGACGCACAAAACGGGCAATGGTGGTATTCAATGGATTCAATAATTTCTTTCTGGAATCCCCATTTAGTGGCCATTTGCCCGCCTATGGATGTATGGGATGTTCCCAGAGTAATTTCTTCCAATATGGATGATGCCCGGCGATTTTCATCCACAATTAAGCCATTGATTTCTTTTATGGTATCGGGATCTATGGTGGCCAGAACCACTTTCCCGATATTATGCAGAAGTCCGGCAAGATATGCCACATCCGGATCTATATCCAGCTTAAGCATGGCCACCGCTTCTCGTGCATAGAAAGCAGATTGGAAAGAATGACTCCAGAAACCCGCCATCACCTTAAAGCGGTTGGCCAATAGCTTGTGTACGGAAACTCCGTCGCCATGTTTGCGA
>DYLW01000038.1 GCA_020721865.1 Leptospira biflexa | reverse complement strand
CTTGAAAAGCATAAAATTGATTTATACATTCCTGGTTGCCCGGTTCATCCATTAACTGTTGTAAATGGAATTCTTAATTTTATGGGCAGATAGCAGAGCAGGATGGAGTATTCAAATATTTAATGCTTTGTAATCGTTAAAACCCATCCGTCGCCAAAAATCATCGGAACTCATTATAATGCTTGCCGGCAAAGGGGAAATTTTGGAATATGGGGAAATGAATCTGGAAATTGCCCAAAAAATATTCTCCCGTTTTGCCGCTGTTAACATTCTGGTAATTGGGGATATCATGTGCGATGAATATATTTGGGGAGAGGTGACCCGGATCTCTCCGGAAGCACCGGTTCCTGTGGTGCTGGCAAAGAAAGAAAATCGGGTTCCGGGGGGAGCCACCAATGTGTTGAATAACCTGGTTTCTCTGGGCGTCCGTGCGTCCATTCTGGGTGTTGTGGGAAAAGATGAAAATGGCAGAAAACTGGAACAGAAGCTCAGGGATTTTCACTCCCTGGATAATCACCTTTTCTTCGCAGACGACCGCCCCACTATTATGAAAACCCGCATTCTGGCCCAGAACCAGCAGTTGATTCGTCTGGACAGGGAGAAAACCCTCCCCATATCTCCGGATATAGAAAAATCCATGCTGGCAACCCTGCGGGATATTATTTCCGGCTACGACGCCGTGGTCCTTTCGGATTATGACAAAGGGGTTTTGAACGCATCCACCATTCCCAAGATGATTGAAATTATCGCGGGTGCGGGGAAGTACATAGCTGTGGATCCCCAGATTCGGCATTTTTCCCTGTATGCCGGGTCGGATATTATGACGCCCAATGAAAAAGAGGCCAGTGAAGGGATCAAGGAAGCCTTTCCGGAGGGAGATCCGGAGGCCATCCTCATAGGAGAAAAAATTCTGGCCAATTTGAAATTAAAAGAATTATTATTGACACGCTCGCATAAAGGTATGGCCTTATTCAGCGAAAACAAAGTCCATTTGATCCCCACAGTGGCCAGAGAGGTATACGATGTTTCCGGAGCCGGAGATACCGTAATTTCTGTTTTTACGGCATCCCGGATGGCAGGGGCATCCTCCCTGGAAGCAGCCCGGCTGTCCAATATTGCCGGAGGGGTAGTGGTGGGTAAGCTGGGAACAGCCACCACCAGTATTCAGGAATTAACGGAAGTAATAAAAAAAGGAGTCTAAAATGTTAAATAAAAGAGATGTGATGGAATGGAAGCGTGGAATTGAGGATACCCTGAATCTGGGACTTTCCTCCGCAGAACAGATGCATAAAGCTATCGCGGAGGCACCCCTGGCTTTTCTGGAATCCGTTGAACCCATAAAAGAGCAGGTAATGGGAATCCGGGAATACCAAAACAAGGCAATCACCGGTTTTTATATTTTTCTGCGGGATGTGAACCAGCGGGCATCCCAGCTTTCGGATAATCTGATATCCCAGTTACCCGAATGATATTCCCGAGGAGAGATTAAAAATGCGAAAGGCAGTAATATCCGCAAACTGGAAAATGAACCTGACCATATCCCAGGCAAAAGAATTGGCAGAAAAATTCAGGGGAGAGTGCAAGGACAACACAGATAAGGAAATCATAGTCTTTGCTTCCTGCCTGCATATTCCGGATTTGGTCAAGGTATTTGATCAGACCTGTGTCCAATTGGGTGGTCAGAATGTGTATTTTGAAAATTCCGGAGCGTTTACCGGAGAGACCTCTGCCTTCCAGCTGAAAGAAGCGGGGGTTACCCATGTTCTGGTGGGTCACTCGGAAAGAAGGCAGTATTTCCGGGAAGACTATGAGACCATCAACAAAAAAGTAAAGAATGCTCTGGCAACGGATTTGAAAGTCATGCTGTGCGTGGGGGAAACCCTGAAAGAGAGGGAAGCGGGGGTCACCGAAGCCATAGTGGTGGACCAGTTGGAAAGTGCTTTTCTGGGAGTTCATCCGGAGCAATTAAATGACCTGTACATCGCGTATGAACCGGTATGGGCCATTGGCACGGGTAAAACTGCCACACCAGAGGATGCTGCTCATGTTCATGGTATCATCCGCAAAACCATCGCCAGAATTTACAACGAGGATGAAGCACAAAAAATGCGGATTCTGTATGGTGGATCAGTAAACGCAAAGAATATCAAAGAATTAATGAAAAAAGAGCAGATTGACGGTGCTTTAGTGGGTGGAGCCAGTCTCACGCTGGAAGCATTTTCCCCCCTCATTAATTATAATAAATAATCGAACTGCATAGAAAACATCCATGTCGCCTATGAAAAATTCTTTTGGCGACAGGTTTTCTTTGGCATGGAATTTGCACAGTAACGATTACGTAAGGAAAACAAGATTTTTTGAATGGAGAACACAATGGATAAACAAACACCAAAAGAATTATTAGAATGGGCAAAGAAAGAGGCGGTGGAATTTATTGACGTCCGCTTTACGGATATTCTGGGTATGATGCACCACTTTAGCATGCCCCTGCACGCAATTGATGAAGAAGCATTCAGCATAGGCGTTGGGCTTGACGGTTCCTCCATCCGTGGATGGAAAACCATCAATGAATCCGATATGTTTGTGCGTCTGGATAACCACACAGCGTACATTGATCCTTTCTTTCAGCATAAAACTCTGGCCATTATTGGGGATATTTACGAACCCAAAAGCGGAGAGGCGTACAACCGGGATCCCAGAAATATTCTGAAAAAAGCCATTAAATATATGAACGACAAAGGGGTGGCAGACACTGCATGGTTTGGACCGGAGGCGGAATTTTTTATCTTCTCTGATGTTCGCTTTGAACAGACCATGAACAATGGATACTATTTCATCGACAGTATTGATGCTGCGTGGAATATGGGAACCGACGAAGGCCCCAACCTGGGTTATAAAAACCGCATTAAGGGCGGATATTTCCCCCTTCCCCCCAACGATATGTTCCAGGATCTGCGGGGAGAAATGCTTCACTTGCTGGAAAAGATGGGGATTGCCACAGAAAAACACCACCACGAAGTGGCAAGTGCGGGACAGCAGGAGATTAACCTGGTTGTGGACGAAGTGCTCAAAATGGCAGATAAACTGATGCTGTATAAATATGTGGTAAAAAATACCGCTAAGCAAGCAGGATTTTCCGCTACTTTCATGCCCAAGCCACTCTTTAACGATAACGGAAGCGGTATGCACACCCACCAGTCCCTGTGGAAAAACGGACAGAATCTTTTTGCAGGCGATAAGTATGCCGGTCTTTCTGATATGGCCATGAACTATATGGGCGGAATTCTGAAAAACGGTCCTTCCATTCTGGCTTTCACAAACCCCACCACAAACAGTTATAAAAGACTGGTACCCGGATTTGAAGCACCTGTTAACCTTGTGTATTCTGCAAGGAACCGTTCCGCTTCCATCCGTATCCCCGTCGCGGTATCCCCCAGCCCCAAAAGCAAGAGGATAGAATTCCGTACTCCGGATCCTGCTGCCAATCCGTATCTGGCGTTCGCGGCCATGATCATGGCGGGACTGGATGGAGTGGATAACAAGATTGATCCAGGAAAACCAGCGGACTTTGACCTTTATGACGCTTCCCCGGAAGAAAAAGCCCACATTGCTTCTGTTCCGGCAAACCTGACTAAAGTATTGGACGCATTGGAAGCCAAACATGAATTCCTGACCAAAGGCAGAGTATTTGATGAAGATTTCATATCCTCTTATATTGCTTATAAGAGAAATGAGATTGAAGAGATTGTGAACAAGCGTCCGCATCCTTACGAGTTTGTTCTTTACTATGATATTTGATCTGCTGGATTAAACAGAAAACAAAAAGGGGCGTTATGCCCCTTTTTTTATTGACGCATTCAGGGCAAATTCATCTCTATTCTTAAAATAAGTAAAATTGGTGTGTTATACCCATGGCGGGCACAAGGAATTATTATGAGTGCAATTAATTTTGAATCCATGAAAATAAAACACGAACGATGGTTTGCGGATCTGGAAGAGTACCTCACGGAATCAGAATCGGATTTTTCCAAAAAACACAAAGGGCAGAATGACTTTGATATGCTACTGTGGAAATGGGATGAAGAAGAGAAGGAAAGGCCGGGGGAGAAACATTCCGGCGTATGCCCTCTGAGCCAGTGGCTTCAAACCATCGGCCTTAGGAACTATGGGTCCATAAAAGAAATACGCCGTCTGGAGGAAATCCATGACAAACTCCATGAGAATGTGATCCGGATAATCCAGCTAAAAAAAGACGATGAATTTGAGAAAGCCCGGGATTTGTTTCTGAAATCCAGGGAACTTCTTTCCGAAATTATCAATATTCTGAATAGTCTGGATGAAATTCTCAAAGAGCATGACTACCATGAAAACATCTCCAAACAAAACGGATCTCTCTTTTTCCGGGCTTTTAATATTGATTTTATAATGGAGAAAATTGACACTTTTATTCTCAATGGATGGTTTCTCCTGTTCATGGTTGTTACCCGGATATTCAATTATACATTTGCGGTCGCATTCGCCACCAGCATTGGTGGATTGCTCATTGCCATCGATATTGGTGTGTTTTTATCCAGCACACTCAATCTCAAAGAAAGCGGGACTTTTGATATATTTGTGGAAACTTTCTTCCTTGCCACTCTCATTATCTATGTTCTGGGATATTATGTCCATTTTGGGATGCTTTGGAAACTCAAGGTGCCATGTTTCAGCAAAAGCCTGTGCATCATCAATAGATACATTGATTTTAATGGTATTAAAGAATCCCCTTCCGATGAAGATCTTCCCCGGCTTCTGAAATCTCTGGAGGATCTCCCCAAGCTGAATATGATTGCGGCCCTCATTTATCCTGGTCTGGTTATGGCCAGCGTGGTCATCCAAGAGTCTCTGCTGGGGACAGTCTATAACGCCCTCCTCCTTCTGGGGGGGATTTCTGCTGCCATTTATATTTATGTGTTTTTTACTTATATCTCCGCAGAGCTTCTGACCGGCATCATGCGTAAAAGGATCAAACGCATTCTGGTTTTGCGGGGTGTCTCCTTTCCGGAAATGGCCTATCTGAGCATACGCAAAAAATTCTTATTCATTGGCTCTCTGGTTTTCATATTCATGGTGGGCATTATTTTCATGATTAACCTGAACCATGGGATCAATCTGGCCCTTCTGGCCTTTATCTCGCTGTCCGTCCTGATTCTCTATTTGATTTTATTCCTGTATCTCATGTCGATGGAAGAAGCCATGGAGGAAATTGAAAAAGCGGCCACAAACCTGGCACGTGGCGGAAGAGGCAAACTGTATATTTCCAGCATGGACAGGGAACTGGTCACCGTGAGCAAGGGGATCATCGCCGCGTCCTATGAAGTGAATGCCGTCCGGAATAACCTGGAAAAACGGGTGGAAGAACGAACCAAAGATTTGAATATTGCCTTGAAAAACCTGCGCAGCAAAGAAGCCATCATAAAGAATGAGCTGTCCATTGCCGCCGATATCCAGAAGGGGATTCTTCCCGTCACGCCGGTCCATTACAACTGTATGCACATGGTAGCCCACTACCAGTCCATGGAGGAGATTGGTGGGGACTTTTATGATATTTTTTACATGGATGGAGGCAAGATTGCCATCCTTATGGCGGATGTTTCCGGTCACGGAATCCCCGCTGCTTTGGTCACCACCATGGCAAAGATTGGATTCACAGAAGCCACGCGGATGTACCAGACACCCAAAGAAATCTTCAACCATGTGAACAAATCCCTGATTGCCCATGTAAAGACCCAGGATTATCTGACCGCATTTCTGGTGATCATCAACGAAAATTATGAAGTGGTTTATGGCAATGCCTCCCACCGGAAAGCCTTGGTAATCCGGATGAAAGACAAATCCATTGAAGAATGGGATACCGATGGTCTATTTGTGGGTGCTCTGGAAAATTCCGATTACGGGCAAAAAAGAGACCAGCTAAACTTTGGTGACAGGCTGTTTTTGTATACGGATGGTTTGGTGGAAGCCCGGAACGGACACGGGGCAGAGTTTGGTGAAGACAGACTGAAAAATATACTGCGGGAAACCATGCCCTTGTCCCCCTCCCAGGCAAAGGCTGCCATCCTATCCGCCTTCAACCTGTTTTCCGGTATGGAAAAAATCAATGATGATGTGACCTTTCTGATTCTGGATTTGAACAAAGACTGCCAGAAAATAACCCAGTTCAAGAAAAAATCCCAGCTGCTTTATCATGAAAAAAAATATTCGGAGGCGGTGAATCTTTTAAAGGAAGCTCTCACCATCGATCCCAAAAACAGATTTATCCACCAGTATCTGGCCAAGTGCTATCTGAAGCTGGAAAATTATCCCAAAGCGGCCGATCACCTGAATTATTATCTGACCCGGCAGCGTACCGATGCGGATGGTTTTTATCTGCTTTCTCTGGCACAATTCAACTCCGGAATTTATACGGAATCTCTGGCTGCCGCCCTCACCGCCTGCCAGTTGAAGAATAATTATAAAAAGGCCATGCAGATTGCCGCACTTTCGTATAAGGAATTGAATAACCGGGAGGATGAAATCCGCATCTGGAAAAAAATCCTGGCCTTTGATCCGGAGAATGAAACGGCAAAGAAAGAATTGGCCAAATACGAATCCTGAAATCCATGGAGGACTGCCACCCACTGCTGGATAAATATGCGGATTTTTTTCCCGGAAGTTTTCTGGACGGAGAAAAAGAAAAAACCCTTTGCCGATATTTTTCCATTCTATTGACAAAGGCCCTTCCCCATGGGTTCATCGGAAAAGAAACACCGGAGGGAATCTTTGCCAAGCACATTCTGGATTCCGTGTCCATCCTGAATGCAGAGACAATCGCGAAGGTTCTTCTGGATGCCCAGAGCCCGGTGGATATTGGAACGGGGGCAGGGCTGCCGGGAATTCCGCTTTCCATATTGACCGGAAAAAAAATAACTCTGTTGGACTCCTCCGCAAATAAAATCCGCTTTCTGGAAGAAACGGTGAAAACCCTGAATATGGAATCCATGCCGGCCAGAAATATTTTTCTGGGGGATAAAAATCGGGCGGATAAAGCATCCTATGATGTTATCCTATTCCGTGCGTTCCGTAAACCGGCAGTCTCTCTGGAGCTGGCTCTTCATGTGGCGGACGCGGATGCAAAAGTGCTTTACTGGCATACAGACAATTTGGAAAAGAACGCAGATCAGTTTTCGCGTTTTCTGGAGATCATTTCCGGAATGGGATACCATGATCCCCGTTATTTCCCCCTGCCCTTTCCGGAGGAATACGGAAAAAGGGGGGTGTATCTTTTTGAATACAGCAAAAAGGAAAACTCCGGTTATCCCCGCAGCGTGAAAAAAATAGAGAAAGATATTTTTTACCAAAATTTTTATTAATGGAATGGCTATGGGAAAAGTAATAACATTGGCGAACCAGAAAGGTGGCGTGGGCAAAACCACAACGGCCATCAACCTGGGTGCATATCTTGCAAAAGAAAACAAAAAAATCCTTCTTGTGGATGTGGATCCACAGGGTAATGCCGGAAGCGGTCTGGGTCTGGATATCATGGGAGTGAAAAATAATATCTACCATACCATGCTGGGAGAAACCAGGGCAGCATCTGCCATCCGCAAAACCAATGTGGAAAATCTGGACATCATCACCTCCAATATTGACCTGGCGGGTCTGGAGGTGGATTTAATTGAGAAAGAAGATAAGGAATATGTCCTCAAAAATGTGCTGAAGGATGTCGCGGATAACTATGATTTTATCATTCTGGATTGTCCTCCCAGCCTGGGACTTCTGACTATCAACGCCCTCTGTGCTTCCGACAGTGTGCTCATACCCCTCCAGTGTGAATACTTCGCCCTGGAAGGTCTGACCCAATTATTGCGGATCATTAAGCTGGTTCAGGGGAATCTGAATAAATCTCTGGAGTTAGAAGGTGTTCTGCTGACCATGTATGATTCCCGTACCAAACTGTCCGCATCCGTGGTGGCCGATGTGCGGGAACATTTTAAAGAAAAAGTTTATGACGTGGTGATCCCACGGAATGTGAAACTATCGGAAGCTCCTTCGTATGGAGAACCCATTGGGGTCTATGATCCGCAATCCACCGGGGCGGTATCCTATTCCATGCTGGCAAGGGAATTTATTAAAAGGCAATAATGGCAACCAGGAAAAAAGGCGGGCTGGGACGGGGCCTGGGAAATTTACTGGAAGCGGAAAAACTGGAAACCGGAGATAGGGAAAGCGTCCTCACCCTGCCCGTCCGGAAGATCATCCCCAATCCCGGAAATCCCCGGAAAAAATTCACGCAGGACTCCATTGATGAGCTGGCCGTCACCATAGAAAAATTCGGGCTGTTGCAGCCCATTCTGGTGAGAAAAACGGGGGACAATTATACGGTCATTTCCGGAGAACGCCGATTGCGGGCGGTAAAAAAACTGGGGATGGAAGAAATTCCGGTGATCATCAAGGAAATTACCGACCGGGAAAATATTGAAATTGCCCTCATTGAAAACATACAGCGGGAGCAACTGGATGTTATGGAAGAGGCCGCCGTGTACCAGAGCCTTCTGGAGAACTACCAGCTCACCCAGGATGAGCTATCGGAAAGAGTGGGGAAAAACCGCTCCACCATTGCCAACCGGATGCGTCTGCTGAAACTGCCGCCGGAAGTTCAAGCCTGTCTCTCCGATGGAATTCTAACGGAGGGGCAGGTTCGCCCTCTTCTGGGAGTGAAAAACGCCCGGACAGTGAAAACCATTGCCGATGAAATCATTCGTCGGAATCTGAGTGCACGGGCAGTGGAAACCATGGTGAAGAATCTTTCCGCATCCGAAGAAAAACCATCCCCCCCAAAAAACCAGGAATCCATAGATATGCAAAAGCGGTTGGAGGAATACCTCAATACGCGGGTTCATCTGCGGCACAACAATAAAACCGGAAAAGGTAAAATTGAGATAGAGTATTTTTCCCTGGAAGAGATGGAAAGCATTTTAAAAATCATCGGTTTTCACAAGTGAGAATCATCCCTTGTTAAGATTTCACTCCCTTTTTCATGAATAAACACATCGTCCTCCAGACGCACTCCAATCCCCCGGTACTCCGGTGGAATATATTCCAAATCCCGGCTCAGATAAATTCCCGGCTCCACGGTAAACACCATCCCCGGAGATAAAACCACCGGTTTTTCTTCATTATAATAAATCCCGGAGTCATGCACATCCATTCCCATAAAATGAGATGTGCGGTGCATATAGAAAAGCTTATAGTATTCTTTTTCTATCACCTCAGCCACCCCGGAAGGCGAGATCATTTTCCCCGGATTTTCCGGATCCGGTATTTTCTGGAACTGCCCCAGATCCCATAACCCTTCCGCAATGATTCTGACCGCCCGTTCATGCACCGCATCCAGCGTGGCTCCGGGAACGGCTTCCGCTATGGCCGCATCGTGTGCTCTGCGAACAATCTCCAGAACAGCGGACTGCTCCGGGCTGGCTTCCCCGGAAACCGGGAAGGTGCGTGTGATATCGGAGGCATACCCGTTGGTTTCGCATCCGGCGTCGATGAGGACCAAATCTGTCTTTTGTATCTCTCCGTCATAGTGGGGATAGTGCAGAAACGTGGCGTTATTGCCGGAAGCCACGATGCTGGGGTATGCCAACCCATCGGCACCGTGACGATAAAATTCATATTCCAGAAAAGCCCGGATTTCATATTCATAACGGGGATGAGTCGCCTGGGTCCATTCCCGGACAGCATGGTGTGCCCGTGCGGAGATTGCGGACGCTTTCTTTATCTGTTCCATTTCCCAGGGCTCCTTGATCATCCGCAGGGGAGCCATCAGAGTATCCGTGTGAATAATTTCAGAAGGAGCATAAATTTTTGAACGGGCATTGGCACGGGACGTTTGCAGAATCCGCAGAATATCCCACTGCATATCCGGATATTTCCCAAACGGGAAAATCAGGGTTTTCTTATTTTTCAGATTTTTTTGTAATACATCTTCCAGAGAAACCGGCGGCACCACATGGGAGACCGGAATTCCCAGAAATTCCGCCACTTCCGGATTGCTCATTTTCTCCCCCGTCCACTGGCGGGCTTTTTCATCCGGCGGAATGCGTAATAGAACGGCAGGGTCATCGCAGGGAACAATGAAATATATGTCTTCTTCATCCAAACCGGTGAGATACAGAAAATCCGTATCTGTCCGATGGGCATATCCACCGGAAGAATTTTTTCCGGAATAGAAAACCGCTACGGAATGGGATGCCATCTTCCCCCGGAGCCGTTCCAGCCTTTTTTTAATAATATCCGATGGAATTTTCATGAGCGACTTTTTCTCCCGCTTTCCGGGCGGAAAGCAAAAACGGAGTTGCATATCATTATCCATTTATTCTCTTGACTTACCATTTCCCTTTGATATAATATTACAGAATAGAAAATAATGATTAAATATGAAACAATCATTTTCTGGAGCGATCAGGATAATGCATATATCGGAGAAGTCCCAGAATTGCCGGGATGTATGGCCCATGGAGACAGCTATGAAGCAGCTCTGGCAAATGTAAAAGAAGCTATCGCTCTGTGGATGGAAACAGCCAATGAATTTGGAGATCCCATACCAGAGCCCAAAGGCAGACGATTGGTATACGCTTGAGCTCCAAGAGATCGCTTCTCTATATGTGAGCCCATCGCTTCCTTTCGTATGATACTATTCAAGAAAAAAGCTCGTCTTCGCCCGCTTAAATTATTACATAATCCGGTGACTGCTTGCATTTGAGGAGACATCATCTGGCATCCGGAAACGGTTGCATAAAACATAGACGTATTATCGTTGACGTATGATACAAGGATAATTCCTTCGCTGTTATTACTAACCCGGTGGATAATGGATACACAAAAGAAAATACTCCTTGTGGAAGACGACATTGTCATAGCCACTCTGGAAAAAAGACAACTGGAGAAGAGGGGTTATTCCATTGTTCACGTCTCCAGCGGGGAAAAAGCCATTGAACACCTGCAAAAAGAGCCCGCCTCCTTGGTATTGATGGACATTGATCTGGGCATGGGCATGGATGGAACCCAAACGGCGGAGAAAATTCTTTCCTTCACAGAAATCCCCATCGTTTTTTTGAGCAGCCACACCGAGCCGGAAGTGGTGGAAAAAACGGAAAAAATCACATCCTATGGCTATGTGGTAAAAAATTCCGGCATCACCGTTCTGGATGCCTCCATAAAGATGGCGTTCAAGCTGTTTGATGCCAGGCAATCCATAATTTCCCATAAAAATGATCTTTTGGAAAGCAAACGCATTCTGACGGAATCTCAGGAAATGGCCAAAGTGGGCTCCTGGTCTCTGGATGTTTTCTCTCAGATAATAACGCTAAGCCCGGAACACCAGTATATGGTGGAGGGTAAAAGATATGAAATATCCATGCCACTCAAGGAATTTTCCCATCGTTACATAGTGAAGGAAGACCATGAAAAAATCGCCGCCCGTCTGGAGTCCGCCATCCGGGAAATCCATAACCTGGATTATTCCGATGAGTTTGAATACCGTCTGGTGGATCCTGCCAAAAAGGAAATCCGTTATATGCTTGTTCGGGGAAGGAACCAGAGAAACGGGATTATCTACGGGATCACCCATGACATCACTGACCGGAAAAACATAGAACAGGAACTGATCCAGAGAAAAGAATTCCTCCGGGTGACCCTGAATTCCATCGGAGATGCGGTCATCTCCACAGATACAGCAGGATTTGTCACCGGAATGAATCCCATGGCGGAAACCCTCACCGGATACATGGAAAAAGACGCATTGGGAAAACCCATCGGCCAGGTTTTCCGGATTTTCAGCTCCGTTACCGGAGAGCCGGTGAAAGATCCCATCCGGAAGGTGCTGGAAACCGGAGCCGTGGCTGGCTTGGCAAACCATACCCAGCTTGTTTCCCGGGAAGGACATGTTTACCAGATAGCGGACTCTGTCGCCCCCATCCGTGAACCGGAGGGAAACATTATGGGAGTGGTCATGATTTTCCGGGATATCACGGAAGAATATGCCATCCAGGAGAAAATCGCACGGGACGAGGAAAGATATAGAAAAATCTACAACAACGCTCCCATGGGTATCTTTGATTATGACCATAACGGCATCATCCGGGAATGCAACGACACTTTTGTTGCCCTCATCGGATCTTCCCGGGACGCCCTCCTGGGGCTGAACATTCTCCGGGACTTAAAGGATGAAAAAATAAAGGATGCGGTGCGAGCCACTCTCTCCGGAAAAAATGCCTCCTTCCAGGACTGGTATTCCTCTGTCACCGCAAATAAAAATACTTTTGTTCATGTTTTATTCCATCCCGTCTATGATTCTCTGGGGGAGATTGTGGGTGGAGTGGCCATGGTGGACGATATCACCCCAATGAAAAATCTGGAAATGGAGCTGGCCAGATCCCTGGAAGAAAATAAAGAGCTGCTACGGGAACTCCAGCACCGGGCAAAAAACAGCTAATCCGGTGACGTCATATCTGAAGACATACATAATAATATAAGCCTTATCTATTATGTCACATCTTGCCGGGGGATATGGCATTCCTGGGACAGTCACATATGAAGACATACGTAACAATATATGTCTTTTGTATTATGTCACATCTTGCCGGGGGATATGTCTTTCCTGGTGACAGTCACCCATGAAGACATACATAACAATATATGTCTTTCGTATTATGTCACATCTTGACGGGGGATATGTCATTCTTGGTGACAGTCACCCATGAAGACATACATAACAATATATGTCTTTCGTATTATGTCACATCTTGACGGGGGATATGTCTTTTATGGGACAGTCACCCAGATGAGCAATAAAAATTTTCTCTCCAGAAGCCGTTTTTAATGGACACTATGGGGGTTTTATGCGTTTATTGTTACCATGCAGAGAACACCATATATGCTCATTGTCCGGGATGGCTGGGGTTTTAACCCGGATTATCAATGGAACGCCATCGCGGAGGCACCCACCCCCAACCACGACCGCTATCTTCGGGAATACCCGTCCTGTCTCATTTCCGCATCGGGAGAGGCGGTGGGGCTTCCTCCCCAGAATCAGGGTTCCAGCGAAGTGGGGCATTTGAACCTTGGGGCTGGCCGGGTGGTGTATCAATCCCTGGTGCGTATTTCCAAAGAAATTGCCGATGGCCATTTTGCACAAAATCCGGTGGTGATTGCGGCCATGGAAAAAGCCCGGAAAAATAATTGCCGTATTCATTTATTCGGGCTGGTGCAGGACCAGGGTGTCCATTCCCATAATGACCATGCGAAGGGAGTGGTGGAATTAGCGGCAAAGTACGGCATCCCCCGGGAAAATCTTCTGCTGCATGCGTTTTCGGACGGCAGGGACACTCCGCCACGTTCTGCCCGCATCCATCTAAAAGATCTGGAAGAAGCCATGGAAAAATCCGGGGTGGGGGTCTTTGCCTCCCTTGTGGGACGGTATTTTTCCATGGACAGGGACAATCGTTGGGACAGAGTTCAAAAGGCGTATAACCTGCTCTCCGGCATGGAAAATTTTCCGGAGTTTTACACGATTTATGATGCCCTGGAAGATGGCTATGCAAAGGGAGAGAATGACGAATTTATCCAGCCCCGGCGAACAAAACATTTCCATCCCATATCTGATGGCGATGTGGTTATTTTCTTCAACTACCGTCTGGACAGAACCAGGGAGATCACCCGGGCGTTCATCCAGGACGAATTTTCTGAATTTCCGGTGAAGGACATAAAAGATTTAACCTATATTGGTTTTACGGAATATTATGATGGCATGGAAAAATCCTCCCGTGCATCCGTGGGGGTGGTGTTCCAGCCATTGGCGTTGACAAATATTTTTCCGGAGGTTATATCCAAAAAGAATATGACCCAACTTCGGATTGCGGAAACGGAGAAATTTGCCCATGTCACCTTCTTTTTTAACGGCCAGTCCGATGTGGTTTTTCCCGGTGAAGACAGGGAATTGATCCCCTCCCCCAAAGTGGCCACCTATGATCTCCAGCCGGAAATGAGTGCATACCAGGTAAAAGACAAAACCATAGAGTTAGTGAATTCCGGCAAATATGATGTGATTATTCTGAATTTTGCCAATCCGGATATGGTGGGTCACACCGGCGTTTACGAAGCCGCCTTAAAAGCTGTTTCCGTGGTGGATGAATGCGTGGGGGCGGTGGTGGACGCTGTTCTGGAAAAGGACGGGGTGGTATTCCTGACCTCCGACCACGGGAACGTGGACCAGATGAAAGATTATGAAACCAGAAAACCCATGACATCCCACACCACCAATCTGGTATGGCTGCATGTCATTTCCCGCCGGGAAAATTTCCAGAAAAACCGGGTCTCCCTTTTACCGTCCGGTGGCCGTCTGGCCGATGTGATTCCCACCATGATAGAGGTGATGGGACTGGAAAAACCACCGGAGATGACTGGAGAATCCCTGCTAATAAAAAACGGTTAATTTTTCAATATAAAAATCTGACCGATTTAATATTCCGGATGGAATCTGTTTTTACCTTTTTTCCGTTCACAACAGCGGTGACAGCGGAATCCGGAATTTTGATATAAACCTCTCCGGTCCTCATGAGATTCTTTACGGTTTTTATTTCAATACGGGCTTCCTTTTCCGGGGTCAATTCTCCGGAAACTTCCGCCACTTCCGCTCCCGGATACAGATAGCCGGAGGAGCCCAGAACCGTAAAGTCCATCTGGTCCGGGATGAGCAGAAGCAGGGATTCATGCGGCGGGATTTTCATTATTTTCTGGTCAAATAAAAATCCATACTTCCGGGAGTTGAACGCCAGTAGATGGGGATTATTCCACTGGAATTCTGCATCGGACAGGTTCACCAGAAGCTGATAGTGGTAATTTCTGATGGAAAAATTTATGAGAAAAATATCCTCTTCCAGAGTCCGCACGGAGTGGATTTCCTTTTTCTGGGATGGAAATATGGAAAGATATGTCTTATACTCCTCATCGTTCAGACTGCCCATGGAATCCGATGTGAAAACGGTCCCCCCCAGGGTGAGGTTTACCAGCATCAGAGTATATTTTTCTCCCGGAAGGAGCCGGTTATCCCCGGAACGCAGGTTGAACACATCCGGATCATTCCGCCACGCACGGTGGTTCAAATGCCATCGGCCAAGGGTGGAACGCAGGGAATTCACCGTGGAAATCCTTTCCCGGTAGTGGATTCTCTTGAGTGTTTTATCCTCCCATTCCAGACTGATGTCACTGCCAATCCGGCAGGAATCCATTTTCCCGTATCCTGCCCCCAGCGGGAGTCCGCAACCCAGGACTTTTTTCCCCTGGCACAGGAAGGAGATCAGATCCACAGCATCATGCATACTCTCCGAGCGGCTTTTATTCCCCCGGTGGTTCATTCCCGCTGCGTACAGGAAATCTAGTTTCACCATATCAAAATTCCATTGATGGAGGACGGTATGGAACACTTCCCTGAGATATTCCTGAAACTCGATCTGGTAGATATCCAGAGCATAAAAAAATCCATTGGTCCAGCCACCCCAGAGCGGATTAAACCCGGCTTTTACCAGATTTCCATCTTTGTCCGTTGCCAGCCAATCGGGATGGTCCCGGAATATAAACGACTTTTTTTCTGTTATAAATGGTGCCAGCCACAATCCAGCCTGGTATCCCGCTGCATGGATTTCCGGTACAATGGCATCAAATTTTTCCGGGAATTTTTCATTGAACGTGAGCCAGTCCCCCACCGCATTCTGGTAGCCGTCATCAATCTGGAAAATATCCAGAGGAATTTTCCGCCCGGCAAACGAGCGAATATTTTCCAGAATAATTTCCTCGGTTATATTTGTATAATAATTGTACCAACTGGTCCAGCCGGTGAGTGGCTGGGAAATATCCTGCGGATTGGGAGAAAAGGAAGCGGGAATGATACCGGAGAATATTGCCTTATCATTTTCATACAAAGAAAAATACCGGTCAAAAATTTCATTGATCTCACCATTTGCCGTCATTATGCGAAATATCTCTTTTTCTCCGGAGAAGGGAAGATCCTGTATATCCTTATGGAGCAGGACGTTTCCGTTGTTCATGGAAAAAATGGTGTATGCAAAACGCTCATCCAGAGAACCGGCAAAGCGTATCCCATCGGCATTCTGTGCGGGAACGCCATAAAAATAGTGGTATCCATGGGCAGAATTCAAACGGGGCTTATAAAAAGATGGCAAAAACCGTTGGTCCCCCATATAGCGGAGCAATGGCCGGGCAAAAGCAGCAAGCTTATGAAAACGGACATCCGGCGGATACTCCCCGGAATCTGTCCAGCTCTGGTATCCATTCAGAAAAATTCGATGGAAAGTCTCCCCGGATTCCAGAGTTAATGCCATTTTCTTCAGAATAATTTCCTGCGGTGAAGACATCCGGATGCTCAGAATTTTGTCTCCACCCCGGTCGATGGTTTCCCAATCCAGAGCAATGGGATGGCTGGGGGGAACTGCCAGAGCTCCCTTCCCATCCTTTTCCGGAACGGGAATATCCAGAGAAAAAGTCTTTCCGTCTTTCCAGTATTCCAGATGCAGGTTTTTCCCATTCATCATTGGGAGGACTCCAATTTACGGGTTCCATCGTCAATCCGGGCAACAAAAAGATGGGGGGTTCTTCCGCTTTTTTTTTCATAAGCTCCGGAGACTTTTTCCATAAAATCATCCACCAGATAATTTTCCACCAGAGCAATGGCACATCCTCCAAAGCCCGCACCGGTCATTCGTGCCCCAATGCATCCATGATGCCGAAGGCTTTCTTCCACCATCACATCCAGCTCAAACCCGGAGACTTCATACAGATTCTTCAGGGATTCATGGGACTCTGTGAGCATTCTACCCACGGAAAGAATATCTCCTTCTGTCATGTATTTCACTGTCTGGATGACCCGTTCGTTTTCCCTGCTCACATGGAGAGCTCTTCTCTTCAATACAGGATCGGGGATAAATTCATCAATATGTTCCGGAAAAGCTTCCACCAGATTATCTATTTTAATATTTTTCTGTAGAATGGCCAGGGCTTCCCGGCATTCCCGTGCACGCTCGTTGTATTTGGATTCATTCAATTCCCGTTTTTTATTCGTATGGGCAATCACCAGGGAATAATTCTGCAGTACAAAAGGGATATAACTGTGGGTGAGTATAGATGTGTCCAGCAATATCGCGTGGTTTTCCCGCCCCATAGCCACAGCAAACTGGTCCATAATACCGCAGTTTACTCCTATGTATTCATTTTCCATTTTTTTTGCGGTTTTTGCCAGAGCCACCCGGTCAATGTTCATTCCTTCATTTTCATACAGAAGCATGAATCCCACCAGAATCTCCAGTGCGGCGGAGGAACTCAATCCCGCTCCGTCCGGGAGGTTACTCACAAAAAGAATATTCATGGGCTGTATTTGACGATTTTCCTCCATCAAATATTTTGTCATTCCCTTGACATAATTCACCCATCCATCTTCTTTATGGTATTCCAGATCCGGATCGTCCATCCGGATCACCCCCATACTGTTGAAAATATTGGATTTTATCTGGAGTGTTGCATCGGACCTCTTCTGGGCAATTCCATATATCCCGATGTCCAGAGCAGCCGGCAGGACCATTCCGCCGTTATAATCAATGTGCTCCCCAATGATGTTTACCCTCCCCGGAGAAAAGAAAAGCTCCACCGGCAGATCTTCCCGGTATTCTGTCCCAAACGCATCCCGGAATAATTCCAGATAATGGTAGTTTTCCATCAGATTTTTTCTGGTCAGTAATGTCGCATTCTGTTTCATGCTATCCCCAGCGTTCTCGCAAAAGACTGGATTGTTTTGACCGCTTTATCCAGAGGATCACTCATTTTATTATCTTGAAATGTCAGTGCAGCATCCAGGCGTTTCTGGCAGGTTTTCTGCAACCAGCTCAGCTTGTAGCGGACATATTCATTTCTTTTCATGTCTTCCTCCTCCCCAAACAGTTCGATGGGTTCTGTTATGATATGGGTTATCTTTACCGGTGCGGGGAACGCTCCATTCCAGAACATTTTCACCCTTTCATAATTATCCGGATTGGTCATGTTTAACTGGCGGATCACCCAGGACGGGAGCTCCATATTTCCCTGGAACACCATTTCATCCACACCTATGGAAGCGACAAAAACAATCGGCATGTGGTATTTCACGGCAAGCTTTGCAAATCCGGGACGATTCTCCCAGATGAGCTTATACGGATTCTTCTGGTAATCCCGCAACATAGCCTCATCCTCACCCCCCGGATAGATCAGCAGGCTTTTCCCTTTTTTTATGGCATCATGGATGGCACGGAAATCCAGATGGGATATAATTCCATACCGGCGGGCAATTTCACCCATTTCTTTGATTTTAAAAAATAAATCCTTATGACCCACAATCCGTGGAACCCGGCGGTGAGCATTATAAACAGAATGCAGGAGAAGTGCCGGCTCAATAAAATTAAATCCATGATTTCCAACCAGAAAAAACGGACGCCCGGAGGCAACCAGTGAATCCAGGATTTCCAGACCCCGGATTTCATATCGATGATAATACCGCATAAACTCAACGAGTGGTTTATCGGCTTCTATGGGATGTCGCATTTTTCATTATAATAGTGGTTATTTTGCTGTAAAGAATTTTTTTCCCGCCGGGATGGCCATTTTTTCCCATATCCAAGTTTATTTTATACGGGATGGGTTTGCCACCTTGTGAAAGAAAACCCGGATAATGGAGCCCGTTTTTTATAATATTTCTAAATTTAAAACGTTTACAAAAATCTTGACAATGTAACTTCCCATGGTAGGCTATCCCCAACAAATGACCATTAGGTCAAAAAACGAAAAGGAGTGAACAATGAAAAAGAGAATTACGGTACTATTAGGATTTTTTCTGTTTGCCGGTTCCATCTTTGGAGCCACAACCGAACAGGAAGTGGAAAGAACCCAATTTTGGGGACGGCTTAATTTCCAGGCAAAAAATGTTTACGATAAATTTGGGATATTTGCCATGGTGGGCTCCCGGAATAACCTGGGTACTCCCAAGATAACCAGTACAACAAACAATGTTACAACGGAAGCAAAAAATCTGGAGAACATGGGAAGCTGGCTGAATGAGGCATGGATTGGTCCCATGTACAACGCCAAACTAACACCCAAATTCATGTATGTGGGGATTCTGGCTTACCGTCCGCAGATGTGGTTCTATGGGGATGCGGAAAAATTCAGCAATGTTGATTATTCTGTTCCTACGTATCAAACACAGCTATCCCCTTACAAATCGCTGAAAAACTACTACGGAAAGGAACATGTTCGCCATACTGTGGATTTCAATAACAATTTTATCTATAATTTAGGCTTCATGAAAGTCAAATACCGCTTGATCCTTTGGGATACTCTCCCCTATACCGATGGCGGTTTCACAAAGAATGCCCAGGATACCACAAAGGATTATGAATGGTCCAATGAGCTGATCAGCAGAAATTTGCTTGGCATTAATGTTCCCATCTTTAAATGGCTGGATTTGGTTTTGGAAGAAGAAGTATTTCTGAATCTAACTCCAAATGCAGAAGAGGGGGATCTCACATTCCAGAAAAACCTGGTTTGGGCAGGATTTGATGTGAAGCCTGTAAAAGGGCTGAACATATCTCTGAGATATATGAATAGCATCACTTTTGCAGAAGGGGATGCTAATGCAGATTATCTTGCCAATACCAAAAAAACCATAACAGATAATTACATTTTTACCCAAGTCACTTATGCGATGGATTTCAAAGACAACAAAAAAGCCAAAGAGATGATGGACAAAGCAAAAGAAAGCGATGAATATAAAGACACAGAAAAACAAGCAAAAGAGAAAGCAGAAGCAGAAAAAGCCAAAGCTGAAAAAAAGAAAGAAGAAAAAGGCCTTTGACGATTTTATAGTTTTTAATCGATTTCTTTTGGATTTCACTAAAACCCATGGATTAGCTTTTCCATGGGTTTCTTTTTTCCGATAATAAACCATGAACCAAAAGCGGTTTTTCTCCCTCCGGGGCGTGGGTCCTGTGTTCCCGTTCTTTCTGGCTATCCCAATCCTGTTTTCCGGCATGGTGGTTTTCTTATCGTATGTGTATACACAGGAACTGCCATTCCGTATCCAGCCTTCCCGGAATATGGGGAAACCGCTGAATTCCCCGTACAATGATTTTGCTCCGTCTCTAAACCCGGCCCAGGATGAAATCTATTTTAACCGCAAAACCACCGGATACACAGACATTTATTTTTCCCAGAAAAAAGACAATAAATGGGCACAGCCTATTCCCGTGTTGCGTATAAATTCCCCTTACAATGACGAGACTCCGTTTATTACCCGGGACGGAGCTTTTCTGCTTTTTGCATCGGACAGGGACGGCAGCATCACAACCCCACCCAATGAGCGGGGTGCTTATGGGATCTCCTTTGACCTGTATATCACCCAGAAGACTCCGGAGGGTTGGGCCACCCCCATTCCGCTGCCGGGGGATGTGAACACCGCTTTCCATGAAAGAGCTCCTTCTTTTGGTTATGACGGAAAAACTCTGTATTTTACCCGCTGGCCATTTGGAAAGCTGGAGGATGCAAAAATCATGGCCGCCACTCTGGAAAACGGTGCATTTGTGGATGTCCGGGAACTGCCCTCTCCCATCAACACGGAATACAGTGAAACCGTTTTGTATCCTTCGCCACGGCAGGGGATTTTCTATTTCACATCCAACCGCAAAGGGAGCCTGGGCGGCTATGATATTTTCCGGGTGGAATATAAAGACGGAAAATGGGGAGAACCGCAGAATCCGGGGGAAGCCATCAACAGCCCGTACAATGAAGCCTTCTTCAGCCTGGTGGGGGATGACATTTATTTTTCCTCCAATCGCAAGGATTCTCTGGGGGGATTTGATATCTACACCTCAGAAATTGAAAGCCCTTTTATTATCATACGATTAGTGGATGAAAAAACCCAAAAGCCGATGGCGGGAGAACTTTCCGGAAACATGGAAACAGATAAGAAAATATCCCTTCCAGAAGTGAGCGTCCCGGAATCCGGCCACCAGTTGGAGTATCCCGGAAACGCCGGAAAAATTACCTTCCTTGCATCCGCAAAAGGTTATCTTCCGACGGAAAAATCCATCGACCTGAAAAAATGGAAAGGAGAGGTTGTCTCCATTCCCCTGAAAAAAGCGGAAGAGGGAGACAATAAATTCACCGTAAGGGAAATTCATTTTTCCTCCAATTCCGATGCAATAACAGAAGAGTCTTTTGTATATCTGAACGGCGTGGCATCCTATCTCCGCGAAAATCCGGAAATTTCTTTGAAAATCATCGGCCATACAGATCTGCATGGGGACGCCGGCTACAATATGGATTTGAGCCTGCGACGGGCAAAAGCGGTGAAGACATACCTTGTCCGCAAAGGAATTTCCGCTGGTCGATTGCAGACGATGGGAAAAGGATTTTCGGAACCGGTGGAAAAGAGAAAAGGGGAACCATACGATTCCAAAAACCGCCGCACGGAGTTTGAGATTTTGAAAAATTAATCTTCTTTGATGATCTTGCGGTAAATCTCTTCAATTTTTGCCATGTCTTCTGCGGAAATCTCCGGAAAGGATCCGGAGTTGGAAGCGGCCTGCTCCGGGTTTCTGGCCCCGGCAATGGTATGAATAAAGGGATGAGAATCCAGAGTCCACCGCAAGGCCAGTTGGGATAATTCCATCCCGTATTTTTCCGCAAGGGGACGCAGCGAATCTGTGAAATGGATGATCCGGGGAAGAAGCGGCTCCTGGAAATATTTATTCTTTTTCCGCCAGTCTCCATCGTCCAGAGAGTCCACTTTTTCCGGAGAAAATTTTCCGGTGAGAAGACCCGCCTGCATGGGGGAATATGCCAGAAAACCAATCCCGTTTTCCTCCAGAAACGGAAGAATCTCCCGCTCCACATAACGGTTCACCAGAGAAAAGGGGGACTGGAGAGACGCCACCGGAGAAACTTCCATAGCCGCACGGATTTCCTCCAAATTATAATTACTCACTCCAATGAAGCGGACTTTCTGCTCCTTCTGCAGGCGGGACATTTCTTCCCAGCTTTTCTGGATGGGGACATTCTTATCCGGCCAATGGATCTGGTACAGGTCAATATAATCAGTCCGCAGGCGGCGAAGACTTTGCTCCACTTCATAGCGGATGGAAGTCGGAGAGGAATCCCGCCGTACATTACCGGAATCATCCCAACGAAGCCCGCACTTAGTGGCAATAAACACGGAATCTCTCTTCCCTCCCAAAGCTTTAGCTAAAATTTCTTCGGATTTTCCCAGACCATAGACAGCCGCCGTGTCCACCCAGTTGATACCCATCTCCAGGGATTTTTGGATGGCGGCAATGGAATCTTTCTCTTCCTGCGGACCCCATCCATGCTGCCAGGGGCCACCCATCGCCCAGGTTCCTAACCCAATTTCTGTGAGCAGAGGGACATTTTTTCCCGCATGATTTCCCGTCTTATTTCCCAAGGGTCTTTTTTTCATAA
Source organism: Leptospira biflexa (assembly GCA_020721865.1). Classification (GTDB taxonomy): domain Bacteria; phylum Spirochaetota; class Leptospiria; order Turneriellales; family DYLW01; genus DYLW01. The sequence continues at coordinate 4,007 of DYLW01000038.1, read as the reverse complement.
AAATCTATTTATTTGTTCCATTGTCCAGTCTGGTTTCTCAAAGGGGAAAAAATGGGTGATCCCCGGAAAGGTTTCATAGGTGGACAGAGGGTTCCCGGCAATAATCCGCCGAGCGGTGGAACGCGGGCATACATTCGAATGATCCGGGGTGAGGATATGTACCTCAGGCCGGATATTCCGCAGGCGAAACAATATATTCCGGAAGGAAACGGAATTGAATATTTTTGCCTCAATGCGTGGATCCAAGGCCAGACTCACATCCCCTTCCGGGGTGGCCGTGAACGCAGAGGCCAGATAATCCTCAAAGATGCCGGCATCCCAATCCCGGAATGCAGGGCTTTTCCGGTATGCCTTCCGGACGATCTCCCGGCTCTTAAAACGGGTTCTTCTTTTCATGGCTCCCTTTGCCAAGGGTGTCTGGAAAACCTTTCCGTACAGCACATAGGCCAGCTTCAGCACCACGGGATCCAGAGCAATAATTTTATGAAATAATTGCGGCCTCAGTGATGCGGCCAAAAGCGAGCTGCCTCCTCCCAGGGAATGGCCGATGGCGGTAACCGGAGACAGGTTCTGACTTTCTATGAATGCGATGATCTGGTCCCGGAACAACAGCCATCCTTTATACCCATCCTCTTCCAGAGAGCCTTCGCTTTTTCCATGGCCCCAGAAGTCCATTGCATACACATTGAAATTCGGGGAGAGGTTTTCCAGATACGTCCGGTATGTGTACGCACTGTATCCGTTCGCATGGGCTATGATTATATTTGGTTTTTCCGGAGAATTATACTTATGGGCAAGATAAGAAATTCTCCGTTTTCTGAATATAAATTCAGAGGTCATAATGGCTTCATTCATTGTCCCCGAAAATTTCGATGCGGAATCAACCGTAAAGCGGGTTTTCTTATTTCTTCAGCATCTTTTTTAATCTATCTATCATTTTCAGGGTGGGTGCGTGATCTGGTTGGGACGCACGGGCACGGCAGTACATTTCCAGAGAATTTTCCTGATCCCCGGCTTTCAGATAACTTTTTCCCAGAAGGCGGTATGCTTCTGATCTTTGCGAAATATCTGTGGCCTGCTTCAGATAGCGGATTGCTTCCGAAACATTTTCATTTTTAAAGGCGATAACTCCCTTGTAATATAAATAATAAAAATTCTGCTTATCCTCCAGCGTTTCCAGAATTTCTTCCGCATCCGGCATTTGGTTCGCTTCCAGTTTTTGGACTACACTGGAGATAATTTTTCCAGGATTATCTTCTTTACCGTGGGCACCCAGGGTTATCACGGACACTTTCAACAGGGAGAGATCATCAATGATTTTTCCCTTTTTCTTTAAAGCCTCCTGCATTCTGGTCAGATTTCCTTCACAAGCTTCCGTTATGGACAGAATCAAATTTTCATCATCATTAATCTGGGTAATATCCTTCTCATCCTCCCCCAGAAGAATGTCATCCCGCCCATCCGAACCACAGATAATCTCATCGCCCTCATGCAATTTGAATTTATAAATCAGCGGGGGTTTTTTTATGGGCATCCCCAGTTTCCCCACGGATATCTCGCTTTCCAGAAAAGTGGCCTTTTTATCTCTGTATAAAATGGAATATGGATGCTCCGCATTCCAGTACAGCATGTTGCCGTTTTTTTCATTGATCAAACCCAGCACTCCGGAAACCATCATGGAACCGTCAAAGGCTTCGAACACCCTCTGGAGCTCTTTGTATGTCTCCTCCATCCATTCCTCCGGTTTTATTGATAGGATTTTTCCATCGGCTGCAGAGCGGGACATGATCCCGTTTAACAGGGCACCCATGACCAGAGCTCCTCCCGCCCCCTGCATGGATTTTCCCATCGCATCCCCGTTAAAAAACATCACATAACGTTTACCAGAAAAATTCAGATTTCCTGTGATAATTAAATCACCTCCCAAATGAGAGTGTCTTCCCCTATAATTGAACTTTTTCTTCTGATCCAAAAGATAATCCGTTTTGATGTCGTCGCTTTTATTCCGGTTCCGGAGTAGCGGATTCATAATCAGGGATGTCAGATAATAATCGGCATCCTGCTGGTTTTTCAGCTCCAGTACATTTTTCAGACTTTCTTCCAGCTCCAATGTCCGGACTTTTACCAGTTCCTCCAGATGACCGGCATAACTTTTTATTTCTGTGATCATGGTATTAAAAGAATTTGCGAGAGTGCCAAATTCATCTCGGGATTTTATTTCCACCTGTACATTGAAATTTTTTTGGGCCACCTGTAAGGCGGCCTTGTGAAGCTTGTGGACCGGACGAGAAAACCAGCTTGCCATGAGCATGGAAGCAAATCCAATGATGAGAAATCCCACAATGATGATACTCCAGGCAATCCATTGGAGTTTCCGGATCAGATTCAATTCAGAATCCACCCCAATATCCAGTCCCAGGACAGCGATGAGATTATTGTTCCGGTCCAGAATGGGCACATAAGCCGAATACCAGACCCCCCAAGCGTCCTTGTAATAGCCATCTGCATGGGTAACTTCTTTTGTCATAAATGCCGTTTTCAGGGCAGGCTGTCCGTCAACATTATATAACAAACCAGAACTGGCTGATTCCTCATCTTCATCAATTTTTCCATTTTTATTTACGTCAATGGCTTCGTAATCTGCATCCGCAATAAATTTCACCACCTTAAAATCTTTGGATTCGGGAATAGCGGATAGAATATAAACAAAGCGAAGGATGGGATGATCCTGGGCGGTTGGGGATATTTGCGGAAAAATCTGTGGATAATAGGAATTCTTTCTGGATGCAAATTTTATGGTCCGGAGTTTCTGGATGATATTCTGGAATTCCGGGGAATTATGGATTTTTTCAATATTTTTTTCTTCAGTTCCATCCAACGTTTCCCCTTTTTTTATGCCGGATATGACTTTTACATTCCTGTTAATCGCATTTTTTTCTATAAAATCATCAATTTTGCGGATATCCATTCTGTCTTTTTCCTGGAACAGAGACGCACCTGTCTTTCCGGTATCCATGAGCCTTTTGCCCATCATGTTCCAAATCATGGAATTGACATTGGCATAGAAATAATAGATACCCAAACTGATGGCAAGGATGGAAATAACGGATATCAGCACCCCAATTTTAATCCCAAAAGATAAATATATTTTTCTCATGCAATACACCTTGCTTCGGTAAAGTTTTTGTATTTGTATACAAAGTATGACCTTCCGATATTGAAAATAAATATCCCTTTCCCCTTAAAATTAATCGGAGAACGGATACCACATTCTTATTTCTTTACGCAAACCTATTTAGTACGTCAATAAGAAAATATCAAAATTAGAATGAGCATCGATTGAATTGCATTCATAGCAAATCTCCTGGGTTAATGACAATCGCAGAGGATACTGAATACAACCCGATTATCCATTGGATGGGACATAATTGACTCACCGATGTTTGGGACAGAATAATGCAAAGGCCTCTTTAATTGACTTTTGACAAGCAATCCAATGTATCCGGAATTTTTTTCAAAAAAGCACAAAAACCCACCCAGAAACCGGATTTAAAGAAATTCGTTGAATCCACAAAAATTTAGTAATCCCAACCCACTCCGGCGGGGTTTTTCCTCTCTCTGGGCACAATCCATCGGCGGGAAAATGGGCATTCACCCAAAAATCTTCATCACAGAAACCAGGGTTCCCAGGGACACAAACCCAATACCCATGGCCCACTGCATAAAGACAAAGCGTTTATCCACCGCCTCAAACCGTGCGTTCATGTTGGTCTGGACATCCTCAAAACGTTTGTCCATATATTTCTGCATCTCTTCAAATCGCTTGTCTGTGTTCTTCTGCATTTCTTCAAAGCGTTTGTCCATGTACTTCTGCATCTCTTCAAATCGCTTGTCTGTGTTCTTCTGCATTTCCTCAAATCGCTTGTCCATGTACTTCTGCATGTCTTCAAAACGCTTGTCCATGGCCTCAAAACGCTTGTCCATGGCCTCAAAACGCTTGTCCATGG
>DYLW01000037.1 GCA_020721865.1 Leptospira biflexa | reverse complement strand
CCTGAAAAAATACTGCATCAGAAAAAAACCCGGGACATCCCCACATCGGATACGAGCATAGACAGAGCATCATGCCCTGCCCCCGGAACAACATCAAAGGAGTGGTATTGTCTTATTTGATTTCCATAGTATTCCAGAATATAGGAATAAAAATTCCGGGCTCTGTCCAATCGGTTAGAACCTTGGATGTCTGCCGCACAGTCCACAGCCAGATAGGGGTCGCGGTATACATCCTCACTGCCCGCCAGAATGGAGACGTGGTTTTTTCTATACCTTTTTCGCATACGCCATCGGCTCTGGTTATCCATATACGGATAGGATTCCCTTTGGGAGTACCCCGTACCCCAGTCGTTATATGCGGGACATATTTTGTTTCTAAATTTCCATGATGGGGAGGCAAACCGTGTTTTTCCTTCTCCGGATAAAACGGGGCGTTCCCCATCTGGATACACATACGTGGACGGGTTCATAACCACATACCGGATTTCCACTTTATCCCGGATTTCATCTGGAAACAATCCAGCGGCAGCATAACGCTGGACCATCTGGCCACCGGCGGAATGACCCCAGAGAACCACCTTCTGCAGATGAGGATATTTTTTGCTGGTTGTGATTTCCCGTAATATGTCATCCAAAACTTCAAAGGAGGAAACGGCGATGGGGAATCCCGCCGCCGGATTTGACTGGCCTCCCCAGAAGGATTTTTCTTTCCATGTCAGCACATTGGCTGCAACCCTGGATACATACCCTTCCCGCAAAAACTGGGGAGCGATGATCAATGTACTCCGGCTTTCCCGTATTCTCTCTGCCGCAATCTCCGCCGCTTTCAGGGTATTTACCGCATCCATATCCATTCCGTGAATGGATATAATAACCCGCAGAATTCTTTCATCTTTTTTGTCCAATGGACGATTTGCCACGTAAGGAATATAGCCGATGTATTTTCCCCTCACGATGGGAAATCTCCCGGAGGCTATGGCCAATTTTCCATCCGGCCATATTTTCATGGCCCCGGAGACAGGAATCATCAACCAGGCCAGAATGATGGGAATCCATTTTCTCAATATGTAATCCAATGCTTTGCAAGAATTCATTTTCTTCATCCTCCGCCGAGTGTTTTTCCAATATTCGTTATTTGCCACATAGAGGAAAAATGGTTTTCCACGCATGGACATTCCGGAAGTCTCCCTATGTATGGGAAGTGGAATAAACAAATCAAAGATGTACGGCTTTGTATTTATATCCGCAAGCCTGATCATTTTTTCCTGTACGGGAAGCCGTTCGCACATAAAGGAAAACCCCCCCGTCACGGAAAAAGACTCCGCTCCTGTTTCTGGCCAAAAGATATCGGATCCGGTTTTTTATCCGGAGAGACCCCTTCCTGATGACATCATAGAAAAGGAAAAACCCGCCATCGCCCGGGCAGAAAAGAAACCCACAAAAAAAACCAAGGAACCCGGAGTAACCTATTCCGGCAATGAATTTATCCAGGAAAACAGGATCCATCCTCTGGTGGGAAAAAAATCCATGGTTTTAACCATCAAGGGCAACGGCAGAATCCTGAGAGGAACCACCCAACTGAGCGGGCCCATCATCCATGTCATTGGCAAAAACGGAGAATACGCAGAAACCCCCTCCTCCGTACATGTTTATGATTCCAAAGAAAGACTGACTATTATTGCAGGGTATTCGCTTTATAAAAAAACAGAGAAAATGGTGCTCCTCACGCACAAGCCCATCGCCCGGCAGAAAGATAAAAAAGGAAATATAGAAATTCGCTCCCACCAGATGTCCTGGGATCTGGAAAAAAAAGAATTGCGGGCAATGGGAAATGTGGTCATCCTCACTCCGGATTACCAGATGGAATGTGATGACGCGACATGGCTGGAAAAACCGGATATTATATATCTTTCCGGAAACCCGGTCATACGGGAAAAAAAAAGTTTTTACCGGTCAGAAAAAATGACCTATTACCGTAAGGACAAAAAAGCCGATCTTGAAAACGATGTTTTTTTCCATGTCATGGACTCTCCGGGCAAAGAGAATGAGGAGAAAGAAAAAATTCCCCCAAAAGAAATCTTCACAAAAATTACCGCTCACCGTTCCATTATCCGCCATGGAGAATCTGCCCGCCTGAAAAGGGAGATTGAGTTTTATCCGGAGGCAAAAAGCCGGGTTCGGGTGGAGCGGGAAAGCATGATACTCTATGGACAGAAAATCATAGCCTATGGGGAAAAACCGGAAGAAATATACGCATGGGATTACGTGGAAATGGATGATCCGGAAAATTCCGCCCGGCTTTTTTCCCACCATGCTCGCTACTATGATGACGATAACGACCGAGTGATTATGGAATCCAGAGGAAATCCACCCTTCCAGCCGGTGATTTTTTATTACGATGCAAAAAGCCGGGAAGTGGATATGGTTCTGGGTGCACATTATATTGAGAGAAAACTGAAAAAAAAAGAAACCTATTCCAGAGGCAATGTCCGGGCACTGGAAACGGACCAGATAAAAATTCCCTTGATCATTGATGATGTCCATCCATTTTCTCCGGAGAATTCCAGCTTCTGGGAAAAAAACAACACCGGCCTCTTTTCCGAATGGGCCAAATCCAGAGACGAGGATAAAACCGTATCCTTTCACGGAGGGCCCCATTTAATCCGGGATTTTTCCCGTTTAAATGCACGGGAAATCACCTATTATTACGAAGAAAAACGGATTCTTTTTCACGGCCCATTGGACGGGCAGATAAAATAAGCAAAACGGAATTATTCATGAAACAACACAGAAAACCAGCCGAAGATCAAACAGCTATGCAGAAAAAAAAGACTATGTATGCTATCCTCACCTTGGCATCGTTTTTCCTCTTATCGTTAACCCTGTATGGGGTTTTTGCAGCGGGTGGAGGAAACCAAAAAAAAATTTCCCCCAATGTGGTCATTGAATCCTCCTATTCCCACCCTTCAACGGATGAACCAAAACCCACCACAAAAGAGGAACCCGTCTCCCCGCAAACCCGGGCGGATTACCTGCATCCTGCCATGGACAACTGGCAGACATTGCAGGGTATTCCGGTACTGTGCTACCATAAAATTGCCGATGCAAAAGCCAAAAGTGGCTATGATGTCTATCTGACTTCATTCCGGGAACAGATGCGTTATCTACATAAGAATAACTACCGTACCATTTCCCTTCCTGATTTTTACGCGTATATCCGAGGTGAAAAAAAGTTTACAGGCTTTAAGCCGGTGGTCATCTCCTTTGACGATGGGTTGAAGGATTATCTGAAAGCGGAACCGGTGATGGATGAATTCGGTTTTAAAGGTGTACTTTTTATTTATCCCACTTATATTCTATCCAAACGAAAAGTGGTGTTGACCCCCGCCCAGTTGAAAGGACTGCATGCACGGGGCCATGAAATCCAGAGCCACACATACTGGCATCCTCTTCTCAACCGTATGAGCCCGGAAGAACAGAATAAGCAGTTTTCCCTGTCCAGCAAATGGATTGAGAAACTAGTGGGCGACCGCGTCCGGTTTCTGGCGTATCCATTTGGCGTATTTGACAACCATACGTTTCGCGAGCTCTCCCAAACCGGATATCTGGCCGCATTCACCATTTTTGAGGGGGAAAACCTGCCGGGACAGAATCCATATTTACTGAACCGCTATATGGTGGTAACACGGGATACAATGTCCTCTTTCCATGCGAAAATAACCCGTAAATCCCTGCCGATTTTTTCCATTGCCCCTGTCCCCGGAACTCCATTGGAGCGGAATAACGTTATCCGCCTGAAAATTCCTCGGAATCTGGATAAAAGCCATTTAAACGTGACTGCTTCCGGCGGACTTCTCTCTCCCCGATGGGTGTATCAAGAAAAAGATGGATCTCTGGATATCTATCCCGCCCTGAAAAATACCCGGTATGTGACTGTCACCATCGTGCTGCGGCAGAATGGAAATCTCTACCAGAATAAATTATTGTACAATGTCAACCAAAAGCAAAAGGTGGCGGTTCATCCAATAAAAAATAGGAGTAAGGGTTAAGTGACAGATTCATCCTGGAAAAAAGAATTTATTCTGCGGGTTTATACAGATCGGGCGGGTTTATTTGCCCAACTTCAGAAAATGCCTCATGCGGACAGTGTCTGGATTCTGAAAAATTTTTATCTACCAATTGCCGTTTTTTTGCCATTGCCGTTTTTCATTATTTCTCTATTCAGTTTTACATCCTTAAAAAAGTGGATTTTTTCCGGTTTTATATACCCCGTTCTTCTTTCCATATCTCTGGTTGCCTTCGCCTTGGTATTTGCCCAAGTGACGGAATCCCTCGCCCGGCTATGGAGGGGTAAACCATCCTACCATGCCGGCAGCAAGCTGGCCCTGTTCTCTTTGTACCCGTTGCTATTTTCCTTCTTTTTCCTGCCTTTACCTTTTGGTTACTTGGTTTCCATGGGACTGGCCGCCTATGGATTCTTTATGATGCACTCTGGTGTGGAAATTCTTCTGGGTCTGGATCCGCAATCCAAGATTATGTGGTATATTTCCTTGGGGCTTGTTTACTTTCTGTTTATTATATCCTTGATTGTTATACTGCTATCTTTGGATATTTTATTCCGTTGATGGGTAATACCACAAATATTTCCAAAAAAACCACAAAATATTTGACAAATTGTCACCGTTTTATTTATTAGCAAGTGAGAATCATTCTCATGGTAAAACTATGAATCAATATCCGAGCATACAAAGTCTTTCGTATCTGAAAAAAGGGGAAAAAGCTGTCATATTGGAATTCTCTGACCAATCCGGAGGTCATGGGCATAGAAATTTCCAAACCAGAATGGAAGCCTTGGGTTTACGAAAAGGAACGGTAATTGAGGTTCTGGTCAATGACAACCACGGACCCGTGATGTTGAGGGTAGCAGAAACCAGGGTTGCCTTGGGAAGAGGAATGGCAGAGAAGGTAAAGGTAGAATACAAACCGAATGAAACAAAGTGAAAAATTCCAGATAGCTGTTATTGGGAATCCCAATTCCGGTAAATCCACATTTATCAACGCATTGGCAGGCAGCCGCCTAACGGTGGGAAATTGGCCCGGTGTAACTGTGGAAAAAACAACGGCAATTCTCAAAATGAAAGAATACAATATCCGCGTTATGGATCTGCCGGGAATCTACAGCCTCCGGAGTTTCAGCGAAGAAGAAAAAATTGCCGCCCAATTTTTAATGGAAGAAAAGCCATCCATCCTGATCCAAGTAGCAGATTCCACAAATCTGGAACGCCACTTAAACCTGACCATGCAATTAACAGAACTGAAAATTCCCATGCTGCTGGTATTGAATTTTCAGGATGAGGCTAAGAAAAAAAATATTACCATAGATACAAAATTGCTGGAAGAAAATCTTGGTGTAAAAATAATTTATGGAACAGCCACCAAGGGAGATGGGGTTAAAGAAGTCCTGGAAACCATTGACTATATCCAAAAAAATAATTTTATTCATTATATTCCCAAAACCATTCACTACAGCAAGGATCTGGAAACATCCATTTTGGAAATAGAAAAAGTTATCAAAACAGAAAATTGCCGGTACCCGGTTCCCGCCAGAATGGTTTCGCTTATGATGCTGGATGGTACTTTTCCGGGAAAGGACCACCCGGATGCCGTCTATCTGCGGGAAGCCTACCAGAAATCCATTGGGCATTTTCAGAAAGCCCATGATGAAAAGGTGGAGGAAATAGTAGCGGAAAACCGTTTTGCCGCCGCCAATGGACTATACCGCCTTTGTGTTAAAACTAATCCAATAACAAGAGAAGATATTACAGATAAAATGGATCAGGTATTATTGAATAAATACGTTGGCATTCCATCCTTCTTCCTGATTATCTGGCTTTTGTTTAAAATAACTTTTGATGTGGCTTCCCCTTTTGTTGGGTGGCTGGAATATCTCACGGATAGCCATTTTAAACCCTGGTCAGAGGCATTATTAACCTATCTTTCCGCTCCCGATTGGTTTATTTCTCTTTTTGTGGATGGTGGTATTGCGGGGATCTCTTCTGTTCTGGTTTTCACTCCTGTTATATTCCTGATGATGATGGCACTTACCTTCTTAGAAGCCAGTGGTTATCTTTCCCGGGCAGCATTCCTGATGGATAAAACAATGCACTTTATGGGGTTGCATGGAAAATCGTTTATTCCCATGGTGTTGGGTTTTGGCTGCAATGTTCCTTCCGTGTACGCCACCCGCATTCTGGAATCCAAAAGGGATAAAATTCTCACCGCATTATTAAGTCCACTGATGAGCTGTTCCGCCCGTCTTCCGGTATATGTGTTATTCGCTGGCCTGTTTTTTCCCAAAAGTGCCGGCTCTGTTATCTTTTCCATCTATGCCTTGGGTATTCTGGCTGCTTTTTTCATGGGATTTATTTTCAAGAAAACCCTTTTTCAGGGGGATTCCCCGGAATTTATTATGGAACTTCCTCCGTATAGAATCCCATCCTTCAAAACATTATTTATTCATACCTGGGAGAAAGTTAAACATTTCATCATCAAAGCCGGAACATTTATTCTGGCCATGAGCATTGTCATCTGGTTTTTATTTCATTTTCCGATGGATGCACAAAGCAAAAAAGACAGCTATTTTGGCCAGATATCCCAGGCCACCTCCATAATATTCCAGCCCTTGGGATTTTCTTCCTGGCAGACCACATCGGCCATATTAAGTGGAATTGTAGCCAAAGAAGTGGTGGTATCCACATTTGCAGAAGTCTATTCCGAATCAAAAGAAAGTGTAAAGGCTCCACCCAAAAAACTGGTATTTTGGGATGAAGCCGGAGCTATTGTGAAATCTTTTTTCCTAACCCTCAGGGACGCAGGCGTGAACCTTGTGAACATTTTTACGGTATCCAGCATTTCCCTGGACTCCGGAATGGAAGAGAATTCCCCGGCAAAAGTCCATTTAAAAAACCAGTTCAATCCGGCTTCCGCTTACGCATTCATGGTTTTTATTCTGCTGTATACACCCTGCATGGTGGTACTCATTGCCATGCGGAACGAATTCGGAAGCTGGAGATGGCCGGCTGTATCCATTGGCTACCAGTTTGTCCTGGCCTGGCTGACCGCATTTGTGGTTTACCAGGCCGGGGGGTTGTTCCTTTAGTTATTCTTTATTAAACTCGTTAAAGTATACAAAGAAGATAATTTTAATTTCCCTGGAAGAAATTTCCAGCTTTTGTTTTTCCATTTCTTCTTCCACCTGCTCTCTGGTGGCTTGGGGAAATTTCTTTTTATAATCCAGCACCGCTTTTATTTTTTCCTCCGGAACCGGCTTTTCTGACCCCAGGAATCCTTTGTTATGGAACGCCATGAGAGCATACTTCAATAGATGATTTTCATTTTCCAGCCGTTTGCTCTGTGCTTTCAGGGAATCCATCTCTTCTTCCAATTGTTCCAGCTTATTGGCAATAAATTCTGGATCCCTCTGTTTAATGTACAGTGCCGGGTTTGCCGCTGCTTTCTTTAACTTCTCACTGATAAGGGAATCATCCACAAAATCCCCTTTTATCTTCACAAAATAAGCATCTTTTTTTATCCTAAAATTATATTGAACGGCATCTTTTTCCAGCATAAACTGTATGCCTGCCGGTATAATGCTCACATAGTCCGTATTTTCATAAGAATAGGTAACGGGAATCAGAGATACATCAATAGTGCCATCTTTGTATAGAAAAGTGATTGCTTCATAGCGGATAAATTGAAATTCCAGTGTTTTGTTAAAAAAGCCGCTAATATCCGTAGCGGCCGTTTCCGGTATCGCTTCCTGGGATTTTACCGTGACGGTTTTTCCGCTTTTTTTCAGGGTGTACTCAAAATTATTTTCCTCTTCCGTTTTGCTTTCCTGGGTAAAGCCATAATCCGCCCAATTGATGGAAAACTGGTAGGTGAATGCGGTAAGAAAAAACAGTGCCGCAAGGGTTATCCTAAATTTTCTGAAAATATTATCTTTCATGTCTTAATCCTTCCATCCTTTATTGTATTTTTAAAAGTATTTTATCAAAGGGTTTAATGCTTTTTCCCGAGCCGGGACCAACCACTTTTGCGTAAACCCCTCCTCCGGCACGGTAGAGGGAAATTTCTCCGATGAATTCATCGTCATTCCGGAAAACGGAGGCAATTGTTCCATCTTTAATTTTATTCACTTCATTAATGTACACCCTCACCCGTGCGGAATTTCTGGCGTCAATAATATATCCATTTTCCGGACGGCTGTACAGCAGATAGTCAAACGCATAATGGTAATTGGCAATCTGGGCATTTTTGGAATTCACAATCTGGTAAAGTTTTCCCAGACGGCCTTCGTAATCATTCACAACCAGGATGGCCGCACCCTGGATTTTATTCAAAGCCCCCGGCACGGAGTTTTTATAAGGTACTTTCCGCAGACGGTCGATGAGGGCAAACTGGGCACGCACTCCGCTCTTCAGACGGCTTTGCTCGGCTGGTGTCCATGCTCCCTCCCTGGCCATCATTTTTGTATACTCATCCGATGGAAGAAGGGTGACCGGTTTCAGATTGTATGGATAGTCCTTGGACCGAAGAATGGCTGCCACATTGGCTTCTGTGATATAGGGATTGTAAAGGAGGATCAGATCCGCCATTTTCTTTTCATATTCCTTTCTGACCTTGTCCAGCTTCAGATCAAATAATTTCTGGTAGTTATTGATGGCAGATTGGACTTTATCCGCTTCCTTGCGGATATTGTTTCTTTCCTGGGCAATATTATTCCGGATGGTGGCAATTTCCTCTTCTTTAAATTTGATCTTCTTATTATAGCTTTCGGATTCACTCTGGATTTCTTCCTGCTTTTGTTTATTCAGGCCATCCAGTTTTGTCTGAAGCTGGGCGGGCGGAGTACCGGATTTTCTGAGTTCGTCTCCTTTCTCAGTATAGCTATCATTGATGGATTGGATTTTCTTTTGTTTTTCTTCTCTTAAAATCATCAGCTCTTTGATCGCAAACTCTAATTGGGCTTCTGTTTTCTTGGCCCGATTCAGAATTTCCTGAAGATTGATATCCTCAAAATCCGCAATGGGGATCACCTTTCTTTTGGTCTGGCTCTGGAGGAAAAGGGTGAACATATAACTCCCCACTCCAATCGTCCCCAGAAATATCAGAAGAAGAAGGACAAACCAAGGTTTTCTGTTTTTTTTGGTGGCCGCGAACTCTGCATCCAAAGAATAAATCTCCGGCTTTGCATGCTGGTTTAATAACGCATCGGCAAGGAAAGTCTGCTTGCTTTTTTCTATGATGCTTTTTACTTCGTTGTCATTTTCCATATTCCATCCCAGTTACTTGGTGCTTTTTTTGATGATGTTCTTTCCAGAAATACTTCCGCCAATGGCAATTTGCATTTCTGAAAATTGGTATAAGCGGTGGACCATTTTCCGTTCATGTAAAGATCCAAACCTCTTTCAAAAAAACCAATGGAATCTTCCATGGAGCGGTCGATGAGATTTTTCCTGACCGGCCAGTACACTTTTTTTCCTTCGGTTTTTCCTTTCACCTGAACCAGATCCAGGAAGACAAACTTAATTCCATGATCCATCACATGTTTTTCAATATCATCCTTGACATACTCTGAAACAATTACCGGCACTTTATAAATACGAGTTAACCCTTCCAATCGGCTGGAGGAATTCACATTATCCCCAATCACGGTATTGGTCATGCGGATGGAAGATCCTATGTTTCCATAAAAAACATTTCCTCCGTCAATACCCACCCCAATTTCCAGAAGGACTGCCTCATAAACCCGGCTTTCCTCCGCTGTCATCTTGCGCCTGGAGCGGACAATCTCCTCTTTCTTTTTGTCCATCTGAACACGCAGGCTTTCTGCAACTTCCTGTAGCGAGAATGCGGTTCGGACAGCCTGGTAGGATTTATTGTCAAAGGAATTTTCCAGCACCCCAAAAACCGCCAGAAGAGCATCTCCTATGATGGAGCCAATCACTCCCTGCTCTTTGTCAATCTCCCGGATGGCTCTCTCGTAGTGCATATTCAACAGCTTTATGATATCTGGCCCCAGGGTTTCCGTGATAAAAGTAAATCTTTTAATGTCGGAAAATAAAATGGTCAGATCCCTCTGGGTTCCTTCCAGACGGATTTCCCCCTCCGCATACGCTTTCTCTGCCACGTCATGATTCACAAATTTCCGGAAAATGTTTACCAGATTGTCGATGGTACTGGACAGAGAGTTGAATGCCATTCCCATGTATGTGATTTCATCGTTGGGTGCTTTTTTTAAATCAATAATCTCCAGTTTCTGGCTGTTCACCATAAGCATAATGCTCCGGGTGATAATGGGGATATAGCGTAATATGTATCTAATGAAGAAAATTCCCACAACAGTAAAGATTACGGATAAGACAACAATAATGACGCTGATTTCCCGGAATATCTGGTTGGATCTCTTCAGAAACTGGTTTAATTCCTCTCCCCGGAGCAGATACATATCCCATTTGTCATTATATTTATAAATCCCAAAGTATTCGGAATTATTATATTCAAAGTACAGAAATCCCTGCTGTACGTTCTGGGAGAAATTCTGATTAATCACATCCAAGGTTTTTATATCAGAAAATTGTTTTTTCCTGTCCATAGCGGATGCGTGAATGAATATTTTTCCTTTTTTATCAAAGCCAATCAATATGGATTTTTTATTATCAAATTCCCGAATTGCCTTGGTTTCAATAGCGTTGTATGAACCCTTTAAATCGTTATTAAATTTATAGATTTCATGCTGGTTGGTGGCAAAATTCTGAATATCTCTCAGGTCTTTCGCCAGCAGGCTACGGGATAGATCTATCAGCTCATTCTGGTTGAAGATCAGATTAATGTAATTGGTGGTGAGATTGGATACCAGCAAAAAGAGTGCGGTGATAACAGTGATTTTTAGCGTCACCGGAATCACTCTGGTATCCCCGGTTTTTTTCCCTATGATCGATTCCAACAGGCCCATAAGGCATAGATAAAGATAGATGGAAGTTGTCAATAAAATTAGATAAAAATTTATAAAAAGTGCATATTCCTATTGACACTCATAACGGAATCCATATTCTCATTTATGGAATATTTAATCTGGATGGTTTTTGCGGTGATCCTCCTCGTCCTTTATTCACAATATAACCAGATGAAAAGCAGGATATGGGATTTGGAAAAAAGAATCCGGACGTTGGAAGAGAACAGGAATGCGGACAACTCCGGTGCGGGAATAGCTAAAAAAACCGCAAAAAACCCCACTAAAGCATTGGATACCCCCGCTCCGTCCGCCCCATCCGCCGTTATCATGGTAGGAAAGACACCAGTTTCTTCCACTCCGGTCACGATCCCCAATACCCAGGGAATTGTCTGGAAATCCCGTATGGCCACTCTGGAAAAAATATTCATGGAAAATTACACCGGCCTTTTGGGAGGGGCCATCCTGATTCTGGGAATTGTTTTTCTGGCTGTCTTTGGTGCTTTGAAACTGTCCGCACCGGGCAGAATTCTCCTTTTGCTGGCGGGAAGCGGGGTTCTCTATGCGGAAGCGTGGATACTGGAAAGAAAAAATATTTTTGCTAATTCCTCCATCTGGGTTCGCAGTGCAGGTGCATCCATGGTGCTTTTCACTTTATACGCCGCCGGGCATATTCCGGGGTTAAAAATCATAGAATCCTCATTTTTGATTTATGTTTCCCTTGTATCCGGAATATTGTTTGCGATGGCTTCCGGCTTCCTTTCCGCAAAAATGAGCATCTTCACACTGCATTATGTATATTCCATTACTGCTCTTGCGGCAACCGGGACAAATCTTACCACATTGTTCATTGCCATGACGATGGGTTTTCTGGGACAGATTTCCGCTCTGTGTATAAAGGACAAAAATCAGAATATCTGGACAATGCCATTGATCACGGGAGCCCACCTTATCTATCTGTTTTTCTGGTTTATGACTTACCCCTTCCCGGAATCATCAGACCAGAAACCGGACATTCATATATGGATTTTTGTCCATACGTTTATCTGGTTTTCCGCATCCCCTGTTCTATGGATAAAGTCCCTCCAATCGGTTTCCTCCTCCGCAATATCCCGCCCAATGGCATGGACCATCATGCTGGTATCGCTGATTCTGGGCGGAGACATTCTGGACGCATCTGCTGGAATTTCTCTGGCATGGGGAGGTTATCTGCTTCTGGCGTTTTTGTCTCTTGTACTGACTGCCCGGCGATGGAAAAATCATCTTCTGGATTATCACGCCATCACCGATTATATTTTTCTCTTCGCGTTTCTCTCCCTTTCTGTTTTCCGTTTTTATGAATCCCAATTAAATGATCCATTCCGGTATTTGTTATTGGTTGGAATAACTTCCTTTTTTGTTATTCCCTTGAGAGACTTTCCGGAAAGGCATCGTAAATCCGCCGTTTTCCTGGATGGGTTTATATCCGCGGTACGGCTTGTTTTCGCATTTCTCTTCCTTACACTGATGACCGATGAAAAAAAATCCTCCAGCGTCCATCTTATACTCGTGGCGGTGGCAGGTGGAATTCTTTTATCCGGGAATATCCTCCGTGGCCGGTTTGCCTTGGAGAGTTCTTTGCCCATCGGTTTTTGGAAAAAATATATCTGCCCGGATGCCTTCGCTCTGGGATTTATTTTGTATTCCTTCATGTACGCTTCCGCAAACTCCTTTCTTTCGTCCGGATCTCTCCTCTTGGGACTGGCCACACTATCATTCTATTATTATTGGGCAGAGAATAATAATTTTAATGAAGGGAAAAATTCCTGCCCCATTCCCGGTGCGGCTATTTTCTCTCTTGCTTTGGTTTTCCCTCCCTTATGGTATGGTTTTTTTCACGGTGGCACGAAAATGGAAATAGCTATCAATGGGCTTCTGTTTTTCCTCCCCACCCTGTTTCTGCTGTGGGTTTCCCTGAAAAAAAACCATCCATCGGCGGGAATTTTTCTTATGGTGCTGACCCTTCATTTTTCCATCATGATACCGGCTCTATGGGAAAATCCGGATATTCTCTCCATGGGATTTTTATTGCTATTTCTATTATTAATGGTAATACAGAAAATTCCCGGATTCAAGGATAAAATGGAATTGATAACGGATTTTATTTTTTATGCCGCATACATCCCTCTGGCATTTTTTCTGTTTCATTGGGGGGTTTTTTATACGGGAGACAAAACCATCCTGATAGGGATCATCGCCTCCGGTATTGTCCTTGCGGGACACCACCTTGTCCGCACAGAAAAAACACCGGTGGCAAAACCCCTGAGCGAAATTGCTTTTCTTATCCTGCTCAAAATTCTTCTGTGGGATATGCCTAAATCCCACCAGACTCCCGGCTTGGCATTCCTCACTCTGGCAGCATACATCTACGGCCTGTGGCAAACCCATTCCGGTCGATTCACAATGTATTCCATCATGCTACACCTTATCACTGTTTTTTATATACTTTTTTCCGGAGTAAATGTCATTTCCGGTGGTGTCGCCATTTCAATACAAATTGTCTATCTGGTGCTTTTCCATAAAGCCGGCGGTCTTGGAGACCAAACGGCCTTATCCTTCCTGCCCATAGGTAGCAAAGAAAACCAGAACGCTTTTGTATCCTATATCTTTTTCCTTTCTCTGGGAATCTATATCTGGCAACAGATGGGAAGCACGCTTCTGACCCTCGCGTGGATTGCAGAAGCCTTTCTGATCTTCCTCTTTGGACAGTTTTCCAGAGCAGCCCATTTTCGCTATTCCGCCAGCATTCTGGCCATTTTCTGCATTGTGCGGCTCACATTTTGGGATCTGGATTCTGCGGACACCCTGACCCGGGCACTGGTTTTCATTGGAACAGGTGCCCTGCTTCTGGCTATGAACATTTTATACCAGAGAAATAAGACCGGAAATACAGATGAACAAAAAAATGAGAGACAGTGATTCCTTTACTCCGGAAAGTATTTTCACTTTGCTGGGGATGGAAACCTTCGTTTCCTCCGATGCAGCGTACGGCTCATTAGTCCATGCCGTTCTTTTTGGTTCCCACTATTATGCGGATGCTAAAAGTATTGCCCGCAAATTTATTTAACCGGGATTAAAACCCCATTCCCAGCAACCAGAAGGGGATAGCATTCTGCACCGGATAATCCAGATCATCCCGCACCACAAAATCGGCAGATTTTCCGGATTTGTTTTTCCCACCAATTTCCAGGGTTATTTTTTTTGCGGAACTCATTCCCTTTCCTTTGGAAATTGCAAAATCATATTTTTCCTCTTTTCTGGATGCCCATATTTCATAGCCCATGGAGGAAAGGAAAAAGGCAATCAGTGCTTCCCTCTCTGTGCCCGTATCCGCATTCAGAAGGGGATAAAGCACCGGATCACCAAAGAATAATTTGGCACCTGCAGATTTTGCTTTGGTGTCATTTTCTGGGCGGATCACTTTTAAAACCCCCAGGGATTCCATCACATGGATTAACTGGTACAGCTTCTCCGCTCCAATTCCCCAATCGGCACAGAGAGACCGCACGGCAAGCCGGGGAATTTTTGCCTTTGCCAGAGTCCCCACTATGGCTTTTGCCAGACGCAGGTTTCCATCCGTGATCTGCGGAAGAAAAAATGGTAAATCCGCATAAAGGGTTTTATCCAGAACGGCCAGCATCCTCTCAGGAAAATTTCCTTCCGCATAAAATGGACGGGTGCCCACGCTTCTGTATTGGCGGAAGGCGGCCAGTATCTCCGGGGAAGGACGTACCGGCAGTTTTTTTTCTGCCTCTGTTTTAACTTCCAGGGGATTATACACCGGATATTTTTTTCCCGTCTCCAGATACAGGTATTCCCGGAAGGACATCAAGGGCATTTCCCTGTACACAAATCGACGGGAAAGATCCCCCACTCCTCCCCGCAGTACCAGAGAGGAGGAATCACTGGCCCATATTTTGAATCCGGGATAGTCATCATGGAGAGCCTTCAGATGGAGACTCCAGTCTTTTGCAAAATGAACTTCGTCAATAATCACTCCGGAGTATCCGGCAAGCTGGACAAAACGTACCACCTCATACAATGATTCCTCTGACAAAACGGGATTATCTGCAGAGAAATAGAATAATTTTTGCTGCTTATTATGCATTCTATTGTAATGGATGGCATGGTATAACAAAAAAGTGGTTTTCCCCACCCCTCTGGGACCGGTCAAAATGAGGGCATCCGGCAATTCGTCCATTTCCAAAGTGAATGGCCTTACCCGCTTGGGCAAATTATCCAGCCTTCTTTTCAGACCCAACTCCAGATTGAGCAAAATGGCAGTATTCATAAATCACAATGATTATTAATGTTTCTTTGTAAAGAATAATTATGTTTATATATTATTTTTACAGAAACATTATTAAATATTTGTTTCTGTAATAGAAATATTTTAAATATCGAAAATGGGTTAAAATCCGGGATTCTGCCGATACTAATAAGGATTCATGCACCCAAAACACAGAACAGAAGAAAAAAAAGAAAACAATCGATGGTTCCGCAGAGGTAAGGCCGCAGACGCTGTACGGGCAATATTACAGGATGCCCGGACAATCCGCATTGCTTCCGCATTTTTTGAGCTAAGTGGATACAGAATACTGGATGATATTTTGGATGGGAAGACTCTGAAATTGTTAATTGGAAATGAAGAATCATCCTCTCTGAAAATGGAAAGCTTTCTCTCTTCTTTTATCCAGAGCATTCATGAGATTGAAAATATTGAAGAGAGACTGCTCCTTCTCCAGAAATTTCGATCTCAATTAAAAAGCGGAGTTATTTCTCTGGGAATATCGGCAGGACAGAACAGAGGAGCTATCCTTCCCGCACACAAGGCCCACCATGCGAAACTATATATCGCAGATCACGAAAAATGCATTGTCACTTCCGCCAATTTTACCGGCACCGGGTTGCGGTATTCCCTGGAGGCCGGCTATCTTGTGGAGGATCCGGAGGATGTGGCATATTTTGTCTCCCGGTTCGATGAGATTTTCACGACGGCCACCCCTCTGACGCAGAGTCTTCTGGAAGCCATTGATGATCTGTTATCCTTGCGAACCCCCTATGAAGTTTACGCCCGTTCTCTCCTGGAAATATACGGACTTCCAGAGGCGGATAAAATCGGGCAGCTTCCCCCATTGGCCGATTACCAAAAACCCCTGGTGGCCGGAATCCTCCACTCCGTGCGGGAACACGGCGGAGCCATGCTGGTGGCTTCCACCGGGCTGGGGAAAACGGTGATGGCTTCCCATGTGGCCCGCTTGTTACGAAACGATGGAAGCATTGACCGGGTTATGGTTTTCTGTCCGGCGGGACTTAAAGATATGTGGTCGCGTTCCCTGCGTTCCGCGAACGTATCCAGCCGGGAATTCACTTTCCATATTTTATCCTTGGACGATTGGGAGAAATACCGGGATGTGCAGTATCTGGAGGAAGAGCTGAATAATGTCAATGAGTTCACCCTGCTCATCGTGGATGAAAGCCACCATCTGCGGAATGAAAAAAAAATCAGGAATAAAATCCGGTTGCGAAACGACAGGATACAAAAAGCGGTGGGGAAAAAAGCCCGGATTTTGCTGATGACCGCCACTCCATACAGCAAAGGAGTGAATGATATCAATGCCCAGTTAAATGTCCTGCCTAACACCCGCATGACGGAAATGTTTCGCCACCGCCAGGCAAAATGGAAAATCGATTCACCGGGAGAATTATCCAATCTGGAAATTGCTTCTGTAATGACCGCACCCACGGTGGTCACCTATTTCAGCCAGACGGATGACAATCAGAATCGCTTTATTCTATATAATAATTCTCAAAAAAAATACTTTCCACGGATTATACAATTAAGGACCTGCACATTCTCCAATGAGACAAATCCTCTGCTACAAATTCTCCTGGAAAGCAATCTCCTGAGGAGAAAAGAGAAAAACCCCACAGATGTCCTTTTCTCCGATTCTCCGGAGGGGGTTAGAGATGGGTTTTTTGAGGCAAAACTCATCCACCAGTTCTGCTCCTCTCTGCATTATGCGAGGGAAACCCTGAAAAAAATCCATAGCACGGAAAATCCCCTTGCAGATGAAGAGGGATATGAAAAGATGCGTTTTGCCAATCCGGAAGAATTGAAAACCTTAACGTCCAGACTCATCGAACGGGCAGGACAAATCGGCAAAGAAGATAAATTTGATAAACTGTGCGAAATCATTGATAGGGAGAAACACAATAAAATTGTGATCTTTGTCATTTACCGGGAAACAGCCAGAGATCTGCATGAAAAATTAAGAAAAAAATATCCGGATATTAGGATTGAAAGAACCTCTGATGAAAACATGAATTTGGATTCTATTTTGGAAAGATTTGCCCCCATTGCGTGCGGAGTTATTTCTCCCGGTCAGGACGATGTATTCTCCCGCAGGATTCTATCGGAAAAAATTGATATCCTGATTGCCACAGAAGCGGTATCCGAAGGATATAATCTCCAGGACGCGTCCATTCTGATTAATTATGACTTGCCTTGGACGGTTCTGCACCTGGCACAGCGGATGGGAAGAATCCTGCGTCCCTGGCATGAGCCCCGCAATATTCAAATCTGGAATTTTTTTCCGGATACCATGGACTCCGGGATATTCCATATTGCCCAAAACTGGCAGAGACGACTAATGGCAAAAAGCAGCGAGCAGGCATCCTTCAGCAAAGTTCCGGTTCTTATGAAAAATGATTCGGAAGATGTTCCTCTTTACTCTTACGCCGGAGAATTAAAAGAAATTTTCAATCATGATGTGAATCTGAATGAAACCCTTGATTTTATTGATAATGCGGAAAAAATCCAGACATCCACCGTTTTTGATGATCTGGCAAAAATGAATGCTGAAACAGCCAGAGAGGTAAAAAAAATTAAGACACCATTCCGATCCGCCCGGTTGATTACATCCGGGGAAGAAAGTCTTTTTGTTCTGTTCCGCAGGAAAAGCCATACATACACCATTGTTTTTGGTGAAAAGGGGGAAACCATTCTGGGTCACAGAGAACCCATGGAAGCCTTGAAAAAAATAAAAGCATCACCGGAAGATCCCGGATTAACCGATGTTTCGCTGGTACATCTGGAAACATGGCTGGAGAAAGCCCGAGAATCTTTCCTGCGGCAAACGGGATTTCCGGCGGAGGAAACGGAGGTAATCTGCTCTCTGGCAATGCTGAGGTCTGCGGAAAATATGA
This sequence comes from Leptospira biflexa, assembly GCA_020721865.1. Taxonomy (GTDB): domain Bacteria; phylum Spirochaetota; class Leptospiria; order Turneriellales; family DYLW01; genus DYLW01. The sequence continues at coordinate 8,904 of DYLW01000037.1, read as the reverse complement.
CCCGAAACTAATTGACATCCGCAAAGCCTGTCCCACGCTCTCCCATGGGAAGATTGAGATTCCTGGCGTTTCTTTGGGTGATTCTCTCTGGAATTTCCTGCTCCCCGTCCGTCCCACAGAAAGACCCCCATACCGTTCATATTACCCTACGGGGTGAACTTTTGTCGCAGGATCCCCTTCTCTGCATTGATGAGACCTGTGGCAGTGTTTTCTCCTTCCTCCACCGAAGACTGTACTCATTTAATAAGAATGGAATTTTAAAACCCGATTTGGTATCATCGGAAAAAGTGTTTCCCGGAAGAGTGGAAATCACATTGAAAAAATCCATTCAATTTTCCGGGGTAAATAAAGATAAATTCCTGAACGCCCATGATGTGGTTTTCTGCCTGGAGCGGGCCATGAAAGAAAAACGCCACCAGTGGATCCTCCGCAATCTCCATTCTCTGCGGGAATCCGGGAAAAGGAAAATTACCCTTTTCCTGGAATCACCTCGGCCAATGGATATTCACCAGACAAAGCTTATCTGGGAGGATCTCCGCATCCGGCTGGCCATGCCACAGGTTTCCATCTACTCTGCCGATTTTTTTTCCGCAGAAAATAAATTTGTTGGAGCGGGGAATTATGTCCTGAAATCCTGCGACCCCCGGCAGGTGCATTTGTCCCGAAAAAGGAAAACCAATGCGGCCATCCATAATGTTGTCATCCATACCTTGTCCGATGATTCAGCCCGATGGTTTTTTTTCCAAAGGGATTATTTTGATATCTATGAAGCTGACGGGGTTTTTCGCTTTTTCCCCCACAATCCGGAGAAATACCGGGCTCTGGATATCCCGGAGCTTATGGTTTTATATGGTGCCATTGTCTATCCGGAAAAGGGGAAATCCATTCTGGCGGATGTGTCCTTCCGCCGGGTATTAAACCATGGAATGAACAGAAAGGCCATTGCGGAAAAAGTTTTATCCGGAGCCTATATTCCGGCGGATTATCCCGTTCCTCCGGAGCTTTCCCCCCCGCCCGATGAACGGTATCCATTCCGGGAAAGTAATTTGACCTCTCTGGCATATGCAGACGAAGTGATCTCCATATTCACTCCGCCGGATAGAGAGCGTCAGAATGTGGCAAGAGTGATCCGCCATGTTCTGGAAAAGAATTTCCGTTTGAAAACCAAATTGCATGTGTACGATCTCCCCACTCTGGTACGTTTCAACAACGAACGCAGAGCGGGAATTTATCTGTTTAAATGGATAGCGGACTATCCACATCCATCGAATTTTTTATCTCCCCTGTTTCATTCCCGCAACGCCGGAATGGGTGGCAACCGTGCCTACTATTCCAATTCGGCAGTGGACGCTTTGCTGGACAAAGGGGACTTTTCTGACGATGCTGTAGCAAAAATACAGAAAGCCATCCAACACGATGCCCCTTGGATTTTCCTGGGATTTTCCCGGCAGCGGTATTTCCTGTCCCGCCGTTTTTCCCTGGTTCCGCCCTCCACATACCTCGCCTGGGCGGATGCGGTGGATTCCGCTGTAAACAATCAGGATCATCATAAAGAAGCACAAAAACCCAGCCAGTAACCCACCGGATTTCCAGCTTTGCGTAAAGAAAATTTCAGGGGATTTTCCCGCATTGTCCGATACTATAAACATGCAAAGATCGCTCTGGACAGCGGCAACCGGTATGATTGCCCAACAATTTCAAATTGATACCATTTCCAACAACCTTTCCAATGTGAACACATACGGGTATAAAAAAAATCGGGTCGATTTTGAAGACCTGATTTACCAGCATAAAGTAATGGCCGGCACCCCCGCCACCGCAGTTTCTGAAATTCCCACCGGAGTGAGTGTGGGACACGGGGTTCGCCCATCGGCCACTCAAAAAATATTTGAAATGGGTTCCCTTCAGTCCACCGGACATAAACTGGATATTGCCATTTCCAATAGCGTGGGCTTTTTCAAAATCCAGACTCCGGATGGTTCCTTTGCATACCAGCGGGATGGTGCTTTTAAAATTGATTCCAACCGGCAGGTGGTAACATCCAATGGATATTTACTGGAACCGCCCTTGGTTCTCCCCCGCGACGGCATTCTGGAAACCCTGGCCATATCAGAAAATGGGCAGGTGAGTATTAATATTGGGGATGATGTCAAACCGACGGTTATTGGGCAGGTGGAACTCTATCGTTTTCTGAATCCTGCCGGTTTGAAGGCCGTGGGTAAAAATCTTTTCAAGGAAACCGCCGCCTCCGGAGCGGAAATTCCGGGCACTCCGGGTCTGGGCGGATTTGGTTCACTTCTGCAGGGATTCCTAGAGATGAGTAACGTTAATCTGGCGGAAGAAATGGTGAACATGATTGTGGCTCAGCGTGCGTATGAATCCAATTCCAAAGCCATCACCACTTCCGACTCCATGCTGGCCACGGCCATCCAGTTGAAAAGGTAATCCATGAAGCGGGGTTTTTATCTGGTATACCTTTTGGTGGCGGCACCACAATTTTCTGTAGAGGTATGCCCGGCTGGTCAACTGGATATGAATTCCCTCGTCTCTATTATAGAAAACAAAATCAATGCGGATTCCCCTGTTTGGGATGGATATTCCAAAAAGGTGACAATACATTTCATGAGTCCGGCTGCGGTCTGCACCGATAAAAAAGCCGGGCTGGAAATGAAAAAACACCCCCAGTATAAATTCTGGATGCTTGTGGCAAAAACTCCGGAGAAAGAAAGCCGTTTCCCGTTTACAGCAGAAATATTCTACCAAAATCAAAACGAGGAGAAAAAGTATCTTTATGGTTTTGATATAATTAAAGCTGCAACGCAAGAGACCGGAATAAAAAAAGGAGATATCTTGATCATGGAATTTCAGGATGGCTTTATCCGCTCCCAAAGCCAGGTCATTTCCTTGGAAGATTCACCGCAAAACGGTATTGTAAAGGTTTCCTCTCTGGACCATAAAAGAAAATATCTGGCGGAAATTATCCAACCGGGAAAAGTGGTATTTAAACAACTTCTATGAAATGGAAATTTTTAATTTTAATTATTCTCTTTCTCTTCTCTGTAATGGGAATTCTGTATTCCCAGACTTCCTCATGGAAAGACCATAACCCTTATGCAACCCCCATCCAGACAGATGACATCATCATTGTGGATATAAAAGAAAAATTCATCATCTCCTCAAAAGGCGAATGGGGGAAAAACGGAGAAATCAACCTTACCCTGAATCCGGATACCGCCAATTTTGAATTTCTGACAAAATCCCAGCAGAGTAAAAAATCCTCGGAGAAAGATTCATTTTCCATCAAAAGCAATGATACGGTGGAAATGAAAATGCCGGCCCGGGTAGCGGAAGTTCTTCCCCGGAACACGTATCGCCTGGTGGGGAAAAAAACCATTTCGATGGATGAAAAGCCAGTAGCAATTTCTTTTTCCGGAATTGTCTCCGGAAGAAATATTATCAACTATCATGCATCCTCCTCCGCTATTGCTGACCTGAATATTACCATACGGTTGCGTATTCCGGATAAAACGGATTCCACTATCCAGATGAAACAAAAACCAGCGGATCCCCAAACCAACCAACCCGGAGGACCGGAAGCCAAACTGAGCGACGCGGAAAAAGAAAATCTGAAACTCCAGCAGATCCGCAAAATATTGGGAGCCATGCAATGAAAAATAGATTTATCTATTCAATTATCGTAAATGTGCTGTTTTTTCCCACAATGGTAATGCCGCTTTCCATGCCTCTGGGTGATATTACCCGGCTTTCCACCATGAAAGAAAACCAGATCACGGGATTTGGGATGGTGGTGGGTCTTCCGCAAACAGGAGACAGACAATCCCCCATTGCGAATCTGGCCATCAAAAGGTTTCTGGAAAATGCCGGTTTTGAAACGGCAAACTCAGCTACAAACTCCCGGAATATAGCCGCTGTCATGGTAATGGCAAAAATACCACCCATGGCAAAAAAGGGAGACAGCGTGGATTTATGGGTATCCTCCATTGGGGATGCCAAATCCCTGGCCGGCGGTTATCTGCTGCAAACCCCCCTGAAGGGTGCCGATGGAATTATTTACGGGGTTGCCCAGACTCCCCTCCCCGCTACTGCGGTTAAAACAGAAAAAAATACATTTTATGTAATCAACGGTGGAATCATGGAAAAGGAAATTCCCGCCCAGATTTCCAGCGAGGGGTTTCTGGAATTATCCCTGCGTAATTATGATTTCAACACCGCCCAAAATGCCATCAATTCCATTAATAAAAAATTTCCGGATTCGGCCACACTGAACCCGCAGGGACAGATAAAGGTAAAAGTCCCCCAGGGAAAGGATTCCATAGCCTTCCTCTCTGAAATTTCTCTTCTGCAAGTGGAAGTCCATTCGTTTTCCCGGGTGGTGATTGACTCCGCTTCCGGAACCATCATCATGGGTGCCGATGTGGGCATTTCCGGAGTGGTGGTCACTCGCAACGGTCTGAATATAGAAATATCGGACAAGAAAAAGAAAGAAAACACCGCAAAGAATCCCATGTCAGAAAAGGATAAAAAAGATATGTCCGGGACAATTCTTCTGGAAGAAACCCCCAAAGTATCCGATCTTGTGGATCACCTGAATAAGCTGGGTCTGGGTGTCCACGATATCATTGAAATATTAAAAGGAATCCACAAAGCGGGAGCTTTGCATGGAGAATTAATCATTTTATAGGAGAAAAAAATGGATCCACTTCTGTTCCAATCCCACATAGACATCATCCCCAAAGAAGACCTTTACAAATATAAAAAACTGGCGGAAAAAAAACCACAGGTAAATGGAAAAAATACCTTCGATGAGATGTTGCAAAACCAGAGAAAACGTCATTTTGGAATTTCATCGGAAAAAATATCCCAGAGTATTCCAGAGGATGAACTGAAGAAAATCATCGCTTCTTCTCCGGAAAAACAGAAAATGTATGAAGCCGCCTTGGAATTTGAAGCATTCTTCACAGAAAAAATGTATAAACAGATGCAGAAAAACATACCCAAAACCGGATGGATCAACGGTGGGCCGGCGGAAGAAATCTTTGACGATATGCTTACCACAGAAAGGGTAAAAACCGCTTCCCGGTTACAGTCTTTGGGTCTGGCGGAACAGATATTCCGCCAGCTCAACCAGAAATAAGTTATTGTTTTTTGCCGGATTTATAATCCACATACCAGTTCAGCCACTGGTTTTTTGCGTAGTACTCTTTTTTAGTAATGGATTTTAACGTAAAATATAGCGCTTTGCGTAAATCCGGGTCGTCGTCTTCCACCAACCGCATAAGAACATCCACATATTTTTCACTGGCACGTTTGGCCATGGCATTCAGAATGGATTTCCGTTTTGCCGGAGAACCTTTCTCCACCTCCGTGATCAGCACCTCATCTGCACGGGTTTCCACGGAAGATGCTATAGCGGCAGCGGCCAAAGGAGAAAATTCATTGTCTTTTTTCAGAATTTTTTCCAGGGTTTCCAGTGAGCCTTCCGCCGCGATCATGGAAAGTGCTTCAATGGAATTCTTGGCCAGTTTATTGTCTCCAGAAAGCGAGGTTTCATTCAGATACGGAATCGCTTCTGCCGCGTTCAGAAAACCCAGAGACAAAGCAGCCTGTGCCCTTGCATCCCCAGATTTTTCCTGCAGAATCTTAATCAGCTCCGGTACAGCGGATTTATCCTGCATCCAGCCCAAGGCATCAACAACCTCCACCCGGCCAGAAGCTTTGGGATCCCGCACATAGGCCAGCAAATCCCCGGTGGCGGTTTTATACTGCAAATGCCCCAGAATATAAGCCGCTGCAGGCTGGATGATGGCATTCTTCTTTAAAAACAACGCATGGGCTCGCTTTCCGGAATTCTCCCGGGTTTTCTCTTTCTGGATCTCCGGAATCACTCTGGCCGCATCCCAGATGAAATTTTTATCCCCTTTCTCCACAACTGCGAACAGAAGTGGCAGAGAGGACGGAGACTGTATTTCTTTCAGGGCGATGGCGGCATTTTCCTTGCCTTTGGGAAATTCCTTTTCCAGTGCATTCACAAGCAGAGAGATTCCATTCCGACTTTTGATCCGCCCCAAAGCCAGATAGGAAGCCGCAAGGGTGGGACCCGCTGCGGATTTTTGGGCCAACTGGATCAGATAATCCTCGGAATTCCGGCAGGGAATTTTTCCCATGGACATCGCATACGTCTTGGCAAATTCCGGATCCTTATTCTTCCGGGCCATGGCCAGAACCTGCCCACATACTCCGGTTTCTCCCATACCCTCCAGAGCAGCCACGGCTATCAACCGCATGGTATGGTCTTCATTGGCCAGATATTGAACCACAGTGGCCGCCGCTGGCCGGTATTTCAATTGCCCCAAAGCATCCACCAGAACCCGATCCGGAATCTGGCATTGCGGATCTTTCAGATAACGTAGCATGGGGGCACCGGCACGGGCATCCTGAAAATGAGCCGCACCCACACAGGCTGCCGCCTTCACAGCCACATGCGGGTCGTGGATTAAAAGCCGCAGAATGGTATCCTTTCCACCATCGTATTGGATGCGGATGGCGTCCACGACCGCATTGGAACGGGTGGACCAATCGGCCGATTGAAAGCTTGCCTCAATTTCCTGCGGGGTGGGAAGCTTCTCCATTTCCTGTACCGGTTGTTTCACAGGACGGGAGGGTCCGCAGGATTGCATCAAAAAGATGACAACCGCCCCCGTCCAGAGTCCTAATTTTCCCATTTTTACTGGGCCATTTTTTTATACTGTTCCAGATCTTTTTTCCATGCTTCCAACTGCGTCTGGGCTTCCTCTTTCTGGTCGTTGTCCAGTCCGTTGGAATCAAGGGCATACTGCATCAGATCAATTTTACTCTGGGTTTCTTTGATTTTATAATCAAAATAAAGTTTCTGCTGCTCCGGAGTGATGCCTTCGGTGGATGGAGTCACTGGCTCTGTTCCAGCCGTAGCATTTTTTGCTTTAGCTTCCATAGCCGCAAACCGGGTGGCCACAGAGGTGTATGCATCCAGGGTTTTACGACGTTCTTTTTCCTGCTCCTCTGACAAATCAGGCTTGATGGAATCCGGTATGAAAATATTTTCCGGATACTTCTGGGCAAATTTTTCCCACTCTTTTCTTACCGCCTCCCGGTTATTTTCCTTTGGAGTAAGTACATCCGGCCACAGACGACGAACCATTTCTTTGTCCTCCTGGGACAGAATGGGCGATGGAGCATCATCATAAAAATTCTGGTACAGGCCGGAAGAATTTTTGTTGCCCACTCCCGGGGTGGTTTTTGCGGACTCCCCGGATTTGGAGGACGGCCAGAAAATAAATCCCAAAATAACCAATAAGACAATTCCAATAATATAATACCATTTATTCATTTTTTTTCCTTTTTTTTTCTAAATAAAAAAATAACCTTTAAGAGCTTCCTCTTAAAGGTTATTCAATCAAAAGCGACTTTTTACACGAATATATTTATTAACCACGAAATGAACTGGCCGATGATGTTGTTGGAAAGGAAATGTTTCAAATCAATCGGATTTTGGTTCAGAGAATCGTAGTACCAGGCAGAATATTCACTTACCTTGGGTATGGAAAAACCGTACTGGGCGTTGATGGCACCAATGATCTCATTGGCCATAACAGAATGACCATAGCGATTGGGATGCACTCCGTCCAGACCAAATACCCCTGGTTTTCCGGGAAGCGGCCAATTAGCATAGGCACTTCCGGGGCTGTAGCCGTTGGATGCAACAATGGGACGTCCGTTTTCTTTGATATCGTCAAATGCTACTTTGAGATCAGCGAATGCCCAGTTCATTGCCGCAGCCTGAGCTCTCAGCTCATTATTCAGCATGGTAAGAAAATTGGTGATGATATTTACTTCTCCGGCATCCAGAACCTCGCTGGGGCTGGATACACCATTGCGGTAAAAGGCTTTTAAACCGGAATATGCGTATCTTCCCTGTGGATCTGAATATTCTTCCAGATAAGAAATAGCGGTTACGTTTGGTATGGAAAACAATACCCCGCCTTTTACATTACCAATGTTTCTGATTCTCCGCATTGTTTCTCTCACGTCTCTTTTGTATCTGGCTTCGTCCAGACAGTCCAGAGAGGTGTGCAGAGCAGTACAAAGCACGTGGTTAGCAGCTACAGTTCCCAATACAAAAGATGGTTGAACTTTCTCCATGATTTGCATCTGGGTTCCGGAGTTTCTGAGCCCAAACTGGTGGAATTTATCCGGTTTCTGGCAATCCGCTTTCTGTACCCATCTGTATGTGGGATACCAGAACCAGCCCTTTTTCTTCCAGTACCATTCTTTTACCCATTTTTTTGCGTTGATATCCTGGCACGTTCCGCTCGTAGTCAAAACGGATGTATACTCGGCACCAGTGATACCGGAATGGGTTGGCAAAGATACGGTTGCAGCGTTTCCACCAATGATGGATCTGGCAATACAGATGGGACCGCAGTCCAGATTCAGCACATCTTCCAGGTTTATAAAAGGACCTTTCAGAGTGTTGTAGCTGACATTGGATCCAGCCTGTTTTGCCACCAGGACCGGATACGCCCAGTTCTGGGTTTTACTTTCTACAGTGGCCCCATAAAAACCTTGGGAAAGAGAGTCTCCCATTACCCCTGGTTTCTGAAACATCTGGGACTGGCTGTAGGAAAAGATGTTACCCGCGAAAGCTATGCCGGCAACAAATGCCAGAAATGCTCTTTTTTTGTTCATTTTTCCTCCACACGAAATTTGTGGGTCTTTGACATAGGGCATCGACCCAGTCTATAGGACGTAGTTTCCTTAGATTGTCAACAAAAAAAATATTTTTTATGTTGTTTTTTTGTTATGAAGAGACATAAAAACGGCAGGGAAACCCCGGAAAAAATCCGG